>NZ_JBHUIV010000037.1:0-41756 GCF_042683085.1 Shivajiella indica | reverse complement strand
TCAGAGACGATGACGTTGATAGGCTGCAGGTGTAAAGTCAGTAATGACAAAGCCGAGCAGTACTAATAGCCCGAAAGCTTACTTCAGGTCGCCCTGTTGCATTTTCTGCGAGACATATCAATAAGAAACAAGAAACAAGAGACAAGAGCCAAGACTCGTGTATCGAAAGAACAAAGATATTAAGAGATTGAAGTGAAACGGGTCTAAAAGTCCCGCATCTCGCATCTAGAAGTCTCAAAGATTAGGCGGCCCAGCGCAGGGGTCCCACCTCTTCCCATCCCGAACAGAGAAGTTAAGCCCTGCAGCGCCGATGGTACTGGGGTTACACCCGGGAGAGTAGGTCGCCGCCACATTATTAAGACCCTCAGGAGATATCCTGGGGGTTTTGTGTTTTAGGGACAACAGGCCAGATGCGAGAGGCGAGAGGATAGATTAGACTCAAGAGAATCAAGAATAAAGAAACAAGATTTTGATAGGTGGATGTCGAAAGGCGGATTTCGGAAATAGTTGTCACGTCCTGAATTTACTTGACACAATTTTAATTGTTCAACCCCTTTAGGGTTGGGATTCTATTTTAGATTTTAAACTTCCAACCCCGCATTTCATACGGGGCTAATCAAGGTTAAACCACTTCGTGGTTATATAACTTTTCTAAAGTGTGGACTTTTTCTCTTGTGTCCTTTTGTCACTGTGGTGGTTCAAAAATAATCTCTCTGGGGTTATCTCATTGTTTTTTGAACAAAGGAAAAGGCTATTTTGGATTTGAAATTACCATGAAATTTCTGCCATTACGGGAAAATGATCAGAAGGATATTTCATCCCGTAATTGTCCGTCAGGATTCCATGCCTTAAAACTGTAATATTCGGACTGACAAAAATATGATCAATTATTCCCTCAGGTAGCTTGTCCCAAATATAGCCATTGAAAGTTCCCTGGTTTCCAATGGAAGGGATTTTGGATATCAATCTACTGTCTTTTAAATTAGAATTTTGGATTACTGTCAGGTATGCGGGGTTATCCGGAGTTACGTTGAAATCCCCCATAAAAATGACAGGTAGATTATTGTTGTTGATCTCTTTTATCTTTGACAGTACTAATTTACTGCTTTCTTCCCTTGCCAATTGCCCTATATGGTCATAATGTATGTTGAAAACATAAAATTGTTTGTTTCCCTTTTTTATTTTAAATCTCCCCCAAGTACATACCCTGTTTAATGCAGCATCCCAACCTTTGGAGGGCTTTTCCGGACTATCAGAAAGCCAGAAAGTTTCCTGTTCCATCACTTCAAATAGCTCTGGATTATAAAAAATCGCACTGAATTCTCCCTCATTTCCTCCTTTGTCCCTTCCAACTCCAATATAAGGGTAGCCAATTCCAGCCTTAATGTCTTCTAATTGATGATATAGTCCTTCCTGGGTACCGATTATATCCATTTTGTGAAACTTAATCTGATTGATCAAATGGATAGATCTGTCTTTCCATAAATTCCCAATGTCATTGGGGTTGTCAAATCTTATGTTATACGTGGCAATTTGATAACTTTGGGCAAAGACAATCCCAGAGGATAAAAAAGAAAATCCCAATAAAGTAAAAATCAAACAAATGGTTTTAGGGTTTAAAATCTTCATGGCTGTTATTTTTGTGAATGGAATATAATAAAATAGAAACAAGGTTTTCCAACCGTTTAGAAAAAGGTTTTGTTAAAACATAAAACAAAGACATGAAAACTATAAACCCAAAAGAGATCAGTACGACTCTGCTTCATAGTTATTTATTAGGTTCTATCGCTCCAAGACCTATTGCATTCGCCAGTACAATTGACAAAGACGGTAATGTAAATTTGAGCCCATTTAGTTTTTTCAACGTTTTTGGTTCAAATCCTCCCATTTTGATTTTTTCTCCTGCAAGGAGGGTCAGGGATAACAGTACCAAGCATAGCCTGGACAACGTGAAGGAAGTACCAGAGGTGGTAATCAATATTGTGAATTATGAGATGGTGGAACAGATGTCCCTGGCCAGTACTGAATATGAAAGAGGTGTAAATGAGTTTGTGAAAGCGGGTTTGACTGAAGAAAACTCCATAATGGTTAAGCCCCCAAGAATTAAGGAATCTCCGGCAGCATTTGAATGTAAGGTAGTAGAAGTGATTCCCTTCGGTGAAGAGGGGGGAGCAGCTAACCTGGTTGTTTGTGAGGTTATTTTAGCCCATTTCAAAGAGGAGATTTTTGGAGAGAACGGTCAAATTGATCCTTTTAAATTGGATGCAGTTGCCAGGATGGGAGGAGATTGGTATTGTAGGGCCAATGGGCAAGCACTTTTTGAAATACCAAAACCATTAAGAAATAAAGGGATTGGAGTAGATAATATTCCTAAAGAAATCAAAAACAGTGTTGTCCTGACCGGGAATAATTTAGGAAGATTGGGTAATGTTGAAAAAATTCCTTCCGAAGAGGAAATAGAGGCTTATGCCAAGCAGCCTACTATTAAAGAAATGAAACTTCGTTTTAAAAATGATAAAGAGAGCTTTTTATTCCATCTGCATGAATATGCTAAAGAAGTTCTCGAAAACGGAGATGCTGAAACAGCATGGAAAATCTTACTCCAGAAATTTTGAAAGTTTTACTAGAATTTTAGGCAATTAGAGGATTTTTCGTAATTAAAAAAAAGGAGCATCAAGGCTCCTTTTTTTATTGAATAAGATAATCATAGGGGGATCTTAACATCAGGCCCTCGTATTTTTTTATACTTTCGATCTGCTTGTAAACGGGATAAAGATTACCGAATTTTTGTTTTTGATAATACGCCTGTACCTCATTTGAAAATTGGCTTAAAAACCTTTCAAACCAAGGTTTGATTTCAGGATAATATACTACCCTATAGTCATCTCCAAGATCTGCTTTTTCTGCAGCGATTTTTATAGCATCCTCCAATCCTCCCAAAACATCGACCAGCCCATTTTCCAAAGCTTGGTTACCTGTCCATACCCTTCCAGAAGCAACGCCCATTACTTCTTCTTTTGTCATATCTCTACCCTCTGCAACTCTTTCCAGGAATATGTCATATCCCTCTTCTACTTGACCCTGAAATATACTCCTTTCTAATTCACTGACTTTTCTTGTTGGACTGAGGAAATCTGAAAATTGGCCTGTTTTCACTACATCAGTCGTAATTCCCAGTTTGTGGTTGAGTAATCCCTGGGCATTGAACCATAAGGCGAAAATTCCAATAGAACCGGTAATGGTGTTGGGTTGTGCCACGATGGTATCTGAGGCAGCAGCAATATAATACCCACCTGAAGCGGCAACTTCACCCATGGATGCAATGACAGGTTTTTCCTTCCTTGCCAATTCAAGTTCTCTCCAAATCACCTCAGAAGCCAAAGCTGAACCTCCCGGAGAGTTTACCCTAAGAACTATTGCTTTCACATTATCATTCTCCCTGGCTTTTTTGATTTCTTTTTTAAACTTCTCTGAACTGATCAATCCATCTGTTTCTCCGCCCATGATTTCACCTTCAGCAACTATAACCGCGATTCTGTTTCCTGAATACTTCTTTTTTGAAGTAGGGACTTTATTGATTCCGCTGATATTGATTGTATTGATTTTATCCTCTTTTTCCAGACCAAGTTTTTGTTTCATCAGATCAATCACCTGGTCTTCATACCAAATTCCATCTACGATATTCAATTCTGTAGCATCCTTTAGTTTTCTTACCAGCATATTGGAATTGATATTTGTAATTGTTTCAAAATCCAACCCTCTACTTTCTGCTATTTCACGCAAATAAAACTCATTCATGTCGTTCAGGAAGGACTGGGTCTGAAGTCTGTTTTCTTCACTCATTTTATCCAATAAAAATGGTTCAACCGCACTCTTAAAATCACCCACCCTGAAAACCTGTGGTTCAATTTCCAATTTTTCAAATAAACCTTTAAAAAATACGATTTCAGAGGCAAGGCCGTTAAATTCAACCAATCCGGACGGGTTGATATATATTTCATCGGAGATGGAACTCAGATAATATCCGTTTTCCGAATAAATCTCCCCATAGCTGATGATGAATTTTCCTGATTCTTTAAAACTTTTAAGTTCGTCCCTCAACTCTTTTATCCCAGCCTGTCCGGCAATTATGGTTCCCCCTTTCAGAAAAATGCCTTTGATATTTTCATTTGTTTTGGCGGTTTTAATCGCGTTTTTCAAACTTGTTAATCCTATTGTAGGAACACCGCCGAAGAGACTTATTGAGGAGAAATCAGGATCATCTTCACTGCTTCTTTCTACCAAAACCCGTCCTTCAAGATTCATGACCAAAACAGTATTTTCTTTTAGACTGATTTCTTCTTCAGAAGAGGATATCACAGCAATGATTCCTGCCAAAAAGAAAAAGCTGAGTACAGAGAAAATCAATAAGCCGACGATCACGGCCAAGACGTTACCAAGGAATCTCATATTCTATTTTGTTTTATGGGCTAAATTACTTCTTTTTTATTTATGTTTGACGTACTTCTATTAACAGTTAAATGGAAAAACTAGTTTTGATTATCGGAGGAAATCTTGGGGATAGAATAAAACTGATCCATGAAACTGTTCTGATGTTAAATCAGATTTTCGGTTTTCCTCTCTTATCCTCTTCCATATTTGAAAGCAGCCCATGGGGAGGTAATTCTTCAGGCAAATACCTTAATCAGGTTTTGGTTTATAATACTGATGTAAACCCTAAAAAGGTATTAGAACTTATTCAACATATTGAGAACTCCCTTGGAAGGAAAAGAGATGTGAAATGGGGAGATAGGACCATGGATATTGATATAATATATTATGGAAAAAAAGTAATGTCTAGCAAAACGCTTACCATCCCTCATCCATACATCTCAGAAAGAAAATTTGTTTTGGAGCCATTGCAGGAAATCCTTCCTGATTTCATTCATCCTGTTATAAAAAAATCGCATATTCAACTCAATGGTGAATGCTTGGACAAATCGGAAGTGAAAAAATATCAAAAAAGCCCAGGTTGAACCGGGCTTTTGATTTTTAAATGCTTGAAACTTCTGCTTCCTTGTGGATTTTTTTCACTAATCCTTGTAAAACTTTTCCAGGCCCGCACTCGATAAAATGGGTGGCACCATCTTCCACCATGTTTTGTACAGACTGGGTCCATTTAACAGGTGCAGTAAGTTGGGCTATTAAATTCTTCTTAATTTCTTCTACATCACTTACCCCGGTTGTACTCACATTTTGATATACAGGACAGCTTGGTTTATTGAATTGGGTACTCTCTATTGCTTTTTTTAATTTTTCACCTGCTGGAGCCATAAGAGGGGAGTGGAAAGCACCACCTACGGGTAGGGGTAGGGCTCTTTTCGCACCTGCTTCTTTCATCTTTTCGCAGGCAATTTCGATGCCTTTATTACTACCGGATATTACCAATTGACCAGGGCAGTTGTAATTGGCAGGCACAACTATTTCGTTTGAGATACCCTGACAGATTTCTTCAACTTTTTCATCTTCCAAGCCTAATATGGCAGCCATCCCAGATGGGTTGATTTCACAGGCTTCCTGCATTGCCAATGCCCTTTGATATACCAATTTTAGGCCGTCTTCAAAGGCCAGGGTGCCATTGGCAACCAATGCGGAAAATTCCCCCAATGAATGGCCTGCCACCATATCAGGGTTAAAATCAGGGGAAGTTTTTGCTAGGATGACTGAATGAAGAAATATAGCAGGTTGGGTTACTTTGGTCTGTTTTAATTCTTCATCACTACCTTCAAACATGATGTCAGAAATCCTAAACCCTAAAATTTCGTTTGCTTTCTCAAACAGTGCTTTGGCTTCGCTATTGTTTTCATACAGATCTTTTCCCATTCCTGAAAATTGGGCTCCCTGTCCGGGAAAAACATATGCTTTTTTCATTATTTAAGAATTTGTGAGTTGCAAATATACCAAAAAATAAAAGGCCTGGATAATGGCCCTTCACTGTTATTTTATTCCATTGTACCTACTATAATGTATCTATATTCATTCCCCCCAAATCATATATTTCAGTAATCTCTTTTAGAATACTTTTGAAGTCGATCTTTAAATCAATCAATTTCCCTGTTGCAACATCGAAGACCCAGCCATGTATTTTTAATCCTCTGCTTCTCACTGCTTTTTGAACAGTCGCTGTTTTCAAAACATTCACACACTGCTCCTGCACATTCAACTCCACCAATCTGTTATATTTCTCTGATTCGTCTGTGATGTTATTAAGCTCTTTTCTATGAATTCTGTAAACATCTCTTATATTCCTCAGCCATGGATTTAATATGCCTAAATCTGCAGCATTCATCGCTGCTTTTACCCCGCCACAATAATAATGTCCACAAACCACGATATGGTCCACCTTTAAATTTTCAACCGCATAGGTTAATACGGACATCATGTTGAGGTCAATACTGATGACCATATTGGCTATGTTCCTATGGACAAAAACTTCTCCCGGTTGCACTCCCATCAAATCCTCTGCTGTTACCCTGCTATCAGAACATCCAATGTATAAAATATCCGGATTTTGACCTTTTGCCAATTCTTGAAAATAATCTGGATTTTTTTCCAGTTTACCAGCAATCCATGCCTCGTTATTTTTGAAAACAGATGTTATATCCATCACTTATCATTAATTTGTTTAATGATACATTAAAAAAAAATTAATACCAAAACAAAATATTGAAAGGGAAGCTGTTCGTCTAAAGATCTTGACTATTGAGGAATTTTGACTTTTCTCTTTCATTCGGCAAGCGGCAGGTTTCTTTTTTACCAAACCATTTATATCTGTTCCTGGCAATCCAATCATAAATAGGATCTCTTAAAAATCCGGGAAATAGGATGAGAGTATAAAATATGGGCCAAAATCCGCTTAAATTTTTACTTATTTCCAAAGCTGCCCGGCTTTTTGAAAATACATCATTTCCCCTTACTAATAAAATTGAATCTGGGAAGCCTTCTGTTAACTTATAATTTTCCAATAACTTCTGGGCAATCCCGTCCTGAAGAGAAACAAATTTATACTTATTTTTTTTGTCTCTTTTGATTATAAAATCAACGGCGTCATTGCAAAGATTGCAGACGCCGTCAAACAGAATGATATCAAACCGATCCTGAATCCTCATCGGATAATCTGAACTGTTCCTTTTAGTTTTTTCTCCTGAAGTGAAGGATCCAAAGCATCAAACCTTACGGTTGCTGAGTAGAAATAGGTTCCTGCAGGTAATTCATTGCCGTTTTTATCCCTTCCATTCCATCTGATGAAAACATCATTTTCATTAGATGAAAGACTATTGTAAGTAAAGACTTCTACCCCCCATCTATTGACAATGAATATTTCTACACCTACCACAAATCTTGGGCATTTATCAAAAGGATTATCAAATGCCATGAATGTATCATTGATTCCATCTCCGTTTGGTGTAAATGCATTTGGCAATTCATAGGAAGGACAGTTATCCACGCAGACAATATTACTGGGTTCGCTTTCATTTCCAGAACGATCTACTGCAGTGATATAATAGCAGCCCCTATAGTTTGTCAGGTTTGAAACCGTGGCCTGGAATTCAAAAGGAGAATAGGTTCCGACAAGATTGAATTGACCTTCCTGGCCATTTTGGTTAAAATAAAGCCTAAACTCATTTAATTCATCATCGCAGACTCCTGTAAAGTCCGGCTCCCAACTTAATTCATGTTCAAAACTATTAAAGCCACAGATTTTATCTGATAAAAATTCAGTACAATCTGGCCCTTCAAAGGTTAGAACTGGTGGGCAAGGTAACCTATCATCATCCGGTCTGGCACAGACTATTTGCGATTTGTTTTCCAGTGGATAATCTATCCTATCAATATTGTAGATACCTTTAGTTATGACGTAATAGCAATATTCAATATCTTTTTTTAAGGAAACCCCGTTATGACTGCCATCATCAAAATAGGAGAAACCAGAAGTAGACGGGTCGACTTCTGCAATCAATACAAAATTATCCGCATCCTGCGCATCTGGATCTGTCCTGTTTCGGTATACTTCGTGTTTAAACTGGGATACTACATTGTTCCAAGGGACATTAAAAGTCCAGTTCAATTCAATGGCCTCATTGATAATTGTAGGCGAAAGCCTGACAGATGAAGCAGAACTTGAGCTGTCTATTGTGACATTATTTTGTTTCAGGATCACCTTATAATTATAAACCAGATTTTCAGTGTTTAGTCCTGTATCTGTAAATAAGGTGTCAGATGTCGTTACAACGGAAACTCTGTTTTGGTTTCCGGTAAAACCGGTATTTCTAAAGAGCTCATAGGTAAATGGACCTGGAAATTGGGTTCTGTCAATATCATAGGGAGGAGTCCATTTTACAAATATCTGCCCAGTTTCGGTATCTGTTTCCTCCACACTCACATTCGTAATGATGGGAACATCTACATCTACTGTGATACATATTTCTTCCGAAACGATACTTTCCCCTAACCTAGGTTGTGGAAATGCAGCAACTAAGCGGTAACAATATGTATTGCCGGGGGCAAGGCCTTCTCCATTATTATTATCCAAAAATTCAAAAACCCCCATGTTTGTAACGCCTACAAGTTCGTAACCCGCTCTGATCCCTGTTTCACAGGAGTCTGGTTCATATGGATCTGAATTGATTCTCCTCCAAACCTGCATGGTCTCGGCGGTACTACCACAGGAATAAGGTTCCCATGAGACATTGGCGGATCTTCCTTGTTGTTGTTCTACATCTTCCAAAACCGGTGGTGGTCCAACTACTTTGATATTCCAGGTTTTGATGTCCACCAATGCCGGGCCTGATCTAGGTTGATCGGTAATTCTTATCCTTACCTGATATTCTCTCTGCCGCACGTGGCTACAAATTGTCTGCCAATCAAAATTGATAATTCCTGGACTTTGTTGGAAAATACTTTTCGGGGAATAGTCGGCAGGGGATGAAGTTATCTCAATTGGATCCCCAAAAACCTCAATTTTGACCGGATCCCCATCAGGATCTGAACCTTGGATTATTTCTTCAATTCTTGTTCCTGCAATTACACATAAATCTGGGGGAAGAATCAATTCTGGCCTTCGGTTATTGGTGTTTTCTATGATGATCTGCATGTCCCTAATGACATAACCGATCATGATGTATTCTCCTCCTATTTTACGCCATTCCTGAATTTGGAAAGCAATGTTATATTGGCCTGCCAATCCCGGTGCATCCCAAAAAAGATCACCTGTAATTGGATCCATAGATATAAATGGATTTCCTGACCCATCCTCCCTATTGAAACTGAATTCACTGGACGCAGGACTTCTATAATTATTTACAAATCTTTGGAATCCCTGCTTTGGTTTAATAGTGACTTCATCAAAAAAGTAAGCTAAGCTATCTCCGTCTGGATCATACGCTCCAGGGTTGTGTATATATCTGATGTTGACTCCACCATTATCCACCGGAGGGATTGTCAGAACAGGGGAGTTGTTGATGCCAATAAATGGATCGATGGTGATCATTGTTTCTACGTAAAATGGGGTATCAACAGAATTGTCCATATTTAAGGTGGCATCATTTCTATTGAATTCCCTGAACCTGATCACATATTGCCCTGGACCTTGATAGGTATGGGTAATCACGAAGGTGTTTTTTTCAATCATATTTCCCAGTGATTCCACAAGAACAAAGTCACTTTCTGTATTTAAACTCACTTCTCTTCCATCCCCAAATTCTATATCTCCAGGACCAAATATTACGCTTGACCTGGTATCTGTGTAACCGACTACAGTTATTTTGTAAGTGAGTGTTACAGGAGACACCCTTTCAGCAGTGATTTCCCCGGCCCTGATATGCGTGGCATATGAGAATTGGGTTATTGTTAAAAGTGCTAAACAAAAAACTACAAATAATATAAATCTGAATTTCATGAATTTTCAGCTTTGTTTTTAGACTATATACGAAAGTAAACAAATCAGGATGAAAATATTCTATTTATTCAAACAATAAAAATAAACACTTGGTTAAAAAGACATTCAAAATACAACAAACATTTAATTTGAATACCTATTTAGAACGTTTTAAAATAAGTTTAAAGGATGAATTATGGATTGTTTGCTAAGATTTCCAAATGTAAATTTGTCCACGGAGTAAAATCTTAAAAAATCAATCGCACAATTAAGAAAAGTCATATGAGTTGGGTATCAAAAACCTTAAATAGCACCTTGGGCAGAAAGTTACTAATGGCCCTCACTGGATTGTTTCTCATTTTGTTCCTTATAGGGCACGTGTCGGGAAATACTCTATTATTTAAAAATGACGGAGGAGAGGCATTTAATATCTATGCCAAGTTTATGACCACTAATCCTGCGGTCAAAATTTTATCCTACCTCACCTATATTTCGGTAATCGCCCATGTAATCTATTCTATTATTCTTACTAGAGTTAACAAGTCAGCAAGACCTGTACCCTATGCAAGTAATCAAGCATCCACCAATTCTGCTTGGAACTCAAGAAACATGGGTGTTTTGGGTACAATTATTTTGATTTTCCTGGTAATCCACATGCAGGGATTCTGGTATCAAATGCACTGGGGTAATTTGCCTATGGTTACCTATAACGGTGAAGAATACAAAGATCTGTACACAATTGTCCAATTTGCCTTTCAGCAGGAATGGTTGGTCGCCCTTTATGTCGTCTCCATGGTATTCCTGGGATTTCACTTATCTCATGGATTTGCCAGTGCATTCCAGACCCTGGGCCTCAACCATGTGAAATATTCGCCGGCAATCAAGAAGTTAGGCATGGCATTCAGTATTATTGTTCCGGCTCTTTTTGCCAGTATGCCCTTGTACATCTATTTCTCATAAATGAATTAAACAAAATCAAGTATGATTCTAGATTCTAAAATTCCAGAAGGCCCTTTAGCAGAAAAGTGGTCAAAACATAAATTCAATGTAAAATTGGTCAACCCGGCCAATAAAAGAAAATACGATGTAATTGTGGTAGGTACAGGTTTGGCCGGAGCATCTGCAGCTGCTTCGCTGGCTGAACTTGGCTATAATGTCAAGGCTTTCTGTTTCCAAGACAGTCCCAGAAGAGCCCATTCCATTGCCGCACAAGGTGGAATTAATGCTGCTAAAAATTATCAGAATGATGGGGATTCTGTATATAGATTATTCTATGACACCATCAAAGGAGGAGATTACAGGGCAAGAGAAGCCAATGTATATAGGTTGGCAGAGGTCTCTGTGAATATTATCGACCAATGCGTGGCACAAGGTGTTCCTTTTGCCAGGGAATATGGTGGATTATTGGCCAACAGGTCCTTTGGGGGTGCCCAGGTTTCCAGGACTTTTTATGCCAGAGGCCAAACCGGACAGCAATTGTTGTTGGGAGCCTATTCTGCGTTGAGCAGGCAGGTGGCCAATGGAAAGGTTAAATTGTATCCAAGAACTGAAATGATGGATGTGGTATTGGTAGACGGTAAGGCAAGAGGTATTGTAACCCGTAACCTTATCACAGGAGCGATAGAATCCCATTCAGCACATGCTGTTTTGTTATGTACCGGTGGCTATGGAAACGTGTTTTTCCTTTCTACAAACGCTATGGGTTCAAATGTAACAGCTGCTTGGAGAGCGCATAAAAAAGGAGCTTTGATGGCCAATCCATGCTTCACCCAAATTCACCCAACCTGTATCCCTGTTTCAGGTGACCACCAGTCAAAATTAACTTTGATGTCCGAATCCTTGAGAAATGATGGAAGAGTTTGGGTTCCTGCAACAAAGGAAACTGCTGATAAATTAAGAAAGGGCCAAATTCAGGCAAATGATATCAAAGAAGAGGACAGGGATTATTTCCTGGAGAGAAAATATCCTTCATTTGGTAACCTTGTACCTAGAGATGTAGCTTCCAGAAATGCCAAATATGTATGTGACGAGGGAAGAGGAGTGAATGAAACAGGAGAGGCAGTTTTCCTTGATTTCAGGGATGCTATCATTAGAGATGGCAAAAATGTAATTGAAGCTAAGTATGGCAACCTGTTTGACATGTATCAGCAAATTACGGGCGAGGATCCCTATAAAGTTCCAATGATGATTTATCCTGCTGTGCATTATACCATGGGCGGTCTTTGGGTAGATTATAACCTGATGACCAATATCCCTGGTTTATACGCACTCGGAGAAGCAAATTTCTCAGACCATGGAGCCAATAGATTGGGAGCTTCTGCTCTGATGCAGGGATTAGCTGATGGATATTTCGTTATACCCTACACTATTGGGGATTATTTGGCACAAACCCCTTCTACAAAAATTGCATCTGATCATCCTGAATTCCAAAAGGCTGAGAAAGAAGTAAAAGATAGAATTCAAAAATTATTGGGCATAAAAGGTGATAAAACCGTAGATCATTTCCATAAGAAATTGGGAAAAATCATGTGGGAATACTGCGGTATGGCAAGGAATGAAGAAGGTCTGAAAAAAGCCAAAGCGATGATCAAGGAACTGAAATCCGAATTCTGGTCCAATGTCAAGGTCTTGGGAGAAAATGAAGAACTCAATCAATCATTGGAAAAAGCCCATAGAGTTGCAGATTTTATTGAACTGGGAGAATTGATGGTGGATGATGCCTTAAATAGAAACGAATCCTGTGGAGGGCATTTCAGAGAAGAATATCAAACTCCGGAAGGTGAAGCCTTAAGGGACGATGAAAATTTCGCTTATGTAGCCGCCTGGAAATATTTGGGAGAGGGTCAGGAAGAGGAACTGGTTAAAGAGCCTTTGAAATTTGAAAATGTGAAGTTGACCCAAAGAAGTTATAAGTAATTGTAAAAGCATTAAACTCGTCAGAGCCATGAATTTAACTTTGAAAATCTGGAGACAGAAAAACACTTCCGATAAGGGAGGTTTTAAAGAATATAAATTAGGGGGTATTTCCAAAGACATGTCCTTCCTTGAAATGTTGGATGTATTGAACGAGGATCTCTCTGAAAAAGGGGAAGATCCGGTTCACTTTGACCATGACTGTAGAGAAGGTATCTGCGGAATGTGTTCCTTATTCATCAACGGCAAGCCCCATGGTCCTTTGCAGACCACTACCTGTCAGCTGCATATGAGGTCATTCAATGATGGAGAAACTATCACTATTGAGCCTTGGAGAGCCAAAGCCTTTCCTGTAATGAAAGACTTGGTTGTAGATAGGTCTGCATTTGACAGAATTATTCAGGCAGGTGGATATGTTTCAGTAAATACAGGGGGCGTACCAGATGCCAACGAAATCCCTATTCCAAAAACCATTGCAGACCAGGCTATGGATGCTGCCCAATGTATTGGGTGCGGCGCTTGCGTAGCAGCCTGTAAAAATGCTTCCGCCATGCTTTTCACTTCAGCCAAAATATCCCAATTGGCACTATTGCCCCAAGGTCAGGTGGAAAGAAAAAGAAGAGCGGAGCAAATGGTGGCCCAAATGGATGCAGAGGGTTTTGGAGCATGTACAAATACAGGAGCATGTGAGGCAGAATGTCCAAAAAGTATCAGTATTACCAATATTGCAAGAATGAACAGAGAGTATTTCACAGCTGTAGTGAGCAGTGAAAATCTTTGATTCAAGATTGTTGTTTGATTGATATAGCCGGCTTGTCCGGCTTTTTTTATGTCAATTTAGGAAAAAATCCATATAACGATCCAATTAGATGAATTCTTGCTTTTAGACTAAATAAATTATCATTATCTTTGAAAATTCATATTAATTTAAAGTTTTGTTAATTATAAAGAAAGGGATTTAAATGCATTACATTGACCTTGGCATTTTTGTCGGGTACATGTTCTTGATGTTGGGGGTAGGTTATTACTTCATGCATCAAAATAAAAGTCAGGATGATTATTATGTGGGGGGCAGGAATATTGGCAGTTGGCATATCGGTCTATCTGTTGTAGCTACGGATGTAGGTGGTGGTTTTTCCGTCGGTTTGGGAGGGCTGGGTTTTGTCATGGGACTTTCAGGAAGCTGGATGTTGTTTACGGGATTATTGGGTGCATGGCTGGCAGCAGTTTTTTTAATTCCCAGGGTAAAGCAGGATAAAGCATTTGCTGGTTTTTATACCTTTCCTCAAATATTCAACCACCTTTTTGACAGGAAAGTAGGAATTGTCGCGGCGGTTATTTCACTGATAGGTTATTTAGGATTTACTTCTTCCCAATTATTGGCAGGGGCCAAACTGGCTTCAGGAACCTTTTCAGAACTGGGTCTGACCGAAGCTTTGGTGTTGATGAGTATAATTGCCGTAATTTATACTGTACTGGGTGGATTGAAGGCTGTAATTTATACAGACACTGTTCAATGGATTATTCTAATGGCAGGATTTATTTTTATTGGACTGCCTGTTGCTTATTTTCACGTTGGAGGATGGGAAAATATTAGAAGCACCCTACCGGCTGAGTTTTTGTCTTTATCCAATTTAAGTTGGCAGGACTTTGCAAACTGGGGAATAACCATCCTCCCCATTTGGTTTATAGGGATGACCCTTTACCAAAGGATTTTTGCAAGTAGGGATGTCAAATCAGCTAAAAAAGCATGGTTTATTGCTGGACTCTTTGAATGGCCGATCATGGCATTCATGGGTGTTTCTTTAGGATTATTATCGAAAGTCGCTTTTGAACAGGGATTGTTGGTATTTGATCTTGGAGAATTGGATCCTGAAATGGGATTGCCTATATTGTTAAGGACGATTCTTCCTCCCGGGATTTTGGGTTTAATGATGGCCGCTTATTTTTCAGCTGTACTTTCTACTGCAGATTCCTGTCTCATGGCCGCTTCAGGGAATCTCACCACTGATATTTTTGGAAAATGGTTAAAAAAGAAAAAAGAAAATTCTCAAATCAGATACAGTCAGGCATTCACACTTTTATTAGGAATCCTTGCCTTATGGATTGCTT
This sequence comes from Shivajiella indica, assembly GCF_042683085.1. Classification (NCBI taxonomy): domain Bacteria; kingdom Pseudomonadati; phylum Bacteroidota; class Cytophagia; order Cytophagales; family Cyclobacteriaceae; genus Shivajiella; species Shivajiella indica. The sequence goes on along the minus strand of NZ_JBHUIV010000037.1, from coordinate 26,815 downwards.
TACAAATGACCAATGTCTTGTCCCTGATGTTATACAGTTATGCCTTTATGGTTTCCGGATTATTGATTCCGATTCTGTTTGGGCTATTTACCAATATGAAAACCCCATGGGCTGCAGTTACTTCCATGATTACCGGAGGCGCAGTTACTGCAAGCTTAGGGTGGTTAGAAGTTGACCTTTTTTTGGATTTAGATCCGAATTTTTTTGGGATTTTGACCTCTTTAGCAATGTATTTGCTTGTTTATAAACTGTTAAATAAAGAAAAACAAAATAAAACTAAAGTGTATGTTTAAATTAGAGACTTTATCAGCAGCCGACCAAGCCACCTTTTTACAGAAAAAAGAAATAGCAGATTTCTTATTTGTACAATTGGAGCAATATAGGGACCCTCATATCCATATTATGAACTGTCTGGATTATGCCTTGGATCATGCAGCTGATAAAGGTGGATTTGTGGTATTGGCAAGAGAGGAGGGGAAAATTGTAGGAGCTGTGGTGATCAATAAAACCGGGATGTCCGGATATATTCCGGAAAATATTCTAGTTTATATTGCAGTAGACGCTTCACAAAGAGGAAAAGGAGTGGGGAAAAAATTAATGAAAACAGCCATTGGTCTGGCAAATGGAGATATTGCGCTGCATGTCGAACCAGAAAACCCTGCAAAAAAACTATATGAAAGTTTGGGGTTTACCAATAAATACCTTGAAATGAGATTGAAGAAATAAAATGGCCTTTCTTACCTTAAATAGAAAAAAATTCCAAGAGAATTTCAATCACCTCAAAAATATGTTTGAGGAAAATGAGGTTTCCTGGGGAGTAGTTTCCAAATTACTTTGCGGCAATAAATTATTTTTGAAGGAACTGATTGATCTGGGGGTTAAAGAAATCCATGACTCTAGAATAAGTAATTTGGCAAAGATAAAAGAAATTAACCCTGATATTCAGACAGTGTATATTAAGCCTGTTTCCAAAAGGAATATTTCGAAAATGGTGAAGTATGCGGATGTAAGTCTGAACAGTGAACTGACGACCATCAAATGGATTTCAGAGGAAGCAGTTAGGCAAAATAAAATCCATAAAATCATCATCATGGTGGAAACCGGAGATTTGCGGGAAGGGGTGATGGGAGAACAGTTAGTGGATTTTTATGCAGGCATTTTTGAACTACCCAATATCGAAGTGATTGGTCTTGGAACCAACCTGAACTGTCTCAATGGCGTCATGCCCTCCACGGATAAGCTCATTCAGCTTTCTCTGTATAAGCAAATCATTGAACTTAAATTCAACAAAAAAATACCTTGGGTATCTGCTGGAACCTCCGTGACCATTCCGCTCATGCTCCAAAAGCAATTGCCGAAAGGAATTAATCATTTCAGGGTAGGGGAAACCCTTTACTTTGGTGTGGATTTATTTGAGGAAAAGGTGATCAAAGGTATGCATGGGGATGTATTTGAGCTTTATGCGGAAATAATAGAGATGCAGGAAAAGCCTTTGTTGCCAACAGGAACCTTAGCGGCAAATCCCCAAGGGGAAATCACTGAAATTGATGAGTCACTTTATGGTAGATCTTCTTTTCGTGCCATTCTTGATATTGGCCTATTGGATGTAGATCCAAAATACTTGATTCCTGAAGACGGAGAATTTGAAATTCTTGGGGCCAGTTCAGACATGTTAATTCTTAATCTCGGACAAAACCCCAAAAATTACAAAGTAGGTGATGTTGTCAAGTTCAATCTGAAATATATGGGAGCATTGGGAATTTTGAATTCCAGTTATGTGGATAAGGTAGTCAGTGAATAGGATTGGTCAATTAAAATTCTCCCTACTTACAATTATTTTTTATCATTCATGGAATTTATCCAATCTTTAATCAATTGTAAGCCTTCTTTATGGATAGTCACCCTGCCTATTTCAGGCATGGCTGCACCGACCAAATTGGTTCCCATCCTATAAGTAAGGATTGAATGATCTGCTTTTCCGGGGACTATATCATATTTGAAAGAACCGGCTCCAAAACCAGCAGCAACAGGAGTTTTGTTGACCCCTAATTTTAAAGAGTCCCTTTCCTCATAAGTCAAAAACAGACCAGAAGTACTGGCCGGACCCTGCTCCCTATGGCAATGACCGCAATTAATATCGAGGTAGGCCAAAGCCCTTAAATTCAAATCAACTGAAGGGTTATTGTAATTCACCATCGAAGGGTATGCTGTAGGGTCATTTATTCCTGACAAATAACCACTGTTTTCCCATTTCACTAACTGATTGATGGTCTCATGGCCAAAATCAAAATCATGATTGAGGTGTTTTGCTTTCACGCCGATTGGAGCCATCACTTCATGGATGTTATGACAGTTCTTGCATTGGTTTTTGTTGGGAACGATATAATTGATCACCTGCAAATCTCCTTTTTGATCAATCCAATGGACATTTTTCTCTGCCCCCACAACTTTGTACTCCGCATCACTCTGATCATCTTTCCAGACATAAGGATAAGCATCCCAAATACCATCTTTTTTTACAAGAAGCCTGGTTTCCAAAATTCTTTTTGTTCCCTCAGGATTGCTGAAATCAATAGGATAATAAAAGTTCTTGATGATAATGGTATGGTCAGGGAATTCCATTGTTCCTTCTTTATCCTCCAGAATTTTAGCAGAAGATCCGACAGGCATCCAAATAAACCTTGTTTTAAAAGCATAATCAGTGAATAAGGAAGAGGAAGGCTCATAAATCAACACACCCCCAGCTGGCTCTAAAGCATTTAATTTTCCTTTAAAGAATCCGTATTCAGAAAGTTTTTTATATGGGATATCCTCAAAATTAAGACTGGATAAATCGATTTCCGGAGCCTCCAAAGCCACAATTTGTGACTCATCCCACAAATCCATTTCAATTACCTCCTTCTCTTTACATGAAATGGATAGAGCAATTAAACCCAAGAAGAAAAGTTCGATGAAGATAGATTGTAAATTTTTCATGTAACTATAATTTGGCCACAGCACTTACGTCTGTTTTTATTTCCGTTTTGCAGTTGAAGGGGCTGTAATCCTTGGAAGCTTTTATGTTGTCCTCTCCTTCCCATAGGTCAAAAACAGTGATGTGTAAATTTTCCATATTTTTCTCCTGGATACAGATATTCATAGGGTTGCTTTGGATATTGTCACTTATTTTTTTATCCCAGAAACCATCATAGATGATGTCTTGGGTTTTCCCCTTTCCATGCGCATTATATATGGAAATTAACTGGCCAAACTCTTTGGTGAAATCAGGCAATTTCAATGTTCTTTTAAGGTCATTGTCATGGATGTAAATTTCAGAAGTGAAAGGGGACCAATTAGGGGCATCCATGGGAAATCCGGTGATATGATAATTGGCAATAGCAATGCCTACTGTTTTGTTTTTATGGATACGGTTATTGTAAACCTCCACTTCTTTTGCAGCAAGCAACACAATACCTGAACCTGGAGGAATCATGGTAACCGTGTTTCCGTTAGGTTCATCACTAAGTGGAGTAGCAAAATTTACATGATTGTTGGAAATCACCTCGTTATCATAAATTTTCGTTCCTTTACCGTCTGATTTTGGCAAGCCAGGTAAGTTAAAAACCAATATGCCTCCTGAATTATCCCTCGCTGTATTTCCGTAAACTTCAGCATTGTCGCAATTTTCAATTTCAATACCTGCTACATTGCCGAATGCCAGTGAATTTCTTACAATAATATTTTCAGATTGTCCCACATAGATTCCGGCATCTTTGGAATGAGAAGCTATACATTCATCGATCATAACATTTTTACATTGTACTGGGTAAATGGCATAGGTTCCATTTTTGGATTTTTCTCCATTGGTCCAGGTAACATTTACCTTTCTGAAAGTAATCCCATCACAATGCTGGCTTTTAATCCCATCTCCCGGAGCGTCTTCCACAGACAATTCTTCAATTTTGATATTGTTGCCCACCAGTTTAACCCCTTCTCCTCCAGCTTTCAATTCTTTGAAGGATAAGACGGTTTTGTCCATACCTTCCCCCTTGATGGTAATATTGTGGGTATTATCGAGAATGAGCTGTGTTTTTAAATTGTAAAAACCTGCAGGAATATGGATCACATCCCCTTCTTTGGCCATGATAAATGACTCAACCAACTTGTCTATTTCTTCTTGGTTTGCCCGTCTCAGCTTACTGCTGTCAAATGTCATTTCAGTTGTTGAGCTGGTGCAGGACCATAGGCTAAAAGCAAGGAGAAATGCAGGAAATAAAATGAATAGGTTGATGGATTTTTTCATAGCTGCAAGTTTTTAAACAGCTACAAAATTAATTTAATTGATCATCAAGCCATTTGACAAATGTCAAAAAATCAAATTGTTGACCTAATTCTGCTTAAAGTTTCCAATGACATATCCAAATAGGATGCAATTTGACCCACAGTCGCCTTTTGAATTATCAAAGGATTATCTCTTAGTAGATTCAAGTAACGTTCTTTTGCGGTTCTGAATTTTGAAAAAATGAACTGCTCTTCCAATTTAATATAGTATTGTTCAAGCACCAAACGATAAATATGTTCCAGGTATTTATCGCTATTCAGAAGTTGCTGCAAATCCTTATAATGAATTTGATAGAGTTCGCAATCTTCCAAAGTTTCTAAATTTTCATATCCTACCCTCTGTTTAATAAAACTTGACATGGCAGTAACAAAGTCTCCGGGAAAACTAAAACTGATGGTTACTTCTTTGTTATTAACAAAATAATAACTACGAAGCATGCCGGATTCTATAAAGTAAATGTAATTGGCAATATTTCCCTCTTTGACTAAAAAAGTCCCTTTTTGAATTTGGATAGGCTTCATTTTGGCAAAAAAAGCATGCAATGATGTTTCTGGGATATCATTAAACTCACTAAGAGTTTCTTCTAATTTTTTCACTAGGACTTAAACGTTGTTTGATTCCAATATCTTAAAAACAATCAAATAGCGCAATCAAAAATTTAAATCATAAAAATATTTTATCATTTGATCCTGTCCGGATTTTCTTCCAGGAAAGCTTTCCAACCTGCAGTTCTGCCCCTACTCTGAAGCCTTCCATCATGAAAGTGGTGGCAGAGGGCTACTGCCAAGGCATCAGTTGCATCCAATAATTTGGGGATTTCTTTTATATTCAGCAGGGTTTTGAGCATTTCAGCCACCTGTTCTTTGGAGGCATTTCCATTTCCTGTTACAGATTGCTTGACTTTTTTTGGGGAGTATTCAGCAATGGGAATCTCTCTTGCCAATGCCGCTGCCATAGCCACCCCTTGTGCCCTTCCCAATTTCAGCATGGATTGTACGTTTTCACCATAAAATGGAGCTTCCAATGCCACTGAATCTGGGTTAAATTCATCAATTAGACCGGTGATCCTTTCAAAAATCTTCTTCAACTTCAATTCGTGTCCTATATATTTTTTCAAATGGATGACGCCAAACTGTAAGAGGCTGTATTTATTTCCTTCTACTAAAATAATCCCATATCCCATCACGTTGGTTCCGGGGTCTATACCTAAAATTATTTTTTCCTTTATTGCTTTTTTATCTACTTTACTCATTACCGCAAGTTAAATGAAATCATGATAACATTTTATCTTTTATTTGGGATAGTTTATGCTGCAGTGATTGTAAGTCTGTCTGCTGGCTGGAAGCCTTTTTCAAAAGGCTCAAATCAATTGGAAAAATATGAAACGGTTACCATAATTGTCCCATTTAGAAATGAAGAAACCAATCTAAACCGGATTTTTGAATCAATAATTGGATTGGAATATAGACCCGTTCAGGTCATTTTTGTCAATGATAAAAGCGAGGACAAAGGCAAGGCTATTTTGGAACAACTCATAGGTCAAAATCAAGATTTGGATATTGATTTTCAACTTTTGGAGAATTCAGGAACTGGGAAAAAAGAAGCCGTTCTTACAGCATTAACTAATGCTTTTGGAAATTATATCTTTACTACAGATGTGGATTGTACGCTGCCTAAATATTGGATTGAAATTTTGTTGAATCAATTATCCAAAACCAATGTGAAGATGACCGCCGGACCGGTAATGTGTTTAGGGGGCAAGAATTTTTTTGACCATTTTCAACAGATAGAATGGGCAAGCATTGTATTGGTTACCCAAACCGGATTTGAATTAGGAAATCCGATCATGTGCAGTGCAGCCAATATGGCCTACAAGAAAGATGCGTTTTCCGAGATTGACCCCTACAAGGGAAACCTGAAACACCTGTCCGGAGATGACGAATTTCTATTGAAAAAAATGATTGCCAAATACGGAGTAGATGCAGTTAGTTATATTCCCCATAACCTTGTTTGGACCCAAGCCCAAAAATCCTGGAAGGACTTGATTTCACAAAGAATACGCTGGGTTTCCAAATGGAAACTGCATGATTCTATCTTCCATTCACTAATTTCTTTTGGACCTTGGGCAATACAGGTTATTTTTCTTTTAAGCTTTCTGCTTTTTTTTCAGGGACTGGTGGGTTACATGGTTTTTGCTTTTCTTTGGATTTCAAAATTTATTGTTGAAAGAAAAGCATTGAGCAAAGTACTATTATCATTTCAAATCAATCATGGCCCATTGGCCTACTTTTTGACAAGTATGATTCATCCATTCTATTTATTTTGTATAGGAATTGGGTCACTTTTTGGAAAATATGAATGGAAAGGAAGGAGTTCTTCCTAAATACAGTAATTTTAGGATTGGAAAAGATAAACAAATGACCGACGATGAATTTGATTTGCTGGATGAGCTTTATTTTGTCCAGCATTTTGACTATTTAAAAGATGCCTTGGGCTGGGAGGACCAGAGACTTTTGACTACCTTGCAATCTTTACACGAGAAATCATTCATTAAATGTCTGATTGGACCGGATGACGAAATATTCTCAAAAGTAAATTTTCTAAACCAAGGCAAACAGCTTTATTATCTGGCAACCAAAAAGGGCTTGATGGAGCATAATGCATTATAAAAACAATTGGGCACACAAACCGTGAAATATCAAAAAAAGGAACTCGAGCTTAAGGCCCTCCTTGAGATTACGCAGGCTATAAATGAAAATCAGCCTGCCTCTGTTCTTTTGGATATATTCAAGTTTACCTGCTTGGTCCATTTAAATATTAAATCTCTTTTACTCTACATGATAAACCAAGATCAGTATGAGAAAAAGATAAGCCATGGGCTAAAAAGTAAAGTGCCGGATACAATTTCAACAAATAAAGTCAATTATTCCAGAATCAAGGGTGAGCTGAATATAGAAGTTGGGCCAGGTTATTCTTTTTCTGAATTGGAAAGTTATCTACCTGTTTATCATAAAGATAAGATGTTAGCTATTCTATTTCTAAGGAAAAAGGATGAAATGGAAGAGCTTGATTTGGATTTTACCCAGGCCCTTGCCAATATCCTGGTCGTTGCGCTTGAAAATAAAAAATTTGCAAAAAGGCAATTGGACCAAGAAAGGTTAAAGAGAGAAGTAGAAATTGCTTCCAATGTTCAAAGGATGCTCTTTCCTGCTGAATTGCCCAATACCTCAAAGTTATCTGCCAAGGTTACTTATTTTCCCCATTCCACTGTGGGGGGTGATTATTACGATCTTATTTTTAAATCCGAGGATGAGGTTTTCTTTTGTATAGCGGATGTTTCTGGAAAGGGAATGCCAGCGGCCTTGTTGATGTCTAATTTCCAAGCAGCTTTAAGGACTTTATTGAGAAGTACTTCAGACCTCAAAATGGTGGTTGAACAGCTCAATTATACCATATTTGACAATACTAAAGGAGAAAGGTTTATCACTTTCTTTTTAGGGTTTTATAACTTTAAGACCAGGGAATTGGAATACGTCAATGCCGGTCACAACCCACCTGTATTATGTTGGGAAGGGGAGAAAAGGAGTGAGTTATTGGGAGCAGGGACCACTATTCTAGGAGCATTTGAGGAATTGCCGTTTTTAGAAATTGGGAAGAGATCTCATTTGAAGGCTTATACTATTCATCTATATACAGATGGTCTTACTGAAAGTATGAATGACCAAGAAGAGGAATATGGTGATGCCCGTTTTATTCAATTTGTTAAAAAAAGGTTGTGCATAGCCCCCAACCTTTTTCATGATCTATTTTTTAAAGATTTAAAAGAATTTTCTGCAGGAGGTGAACAGCGGGATGACATTACTTTGTTAAGCCTTAGGTTCCAATAAGATGGTATTAATACACCATATCCCTCCTTTGATCACCAAGATATTCCCCCAAATGGTTTGGCATAAAGACAGGGGTGAATCCAAAGTCTATTTGACTTTCGACGATGGTCCAGTTCCTGATGTTACTGATTTTGTGTTGGATGAATTGGGGAAAAGGGGATTAAAAGCAACATTTTTTATGGTAGGGGATAATGTAAGGAAAAATCCCACTTTGGCAATGAAGGTCATGGACCGGGGACATAAAATCGGGAATCATACTTTTCATCATATTGACGGCTATAAAACCAAAACCGAAGATTATCTGAAGGAGGTGGAATCCTGTCACCACATGATAGAACAAGTAACAGGGATCAAGACCAAACTTTTTAGACCTCCATATGGAAAAATTACAAGGGATCAGTTTGGGAAGCTTAAATCTGATCACGAAGTAATCATGTGGGATGTTCTAAGCGGGGATTATGATCCTCAACAAAGCCCGGAATTATGTCTTTCCAAATCCAAGCAATACACACAAAATGGTTCTATTATTCTTTTTCATGATCAGGAAAAGACCCATAAAGTACTAAGAGCTGTTTTGCCTTCTTTTTTGGAGTTTTTGGTGAAAGAAGGTTTTGAAACCCACTTGCTTTAAACATGGAAATCCTTGCAATAATAATTGTATCGATCCTGGTCTTCCAGGATTTTCTGCTTTGGATATTTTTGATTTATAGATTTAAAGATTATTCAGGAATTCTACCCGAAAATTTACCAAAGGTCAGTGTTTTCTTGCCCTGTAGAAATGAAGAACAAAACTTGCAGGAATGTTTGAATGCATTGGGAAAGATCAAATATCCCAGAGAAAAGATCCAATTTATTCTGGGAGATGACAGAAGTGCGGATCAAACAGGCAGAATTCTGGAAGATTGGGTCAAAAAAAATACGAGGTCAGAATTTGTGAAAGTGATAGAGGGGGATCCTTCAAAAATGAACGGAAAAGCAAATGCTTTGTCCCAAATGGTTAAATTAGCTTCCGGAGACTTTTATCTTTTTACAGATGCAGATTGCATTGTTCCTCCTTATTGGGTGCAAGGAATGGTCGCAGCCAGTATTCAGGAAGATGCCGGCTTGGTTACCGGAATTACATCGGTAAGGGGAAAAAACCTGTTCAGCCGTATGCAATCCATGGATTGGTGGCTGACATTAGGGATGGTTAAAGTCATGGATGATTTTGGAAGTTCAGTTACCTCTATGGGAAATAACATGTTGATTACAAAAGCTGCTTATGAATCTGTGGGAGGATTTGAAGGCGTTCCATTTTCTCTAACTGAGGATTTTGAAATAGCAAAGAGCATTCAAAAGAAAGGATATAAAAATATCCACTTTGTTTCTGAGATCAATCTAGTTCATACAAAAGGTCAGGCTGGATTTTTTGAACTATTGAACCAAAGGAAAAGGTGGATGTCAGGTGCAATGGGATTGTCGGCTTTTTGGAAGGTATTGTTGGCTTTACAGGTTCTTTTTTTTCCCTTTATCATACATTTATGCTTTTTACATCCTTTGGAAGGATTTTCAATTTGGTCAATAAAAGTGATAACCCAAGGATTATTTCTTTATTCTTTTGCTTCAAAAACTGGTGTAAAATTGAAAATCGGAGATTTGATTCTTTTTGAAATATATTATTTGATCATATCATGGTCCACTATTGTTTATTATTTTTGGCCCTCTAAGACAGTTTGGAAGGGGAGAAGGTATTGAGGGGATGTTGAGTGGAGAATGAAGAAAGAAAAATGTAGAATTTCGGATTTCGAAATGAAGAGGTTGGAATTGTCAACAACTATGAAACTCCAGGTGGGCGAATTATTTAAAAAATCAAACCTATTATAAAGTGCAGTATATAGATTCCCATGTTCATATTTATTCGAAAAAATATGACGATGACAGAGATGAGGTAATTAGACGTTCAGTTGAGAATGGTGTTGGGAAATTGTATATGCCCAACATTGATGAGGAATCGATCGATGCTATGTTGGAGGCCGAGATGAGATATCCTGGTATTTGTATTCCCATGATGGGCCTGCATCCCTGTGATGTGAAAAAGGGTTTTGAAAAACAACTCTATGTGATGGAGGATTGGATTAATAAGCGGGAATTTGCCGGTATTGGTGAAACAGGTCTGGATTTATATTGGGACAAAACATTTTTTGAAGAGCAAAAAGATGCCCTAAGGATTCAAATAGAATGGGCCAAACAAAAGAAGTGGCCCATTATCCTACATTGCCGGGAGTCAATGGATGAAACCATTCAGATTGTTAAGGAAGGAAAATCAGAGGATCTTAAAGGGATTTTCCACTGCTTTTCAGGAACGATTGATCAGGCAAAAGAAATTATTGATTTGGGATTTTTGTTGGGAATAGGAGGTGTTGTCACTTATAAAAACGGAGGTTTGGACAAAATTCTCCCTGAACTGGGTTTAAAACATCTAGTTCTGGAAACGGATGGTCCATATTTGGCACCGGTTCCCCATAGAGGAAAAAGAAATTCCTCTGAATATATTCCATTAATTGCAGAAAGGATTGCAGAAATCACCCAACGTGATCCAGAAGAAGTGGCTCGTGTGAGCACTGAGAATTCTAACAGGATTTTTCACCATTTCAAACTATGAACTATAAGATAGTAAGACTGAATACAGCAGCCAAAAGCGATATAACCTCCTCGGTGCTTATTATTTATACAGGAGGTACCTTGGGAATGGCCTATGACGAATCAGGTGCTTTGGTGCCTTTCAATTTTGGCCAGATACTGGAGAAGGTTCCGACTTTGACCCAGATGAATATTGCCATTACGGTTATTTCCTTTCCCGAACCCATTGATTCTTCTAATGTAAACATGCAGCATTGGGTGGATATGGCTTATATCATCTATGAAAACTATGACAGTTATGATGGTTTTGTCATTCTACATGGAACAGATACCATGGCCTATTCCGCTTCCATGATGAGTTATATGTTAGAAGGTCTAAGTAAACCTGTAGTGTTTACTGGGGCACAGCTTCCTATCTCCGCAATGCGGTCCGATGCGAGGGAAAACCTGATGACCGCTCTGGAAATTGCCACTGCCAAAGCTAATGGCAATCCAGTGGTTCCTGAAGTTTGCATTTTCTTCAACCACATGCTGCTCAGAGGAAACCGCTCCAAAAAAGTACAGAGTGTGCATTTTGATGCCTTTGAATCAGAAAACTATCCGGCATTGGCTGAGGCGGGTATCATTATTGATTACAATTATCCGGCTATCCGTCCTTTTGAGGAAGGAAAGAAGTTGAAATTTCATAATAAGTTGGACAACCATGTGATGATCCTGAAACTTTTTCCAGGGATTACATCACAAGTAATGGACTCCTGTTTTAATATTCCAGGCTTAAAAGGAGTGGTTTTAGAAACTTTCGGTTCGGGAAACAGTCCCAGTGAGCCATGGTTTTTGAAAAGTCTTGAGAAGGCGGTAGATAAAGGTATTATCATTCTAAATGTGTCCCAATGTAATGGCGGTAGGGTAATTCAGGGACGATACCAGACCAGTCGTGACCTTTTGAGGATCGGGGTGTTGAGTGGGGGAGATATTACCACTGAAGCAGCCATTACGAAAATGATGTTTTTGTTGGCCAATGAAAAGAAAGAGCATGAAATCAGGAGAAAGCTCATTACGCCTTTAGTAGGGGAGATGTCTCTAATAGGTTTGTCATGATCTTATCCTATTGATAGTGAGGCAGGGAAATTATTTTTTAAGATAGAGTTTGCAAAGGCAGGCAAATATTCATTTCTTTGCACTCCGATTCAGAAAATCAACCAAACAGAGAGGTGTCCGAGTGGTTGAAGGAGCACGCCTGGAAAGTGTGTATACCCCTAAAGGGTATCGAGGGTTCGAATCCCTTCCTCTCTGCGAAGAGCCAACTTTAGCGATAAAGTTGGCTTTTTTATTTGGATCTAAAGAAAACGAAATAGGAAGGGATGAGAACCCTCGATTAAGCCATTGGGTTCGAAATCAACCAAAGGGAGATTCACGAGGGGCGGTGCGGCGTGCCATGTGTGTACGAGTAATCCCTTCCTCTCTGCGAAGAGCCAACTTTTGCGATAAAGTTGGCTTTTTTATTTGGATCTAAAGAAAACGAAATAGGAAGGGATGAGAACCCTCGATTAAGCCATTGGATTCGAAATCGACTAAGTTGTTATGCAATTGGAAATAGATGAAAATCATTGATCAATATAGAAATCCGAATAACCAAAGAGGGATTTTATTTTTATGACCTATTTCGATATTGTCTGATACAATATAAGCATATTTCTCGCCTTGGATTTGTTTTTTGGTTTTAGACTGACCGCCTATTTCAAAAATATTCTTGCCTACCCTAAAGTCTCCGGTAGGTGAATATTCAATGGGATGATGCACTGAAACCTGATTGATAAAAAAACTTTCCCGAATACTTCCAATATCAGCATCCCGGTAGGCCAATGCATAGGCGATGTTGGGGTGGTGCAGGTAAATTTTCTCGGGTTTTTGTAAAATGCCAATTCCTTTGGTATCAGCATACAAACGTTTTATTATCCTCAATTCCTCCAAATAGCGCAAAAAATCGAGCAAACTATTGCGGGATACCCCTATCCGTTCGCTAAGTTTGGCAATATTGGGCTTGAAAGGAACGCTTTCTGCCAATATGTACAACAATTGTTTGATTTTTTCAATGCTTGCATAACTTATGTTATAACTGGGAGGTAGATCGGTACTCAGGGCAATTAGGATGGTTTCGATCAATTTTTGCTGATAGGCATTTTTACTCTCAAGAAAATAAGGATAATTACCATAAGTCAAATAATCCTTGAAATGGGCCAAAGGCTTAATCTTTTTAATGATTGACCTGGATATTTCTACATGATTATTTATAATATCTTCCAGAGTTACCTTGTCGAAATTGAGGAATCCGCTGAAACTTAAATACTCCCTATAAGACATACCATGAAGCTCATAGATAACTGCTCTTCGACTTAAATCTCCACGTGCTTTTTCAATATGAATCAGGGAGGATCCTGTAAATACAACCTGTAAATCCGGAAAGTCATCATAAATGTTTTTTAGTTCTGATGACCAATTAGGATAACGATGTACTTCATCCACCAAAAGCTGCTTGCCTCCTTCATTTACAAACTGCTCAGTCAGGCTGTATAAGTTGTTTTCAGTAAAATACAAATCATCCAAGCTGACATACAAGGTTTGGTTAGGGTTCAATTGTTTGACCTTTATATACTGAAAAAGTAAAGTGGTTTTTCCTGCTCCTCTTGCTCCTTTGATACCGATAAAGCGGTTGGACCAATCTATGTCCTCCAACAAAGACCTAACCTTGTTCTGTTGGATGCGATCTAACTTTTGATAATATTTTTGAAGAAGTTTTTCCAATAGTGTATTTTGTATCCAACAAAAATAACCAAAAAATGTTGTTTAGAAAAAACGTTTTGAATGGATTAAATGAATTGTTATAACTAAAATTTTCAAATCCCCATTGGGAAGGGTTTTGAAGGAGGCGAAAGGAATAATTCCTACAGCTAAACTCTTGTATCTACTCCTTCCTTTCCTAAAGAATACCAATTCAATAACCTAGCAGAAACACCTCATTTGGATGAAAAGTGAGTTTAAAATTGAGTTGGATGAAAGGGTGAATTATCTTATGCTTACATAGTCCGGTTTTCCATTAGATATTTAAGATAGGGAATGAATTCTTCAATTCCATCATTATTCTCGGGGCCTCTGGAAAATGCAACCAAAACTTTCATTGAATCCATTGGATTAAATCCTGCTTCTTCGGAAACCCAAATAGGTCATCATGGTTTTTTGGATTTTAACTTCACTTCAATTATGGATTTTAACGATTCAAGTTCTTTGGAAGTTAAGCCGGTTTCCTGAGTGAAAAAAGAAGCAAACTGAGCAGGAGAATCATTAAAAAGGCTTTTTTTTTGATTTAATTTCCGCATTTAATTTTTTAGATAAATGTTAAAATAAAAAAACATTGTGGATTATATTGGATAGAGTACCACGGCCAGTTTTCAATTAAATTGGGCTCAATTAGGGAAAAGATCAAGCCAATTTGAAGAATTAATTAAAAAAGGAAAAAGAGAATTTCTGATTAAATTGTTAGTCTTTTAGGTGAAAAATCAAGGAGGTAAAATAAAGTTTTATGTTATACGGATATTGTTTCATTTCGTAAATAGCGCATTTTACTATGTGAAATTAGGTGATTTTTCCTTAGGTCTATATTCTCTTCAATTCTGCATTTTCCTTCCACTTAAGCCATTTGTTAGTCCATTGGTATAAATTATCTAATAGGTTCATAATCCATATTTTAGCTTGCATAAAATTCAACAAATAGTATGGGAAATAAATTTTCTTTAAAAATTATGATTATTTCCTTTGCATTTTGAATTGAAAAAATGATAACTTTAAAATCTCATTATTACGTTAGAAACCGTTTAACCTTTAATTTAAAGTCTATTTAAAATCTACATTATGAAAAAGTTAATCGCTTTGTTCATGCTTTCCGGAATCTTGATGTTTCCGGTAATTACGAAAGCTCAAGATGCAGAACAAGATACTGCTGCAGAAGAAACAACTGAAATCGTGGAACAAGCAGCACCTGCTGCTCCTGCCGTTGTCGATGATGAAATCATTGAAGAGGAAAAAGGATTCCACCAAGTCATCAAAGAAAAGTTCATTGAAGGTGATCCTACTTTCATGTCTCCGGTATTGATCTGTTTGATCTTGGGTCTTGCTGTGGCTTTGGAAAGAATCATCACTTTGAACCTTGCCACAACAAACACCAAAAAACTTTTAGCTAAAGTTGAGGAAGCACTTGAACAAGGTGGTATCGAAGCGGCGAAAGATGTGACCAAAAACACTAAAGGTCCAGTTGCCTCTATCTTCACTCAAGGTTTGATGAGATACTCTGAAGGTATCGAAATGGTAGAAAAATCCATCATTGCTTACGGATCTGTGGAAATGGGCCGTTTGGAAAAAGGATTGGTTTGGATCTCTCTTTTCATTTCCCTTGCTCCAATGTTGGGTTTCATGGGTACGGTAATCGGTATGATCGGCGCGTTCGATGCAATCGAAGCAGCCGGTGATATCTCTCCATCTCTTGTGGCCGGTGGTATCAAAATCGCCCTTTTGACAACTGTTGCTGGTTTGATCGTTGCGATTATCCTTCAGTTGTTCTACAACTATTGCGTTGCAAAAATCGATTCATTGGTAAATGACATGGAGGATGCTTCCATCTCTTTGGTAGATATCCTTGTGAAGCATAAATTGACTAAGTAATTTTAGTCATTTATCCTTCAGCAAAATCAATCTTTAAATCGAAAATCAACAGATATGGATTCTATAGATATCTTTATATTCATTGCAGAAGGTTTGATCATTATTGGTGCTATTCTTGCGATTGTGATGCCATTAATCAAATCCCTGGGTAACCCTTCCAGTTTGGTCAAAACCGGTATGGGAGTAGCAGCTCTTGCGGTAGTCTTCTTTATTGCCTATTCCATGGCTGATAGCGAAGTTTTGCCAAAGTTTGCTGCCGAACCGTTTAACTTGACTCCAGGACTTTCCAAGTTCGTGGGAGGTTCACTTCTTACAACATATGCTCTGTTTCTCATTGCGATTGTAGGAATTGTGTTTACAGAAATTAACAAAGCAATAAAGTAATGGCGAAGAGCAAGAATAGATTGTCACAAGAAGTAAATGCAGGATCCATGGCGGATATTGCTTTCCTTTTGCTTATATTCTTCCTGGTAACTACAACGATTGCTTCTGATAAAGGTATTTTGAATATTTTGCCTCCAAAGCAAGATCCTAATCAGCCGCCGCCTGAAATTAAGTTGAATGAAAGAAACATCTTCAATATTCTGGTAAATGCCAATGATCAGCTTCTTATAGAAGGGGAGTATTTGGATAATACAGATCAACTATCCGAAGATATCAAGGATTTCATTCTTAATTTCGGTTCACCTGATGAAGATGCTGTTTCCTTGTATAATGGGCTTCCTGCTTCATTAAGGGAAAGAGCAAAAAGAGATCCAAATTCATCTGATCATCCAATGACTGGTGGGGCTGTTGTGTCTATCAAGACAAACAGGGGTACCAGTTATGAAAGATACCTTGAGATCCTCGACCAGGTGAAGAGAGCTTATTTCGAAATCTATGCTGAAAGGGTTGGTTTGACTTCAGATCAATATAGAGCTTTGACCGGAAAAACCCCGGCTGAAAAAGAACTTATTGACCGTGGTAAGGAAGGCATCCCAATGGCAATTTCCATTGCAGAACCAGATAAAATAGGAGGAAATTAATATGGCAAAGTTTAAGAAAAAGACCAAAACCTCGGAAAATATCCCAACCTCTGCATTGCCGGATATTATATTCATGCTTCTTTTCTTCTTCATGGTGACTACTGTATTGAGGGAAAATGAAATTCTTGTGGAGCAAAAAATCCCACAGGCTACTCAGTTGCAGAAATTGGAAAAAAAGACATTGATATCTTATCTGTACATTGGAAAGCCTAAAAATGTCGCCATGTATGGTACAGAACCAAGAATTCAGGCTAATGACGTTCTGATCGGTACCAAAGACATTGTACTTTGGGTAAACCAAGAAAAAGATAAATTGTCAGAAGCCGAAAGGGATCAGATTACTATTTCCATGAAAACTGACCGTGATGTAAAGATGGGCCCGATCTCTGATGTTCAGTTTGAACTTAGAGAAGCGGATGCAAGAAAGCTTCTTTATGCAGCGGTTGGAAAAGTTCAGAATTAATCCAATAAATAATTATATTGATAAAGCTATTCCGTTAGGAATAGCTTTTTTATTTTTAAGATATTATGATTCTTAAAAAACTATCTGAAAAAAAGAAGGTCCAATCGGCCTGGGCCATGTATGATTGGGCTAATTCGGTTTATAGCCTGGTGATCACCTCCACTATATTTCCGGTTTATTTTAACAGTGTAACCACTACAGAGGAATTAGGGGATGTAGTTTCTTTTTTTGGAATTGAAATTGTCAATACAGTCCTATATTCCTACTCCATATCTTTTTCATTCTTGTTGATTGCTTTTATTTCTCCGCTTCTTTCCGGTATGGCAGATTATGGGGGAAAGAAATTATTTTTCATGAAGATTTTTGCTTATTTGGGTTCTTTCGCATGCTTAGGCCTTTTCTTTTTTGACGGCAATAATCTGGAGTGGGGTATTATTTGTGCTGTTTTGGCAAGTATTGGCTATGCAGGCAGTATTGTTTTTTACAATGCTTTTCTACCAGAAATAGCGACTGAGGAAGAGTATGACTTTTTAAGTGCCCGTGGATTTGCTTTGGGTTACATAGGCAGTGTTATTTTGTTGTTGGTAAACCTTCTCATGATTGAATTTCCCGATTTTTTTGGTTTGAAAGATGGAGGTCATGCTGCCCGTTGGTCATTTTTAATTACGGGTGTTTGGTGGGCCGGATTTTCCCAAATCACCTTTAAATATTTGCCTGATAACCCTTACGGAAAAAAAAATAAGAATTCTTTGATACTTAAGGGCTATCATGAAATCAGGAAAATTTATCAAAAAGTTCGGGAGACCAAAGTGATGAACAGGTTTTTGGGAGCATTCTTTTTTTATAGCATGGGAGTACAGACTGTTTTGTATTTGGCTGCATCATTTGGTGAAAAGGAATTGGGGATGCCTGGAAATCTATTGATATTGACAGTTTTAATTATCCAAATTGTAGCTATTGGTGGATCTTTTCTTTTTGCCTTTTTATCCAAATTATATGGAAATAAAATGGCTTTGATCATTTTGGTTTTTATATGGATGCTTGTATGTGGGGCTGCATATTACGTTGCCAATGAATTACATTTCTTTATTCTGGCATTTGTAGTGGGATCGGTGATGGGAGGGATTCAATCCCTGTCCAGGTCTACCTATTCCAAATTGATTCCAGAAACAACTTCTGACCATGCCTCTTATTTTAGCTTTTATGATGTGACCGAAAAAATTGCCATAGTCATCGGTACTTTTTCTTATGGGATAATAGAGCAACTTACCGGAAGTATGAGAAATAGTTCACTGACGCTCGGTTTGTTCTTTTTGATAGGCCTGGGTTTTCTGTTGCTTGTGAAAATTCCTAAACAAGATCTTCCACCTGTAATTGATATAAAAAATGCTTAGTATAATTCCTGGTAATAAGGTATCGGAGTTGGATTCCAGTTACATCCTAGATCAGGGGATAACTTCTTGGGATTTAATGGAAAGGGCTGCTATCTCATTTTGTTCTTGGTTTAAAGGAAGGAAAAACTTTGAAGATAAACCTGTTTTTATTTTCTCAGGTCCAGGGAATAATGGTGGAGATGGCGTTGCGATTGCCAGGATATTGGCTGCATTTCACCTCGAAGTCAATTTGATTGTATTTGATGCCATTGACCATTGCTCTAAAGATTTTCAGATTAATTATAAAAAGCTTCCATCTACTGTAAAAGTTTTTAAAATTGAGGATTTTGATTTCAGAATTGATGTGCATGCTGTAATTATTGATGGGATTTTTGGGGTTGGGATCAATAGGCCTTTAGAGGGGAAATTCAAAGAGGCCATAGATAGATTAAATACATTCGATTGCCAGAAGATAGCCATTGATATTCCATCCGGCATTCCCGCAGACGGTCTTCTTCAGGGGAGTGCTTTTAGGGCTGATTATACGGTAACCTTTCAATTCCCCAAACTTTCCTTACTTTTTCCTGAACATGGAGAATATACCGGTGAGATCTTTGTGGCAGATATCGGAATTCAGGATAATTTTTTGGAGAAATTCGCGAGCGGAAAATATTTTATCCAACAAAGAGATATGCGGCCTTTGCATAAGACTTTTCATAAATTCAGTCATAAGGGTGATTTTGGAAAAGTCTTACTGATAGGAGGGAGTAAAGGAAAAGTCGGGGCTATGGTATTGGCTTCAACCGCAGCATTAAGAACCGGAAGTGGGTTAGTCCATGGATTTATTGATGAATCTGAAAGGATAATTTTGCAAACGGCTGCTCCTGAAGTAATGGTTGCATTTAAAGAAGAGTTAGAAAATTTGGCCAAATTCGATGCCATAGGGATTGGACCGGGTTGGGGGCTTAATGTGGATTTGAAATTTTATGAAAGTCTTTTGAAAAACTATAAGAAACCTATAGTAATAGATGCTGATGGTATCAACCTTTTGGCTTCCCATCCTGATTTAATTCAAAATATTCCGCAAGGCAGCATTCTTACCCCCCATATCAAAGAGTTTGAACGACTGACAGGAAATGTTTCCAATCATGTGGAAAGGCTTCAAAAAGCCAAGGACTTTGCAGTTGAGTATGGCCTTTTCTTGGTGTTAAAAGGAGCTTATACTTCCATCTCATGTCCAGATGGCAAACAATTTTTCAATTCTTCCGGGAATCAATATATGGCTACTGCGGGTTCAGGGGATGTATTGACGGGGATGATTACTTCTTTTTTAGGTCAGGGATATACACCCTTAAATGCAACCATTTGCGGAGTTTTCCATCATGGTTTAGCAGGGGAATTGGCCTCGTTTGAAAATAAAAGAGGTACTATAGCTTCTGATATCATTAAGTGTATTCCCAAAACTTACCTGGAATTGGGTATTGATTGAAAATATAAACTAAATAAGAACTTTAAGTCCTCACTTGGGGTTAAGGTTTCATTAAATCAAATAGATGAATAGGGAGAAACTGCTACTTTGGACGCTTGCGGCAATTAATTTTACCCACATAGTTGATTTTATGATTTTGATGCCTCTTGGGCCTCAACTGATGAGGATTTTTGAAATATCTCCAAGGGAATTCGGGCTCTTGGTTTCTTCCTATACCTTCAGTGCAGGTATCAGCAGTTTTTTAGGGGCTTTTGTACTTGATAAATATGATAGAAGAAGGATTATTTTATGGGTATTCACAGGGTTTTTATTTGGTACGTTGGCATGTGCCCTTTCTCCAAATTACCCGATCTTATTGATCTCAAGGATAGTAGCCGGATTATTTGGCGGGTTGACTTCAGCATTGATTTTATCCATTATTGGTGACGTTATTCCCGATTCCAGAAGAGGAAGGGCCATGGGATTGGTTATGGCTGCTTTCTCAGTAGCCTCTGTATTTGGGGTTCCTTTTGGCCTATTCATTGCCAGTATCACGAATTGGCATGCTCCTTTCTTTTTCCTTGCAGGCTTATCATTGGTGATTTTATGGATGATCTATAAATATATTCCATCGATCACAGCCCATCTTGTCACAGGGAAATTGAAGCCAAGTCCTGTTCAGGTTATTAAAAGAGTTACAGGTAACAATAACCAAATGAGGGCGATTACTTTGATGATTATGATGATGTTGGGACAGTTTACCATTATTCCATTTTTAAGTCCCTATATGGTTGCCAATGTAGGATTTACAGATTTGGAACTTACCTATATATATATCGCAGGAGGATTTTTTACCATATTTACATCACCCTGGGTTGGGAAACTGACCGATAACCACGGAAAAATCAAAGTATTTACGGTATTTATGGCACTCAATCTTATTCCCATAGCTATTGTTACCCATTTGGGTCAAACACCTATTCCTTATGTTCTATTGGTATCCACCATGTTTTTTGTGACCTCTAATGGAAGGATGGTTCCTGCGATGGCTTTGATTACGGGTACTGCAAAACCTGAAAATAGAGGGAGTTTTTTGAGTTTTAATTCTGCAGTTCAACAACTTTCTGCCGGTTTGGCTTCTTTTGTAGCAGGATTGATTCTGGCAGAAGGCATAGACGGAAAACTCTTAAACTACAATATAGTAGGCTATATTGCCATTGTTTTAAGTGTTCTTTGTATTCCTTTGGCCAAAAGGATAAAAGTAATAGACACGGATGAACCCTTGGTGGTCCTCAATGAAAAAAGTGGAGTTGAAGCCGAAAGTGTTCCATAAAAAAATCCACTGAATTTTCAGTGGATTTTTTTGTTTAAACCTTTTTAGAATTCCGCATGGCCTGGTGTTCTTGGGAACGCGATCACATCCCTGATATTTCCCATTCCGGTTACGAACTGAACCATCCTTTCAAAGCCTAATCCGAAACCGGAATGTGGGGTGGTACCAAAACGTCGGGTATCCAGATACCACCACATTTCCTCGGTTGGGATTGCCATTTCCTGCATTCTGTTTGTGAGTATTTCCAGTCTTTCCTCTCTCTGAGAACCACCGACGATCTCACCGATTCCAGGGAAAAGGATATCCATGGCAGCTACTGTTTTGCCATCCTCATTTTGTCTCATGTAGAAAGCTTTAATTCCCTTAGGGTAATCCATAAGGATTACTGGTTTTTTGAAATGCTTTTCGACCAAATAACGCTCATGTTCGGATTGTAAGTCAACTCCCCACTCTTCAATGAGGTATTGGAATTTTTTCTTCTTGTTATGATTGGAGTTTTTGAGGATATCAATAGCTTCTGTATAAGTCAGCCTTTGAAAATCGTTATCAACAACAAAACGTAATCTTTCCAATAGTCCCAGTTCACTTCTTTGGTCTGCTTTCTTGGTATTTTCCTCTTCAGCGGCCCTTTTATCCAGAAATTCCAGATCATCTTTGCAATTTTCCAGCGCATACGAAATGATATATTTCAGAAAATCTTCCGCTAGATTTTGATTGTCCTCAGCATCGTAAAATGCCATCTCAGGTTCTATCATCCAAAACTCTGCCAAATGCCTTGTAGTGTTGGAATTTTCAGCTCTGAAAGTCGGGCCAAATGTATAAATTTCTGCCAATCCCATCGCAGCCAGTTCGCCTTCTAACTGACCGGAAACAGTCAGGTTAGTTTCCCTCTCAAAGAAATCAGATCCAAAATCAATTTTACCTTCTTCATTCAATGGGAGATTTTTTAAATCCAAAGTAGTTACCTTAAAAGTCTCACCCGCACCTTCTGCATCAGAAGCAGTAATGATAGGTGTATGGATGTAAAAGAATCCTTTTTCATTGAAATATTTATGAACTGCAAAAGCCAAGGCATGTCTCACCCTGAAGACTGCTCCAAAAGTATTGGTTCTTATTCTTAAATGGGCAATTTCCCTTAAAAACTCCAAGGAGTGCTTTTTGGGTTGTAAAGGGTATTTTTCAGGATCAGCATCTCCGAGAATTTCCACCAATTCTGCCACTAATTCGGATTGTTGACCTGCCCCTTGAGACGTTACTACCCGGCCTTTTACCTTCAAGCAAGCACCGGTAGTTGCTCTTTTTAAAGATTCTTCACTGATGGAATTCGGATCAGCAACTATTTGATAATTGGTAATGGAGGAGCCATCGTTAAGTGCAATAAATGATACATTTTTATTACTGCGCTTTGTCCGTACCCAGCCCATGACTGTAACATCCTGATCTATGAAGTCTTTTTCAAGAAGTTCTTTAATTTTTACTCGTTTGTTAAAGGCCATATGATTGATTGAATTTATAAATAATAATGAGCCTCATTGAATTGGCTTTTCAAAGGGAATGCAAAAAAACGATATAATAAGCTTTTTATCAAAAAATTGTTCTAATTTCCTAAATTTGGACATGAAGAAGTAACTTATATTTGTTGCTAGCTTCCATTCAAATCTTTAGCCTTATGCAAAAATTAAATTTAAGTCAGGTCTTATCACAGAAGCTTTCTCCTCAGCAGATTCAGTTTATCAAGCTGCTGCAGGTTCCGACCGCAGAATTGGACCAAAGGGTTGAAGAAGAGTTGGAAATCAATCCTGCACTCGAAGAAGGAAAAGAAGAGGAAAAAAAGGAATCCGAAGAAGAGGATTTTGAGGATAATTATGATGAGGATTTGGGGTATGATGACAAAGATGTAAACCTGGATGATTATTTGAATGATGATTATGGAGGGTATAAAATGCAGGGTGATGGGAATTATTCTCCCGACGAGGAAGAAAGAGAAATACCCATATCCAGTGGGATTTCCTTGCATGAGCAATTGATTTCGCAATTGGGATTTTTGAAACTCGGCGAAAGGCAGAAATTGATCGGAAGACAATTGATAGGAAGCATTGAAAGCGATGGGTATATCAGGAGAGATCTGGAAGCGATTATCAATGATCTTGCATTTGGCCAAAACATTGAAACAGATATAGATGAGATTGAAGAAATCCTAAGGAAAATCCAAGGCTTTGATCCTGCTGGAATAGCAGCCAGAAACTTGCAGGAATGTCTATTGATCCAATTAGAAAGAAAAGAACATCCTGATGATCCATCTGTACAGACGGCCATCCGAATCATTAACGAATGCTTTGATGAA
This sequence comes from Shivajiella indica, assembly GCF_042683085.1. Taxonomy (NCBI): domain Bacteria; kingdom Pseudomonadati; phylum Bacteroidota; class Cytophagia; order Cytophagales; family Cyclobacteriaceae; genus Shivajiella; species Shivajiella indica. The sequence goes on along the minus strand of NZ_JBHUIV010000037.1, from coordinate 3,269 downwards.
TTCACAAAGAAGCATTATGCCAAAATTCAAAAGAAATTAGATATTGATGAGGAAGTTCTTAAAGAATCAGTCAATATAATTACAAGACTCAATCCAAAACCTGGGGGAATTTCTGATGGTTTGATCAAAACCCAATATATAATTCCAGATTTTATCCTTATCAATGCAGATGGAAAACTTGAAGTGACGCTTAATTCAAAAAATGCCCCTGAGCTTCGTGTAAGCCGTTCCTATTCGGAAATGTTTGACGCCTATGAGAAAAGTGACAAGAAGGATAAAAAGCTCAAGGAGACCGTCACTTTCGTTAAACAAAAGCTGGATGCTGCAAAATGGTTTATTGATGCGATTAAACAAAGGCAGCACACCCTGCTCAGAACCATGCAGGCAATTTTGGATTATCAATATGAGTTTTTTATTGATGGAGATGAAACCAAGCTGAAACCAATGATTTTGAAGGATATCGCAGAGAAGATTGAAATGGATATTTCGACTGTTTCAAGGGTAGCCAATAGCAAATCCATTCAAACTGAGTTCGGGATTTTTCCATTGAAATATTTCTTCTCTGAGGGCATTGCTACCGATTCGGGTGAGGATGTGAGCAACAAAGAGGTTAAAAGTGTGTTACAGACTATGGTTGAAGGAGAAAATAAAAGGAAGCCTTTATCTGATGATAAACTTGTAAAATTACTGAATGACAAGGGATACAATATTGCAAGGAGGACTGTGGCTAAATATAGAGAGCAATTGAATATTCCTGTAGCCAGGTTAAGAAAGGAACTCTAAGTGGATCGGAAATTGGCTTTATTTATTTCTTACCTGTTCCAGCCGGTTTTAATGCCTACGCTAGTATTTGGATTTTTGATGTTTTGGGCTCCCCAATTGGTCAATGATGCCTATTTTCATAAATGGTTTTTACTGTTAATGGTTTTTTTGACTACTTATGTGATTCCTTTGTTAAGTATTTTGATGATGAAACTGACCGGGAACATTGCTTCTTTTCATATGGAAACAAAAGAAGAGCGGGTTTTTCCATTTTCTATGATCAGTTTATTTTATATGGTCGTTACTTATTTTTTTTATTTGAAATTTCAAATAGACCCCGTTTTTATTTTAGCAATGGCTTCGATTACTGTCTGTGTAATTCTATTGACCAGTCTGACATTTTTCTGGAAAATCAGTGCCCACATGATTGGGATTTCAGGATTTATGGCAATTGTGGCTGCAGTTTCTATAAAATACCCTACCTATTTTCAATTGGAGATTTTATTGGGTTCAATAGTACTGGTAGGGCTAATTGGATCAGCAAGGCTTAATTTAAATGCCCATAGACCTTTTGAAGTTTATTTAGGTTTTGCCATTGGATTTGCCATTTGCTTTGGTTCATTTTTTTTCATGGCATAAAAAAAGCCGAGAAATTCGGCTTTAGGATGATGTAGGATAAATTTTGTTAAAATAGGGCGAATGAAACGCCGAAATTAATTTGGCCGGCTTGTGTGGAAAAAGGGCCTTTGCCTTTTTGCCAGACATCGTTCAAACCATAATAACCCCAGATATTGAAGCCAGGAAATCCGACTCTGGTATAAACACCATATCTTAAAGGGCTGAGTCCATAAGATTGTCTATCTTTAATTCTTCTGGTTAAGCCATTGGGGTCTGTATATTCTATTTTTGTATGGGCTGTCATGAGGTAACCAACTTTTCCGCCAAGTGCAAAACGAACACTTTTGCTATAATTTTTCCTATTGAAATGGTATCTGAATTCGATTGGGATATCCAAATAATTTAAGGAAACGTTGTTTTTACCTATAGATATATCGTCTCCATAAACTTCCGTGATGGGTAATAAGCGGCTGGATTCCGGACCTATTTCAGGATTATTAAAAATTGTACGGTTATTGGTGAAGGCCATCTTATCTGAACCATATCCAAATCCAGGATTCAAAGTGAAGCCGGATCCTTCTCCTAGTTTGATTTCAGTCTGATAGTAAATATTGAATGTTCTTGAAGGGAAAAAATCAGTTTTGAGTTCATTAGGCCTATTATTTAGCGAGTTAAAACCGAAATCCAGAAACAGATCTCCCTTCAGGTCAGGTCTGCCACCTATAGGAGTTGGAACTCTTTCCTTTTCTTGCGCCAGCAAAAAACCGGTTGTAATAAAATTGATTATTAATAGTATGGTGATTCTTTTCATGAAATCGCTCATTGATTTGAAAATTTCGGCTAAATTATAAAATCATATGTTATTTGCTGTCCTTTTTCTCTTAATTATTCTTAATTCAAATTCCGTGATTGTTGGATTGAACGTAAAAAGTCAAAAATTGCTTTTTGTTTATTTGAAAAAGGTAACTACTTTTGCATTCCCAATCGGCCTCGTAGCTCAACTGAATAGAGCACTTGATTACGGCTCAAGAGGTTTCAGGTTTGAATCCTGACGAGGTCACTCTTAACAAAGTTCTTAAAAGAAGCTGATTTATTAGAGTTCTGTTACTGTTAGCAAAAGCTAAATTAAGTAAGTTTTGATTGCCACTATAACGAAAGCTCAACTGAATATAGCATCCCGACGTACGTCGGGAAGGTTTCAGGTTTGAATCCTGACGAGGTCACTCATAACAAAGTTCTTAAAAGAAGCTGATTTGTTAGAGTTCTGTTACTGTTAGCAAAAGCTAAATTAAGTAAGTTTTGATTGCCACTATAACGAAAGCTCAACTGAATATAGCATCCCGACGTACGTCGGGAAGGTTTCATGTTTGAATCCTGACGAGGTTACATTTCCATTCTATAAATTGATAAGAATTTTATTGAAATTCTTATACCCTTATTTTCTCCATTACGTATATACCTTTAGATTTATTGATATAAAAATAATATCTCAGGTTTTCAGGAGGTTGCCTCTGGAGAAAGAAAAAAATCAGGTGTTTTGAAAATAAGTTATTGTCAAAGGCAAAAAAGTAATTACCTTTGCAGTCCTGTTCGGAATGATCGGGAAAAAAGATCGGCCATATGGGTTGACATTTCTGCCTTTAGAGGCGGAAAAAGTTCATTGAAGTACTGGATACGAAACGACACAATTAAGAAAGACCTGAGAACGGTCTGATTGAAAAAACCTGGGGTCACGGAATCAATGGATGCAGAGATGCATCCGTAAAAAACTTTACAATGGAGAGTTTGATCCTGGCTCAGGATGAACGCTAGCGGCAGGCCTAATACATGCAAGTCGGACGGTAGAGATTCTTTCGGGGATCTTGAGAGTGGCGCACGGGTGCGTAACG
>NZ_JBHUIV010000036.1:0-6173 GCF_042683085.1 Shivajiella indica | reverse complement strand
TGGTTACACCCACAGAATACGGATCGGTCAATGCCAAGCCGTCACTTCTTATTCCTGTTGGTTCTCCAACCGAACAGTTATCAGTAGCACTGGCGGTTACTTCTACAATTGCAGAGCAAAGTCCTGTTTCAGCATCCACAGCTTGGTCGCCGTTGGTTGTGATTAATGGTATTATTTCATCCAATACTATTACCTCAGCTTCTGCACTTGCTTCATTTCCAGCAAAATCTACGGCTGTCAACGTAATAAGAGTTGGTGTTCCAACAAAGGAGCAATCAAGCACATTTCTATCCAGGGAAAGTGAAGCGATACCACACTCCTGATCGAATGAACCATCATCAATATCCTCAGGAAGTAGTGATGCTTCTCCATTTTCATCCAGATATACCGTTATTCCTTTGACTTTAACAACCGGAGGAATTACATCTACAAACTCTCCAAAAATTCTGTTATCCAAATCATTGAATTCCTGAGGATCAGAGTTTTTGATTTCTGCCAAGATTCTATACTCCGGATTGACTACAGTCCAATTGATGGATGTGGAAGTGGAACTTAGCAAATCCACAGAAATCGGCACGAAATCAATCGGAATGGTATCTGTCTCGGTCAAATAATAGAAATGAACTTCGGCATCTGCAGCCAAATCGCCTTCATTTTCTATATCAACATGGATTTCTACCTGTTCTCCCACATTTGGACAATAAGTACTGAAATCAATATTGGTGAAGAATAGATTTGGTGCTCGTCCTACAACCAATGCCCTTGTGGCCTCATTGTTAGCATAGCTGACATCATCAGATTCCCGATCCACGTCGATAATTCCTCTCACTACCTTGATTCCGGCAGTCGGACTGCTGTATGGAACAGCAACCGGAACAGTACTCAATTGACCGGCAGCCAATCCATTGACAGGGATATCCACTCCCAACGGTACATCATCAACAGTTACCCTGACTTTGAAAGGCTGGGCATCGGCAACTCCTATATTTTCGAAGGAAACAAACAGATTAACCTCTTCATCTGGATCGGGATTGAGCTCGCTTGGGGAAATGTATTCGGACAAAATTCTCAAGTCAGGTTGCTGATCCCGAACTCTTATTTCACCTGATGCGGAATTATTCGACTCATTGCATTCCACATACGCTTCATTTTTATCCACAACCAATTCCAACTGGAATACTCCGGTGGTTCTAAACACATAGGGCAAAGTGACCAGCTGACCTTGAGAGCTAAAGCTTGGTTTCAACTCTGGAATAATCACATTTCCTATTTCTGCCCCATTCAGCAAGAAATCCACTCTGACATTGTAGGCAGTAAACAGTCCTGTATTTCTTACCCTTCCAGAAAGTGTTTGTGGGGTATCCACAAAGAAGGTACTTCCCCAAATTGAACCTGACTTCACAGCAACCAAGTCGACACACAATGGCATGCTGGCCTTATTGTCAAATTTGGAGCTTTCCTCAATGAGATTATCAGGATCAATTTCGACCAAAAGTCCATTGTTCCCGAATTGAGTGAGTGAGGTTTCAAGCTGAGCAGTCGCTTCACCGCCAGGAAGTAATCCCCCTGAAATTGTAATCCGCTCATTTCTAAACACCCCATTTTCTTCTACTCGGAAGTTGACCTCGAAATCCTCTTCCGCAGGGGCATTTCCTGTATTTCTGATTTTAGCTTGGATCAAGAAATTCTGTCCTGCCTCTGGCAAAGCCGGATTCACAGAAAGAAGTGTATTGGTAATGTACAAGTTTGGAATCTCCACTGGAGGCGGTAAGTACCGGACCAGACGTACAAATTCATTGTTGTCCTCCTTGTATTCGGTAATAGCACCACTGCCCAGAGGTTCGTCAACCTTGATTCTTATCGTTTGGTCAACTGCAGAAGAAAACTCTACGGTCAATGGATAGGAGATTTGACCGCATTTTTCCAGTTCTTCAAACTGACGGCTATCAATCAATACATCATCCAAATAGACATTCACCGAGAAGTTTTGGCTAACTGCTACCCCACCGATATTATCCACCCTTACGGTAAAGTTGAACGGATCAACCATACGGCTGCCGGTGGAAATGATAGAATTGGCGGCGGTCAGATCCGGTAATTCTGGATATACTGTAATGCCCCTACTTTGGGTATTATTAACCCTTGTCTTTTCATCTACCTGATTATTCACATCCGCAATGGCAGTGATTGAACAGTTGTTTTTGGCAAAACAAGAACCGATAGTACTAGAAATACTAGTCGTGAAGTTATAGCTTAGCGACTCACCCGGTGCAAGTGAAGGAATCAGAATATCTTGAATCAACCCCTCACAGGACTGAATTCTCAATGTGAAATTCACTGCAGTCAATTCACCTATATTGCTCACGGTAGCTGTTCCGCTTATCTCCTCTCCTGCGATTATTTCAGTCTGATTCAGTACCAAAGCGGTGGTTAAATCAGGTTTTTCAGGGTATGGAATTACCTCGACTTGGAAGCTTGGCAATTCCGCACTGAGGGTGTAATCCGTGACTGAACCTGTAAAGGTGTAGATTCCCGGTACCGATGGCATCTTGATGCTTCTTCTGAAATTACCATTGGTGTCCGTTGTCGTCTGGGTACTTCCACCTTCGAAACTAATGGACACATTAGCCCCTACCACATTCGGATTCACCCCTTCTTCGATTCCAAAGTATTGGGCAGAACCTGATACCGTCACCGAACTGTTCACATAGACTGTAGTGGTATTTGGACTGGCACTTGCCTCTATTCCGCCAGGGAGCACAAAGTTGCCGACCAAAAGTGGCCTGATTGCAAAATTGTTCAGCTCATTGATTTCCTCAACTTGGTCCGTCTCATCTATCACTACCTTGATTGGATAGAATCCTGCTTCTTCAAAGCTGTAAGTCCAAGAGAAGTCCCGATTCTTTCCTGCCTCCAACAGATCCACCGTGGTGGAGAAGACCTGAGTTTCTCCATCGTAGGCAGAGACCACAAAGTTTTCTGCAGGGAAATCAGATAGATTTCTGATCCTGGCAAATATGGTCACTACCTCGTTTTCAATCGGATTTTCTGTAGAGAACGATATGTTATTTGCAAAAATAGCCAGGTCAAGATTGTTGTCAGCAACTTTCGGAACTGAGATCTCAGGTGTATCAACGGTACATGCAGCTTCATTCTGAACAGTAACATAGGAAGTAAGACCTGAATTCTCGGATAATCCAGAAACCGTGACTTGGTAAAGTTTTCCATCTCTAACATCCACATCGTTAGGATCCACCTCGTTCATTTCATAAAAAACAGTCAATCCTGGCTGGCCGAGAACCGCACTTTCATAGGAAAGCTGGAGTTGAGGATAACCAAATGCAGGCTTGATATTCGCCGGATCCTTGTAAGAGATAGTAAAGGTAAACTCTGTATTGGAGTCTCCTACCTCAGGAGATACCTGCAAAGCTGTAAGACTCGATTCACAAGCTACTGGGAAACATTGACCTCCGAAGCAGGCCTCTCCCGGAGGACATGTTACCTCCTCGCAAGGATCTTTACAAACTCCGTTGTCACAGATGGTTCCCGGTGGACAGCTGACATTTTCACAATTAGCCACTGGAGTCATCAGAATCTCCAACACTTGGAAGTCTTCGGTGAGGAAAGGAGAATATTCCCATTCATAACCTTCAGCAATAAATAGAATTCGCTCTCCATAAGGAACTTGAACAATAAAGAACCCATTGTAATCCACCAAGGTTGGCTTACCGTCAACCACAGCTGAGGCAGCCACCGGCTCACCTGTTACAATATCCTTAACTGTTCCAAAAATCGTCATATCCCCATAAGGCACACAGAATCCATTAAAGCAGAATTCTCCAGGTGGGCAACTAGAGTCCGCGCAAGGATCGGGCACACATTCCCCGTTTTCACAGACAAATCCCGGCTCACAACTGTCTGCAGTACAATTGCCTGGAATCAGGTTCACATCCAAGGCCCCATTGTCTTCGTTGATAGCACCTGTCTGGAAATTCCTATATCCATCCTTCAGGAAGACCACTACATTTCCTAATATCACTTCTATGGTGTAATTGCCGTTTTCATCAGTCATCACCTCTGCGGCCGCGGTAGTCACCGTCACACCGGAGAGCGGTTGATTGGTAATATCATCCCGAACAGTTCCGGATAGCGTGTAGAAAATCGTCTCGCACCTACCATTGATACATACCTGTCCAGGTTGGCAACTGTGGATCAGACACCAATTTTTATAAAGGTCGATTTCCAAGCCAGACTGAGGCCCCGTGACCGGAGGAATGGTAGTGGAAGTGTAGTCCCACTTGGTGAATTCTACTCCCATCCCGATTGGAACTTGCACGCTGAAAGTTCCGCCCCTTTGGGTGATAAACGACTTGTAATTTTCCCCCACGATGATGTCCGCATCACCGAGCCCTGATCCTGTTTTGGCATCCTTGACTACTCCTTCTATAGTAACGAAAGGTGAATCTGATTCATAGCAGGTACCATCCACACAAAAGCTTCCCAGTGGACAACTAGAGTTGAAGCAAGGATCTTCTGGGGTGAGACATCGGCCATTGTCACATATTGTTCCCGGAGGACAATCTGCCACCAAACAGAGTTCTGCTTCTGAAATACATGCCCCACCCATGCAGAAGGTGCCCGGAGGACAATCCTGATCGGCCGAACAGGCTATTTTACATTCACCGCTTACACAGACTTGACCTATTGGACAAGTAACATCACGACAAGGATTGTATACCAAGTTTATGTCAAATACACTATCACCTACTTCCAAAGGTCCAATTGATTGAGATTCATATCCGGTTTTGGAATAAGTGATTCCTGCTCCTTCGTTCAAAACTATCTCATAAGAACCATCAGAATCGGTAAAAACTTCTTTTTGATAATACCCTTGAAGAGTTCCAAATACACGGGCATTCGCAATTGGAAGATTAGAGTCCGCATCTCTGACTATTCCTGAAACCACGATGGTTTCAAAAGGAACATCAGTTTCATTTGGAAGACACACATTTCCGGCACATCTAGTACCAGGAGGGCAATCCTGATCCGCTGTACAAGCGATATAACATTCTCCTTCATAGCACTGCTGACCTATATTACAGAAGACCCCATCACATGTGCCTTTTAGGGTAATAAGAAGAGTTGAAGTTTCTTCTACTACAGAGGGAGTAGTAAAGCTTTCATACCCAACCTTAGAAAAGGTTATTTGACCTCCATAATTCACTGTAATGGTATAATATCCGTTGGAATCAGTAAGAATTGGGCCTGTTCCTACCTTATCCGGGGAATCAACCAAAACCCCAACCACCGGTTCTCTTGTGACTTGATTAATCACTTGTCCACTTACAAAGTAAAAAATGGTCTCACAGTTTCCTTGGAAACAAGCAGTTCCGATTGGACAATTTACATCAACACATAATGGATCAGTAAGCTCCATCAAAACCACCGCATCCGGTACATCTGCAGTCACAGGGCCAAAGGATGCAGTCAGGTAACCCGACTTGGAAAAATTAAGGCTGGAACCATAGCTAAGCTGTACGCTGAAATTCCCCTCGGAATCCGTAAACACATCCTGAGACCAATCAAATTGACAAAGCGTACACTCCCCAACCAGTGTTATTTTTGCCCCGTCCAATGGCTCATTGGTTTCCAAATCCCGGACTGTTCCAGTAACCGTGAAAATCTCGGGAATACACTGTCCGTTAAAACAGATCGAACCTTCAGGACACTCTATACCCGCACATAACGGATCCCCTGCTTCCATCAAAATCACCGCATCCGGTACATCTGCAGTCACAGGACCAAAGGATGAAGTCAGGTAACCCGACTTGGAAAAATTAAGGCTGGAACCATAGCTAAGCTGTACGCTGAAATTCCCCTCGGAATCCGTAAACACATCCTGAGACCAATCAAATTGACAAAGCGTACACTCCCCAACCAAAGTTATTTTTGCCCCTGCCAATGGCCCATTGGTTTCCAAATCCCGGACTGTTCCAGTAACCGTGAAAATCTCGGGAATACACTGTCCGTTAAAACAGATCGAACCTTCAGGACACTCTATACCCGCACATAACGGATCCCCTGCTTCCATCAAAATCACCGCATCCGGTACATCTGCAGTCACAGGACCAAAGGATGAAGTCAGGTAACCCGACTTGGAAAAATTAAGGCTG
>NZ_JBHUIV010000035.1:0-67032 GCF_042683085.1 Shivajiella indica | reverse complement strand
ACAAACATGTCTAAAAATAATAAAAAACATATCTGGGACACCCAAATCAGCAACCCGAAAATTACAAAATATTAAATATCAATTACTTATAATCAAATGGGACTGACGACTGTCGAAGTCAGGAGAAGGTTTAGGGAAAGGGGACTTATTTGTGAAATTGAATTTTTTCAAATCAGCCGTTTTCTAATTTTCAGCAGAAGAAAAAACTTTAATTTTCTGCTCACCACCACGGGCTATAGCACTTTAATTATGGGGGATTTAAGCCCGAAGGCTTTGATAATTACCTATGAGTTCTGAAAAAACAGCCCGGCAAGTTTTTTCCTTGCCAGGTATGTAACAACAAATAAACCTATAAGAAATATTTTTTCATTTTAAAGGGTCCCATCCAGTTTTGCTTTATTCACAGCGTAACTGCCCACAAGTCTTCCTTGTTCAGTGCCAATTTCAGCATCAAATCGGTAGTGTATGCCTCCATAAAGTCTTGATATTGCTGCTTCTTCTGCCCAAGCCCTGAATTGATTTGCATCGCTTGGAAAAAAATATGCAAGCACTTCGGCTCCTGCTGCAGAAAAGGTGCTATGGCCAGAAGTATAGGCTGGGAAATTCGGTGTGCCCAATATGGTCTTGAATCCCGGAATGGTCTCCACCGGCCTTGGGTAATGATAGTAATATTTTGTATCCCAACAGGCAACCCCTGCATCCATGATGGCAGTATTCATATAAGCGAACACCCGGGCTGTTCTTAAAGGATTGAGTTTGTTTTTCACAATGGACAGTTTCGCGAATTTATTCCAGTGACCCGGAGGAGTATAAGAGCCAATCCCGTCTTCCCACCAATTGGCAATTCTTCTTTGTTCAAGGGTCATATGTGATGCAAACTGCCTAAGTTCTTTAGCATCTGCCTCAAATTGCGGTGATCCGGGAGCAGGAGGGGGAGGTGATCTAACCTCTTCTACAGAAGGTACATGCCACATTTTTACTTGTCCGAAGAGTGGGGTCAATCCAACCGGTCTTTTTGGTGTTTCACTGTTTTCCCATTTCCATCCTAATCTTTCAAATGCAGCATTGGCAATGGAGTCTGAAACCGGTTTTGGGGTCTGGGCTTTAGCCATCCCATCTGTAGAGGCACGTTGTTTGGCCAATTTCACTACTTCATTACCGATAAGTATTCCGGCATCTATATCGCTTTGTACATTTATTCCTGCATGAATTAGGCTTGCAAGATGTTCCTGATATTTTTTTTCCAGGAACTGTGTCTCCAAGGGAAACATAACAGAAAGGATCTCTTTGGAAACCACGGCGACAGTCGCGCCTTCAGAAGGGTAAGATGGAAGCTGACTGGGACTGTAAGCTGGTTTTATTTCCTGATCTACTCTATATGGAGCAGGGCGGTTATATTGGTATTTGTAATGCCATGTAACTACTAATCCGTCATATTGAGCCACACTCAGGTATGCCAGCATTCTGCTGGTGTAAGGTGGATGGGCAAATGGAAATGCAGGCGGTCCAACCGGATTTGCAGGATTAGGTAAAGTATAGGTTCCATCAGCGTTGGGGCCCGGAATCAGGTTATATTTAGCTGCCAATTCCAGGGCAATTTCATTCCACCTCAAAACAGGATTGCTGCTCCAGTACTGGACTGCCTGTTTTTCAATAGCTGATATGCCATTCATCTGCTGCTTGAGTTCTGCGAGTTCGGATTGGTAAGAAGAAGAATTAGTTGGTTCAGGTTGTGGAATGCTGATCTGGGTTGGGGTATTTACCAGAATCATAGACCATGATCCTCCGTTATCATCGAGGTTCTCGAATGCATAGTCTTCGAATTCATAGAAATTGGGTGTTTCCTCAAGACAGGAACTGGCAAACACTGAAAGAAGCACAAAGTATATATAGCGTATGTTTAAATTTTTCATGATGATATTCTTTAATAGACTTTAAACTGATAGGTAAGACCCACACCAATTGTAGTTGCTTTTCCCATATTACGTCCGTTGATCGTTTGGTTGACATAAGCAATAGCACCCAATCCCCGGTCAGCTTTGATATAATATTGGGCCCAAGCACCTACCTGACTGACTTCCATTTTATTGGTAGGCTGGGGCCTGTTATAGGAGCGGATATCATCTCCTGATAGGCAGTTGAAAGTCATGTAGGTTGCTTCAAGCCTTAACCTGTTTTCAAATGCCCAATAACCTATGGCACCATGGATATTCAAGGCATTGGGCACATTCATGAATGAAGAATATACACTCCCATCCTGGTAATAATAATCACGTTCTATTTCGGTTTGGCCTCTCCAGATATAGGCCATTGAAGCTCGGAAAACCAATCCATTATCCATTTTATAGCCACCGATACCTCGTATTCCAAGTTCCGGAGCGCCGACCCCTATACTAAATGGCATATAATCCGAAAGGTAATTGCCTACGGGGGTGTTGAAGTGCACATTGCTTAGGAATAGAAGTCTTCCTTTTCCAAGTTGTTTTTGAAGCCAGTCCACTTTTAAAGACACACTGAGGTCCTGTATACCCGACTGACCTGCCTGGGTCCCGCCTGATGCTTTTGTGCTGATATAGGGTAAACTGGTAATCAGGTTTATTTTTTGTCCTAGTCCCATAGCCAGCATTGGCATGAACATTTGGCGGGTAAATGTGCCGATATTGGCATTTTCACGAAGGTAAGTGCCTTCCCAGTACTTATTCCAGGAATTGTTTTCATACACACCGGCAAAGCAGAATTCTCCCTTTTTCATCATAATTTCATCCCAAGGCAATTGGGCATGTGCGTTAGGAACATAGGAAAGGAATGTCAAAGCCAGCAGGACAACTGACCAGTAAAATTTTTTCATTGATTTTCAGGTTTAATTTTTTGAAATATTAAAATCATGCAGCCCTGAAAAACCAAATAGGTTTTGTCTCCAAACAATGGATTGAACCCAAGTTTCGCATGAAACCTGAAATCATTGCGCTTACCAATAGAATGAAGAGAAGGGTATCATCCCTAAACCAGCAGTAGCAATAGCAGCGAATTAATTAAATTGAAATGGAGAAAGTAAAACAGGGCAAAATTAAGCCTGCTGGGGGGGAGGGGTATTAAGACCCGGATATTGATTTTCAAAAGGTGAAAAAATAAACCCTATCAATTGTTTTTCTTGAGTCCCAGTAAAAGCCAAATCAAAATCATTGGTTGGTTGGGTATAGTCTTTTACAAATATTTTGGACAACAAAGAATTGTTCCCGGAATCAGGCAGTTCATCCTGTACCAAAGACGTAATCCACTGCTTGATAGTCATATCCAGGTTTCTTTTGGCTGAATCCGGAACATACACTATTTGAAGTGTATCCTTGATATATCGTTGTTTGATCGCACGGAAGAATTGGCCGTCTTTTTCAAAGAGGGTGTTAGTAGAGGAGAATTCTTCCTGGTCTGCCATATACGGAAGAGACATGGGGATTTCAAGCACTTTTTCCAATAAGCCATCGGTGTGGTCACTATATATTTTCTCTTCCCAATTTTTTTCAATATGAACATTCAATGAAAAATAGGCCACATAATACCCGAAATGGTATAATGTAAAACAGCAGAGGAGCAGTATGGCACTTATTTTTCTCAATTGAAATAACTTATAAGATGAAAGGTAAAATTAAAAATGTGAAAATCCATGATTAAGATCATATTTTTTAGGGAAAAGATCTTTTATTAATTGGATTGATTAAGAGTTTCCGGCAATCCAAATTAGCAACCCCCAAAACAAAGCCATCCCCCCATATACCTTTATTACTTTCAATCTATTGAACCTGTCCAAAAACCACAAAACCAAAACAGGACGGATTAAACCAAGGATGAGACAGAGGATAGATAGCCCAAAGAAAATTTGAAATAAGTATAGGATTGCCTGAATCATAGAATCACAAAAAAGGAGCGGGGTAACCGCTCCTTTTCAAATTATCTGTTGTACAATTATTTTTTACGCTTGATTTCCTGCATCATGTATCCTTCAATGGTATCATCCACTTCAATATTGTTGAAGTTTTTGATGGAAATACCGCATTCATATCCGGCTTTTACTTCAGCGACATCATCTTTGAACCTTTTCAACTGGTCGATTTCACCATCATGGATCACTATACCGTCACGGATTACACGGATTTTGTTTTTCCTTGTAACATAACCATCAGTAACATATGAACCTGCTACAGTACCGATTTTTGAGATTTTGAATACTTCCCTCACCTGCACGTTACCTGTGATAACTTCTTCAAATTCAGGTTCCAACATACCCTCGATAGCATCCTTGATCTGATTGATGGCATCGTAAATGATGGAATAGTGTCTTATTTCGATTTCTTCCTGTTCTGCCAACTTCTTGGCATTGGATGAAGGCCTTACCTGGAAGCCAAGGATAATGGCATCAGAGGCCGATGCCAACAAGACGTCTGATTCTGAAATCTGGCCTACCCCTTTATGGATGATATTGACTGATACTTCGTCTTTAGACAACTTCAACAAGGAATCTGAAAGCGCTTCCACTGAACCGTCCACGTCACCTTTGATGATCAGGTTCAGTTCTTTAAAGCTACCAATGGCCAAACGTCTTCCGATTTCGTCCAAAGTAATGTGTTTCTTGGTACGCATACTCTGTTCCCGGAGAATCTGCTCCCTTGAATTGGCGATTTCCCTGGCTTCTCTTTCTGATTCGTACACTTTAAAGGTATCGCCTGCTTGAGGGGCTCCGCTCAATCCCAATACCAATACAGGGGTGGAAGGTCCTGCTTCTTTCAGTTTTTTTCCTTTATGATCAAACATCGCCTTGACCCTTCCGTAATGTTGGCCTGCAAGCATGATATCTCCAATATTCAAGGTTCCGGACTGCACCATAATAGTGGCCACATATCCTCTTCCTTTATCCAAAGAGGCTTCAATGACAGTACCAACCGCTCTTTTATTCGGGTTGGCTTTCAGTTCAAGGATTTCTGCTTCTAAGAGAACCTTTTCCAAAAGTTCGTCCACACCTTGCCCTGTTTTAGCAGAAATATCCTGTGATTGGTATTTACCTCCCCATTCTTCCACCAAAAGGTTCATGTTGGCCAGTTCCTCTTTAATTTTATTAGGATTGGCGTTCGGTTTGTCCACTTTATTGATGGCAAAGATCATCGGAACACCAGCCACTTGGGCATGGTTAATGGCTTCCTTGGTTTGGGGCATGATGCTGTCATCCGCAGCAATTACAATAATCGCGACGTCTGTGATTTTGGCACCTCGGGCACGCATTGCAGTAAATGCTTCGTGACCAGGAGTATCCAGAAATGCTATTTTATGGCCATCTGAGGTTCTCACATCATATGCACCGATGTGCTGGGTGATACCACCCGCCTCATCAGCGGTTACCTTGGATCTCCTTATATAATCCAGCAAAGAGGTTTTACCATGGTCAACGTGACCCATGATGGTCACAATTGGTGCTCTATCAAGCAGATCCTCATCTTTATCCTCTTCCTCAAGGGTTTCAATTTCCTCATCAGGTTTGGTAAATTCGATTTCATAGCCAAATTCATCCGCAATGATAGTGATGGCTTCAGCATCAAGTCTCTGGTTGATGGAAACGAACATGCCCAAAGACATGCAGGTTGCAATTACCTGATTGACCGAAACATCCATCAGGGAAGCAAGATCATTGGCCGAAATGAATTCAGTTACTTTTAGGACTTTGGTATCTTCTACTCCTTCCTGTTCCTCTCTGTTTCTTTCAGACTTTTTATCCCTTCTTTTGGATTTTCCCCCACCGGATTTCCCCCCACCTTGGAGTCTTGCTAAAGTTTGTTTGATCTGGTCTTGGATTTCTTTTTGTGTAGGTTCAGCTTTTTGTACTCTCCCTACATTTTGCTGAGGGCTGGGTTTACCTTTTCCACCACCTTGTTTTTTGGCATCCCTATGCTGGGCACCGCCGCCATGTGGAGCTCCTCCACCCTGAGGTGGTTTTGCACCTTGCCCTTTTTGCTGTTGCGCTCCTTCTACAGGACGGTCTCCACCAGGAGCTTTATCAATTCTTTTTCTAGGTCTCTTTTTCTTGTCTTTCCCTTTTTCATCAGAGGAGGCCACTGGCTTACCCTTTTTCTTTGACCTGTCTGTAGGTAACTCAATTTTACCCAAAACAGTCAGCCCTTTTAAGGCATCAGCTTTTGCAGAAATTACCTGGCTAGGCGCTTCTTCTTCAATTGAAGGTTCTACTTTTTTTGGTTTTTCCTCTATTTGAACAGAAGGTTTTACCTGTTCTTTTGCCTCAGGTTTAGGCTTAGGTTCAGGCTGTGGAATTGGTTTTTGTTCAGTTTTAGCGTCGTCTTGAATATGAGGCTTCACAGCCTGGGGTTTAGTTTCTTGTTTTTGCTCCACAGGAGCAGGTTTAGGCTCTTCTTTAGCCTTCACAGGCTCTACAGGCACAGGTTCCTCTTTTTTCTCAATCTCTTTTTTGCCTCCCAAGTCAATTTTTCCCAGAACCTTGATTCCTTGTAGTTTTGGAGCTTCAGTGGCAACTTTTTCCACTTTTGGTTCTTCTTCTTTGGCTGGTTCGGGTTTTGGAGGCTCAGGTGCCTTGGTTTCTGCTACAGGGGCAGGTTCAGGCTTTTTCTCCTCTTTGATATCAGATTCAGCCTCAATAGTAAATGTCTCATGATGACGCTTACCAATGGATAAGTGAGAGGCCTCTTCTTTTTCAAGGGCAGATGATTTGAATTCCTTGGCCAACATGTTAAATTGATCCAAGTTGATTTTGGAATTCGGATTATTTTCTACTTCAAAGCCTTTCTTGGCTAGGGACTCAACAATCGTAGAAATTCCTACGTTGAGTTTCCTTGCCACCTGGCCAAGTCTCATTGTTTTTTCTTCTGACATACGCGCTAAAAACTCTCTCTGATAATTTTGCAAATATAGGCCATTTATTGTGTTTCATGGCCTTTATTTATTGTTCAAATTCCTGTTTCAAAATTTTAAATACTTCGTCGATGGTTTCTTCTTCCAGTTCTGTTCTTCTCAACAAATCTTCTTTTGTTAAGGAAAGTACGCTCTTTGCTGTATCCAAACCTGTTTTTTTCAACTCATCGATTACCCATCCGTCGATTTCATCTACGAATTCCTCGAGATCCACATCCTCTTCTTCATAATCACTTAATTCACGGAACACGTCAATTTCGTAACCGACAAGTCTTGAAGCCAAGCGGATGTTAAAACCTCCTTTACCTATTGCCATGGATACCTGATCTGGTTTTAGGAAAACTGAAATTCTCTTGTTTTCCTTATCCACAGTGATAGAAGTGACTTTAGCTGGGCTCAACGCCCTTGATACATATAATTCCAGATTATCGGTATAGTTGATTACATCGATATTCTCGTTTTGTAGTTCTCTTACAATGGCATGTATCCTGCTTCCCTTCATTCCAACGCAGGCACCTACCGGGTCAATTCTGTCATCGTATGACTCAACGGCAACCTTAGCCCTTTCCCCTGGTTCTCTGACGATTTTCTTAATTGTAATCAAGCCGTCAAAAACTTCAGGGACTTCATTTTCGAAAAGTCTTTCCAAGAAAATGGGAGATGTTCTTGACAAGATAATCCTAGGATTACCATTGACCATTTCAACTTTATGTACAATAGCCTTTACGGTGTCCCCTTTTCTGAAGCGGTCTTTTGGAATCTGTTCTCCTTTTGGCAAGATCAATTCATTGCCTTCACCATCAATCAAAAGAACCTCTCTTCCCAATATCTGATATACCTCAGCTGAGACGATTTCACCTACCAACTCCTCATATTGGTTGAATAGTAAATCTTTTTCCAAGTCTTTTATTTTTTGGATCAGGGTCTGTCTAGCCATCATCACTGCTCTTCTGCCAAATTCTTCCAGTTCGATTTTTTCATAAACCTCTTCCCCGACTTCGAAATCCGGCTCGATTTTGCGTGCATCGGATAAGCTGATTTTATCAATATCCCAGATATCTTCTGAATTGTCATCTACAATTTCTCTGATTCTAAGAATTTCCAAATCACCTTTGTCCGCATTGATGGTCACATCAAAGTTTTCATCGGTCTCATATTTCTTGCGAATCATCGCTCTAAATACATCTTCCAGAATACGGATCATGGTAGGGCGATCCACATTTTTAGATCTTGCAAACTCTGCAAATGATTCTATAAGAACTTTAGCATCCATTTTTTTTATTTAAAAGAGACTAACACAATTGATTTTTTTATTTGTTCCAAAGGCAAATTGATCTCCTCTTCGGTTGCTTTTTTGCCTTTTTCTTTCTTTTTAACCTTTAGTTGGATATCAGCATTTCCAACTGACAATAATTCACCCTCAATATCTTTGCCGTCTACAAGCGTAACCCTCAACTTTCTGCCAATATTTTTGAAAAATTGCCTTTTGGAAGATAATGGGTAATCAATCCCCGGTGAAGATACTTCCAATACATAGGAGTCAGGAAGCAGGTCCTTCGCTTCAATTTCATCTCCAACCAATCTGCTGACCATCGCACAGGTATCAATGCTGAGGCCCTTGTCTGCATCAAGTAATATCTTGACATGGGGTTTGTGTGCTTTTTCAGCAACTAATACTTCCACAATGAAATGAGAAGCATCAGGAAGATGTTTTTCTACAATTTCTTCTATGGTCTGTTTTAAGCTCATACTACTAATTTGCCGTGAAATGAAAGAGGGGACTTTTGTCCCCTCCCTTTAGCACGGATAATACGCCACAAAGATAATAAAATTATTCCCACAAAAAAAAACAGGAATCTTGTAATAAATTGGGAATTAGATAATAATTTTGCCGACCCACGTTGAAAGTTCTGCACAAAGAGTGTTAAATTCAACGGTTGACAAAATCAAAAACAATCAAATATACTAATGGGATTATTCGATTTTTTTTCAAGTGATATTGCTATTGATTTAGGTACAGCGAATACGCTGATTATACATAAAGACAAAATAGTAGTGGATGAGCCATCAATCATTGCCATCGACCGTACCACTAATAGGGTACTGGCCGTAGGCAAAGATGCGATGAACATGCATGAAAAGACACATGAAAATATCAAAACCATCAGACCGCTTAAAGATGGTGTAATTGCAGATTTCTACGCCGCTGAACAAATGATCAGAGGAATGATCAAAATGATACCCGGGCATAAAAAAGGCATGTTCCCTCAATCACATAGGATGGTCATCTGTATTCCCTCCGGAATAACAGAAGTAGAAAAGAGGGCGGTCAGGGATTCTGCTGAGCATGCAGGGGCAAAGGAAGTTTATATGATTTATGAGCCTATTGCAGCTGCCATAGGAATTGGTATTGATATTGAAAAGCCAATGGGTTCCATGATTGTGGATATCGGGGGCGGAACAACTGAAATTGCTTTGATTGCTCTTTCGGGAATCGTGGCAGATCAATCTATCAGGGTTGCAGGTGATACTTTTACCAAAGATATACTTGATTACATGAGAAGGCAGCATAATCTCCTGATAGGTGAAAGATCTGCAGAAAGGGTGAAAATTGCCATAGGTTCTGCGCTGACCGATTTGGAAGATGCCCCTGAGGATTATGAAATTCGGGGAAGGGACCTTATGACGGGTATTCCAAAAGTTATCAAGGTTTCTTACTCTGAAATAGCATTTGCACTTGACAAGTCGGTATCCAAAATTGAAGAGGCAGTGCTAAAAGCTTTGGAAATCGCTCCACCGGAACTTTCGGCGGATATATATGATAATGGTATTCACCTTACTGGTGGAGGAGCTCTTCTAAAAGGACTGGACAAAAGATTACATCAGAAAACCAAACTGCCTATCCACATTGCAGAAGATCCTCTGAGGGCTGTGGTGAGGGGTACAGGTACTGCCCTGAAAAATATTCATAACTTCAGAACTGTCTTGATGACCTAATGATTGGATGCAGAGCATTTTACTATTTCTCTATAGGATAAGGGTTTTTTTAATTTTCGTGTTATTGGAAACAATCGCCATTTATTTGATTGTATCCAATAATTCCCAACAGGGCTCTGTATTTTTTAATAGTTCAAATAAGCTAAGTGCAAGCATTCTTAACACCCAAAATAATGTCGTAGAATATTTTTCTCTTTCCTCCGTCAATAAAAGTTTGGTGGAAAAGAATGCAGAATTATTATCTGAACTTGAAAAATATAAGCAACCCAAAGACAGTTCTTTTATTGAAATTGATAGTGTTTTGGCAAGCAACTTTCATTTCAGGGGTGCCAAGGTCATCAACAATTCCATTAACTTATCCCAGAATTTTATCACATTGAATAAGGGGTCCAAAGATGGGATAAAAGAAGGCATGGGTGTTTTCAATGAAGAAGGCGTAGTGGGTAGGGTAAAAGGAGTTACTTCCAATTACTCCTCTGTTATTTCTTTGTTGCATACCGAATTACTGGTTTCCTCTAAAATTGTCACGAATGAGGTTTTTGGATCAACCAAATGGGATGGTAGGGATCCAAAGTTTGCTAAATTGCTCTATGTTCCCCGGCATGTGGTGGTAAAAGAAGGGGACAAAGTGGTCACATCCGGATACAATGCTGTATTTCCTGAGGGTATTCCAATAGGTACTGTAGTAGAAGTAAAACCTGGACCAGAAACAAATTATTTGGATATTACCATCGAATTGGCAACGGATTTCACCAAGTTGTCCTTTGTTTATTTGGTTGAAAACAGCCAGGCTGAAGAAATAAATTCATTGAACCAACCTAAGGAGGAGGCAGATGACTAGCAATAGGGTTTTATTATTGGTTGGAGGATTTATCCTTTATTTGATCGTGCAGGTTGTGCTACTTAAAAACATGGTTGTTTTTGGTACATCTTTTTGTTTTTTATATGTTTTTTTTATCCTGCTTTTGCCCATAGAAATGAAAACAATCCCCGTCATGCTGATTTCATTTGCAATGGGAATGGGGGTTGACCTATTTTATGACACCATTGGAATCCATACCGCCAGTCTGGTGGCAACGGCATTTATCAGGAACACATGGCTAAACATCCTGACCCCTACCGGAGGTTATGATGAAAATCTCAATCCTTCTTTACTTAATATGGGAATGGGCTGGTATGTTACCTATAGTTTACCTTTGATTCTTCTCCATCATACCTTATTTTTTTTTATCGAAAGTTTGGGAACGAATTTATTCCTTCCTGTCGTTCAGAAAATTATTGGGAGTGCTATCTTTGCATTTCTAATGAGTATAATTGTCCAACTTTTATTTTACAGGAGAAGGAGGGGTATTTAAATGAATGACCAAAGACCGTTTATTATCATCATTGCCATCATTTTAGTGGGCTTGGCATTGCTGACTAAATTGTTTTTGATCCAGGTAGCGGATGATAGTTTTTTAAAAAGAGCTGAAAGAAATGCCATTCAGCGCGTAGTGGACCATCCATATAGGGGATTGGTCTATGATCGGAAAGGGAGAATTATGGTATATAACAACCCCATTTTTGATCTGATGATCATCCCAAAGGAATTCAGTGTAAAGGATACCGCAAAGTTTTGTGAAATTTTTCAAATCAGCAAAGAACACCTGATTGAGTCCTATACTGCAGCAAGGAAGTATTCTCCGGTAAAACCTTCCCCATTGATCAAGCAGATTTCTACTACAGATTTTGCAAGGATCCAAAATTATCTGATAGACTATCCAGGTCTTTTTGTGATGACCAGGGCGATAAGGTCTTATCCACAGCCTAGTTCTGCCAATGCATTGGGATACATCGGCGAAATCAGCCCCGGTCAACTTGAAAGAGACACCCTTAAATATTATCGCCAGGGAGATTATGTAGGTTTAAGCGGAATAGAGGGTTTTTATGAGAATCAGCTCCGTGGAGTAAAAGGAGTCAAATATAAAATGGTAAATGTCCGTGGTATTGACAAGGGACCGTTTAAAAATGGGGAATACGACACTGCTTCTGTAGCAGGACATAACCTGACTTCAACCATTGATTTGGACCTTCAACAGTACGGAGAAATGTTGATGGCTGGAAAGAGAGGATCGGTAGTTGCCATTGAACCCAAGACGGGTGAGGTTTTGGCCATGATTTCTGCACCTAGTTATGACCCCAATCTTCTAACCGGAGGTAAATTCAGCTCCAACTACCTCGAATTGAACCAGGACGAAAGCAGACCGCTGTTCAACAGACCGATCATGGCCATGTATCCTCCGGGATCTATTTTCAAGATTGTACAGTCCCTGGTAGGTTTACAGATGGGCGTACTTACCCCGAATACTACCTACTCCTGTAACAGGTCATTGGTGGCATGTCATAACCACCCAAGTCCGGTCAACCTTTTTGGTGCGGTGAAATATTCATGCAATCCCTACTACCATCAGGCCTATAGGAACATGATCAATAGAGAAGTCTCCCGCAATACTTTTAAGGATACAGAAGTTGGCCTGAATGCATGGAGGGAATATGTGGTTAAATTCGGTCTTGGTGGACCATTGGGAGTTGATTTGAGTAATGAAAAAGGAGGCTCCATCCCTTCAAGCAGGCTCTATGATAGGATTTATGGGCCTGGTAGATGGAAATATTCAACGATTTATTCTTTGTCTATAGGACAGGGAGAAATGTTGGTCACTCCATTGCAAATGGCTAATCTTGCTGCCATATTTGCCAATAAAGGGTATTATTATACGCCTCATATGATCAAAGCCATTGATGGGGATCCCAATCAAATACCGGCCCAATACCGTACCAAGAATGATGTCGGTGTGGACCCAGAGCATTTTGATCTGATACAGGATGCGATGGCAGAGGCCATTTATGGTACTGCTGCTAGAGCAGCCATCAAGGATATAACCATTGCCGGTAAGACCGGAACGGCCCAAAATCCTCAAGGGGAAGATCACTCTGTTTTTATAGCATTTGCCCCTAAAGAAGATCCTAAAATAGCTATTGCGGTTTATGTTGAAAATGCCGGTTGGGGAGGGAGGGCAGCTGCCAGTACAGCGAGCTTGATGATAGAAAAATACATCAAAGGGGAAATCTCCAGACCTGCCTTGGAGGAATATGTCCTGTTAGGAAAATTTATGGAATAGCGTGAGACAGGACGATTTATATATCAATAAGATCGACTGGTTGACCATTACCATTTATGCAATCTTAGTCATAATTGGATGGTTTAATATCTATGCTGCAGTATATGATGAACAGGCAGCAAAAAGTATTTTTGATTTTTCCATTAATTCGGGAAAGCAACTGGTTTGGATAGGAACTGCATTACTATTGATCACAGTCATCATGGTAGCAGATTACCGGTTGTTTGAGAATCTTTCTCTCGTACTCTATGGCATATTTTTATTTTTTCTTCTGATTACCCCATTCTTTGGGAAAGAAATCAATGGACAGCGGGCCTGGTTTGAATTTGGAGCTTTCAGGTTGCAGCCTGCAGAATTTGCCAAATTCGCAACGGCCCTTGCCCTCGCCAAGTTTATGGAAAGGCCCAGCTTCGATCTGGGTCAGACCAAATATCAATTGCAGGCCCTATTGATTATTTTCCTTCCTGTTTCTTTGATAATGCTCCAACCAGATACAGGGACAGCAATGGTTTATTCCGCTTTTTTTATCATGCTTTATCGAGAAGGCATGCCCCAGCGGTACTATATTCTTGGTTTGACTTTTATTACAATATCCTTGTTGGCAATTGGGGTTCAAAACAACATATACATCGTAATAGCTGTTGGGCTTATTGTTCTTTTACTGATTTTGATGGGGAAAAAGAAGATTTCCAGGATATTAGGCCTTTCCCTATTGGGAGGGCTCATCATTGGATATACTTACAGTTTGGACTATGTAATTTCCAAATTGCCCGAACATCAACAGAATAGGATTATGGTATTGTTCAATCCGGATATAGACCCACTGGGAGTTGGCTGGAATGTGACCCAATCCAAGATTGCCATTGGTTCCGGAGGATTCATTGGAAAAGGTTATTTAGAAGGAACCCAGACCAAGTTTGATTTCGTTCCTGAACAACATACGGATTTTATTTTCTGCACCTTGGGAGAAGAATTTGGATGGATAGGAAGTTTTGTGGTAATCTTTCTGTTTTGCGCCCTGCTGATCAGATTGGTATACCTGGCAGAAAGACAGAAGACCCGGTTTTCAAGGGTATATGGTTACTGTGTGATTTCAATTCTTCTTTTCCATTTCATGATCAATATTGCGATGACAGTGGGGCTTTTCCCTGTGGTGGGCATTCCTTTGCCATTTTTTAGCTATGGTGGATCTTCTTTATGGTCTTTTACCATACTCCTATTTATTTTCATCAAACTTGATTCACATAGGATTCAGTTGTTGGGAAGGATGAGTTGAGGGAATCTGGATTTCGAAAAGCGGATTTCGGATTTTGAACCATTGAGAAGTTGAGAGATTAAGGAAATTCATTAAGGCTTTTCAATGATTTCCTTTTACATCCATGTCACGACACGATTTAACTTTACACTTTTTTAAATCTCAATTCGGATTGTTCAACCCCTTCAGGATTGATGAACTTTGTCTCGTCCTGAAAATGGTTGACACTTTTATCGAAAAGAATCTTAACTGGACTTAGCTCTAAATATATCGCCGTAGGCAAATTTCCATTTATATCGCGAAGCTTATATCCCTGCCATCCAAATACGACATCCTCACTGACACCCCACTTCCGACTTCACACACACCCACATCCGACATCTGACATCCCACTTTCGACCTCTCACTTTCGAAATCCGCCTTCCGAAATTCGACCTTCAGACTTACCCTTTCACATCAAATTTCCTATATACCAACTGAAGGAATTCTTTGACCACTTCTGAATTTTTATCCCATTTGAGTTCTTCCACAAAACGGTTGTTCAATAACTGAACCGATTCAGAAAAATTAGAACAGGAATTAATGGATTTAAGCGCATTCTGTAATAAATCAGGATTTCCATCAAAAAGTGCTTTGGTAAACATGATCCGCTGATTTATCCCTACACTTTCAGTCAGGTCCTTGATAGTTCCTTTCATGATTGCATATCCCTCTGATTCAAATTTTTCCCATATCTGACCAGGATCTATTGCCTTTTCCCCTATTGCCTGTCTGCGAGCGCCTTCCTGAAGGGTACCATTCGTAGCCACTTCATTTATTTTTGTGGGTTTTTCTTCAGCTATAACTGCTTTTTCATGTTCTTCAGTTATGGCTTTGGAATTTTGCTTTGATTCTTCAGTTGTTTTTTGTGAAATGTTTTCCTCCGTTTTGGCCGGTTTTCCACCTTTGGTCAGCATTTGGTAATCAAGAGGAATCACCGTATTAAAGGAATCCAATAATTTTTCCCCTGACACAAAATTTTCCTCAAGCCTAACAAAATTTTGCTTTAAATGGCTTTTATAGGCAGAATGGGTACGGGAAAGCCCTGCCTTATCAATAAGGTTTTCAATAAGCTCCACATGCCATTTGAAATATTTTTTATTATCCTTTAAATAAGTGTTTAATTGGTTGGCTTCATATTTATCGAATTCTTTTTCAAAATAAGAAACCGGGTCAAGGGCTAAGAGAATGGTTTCAGAAACAGCTTTTTCTACCAAAGGTTCAAAATCCCTTCTTTTGATTTTGATCGTTCTGGAAAGTACGTTCATAAATTCCCTTAGGGCTTCATGGACTGTAATATCCCTATAATCAAAATAAGGATTGCTTTTTAATTTTTCCAATTCCATCTGCCAGGCTTCAAAGAGCGCCTTGATAATAAAAAAATTCACCTGTGTTACAGGGCTCAATTGAACTATTGCCTGTCCGGTCATGTATTCTTTACTGGAATAATAATCATCACAGATTTTGCCGGTAAATTTGGCAGCATATTCCTTTAAATATTGTTCATTGATTGTTATACTCATCGGAAACAGAAAGTTTATTACATTTCAACAACGAAAATGATGATTAAAATTGTTATAGAAAATCTGAATCATTTTGAAATCAAATCATCTGAAAATCATCGTAAAGTTATAGAATTAATTCATGAAAACTATATTGATTGGATGCATGCCTGCGGAAAAAAGGGAAGGTGCACTACCTGTAAGATGATTGTCAAGGAAGGGTTGGATAACCTTTCTCCATTAAGTCCTAGGGAAGAATTTTTCCGGGAAAAGGGCAGATTGAGTCAATCGGAAAGGTTATCTTGTCAGGCAAAAATAGAAAAAGGTGTTGTCCGAATCCGGGTAGCCGAGGAGAATAAATTCCCCCACATGGTTTACAGTGAATAGAACATGTTTATAGAACCTTCCATTGGAAAGCTTGGCCCAAGAGGCAAAAAAGGACATATTGAGGTAATATGTGGATCGATGTTTTCCGGAAAAACGGAAGAGTTGATCCGACGATTAAATAGGGCCCTGATTGCAAGGCAGAAAGTTGAAATATTCAAGCCGACAATTGATAAAAGATACCATGAGTTTGATGTGGTATCGCACAATGAGAATGCAATCAGGTCTACTCCTGTAAATTTTGCGGAAGACATCATCCTCCTTGCCGGTGACTGTGATGTGGTTGGGATTGATGAGGTGCAGTTTTTTGATAACCGGATTGTTCATGTAGCTACTGTGTTGGCCAATTCAGGGAAAAGGGTCATTTTGGCCGGTTTGGATATGGATTTTGAGGGCAATCCTTTTGAACCTATGCCCCAGTTGTTAGCCATTGCTGAATATGTTACCAAGGTACATGCCATTTGCATGAAATGCGGTGATCTTGCTTCTTATTCCTTAAGATTGAGCGATATTAAAGAGAAAGTAGTGTTGGGAGAAAAAGAAGCCTATGAGGCAAGATGCAGAAAATGTTTCTTTGAAGACAAGAAATAAGATGATCTGGTTTTTTGTTTTTAGGCACATAATGGATAGTTCATTTTACCATTTACTCATGTCATGTTGACCAAAACCCAGGGAATTGTCCTATCATATATAAGGTATAGGGAAACCTCTATCATTGTAAAGATATTTACCCGGGAATTGGGATTAAAAGCCTATATCGTCAATGGGGTTAGAAGCACTAAGGCCAAAACAAAAATGGGGTTTTACCAACCCCTTACGCTTTTGGATCTGGTAGTATATGAAAAAGAAAATGTTAGCCTTAACAGGATTTCAGAAATCAAATTGTCCAAATCATTCCAAAGGATTCCATTTGATTTTTTACGTTCAGGAATTGCCATGTTCATAGCGGAGGTATTGGGCAAGTCCATTTATGAGGGCTATCAGAATGAAAGTTTATTCGATTTCCTGATGGACTCTATACAGTTGTTGGATGAAGAGAAAGTTATACTTTCCCATTTTCCAATTGCTTTCTTATGGGAAACATCCCGCTATTTGGGCTTTGCCCCGGATGAAGCAGGTGAGTTTTTTGAGGAGTTGAAGGAAAACCTGACCAAACAGATTGATTGGGAACCTGAGATACACTATTTGAATCAGTTGATCCGGGAGTCTTTCGGTTTCAATGGAAAAATACCCGCTTTGGTTCGTAAAAATCTCTTGGACCATATGTTGATTTTCTATTCCAAACACCTGGAACAGGAAGCGGAATGGAAATCTGTAAAAGTGCTTAGGCAGATGATGGGGTAGGAGAGGACTGGCCGTTAGGAAAATGTCCTTTTGGACATTTTTAGCCAAGGGCCAGGATATGGGGTGGGAAAAATAAGAGCCAAGTAAAAAGGCAAAAGGCAGAAGTTAAAAGTGGGAAATGGGAGTTTTTAAGGTATATATAGATTGTTTCTTTTGATGAATTTTTTAGCGCTTAAATTGGATTCTTTTCAAATCTAAAACCGACTTTATCATTAGTTCGGATGAATTTATGTTGTTTCATAATTCAAATAGGGTTTATATTTTGGAACTTTAATAGCGTATATAAGTAAAGTAAAAGGTTTAATTTATTTCAGAAAGACTTTGAACCCAAAGGCCAATGCAACTTATTGTTTCTTTTGTGGCTAAAATTTGCGTATTTGATAATGTTGACGTATTATTGTGGCGTTACAGTATAATTTAATCCTCCTCCCCTTGGATTTTATACTTTCCTGAATACTTTTTTATTCAGATCAGTAATACTCAATACACCTATTCAACATTATTTACACATCTACTTATTACATCTTATTATCAATTAATATCATAAGCTTTTTATGTATAACATAGAAGAATTAAGGATCAGACTTCTCTCTGAATTGAAGGAGATCGCTGAGGAATTAGGAGTGAAAAACTTCAAAAATCTAAAGAAAGATGACTTGGTTTATGCGATTTTGGACCAACAGGCCATCACCCCGGAGCAAGCCCTACCCAAAAAGAAACCCTCCTCAGTCGAAGTGGAAGTCAAAGAGGAGAAAAAAGAAAAGCCAGCTCAATCACCCAAGCAAGAGCAGCCAGAACAAAGCAAACCCAAATTCAGAAGACAAAATGTGGAGGAACTGGCCAATGAAGAAAAGCCAACTTCCAAAAAAGAAGAAAAACCTACTGAATCTGTAGCTGTTGCAAAGCCAAGAAGAGAATCTTTTGAACCTAAAAAGGAATCCCCAGCACCGGCACAAGCCCCTACTACTGCTCCTGTTCAAGAGGAAGAAAGACCGAAGTTTATCCGCCCCAGAAGAAAAGTAGTTGAGGTGGAGGCAGTTCCTCAACCTGTGGCATCATCATCGCCTGCACCCTCATCATCATCCACACCTACTCCTGCTCCAATGCCGGGTGAAATGGAGACAGAGTTACCCAGAAGGAAAAACTTTAAAAATATAGAAGAAGCACATATTCCAAGCGCCGAAGTGGTTCCCAACAAAAAGAAACTTTATGTGAGCATGAAAGAATTTGAGGGGATCATTGAAAATGAAGGCGTACTGGAAATCATGGCTGAAGGCTATGGATTTTTACGATCTTTGGATTACAATTACCTGGCTTCGCCGGATGATATTTATGTCTCTCCTTCCCAGATCAAACTTTTTGGTTTAAAAACAGGTGACCATATCAAAGGTTCCATTAGACCTCCCAAAGAAGGCGAAAAATATTTCGCTTTATTAAAGGTAATTACTGTAAACGGCAAGACCACAGAAGAAATCCGTGACAGGATTCCATTTGAATATTTGACACCTTTGTTCCCTGAGGAAAGATTGAACCTTTCCACCAGAGCAGACAATTATTCCACCCGTATTTTGGATCTTTTCGCTCCAATTGGAAAAGGTCAGCGGGGTATGATTGTGGCGCAGCCTAAGACCGGTAAGACAGTTCTTTTGCAGCAGATTGCCAATGCCATTGCGGAAAACCATCCCGAAGTGCATCTGATGATCCTTTTGGTAGATGAAAGACCGGAAGAGGTGACCGATATGGCAAGGTCAGTAAAGGCAGAAGTAATTTCTTCTACTTTTGATGAACAGGCAGAAAGACATGTGAAAGTAGCTACCATTGTATTGGAAAAAGCCAAGAGAATGGTGGAATGCGGGCATGATGTGGTGATCTTGTTGGATTCTATAACAAGATTGGCCAGGGCCTACAATACTGTGGTACCTTCTTCCGGAAAGATCCTTTCAGGTGGTGTGGATGCCAATGCCCTGCATAAACCGAAGCGGTTCTTTGGAGCGGCCAGGAATGTGGAAAATGGTGGTTCTTTGACCATCATCGCCACGGCATTGGTAGAGACAGGTTCAAAAATGGATGAGGTGATCTTTGAAGAATTCAAAGGTACCGGCAACATGGAGCTGGCCCTGGACAGAAAGTTATCCAACAGAAGAATCTATCCGGCCATCGATGTGCCAAGTTCAGGAACCAGAAGAGAAGATTTGTTGATGGACAAAGAAGAAATGCAGCGAGTCTGGATTTTGAGAAAACTCATGTCCGATATGACTTCCCAAGAAGCCATGGAATTCTTGTTACAGAGAATGAAAGGTACCAGGGACAATGTGGAATTTTTGATTTCCATGAATGGGTAAATAGCCCAAAATATACAAGTTTGAAAACCCGTCAGTGATGTCGGGTTTTTTTTATTATAGTTCTTTCAGACAGACCTCTCAGGTTTCCAAAACCTGACAGGTCTTATTTATCCTTTATTTATCCTGCAGCTCCAGAAGCAGGAACGTCAATATCCTAAAACTTTATAACCGATTAGGGATGTTTGATGCAGATCAAAACTCAAAATTTGATTTATTTTCAATGATTATCTACATTCAAATTATTAAAATTGTTTTTTGTAATCAAAAATTAGTAAATTGTAATATTACATGAAAAAATATTTTAATTTTAATATTCTTCATTTATATTTGAACCTGAAAATTTAGTAGTAATAGCACATTTCACTATAAGCCCTAGTGTATAAAAATACCTGCAATATGTTTTTGGCAGGATGACATGAAAGATTATTTGAATATTATTTTATGAAAATTGAATGGATTTCTAAGTTTATTCTTTGGGTTTTATTAATTGGCTTTGCCGTAATTTTTGAGGTAAGTGGACAGTGCAGCAATTGTACGGTTACAATAAATGGGAATGATGTACCTATTGGGGCTATGGTTAACGGAAGTGTGGTCTGTATTTCCGGTAACAGGACCAACCCAATTTCGTTTAACAACAGGAATAATATTTCCATATGTATAGCAGATGGAGCCACCTGGAACGGTAATGCCCAGCAATTATCCGGATTGTCAGGGATTGAAAATTTTGGATTTCTGCAAGTCAATAGCGATTTTAATGGTAATTGGACCATTAATAATTACAGTCAGTTTACTTTTTCAGGAAATATCAATTCCAATAAGGCTATCAATAATTTCGGGGAAATGACTATTTCCGGAAACACCACGATTTCCAGTAATTCCACATTAAACAGTAATGGGATATTGAATATCACAGGAGCGGTTAATTTTAACAGCAATGCCAATGTGACCCTAAAAGGAAACACCAGCATTGGAGGTTCCGTAGTTGTCAACGCAAATACAAGTATCAATTTTGCTGGTAATTTGTCGGTCGGAGGGGCGATGCAGTTGAACAGCAACAGTCAGATCAGTAACCTGAATTCCAACCATTGCAATAGTATCACTGTCAACGGAGCTTTTTCAAATAATGGACAGATTACAGGTAATAACCTTGGACCTGCAGGTTCTCCTTTAAATGTGAATAAGGCGCCGACCGGGAATGCATTGGCAGGAGGGGCAGTTATAGGCTCCTGTCCAACCAGAAATTGTGTACAACAGGAAATTCTTCAGACCAGCAATGGCTATGATGTGGTGTATATATTCAGTTGTTCAGATACTTTTGTTGTGCCACCTGTGCCATCAGGTGAAGAAATATTGGATATTTCTGTAGCGGTAGTTGCGGGAGGTGGCGGAGGTGGTTTGGGAGAAGCTGCTGGTGGTGGTGGCGCTGGTGAAATCATCAGGAGAGATGCAATTCCATTGGTAGTAGGAGGAGCTTATCCGGTGGTCGTGGGAGCGGGGGGGACAGGATCATCTGCTCTAAATTCAAGAGGAAATAATGGAAATGTCTCTGCCTTTTTCGGAGTAGTTTCGCTTGGGGGAGGAGGAGGAGGTTCATCTTCTTCAGGGGCAAGAAATGGCGCAATGGGAGGTTCAGGAGGAGGCGCTGCCGCAAATAATGGAGCTGGGAGTGGAGCTGGGACAAGAGGAGGTAACAATGGTAGCAATACTAGGCAAGGAGGAGATGGAAGGAGAGGGGGAAATGGAAATCAACTCAATGGCGGAGGAGGTGGTGGTGCCGGAGGAGCTGGTGGAAA
Organism: Shivajiella indica; assembly: GCF_042683085.1. NCBI lineage: Bacteria > Pseudomonadati > Bacteroidota > Cytophagia > Cytophagales > Cyclobacteriaceae > Shivajiella > Shivajiella indica. The sequence goes on along the minus strand of NZ_JBHUIV010000035.1, from coordinate 45,291 downwards.
TGGGGCTAATAATAATCCTGGAAGCGGAGGAAATGGTATTGCACTGGATATACTGACCAATGTACCAAATATTCAAAATGCTTTTGGTGGTGGGGGAGGATCTACAGGAAGAAACCCTGCCAACCAATATGGAAGAGGGACAGGAGGTAGATTTTCCGGAATAGATTTGGGAGGTGATGGAGAAGGAACTGTGGAAAATGGACTTGGAGGAGCGGGGAGAGCAAATACAGGTTCTGGAGGGGGTGCAGGAAGGAATTCAGGAGGAGCTGGGTCTGCTGGATTGGTAGTTTTAAGAATAAGTTTTGGAATTTTGCCTATTGATTTTCTCCTCTTTGATGCTGATTTTATAGAGAAGGACAGGTGGGTAGAATTGTCCTGGCAAGTGGCTGATTCAGAAATAGATACTCAATTTGATATTGAACGGAGCGTCAATAATTTAGACAATTGGCAAAAGATCAGCACCCAAGGCCATTTGGGTTATGCCGATAAAAATCTTCCTTTGGGGGGAGGAATGCTGTATTACAGGATCAAGCAATTTGATCAGGAGGGGAATTTCAACTATAGCAGGGTGATTTCAGTAAGGTTGCCATCCATTCAGATCAGCCAAGGAGTATGGAGGGCTTTTCCCAATCCCACCAATGGAGATCAGTTCCGACTTGATTTGTTGGATTTTGAGAGGTATGCAGGGGAAGAATTGGAAGTTAAACTCGTTTCACCAACTTCAGGAATTCAAATTTTAAAAGGATTGGATTTGGACAGCATTTCCTCATTCTTACAGGAGAAATTGAAACAATCACCCAAAGGTGTGTATGTAGTAGAAATTTCTTGGGGCAACAGGGTGGAGCATATCAAGGTACTAAAGCAATAATCGATTTTATGTGCTTGATGCTGTCCTGCTTTATGTTGTCCTGCTTCTCCAGAAGCAGGACTAAAAATTAGTGACATTCTAGCCTTTTGCCAATACGTAATAAATTTTATATTTCTCTGCCTTGTTCCCCTCTTGTTATCCTGCTTCTCCAGAAGCAGGACATTCAAATATTCAAATGTTTGATGACCGTTGACCGATATAGGAAGTCTGTCGCCTAAAACCCTTTACTATATTTTTCCCATTCTTTTGTTCCCTTTTGTTGACTTTGTGGTTCGTATTTTCACTTATTAATATTCCCTTCTAGTAGATAGACTTCCTTGATCTCTTGTTATCCTGCTTCTCCAGAAACAGGATAACGACTCTATAAGATCAAAAACTCATATATTTTTTACTTGTGTTTTTAGTTTTTATTTTTTTTAAAATGCTGAAAACGAAATACATATCCAGAAATCTGGTTTGTGTCCCAAAAATTAAAAATATACATGGTAAAAATTGACTAATTCTAAGAATTAATTCAATTTCACATAGTTTTTCATGCTATCTATCATGGACAATTGAGTTCAAAAATTAGCCTTATAAACTAATTTTTAAACATTTTTTAAAATGATAGGCCCCAAAAATCAAAAGCATGGATAAAATGAAAAACAAAGAAAAAATAATGATATATAAAAAAACTGATTAGAAGTTTCTCCTTTTTAACAGGCATACTTTAAATAATAAATATGAATAGGATTTTTATCCATTTAATTATTATGTTAATCATTTTTGGTACCATATCCAAGGGATATGGTCAAATCACCTATACCTCTGCCCCATGTGCTTCAGGTCTTTGGTCAGATGCCTCCTGCTGGACCCGATCCGGATCTTGTTCGGGTAATGTCACCATTCCCAGTGTTCCGCCATTCGTAGGGATTTCCAACAACTGTGCAGTAACTGTTAATTTAAACCATCCCAGGACCGTTTCAGGAGATTTTGCATCAGGAAGTGGTTTTACCTTGAACATGAATGCTTCTTTGACTATAAATGGAAATCTTACATCCACAAACCAAGGGAGTACCACCATTAACGTTTTTGGAGGGGTTTTGACCGCTAATCTGGTAGAGGTAAAGAATGATTTTAATTTGGTAATCCATAATGGGGCAGAGGCCATCTTTGATGAATTGGATTTAAATGGCAGTCAGGTGACAATAGATATTAGGGCCGGGGGAAATCTGACTGTTTTTGGGGAGACAAAAATGAGGGGTAACAGATCGGATATTTTGGTGGCCGGGAATTTTGAAACTGGAAGTATCGATGTGGCAGGAGCTACCAACAATATTACAACGACAGGAGGTTCTAATGTATATGTTTCTGATCCTGAAGGAGGGATTACTATTGCCGGTAATTCTACCCTTAACATTACTGGTCAGAGCGAAGTGGTCGTCGAAGGCAGTGTTGAGGTAAATGGTGGGAATTTAAATGTAACAGAAACAGCCTCACTTACCATCTATACTGATTTTCTGGTGAATGGTGGATCAAATATAAATATAACTACCCAGGGTGAAGTTTATGTATGCGGCATGAGGCCAGAGCCTGAAGAAATTGATCAGATTGATGATGATGCCATTTATGAAATATTGGATGATCCCATTTTATGTAATATTACCATCATGCCTGTTTCCCTAAAATATTTCGAAAGTGCATGGCATCAGGAGGAAAGAAGGACTTCCTTAAAATGGGCGACAACGATAGAAAAAGGGAATAGCCATTTTGAAATCGAAAGGTCATTGGGAGGAACCAAAGATTTTGAGAAAATCGGTGAAGTGCAGGGTATGGGATGGAAGGATACTCTGACTGAATATGATTTTAAGGACAGTGATATTCCTTTATCAGGCGGAAACATTCTTTACAGATTGAAGCAGGTGGGTTTTGAAGGAGGAATAACTTTCAGTAAGGTTATTTCTGTCAGAATCCCCTCCATACAGGTTACAAAAGGAGCGTGGAGGGTCTATCCCAATCCTACCACAGGCGAGCAGTTTAAACTGGAACGGATCAGGATAGAAGAATTGGAACAGGGTAATATTGAAGTTAGATTGGTTGCTCCAAGTGCCGAAGGTATTCAGATATCAGGCTCTGATTTGAAGGAGATTTCCAATCAATTGCACCAAAAATTAATGACAGTTCCAAATGGGATTTATATTCTCGAAGTTAACTGGGATCAGAAGATTGAGTATCTCAAGATAATTAAACAATGATCAATTACCAATTACTAATTGCCAATTACCAATTTTCAAAATCCAAAATCCAAACTTCAAATTCCAAACCTGACGGATGGTCGGTCGAGTTTATAACTCCCTCAATGAAAACCTTAAAGCCTTAACTTTTAATGGTATTCCGAAATCCGAAATTCTTCATTCATCCCTCTACATTCTAAATTACTTTTTCATCACCTTAATCCGCTCCACATTATCGTTTGTAATTATTTCAACAATCATCATTCCCTTGGGCATATTTTTAATGGACTGGCTCAGATCGAGGGGGTTCCAAAAATCAGGAATAAAGAATTGAATACCTCAGGAAATGAGGAATGATCGGGTCCAAGGATTGTATTTTACTAGGGTCTATTTGAAGAATGAGTTTTATAAATGAAAGAAAATTTTGTATAAAACTAAAATACCTCTTTATTATTTTGATAATATTTATTTTTTGAGTGCTAAATATAAAAAAACGGATTTTATAGAAAGCTAATAATTGACTATAGGAAAAGATTAAAATAGAATATGGATATTAATCAATTTTTTAGGTTTTAAATATTCAAATAGTATTAAATCCTATCAAAAAAACATTATAAAGTATTTGAAATACATTTTAATTAATTTATTCTATTTTGGTTTGTTATATGAACTGCAAAATATTATATTTGTTGCCCGATAATTTATTATCAGATAAGCCCCCTAGTGATGAGATTTTTTACTTTCATACTATTTTCCCTGTTGTTGCTATTTGGAGTGGCAGTGAAGGGGTATGGGCAGGTTATTTACTACACTTCAAACGGGACTTGTGACTCAAATAATCCAAATTATTTTTCAGATGGGTCGTGCTGGGACCTCTCAGGGACTTGTTCCTCTTCCTTATTTCCACCTTTAACTACTACCACATCTAATTGTACTATAATTATTGATGTTAATCATGAGATAAATATTGGCAGTTTAACAATAAGTGCTACAAATTTAATTAGGATAAACGTTAATCTAGGTGTAAACCTAAACCTAAGTGGGAATCTTAATATTAATAAAGGATCAAATTTTAGAATATTCACATACGATGGGGGTAAATTCAATATCGGTGGCAGTATGAACATTGGCACAGGAACCGGTAATGCATTAGCTGTTATAAGAATTGGTGGTAATACAGTTGGTGGTGCAGGAGTTTATACAAATGCACTTGATTTGCAAAATTCCTCAAATTTACAAATAGATGAAGGAGGTGTACTTGTAGTGGATGGCCCTACTACATTTGCTGCAAATAATATTTCAATTAGAAATGCAGGTTTATTCAGAACTAGGACACTTGACGTTAGAGGTCAGGCAACAGTCGAGAATTTTGGAAGTGGAGTAATGGTTATTGATGAAGATTTGATTATCAGGGGTAATTCTGGATTAACTGTTAAAGGAAATAGTGAAGTTGAGGTTGGAGGAAACATTGATTTTGATGGGAATAATGGAACTTTAGATGTAGAAGAATTTGGTTCAGTTAGAGTTTGTGGTGATGGAAATTTACCCCCTGAATCGGGTGGTAACGTTACCGTTGAAAGACCAACGGCAACTTATGAAATTGGAAATTGTAGAATTCTTCCAGTTGAGTATGTATACGTGGAAGCAAGATTTTTAAGACAATCCAGGTCCTCTGTAATTAGATGGGCCACAGCCAAGGAATGGGAGTCTTCCCATTTTGAAATTGAACGTGCAGTAACTGGCTTGGAATTTATAAAAATCGGAGAAGTTAAGGCTGCTGGTTGGAGTGAAAGTGCAATAGAATATGAGTTTGAGGACTCTAATTTGCCATTAACAGGTGGCAATATTCTTTACAGGTTAAAACAAGTGGATTTAAACGGCACTTATTCTTTTTCCTCAGTAATGTCAGTCCGTGCATCCAGTATTGAATTCACAAACGGAGTATGGCGTGCTTACCCTAACCCAACCGATGGAAATTCATTGCGGATTAACTTAATGGATGCCAGTCAGTATAATCAGGAACCTTTGACCTTTAGGTTGATCCATCCTATGATTCAGACCCAACCTATGACTGTGGGGTCGGAAAATGAAATGAATGAAGAGCTCGCTGATCTGTCTAGAAAAATGCCTAAAGGGGTTTTTGTAGTCGAAATCCAGTGGGGCCAAAAAGTAGAACATATTAAAATTTTGAAGCAGTAATAATTTTTTCACTTTGTTTTTTTTCCACTATCCCGAGAGGGGTAGTGGTTTTTTTGTCCCCAGCTAAAGCAGGGGGTAATGAAAGTCAGAATATGAATGAGAATAAGAACTTCGTCATCCCGAGGAACGAGGGATCTCCTGCTGAACAGTTAGACGGTTGAATTTATGAGGAAATCCAACCCTTCTTGGGAATATTATCCTTTTCCTGATCCTCTTGAGACCCTGCGCTGCACTCAGGGTGACGACTGCTTCGAAGCCGTCATCCCGAGGCACGAGGGATCTCCCGTGGAACAGTTAGACGTTTGAATTTCTGTGAGATCCGCCTCTTATAGCCATTTTTCCATTTCCTGATCCTCTTGAGACCCTTCGCTTCACTCAGGGTGACGGCTTCTTCGAAACATACGTCATCGGTAGGCACGAGGAATCTCTTAACTCGAATATTAAGGGATCTTTCGCCTTTCCCGAAATACTTCGGGACAAGCTGTTCCTCCGGCTCAAGATGACGAAGGAAGTCATCTCCATTCTAAAGATGCCATTTATAAGCCCTAAAATAGCCTTTATAAGCCATCTAAAAGCAAAATAAAGTATATGAAATGCAAAAAAATGCATTTTTATCTGTTTTTATTTGGATATATGAAATACAATTATATATATTTGTAATACAAAATAGACCGTATTAAAATTATGAAGAATTTATTCACCATAGTATCCTTAATCTTTCTTTTCCTGGGAGTGGGATTCGAAAGTTTCGGACAGGACCCGAATAAGCCTGATTTGAGAGATGGAAGTTGCGTTATCTGTAGGGGAAATGCTTCAAATTATTCTATACTTAACGTTTATTTCAGTGATGCAGCCGGTAATCCAAACAATATTTGTGAAAGTACCGGACCTTTTTATATTTCAATATTATATACCTCGAATGCAAATTCCCCAATCAACAATGTTAGGATTATTGCAGACATTTTAAAGAGGGACAGAAATGATCCTGAAGGAGATCCCTTAGATGAATATTACATCAATGAATTTTTGGGTACCCTCAATCCATGTACTACGGGTACATGTTACGTGACTTTGGAAATTCCAAACATTACTGTGGATTGTGTGAATGAATTTTATGAATTATCAAGACCATTAGTAGCATGGACTCCTGGAAGGAATAACAGTAAAGATTTGGAAGATGCATATGACTGTCAGGATTATCCTGCGGCACAATGTCTTAATCAGCCGACCATTCCCATAGAAGTTGGAACCTTGGCCTATTCATTCGGTCCTGTTTTTGACTGCTATATAGAAGATAATACCCAGACTAATGTCTCATTTGTCATCACTTCTCTTTTTGGAGGAAATCCAACCAACCCCTATAATTTAGCGTGGGAATTTGAATTTTCTGATGGTACTGTTCAAACTTCAACCGTGTTTAATCCGGCATTGTTAAATCAAGAGCAGGGAACTATAATAGATGTTTCTTTGGTCGTAACACAGGGAACTTTGATAGGAACTGAAGTTGCCCAATCAGTGACTGTCCCAAATGCATTGTTATCCGACACAGTAATTGAAAGTGTTGATAGGACGGATACCTTTGAAGGTGATTCCACAGGAGTTATTGATGTTACATTTACTGCGGGCGATTATTTTTATTATTGGACATCACTTGATGATATCGAGTTTTATTCTGAAGAAGCTAGAATTGATAGTCTTCCGGTCGGTACTTATCAGTTAACCACTATCGATAATGCAACAGGGACTTGCAGGATTGATCAATTTGATATTGGTGCTAGAATTCTCCCCGTAGAATTAACTTATCATAATGCCCACCACAATTCCAAAACCAGAACTTCTCTCATTTCCTGGGCAACTGGAAAAGAGTGGCAATCCAGCCACTTTGAGATTGAAAGGGCTTTAAGCGGATTGGAATTTGAAAAAATCGGTGAAGTAATTGCCATGGGTTTCAAGGACAGTATAACTGAATATGAATTTATGGATGAAGACTTGCCCCTGTCTGGTGGTAATGTCCTTTACCGCTTGAAGCAAGTGGATATGAATGGAAATTATATGTATTCTCCTGTGATGTCAGTCCGTACCTCTGGTATTGAATTCACCAGTGGGGTTTGGAGAGCTTATCCCAATCCGACCAATGGCCAACAGTTGCGTATCAACCTGTTGGATAGGTCACAATATGAGGAAGAAAAGATCACCTTTAGATTGGTACATCCTTCTGCACAGTCCCAGGTAATGGCTGTAGCTTCTGAAGAAGAAATGAACGCAGCTTTGGCCCAGATGGTAGGCAGAATACCCAAAGGGGTGTTTGTAGTCGAAATCCAATGGGGACAAAAAGTAGAGCATATCAAAGTTTTGAAGCAGTAGAATTTTTTTAGGTTAGGTGAAAGAAGCCACTATCCCGCAAGGGGTAGTGGATTTTTTTTACCACAAGGAGTCTATATCCCCCACCTAAAGGTGGAGGTTACCAATTAAATGTTCCAATTGAGAATTTTATCCGTTTATGTTTAGTCAGTTTTTTGGTTTCCCTTAGGATTTGGCCGATTTTTATATTTTAATTTTTTAACTAATCGCCATGCCATTTCTTAAAGTTTACATTCATTTTGTCTGGACCACAAAGAAATTTAAACCCTTATTGATCGGAAAGTCACTTAGGGAAAAAGTAAGGATCCATATCCTTGAAAACTCAAAAGAAAAGGGGATTTTCATTAAATATTTAGCCGTCCAGAAAGAGCATTGTCATTGTTTGATTTCCTTGGAGAAGGATCAAACTATTAGTTCAATTATGCAAATGATCAAAGGAGAATCTTCTTTCTGGATAAATAAGGAAAAGCTTGTCCCAAAGAAATTTGCATGGCAACGTGAGTATTACGGAATATCAATTTCGGAATCCCATCTGCCTAGGGTTAAAGCATATATCCTTAACCAGGATATTCATCATAGGGAGAATTCTTTTTTGGAAGAATATGAAGATTTGATCATAAAGCATGGTTTTGAGAGGATAGAAGAATAACTGCTTTTTGCATTTTCTCTAATATTGGTTTCCTCTGGCTTTAGCCTTCTTGGTTTCCTCTGGCTTTAGCCAGAGGTTTTTTCCTCAAACCACGTCTTATGCACAATCTTCCACTGTCCATTTATCTTGATTAAGGTCAGAAAATCATAATAATAAATCCCCGGCCAATAGAGCTCTGTTTTGGCTATGGCAGTATAGCCCTTGATTTCTATGCCCACTAAATGGTTCTGGAAATCAGCTGGATTGCGCTTTTCCCCTTTGGCAGTTCCGCTAGCCCATTCCTCATAAGGTGTCACTGTAAATTTATCACCCCTATACCCGATCAACCTGGTCGAAGGATCAAATGCCTGATCCAGTTTGGACTTATCCCTTTCTATCATCCCTTCAAAATACAAGTGGATGGTTTTGGCAATGGCTGCCTTTTCCTCTTCGGGTGTTTGGGAAAAGGCAGCGGTACATAGTAAAAAGAAAAGAAGAAATAAGGAGGAATTTTTCATTTCAAATAAATTTTAGGATCATAATTAATTTCAGTCCTCCAAGGGTTTTAAACCCTTGGAGGACTGAAATTAATTATTTGGGAAACTTACTCCCATATTGTACCATCCAAACGCAAATGTATCCGCAATCTCCGCAATCTGCATGGCGGTAGGCTTACCTGCACCATGGCCGGCATTGGTTTCGATACGGATCAAGACAGGGTTATCCCCGACATGGGCTTCCTGTAGGGCTGCCGCAAACTTGAACGAATGCGCCGGTACTACCCGGTCGTCATGGTCTGCTGTGGTCACCAAAGTTGCTGGGTATGACGTACCTTTCTTGAAATTGTGCAAAGGTGAATAGCCTTTCAGATACCTGTACATGTCCTCGCTTTCATCCGCTGTTCCATAATCATATGCCCAACCTGCCCCTGCGGTAAATTTATGGTAACGCAACATATCCAAAACTCCCACAGCAGGGAATGCCACTTTGGCCAAATCAGGTCTTTGGGTCATCACTGCTCCCACCAACAGACCACCGTTACTGCCGCCGCTCAAAGCCAAGAAGTCAGAAGAAGTATAACCTTCTTTGATCAGGTATTCTCCGGCAGCAATAAAGTCATCAAATACATTCTGTTTTTTCTGTTTGGTGCCTGCCAAGTGCCAGTTTTCTCCATATTCTCCACCTCCACGAAGGTTGGGGACAGCATACACCCCACCGTTTTCTAACCAAACAGTATTGGCAATACTGAAATAAGGGGTAAGACTTACACCAAATCCTCCATATCCAAAGAGGATGGTGGGGTTTTTCCCATTCATCTCCAAGCCTTTCTTATGGGTAATGATCATTGGTACTTTGGTTCCATCTTTGGAAGTATAGAATACCTGCTTACTTTCATATTGCGATGGATCAAATTGTATTTTTGGGCTATAGTACAAGTCACTTTCCCCTGAAGCGATATCATATTTATAAATGGATCCCGGAGTGATGTAGGAAGTAAAAGTGAAATATAAATCTGTTTCATCTTTCTTGGCGGAGAATCCTCCGGCTGTCCCAACTCCTGGCAATTCTACGGTCCTTTCCAGTTTTCCGCTGTAATCATATTGCTTCACTTCGGTAATGGCATCTTTGAGGTAGGAGGCGAATAGTTTTCCTCCGCCAGTGGAAATATCCAATACATTTTCAGTTTCCGGTATCACATCCACCCAGTTTTCAGGATATAAGGAGGAAATAGTTGTTTTGACTATCCTGTTATTCGGCGCATTGAGGTTGGTAAAGATGAAGAGTTCCCCATCCGTATGATCGACGACATAGTGGGTGTTTTCCATATTATTCACTATCTGAGCAATCGGTGAGATTGTCCTGCTGATGTCCTGAATATACAGTTCATTTCCTGTGGTACTGTTAGCAGCTGTGATGACCAGATATTTGCCATCTTCGGTAACAGACGCCCCTACATATCGCCTTGGATTATTGTCATCCCCGAACACTAAAATGTCCTGTGACTGATCCGTTCCCAACTGATGGTAATACAATTTATGATTATTGGTAAATGCTGAAAGTTTTGAACCGTCAGGCTTATCATAAGTACTGTAATAAAATCCTTCGTTTCCCTTCCAGGCAATCCCGGTAAATTTGGCATCTACGATTTTATCAGTCAGGAGGGTTTTACTTTCAGTCTCCATCACATAAATATCCCTCCAGTCTGAGCCTGCAACAGAAACCGAGTAGGCAAATAGTTTGCCATCTTTGGTGAATGCAGTTCCTCCCAAAGAGGTAGTGCCATCCGCAGAAAGCTTGTTGGGATCGAGGAATATTTCTTCGGGGGCTTCAGGTCCTTTTTTTCTATAAAGGACAGATTGGTTTTGGAGGCCATCATTCCTGTAATAATACTGATACTCCCCATAAGTAGTGGGAGCTGAAATTTTTTCATAATTCCATACTTCTTCCAAACGATTTCTGATGGCCTCTCTGAAAGGGATTTGATCCAGGTAGCCAAATGTGACTTCATTTTGGGCTTCAACCCAAGATTTGGTTTCTTTTGAATAATCATCTTCCAACCATCGGTATGGATCGGTGATTGTTTCACCCCAGTAGGAATCGGTATGGTCAATTTTGTTGGTCTCGGGATAATTCACTTCAATTTTTGGGAATTTGTTTTCCTGTTTACAAGAGGCAAGTAGTCCTCCAGCAAGGAACATGATCAAGATTTTTTTAGTTGGCATAGCTGCGTATTTGGGTTTCTCTAATAATCATCCCGAAAGTAATAATGTTTGTCCAAACCAAAAAAGGCAATAAAAAAACAGGCAGGTACTGTAGGGTTTTTATTTAATCTTATGAAATTCCAAACTCCAAGCTCAAAATTTAAAATTACCAATTAATCAATTACCAATTACCAATTATCCTACCCATGACGTTCACTTCTCACTTTCCACTTGTCACTAAGCTGAGTGCTTACTGATAAATTTATGATTCTTGTCGCAGGCGATTCCATTGATTTTCCGATTACATCTTAAGCGCCTGCTCTGGAACTGGGCTGGTCATTTTCAACCCCAGGTTTCGGTAAACCTCACCTGGGGCTACTCAAGGTTCAGCCCTTTTAGGGCTATTCTCTTTGGTTAAATGTATTTATGTGTTTTTAAAAAAGAGAGACTTTTTATCTGTGGCCATCTGCTTAATCCGTGTCATCTGCGTTCCATTTCCATATCCTCGGCGGTCACCCACATCAGACAAAAGCAAAAAACACCAACCAAACGATGATCAATACAGGTAGTAGAACGGGTAAGGAGAAACGGATGATATAACCGAAAAAGGACGGCATTTTAATCCCGCTTTGTTCAGCAATGGATTTTACCATAAAGTTTGGTCCATTACCGATATAAGTCATTGCCCCAAAGAATACTGCTGCTATGGAGATGGCCATGAGTTCGAAAGCAGAATCTTCATAATTGTTCAGGGCGAAATTCCTTACCATTTCAATATTACTGATTTCAGCTCCTTGGGAGGCCATTGCTGCAGCCAAGAAGTTGAGGTAAGTCGGGGCATTATCCAAAACACCTGACAATACGCCTGTTCCCCAATAAAGCGTGTTATGTGTAATCAATTGGGCCCCCTCAGGTGATTTGGCAAAGTTTCCTACTAATTCCAGGGCCGGCATCATAGTTCCGAAAATCCCAATGAATATGAAAGCTACCTCCCGTATAGGTTCAAAATTGAATTCATTGCCTTTTATCGCTTTTTGGTCAGCAAATTTAAAGCTGAAATAGGCTACGGATAGCATGATGATTTCCCTGATAAAGGAGAATTTTTGGCCATCATAATGAATGGCAGGAACCCAGTCGATTACATTGGGGTCTAGGAAAACGGAACAAATGACTATCAAAAGCCAGAGAAAATTTCTGGATCCGATCAGTTCAAACTTGTTAGTATAAGTGACCTCTTCCAGTTCTTCTTCGTTTGCCCTTCCAAATTTTCTGTCAATAAAGTAGAAGATTGCTGCAAGGATGACGAGTGCCAAAACCCAAGCCGGCCAGTTGTGTTCCAGTGTCCAGAAAAAAGGCACTCCTTTTAGGAATCCTAAGAACAAAGGGGGGTCACCGATTGGGGTAAGGGATCCTCCAATGTTACTGACCATGAAAATAAAGAAAATAATATGGTAAGGTTGGATATTGCCTTTATTCAATCGGATAAATGGTCGGATGAGTAACATGGAAGCCCCAGTTGTACCGATTAGGTTTGATACCAAAGCCCCTATCAATAGCAGGGTAACATTGGCCATAGGGGTTGCTTTTTTGTCTATTTCAATCAAAATACCTCCTGATGCAATGTATAAGGAAGCAAGAAGCGCAATGAACTGGATATATTCAGCAAGGGCATGGACAGGCCCATGCACATTGTGAAGAGCAAATAAATAATAGAAGACAACCAGAATGGCTAACCCGACCGCAATTTTTGGGTAATTATGATGCCAGAAATGTTCGTAAAAGAGAGGACCTGTAGCAATCATCAGCAATAAAGCCACAAAAGGTATCACCAACCAGACCGGGGCCTCGTCATGGTGTTCGTGAGCCTCGTCATGAACATGACCGGTATCTCCGGTAATCGAATCAATTTCTTCTACAGCATCTATAACTTCAGTTTGAGTGTTTTCTTGGGCTTGTAATTCCGGAATGCCGGAAAAAAACAATATTCCAAATATTACCACTAAAACGACTATCAGATTCTTCATTCATTTAAAATTAAGCAGTCTTCTTCAAAGTTATTGGTTTCAAAAAACCTGGAAATGTTTATCGGTCAATTTAAATATGCCAAGTTTGTTCTTGCTAAACTACTTATTTTGGATGAAAAGCACCACATAAAATAAACAAGCCGGGTTGAATTATTTTCAAATTAATTCAACCCGGCTGATGATTGGTATAATTTTTATATCAACTGCTTTAAAGCTATTTCAAGGGAAGTTTGGGCTAGACGGTTTTTTTCGGGATTTTTTTCAAAAGTTTTCCTAAGTGCCCGTTGGATGGTTTTGCTAACATCATTAAATATAGCCTCATCGGTTACCACAGCTTTTTCAGACATTAAATAAGCAAAAACTCTTGCCATTCCGCAATTGGCGATAAAGTCAGGCAATATGGAAATTCTTTCATCCACCCAAACCCCAATGGGTCCCAAAAATATTTCTGGGTCTGCAAAAGGCACATTGGCTCCACAGGAAATCACCTCTAATCCGGCGTTGACCATCCTTTCTGCCTGGGATTGGGTAATCAGCCTTGATGCTGCTGCCGGGATGAATATTTCACTTTCCAAATCCCAGACCTTTTGGTTCATCTCTTCAAAGGAAATCAGGTTATCAGCCACCAACTTATTGCCCTCTCTTTTCAAGAACAATTCCCTGATTTCATCCAAAGTAAATCCTTCTTCATTGATCAGGCCTCCGACCCTATCAATAATCCCGACGACTTTTACCCCTTCCACAGCAAGGAAACATGCTGCTGCTGCCCCAACATTACCCCAACCTTGAATTATTGCACGTTTCCCTTTGAGCTTTCCTCCCCATATTTTGTAAAAATGCCTCACGGCCTCTGCTACCCCGTAACCGGTAATCATATCGGATACAGTGTATTTTTTTGGGCCATTTGGGGTGTAGTGGGGGTCTTCAAGGACTTTGGACACACCTTGCCTCAATTGACCTATTTTTCTGATTTTCTGAGGCTCGGTGGCATGAAAATGCCCATTTACAATTCCTTCCTGAGGATGCCAAAGTCCATATGACTCTGTGATGGGGATAACCTGATGGATTTCATCCACATTCATGTCTCCTCCGGTTCCATAATAATTTCTCAAGAGAGGCATTACCGCCTTGTACCATCTTTTCAGTACCTCTTCTTTTCTGGGGTCATTGGGGTCGAAATTGATGCCTGATTTGGCTCCTCCAATAGGTGGGCCTGAAACTGTGAATTTGACTTCCATGGTCTTGGCGAGGGATTCCACCTCTCTTTTATCCAGCCCCTTTCGCATTCGGGTACCGCCCCCTGCTGCTCCACCTCTGAGTGAATTGATCACCACCCAGCCTTCTGCTTCTGATTCGCTATCGCTCCATTCAAAAACAATCTCAGGCTGTTTGTTCTCAAACTTTTTGAGTAAATCTTTCATGTTATGTATTTGGGTTTACAGGCGGCTAAATTATAAAAATTTCCATTGATCAATTACAAATGATCAATATTCAAGACCGAGACTCCAAAATCCAACCCCCAAACTTTAAGCTTCAAATCCTAAAAGTAACAAGTACCAGGTACAATGAACCAAGTTTTAAAAATCTTGACATAAAAACCCAAAATTCAAATTCCAAGCCACAAGCTCCAAACTTTTTAATTTTGTCTTTTGCCTTGGTTCTTATTGAATACTTCAAAATATCCCTTTCCGACATCCGCCTTCCGCCCTCCGAAATTCACCACTTCGTTTCATATCGCCGGCGTACACATCCATTCTCCGATTTCATTTACAGTGCCGGCTCGGAACCGGACTGGCTCATTTCACCCAGGGTTCCGGTCGTTCCTCCCTCACCCTGGGCTACCGATAGGCCGCCCCTACAGGGCGGTTCCAAGTATATTCCAAAAACCTAACATGTAATTTTTATTTGCAATTCCCAGTTTTAAATCCATGAAGCTTGACACTTGTCCACCATGTCAGAACTATGGCAACATTCATCATTTTAAATCTCCTCACATACAACTGATTATTTAAATTACAGTCTTAATGAAAGCCTTAATACCTAAACTCCTCAATGGTTCCATTCTGAAATCCGACTTCCGAAATGCACCACTTCGTTTCATATCGCCGGCGTACACATCCATTCTCCGATTTCATTTACAGTGCCGGCTCGGAACCGGACTGGCTCATTTCACCCAGGGTTGCGGTCGTTCCTCCCTCACCCTGGGCTACCGATAGGCCGCCCCTACAGGGCGGTTCCAAGTATATTCCAAAAACCTAACATGTAATTTTTATTTGCAATTCCCAGTTTTAAATCCATGAAGCTTGACACTTGTCCACCATGTCAGAACTATGGCAACATTCATCATTTTAAATCTCCTCACATACAACTGATTATTTAAATTACAGTCTTAATGAAAGCCTTAATACCTAAACTCCTCAATGGTTCCATTCCAAATTCTTAATTCTCCATTCCAAACACCGTCCCTCCGCAATTGTCTTTTGAAGCACCGGTCACAGAGGATAGGCAATTATTTTCTTTTCTTAATTTCAAAACACCCAAAAAGGCAAAAATCAGTGCTTCTTTGTAATTGATGATTGTTGGGTTAGCCGGAATAATTTCAAATTCCTGATTCAGTGCCTCTTCCAATTTTTCCATGAAAAAGGTATTAAAAGCACCACCTCCTGTTACTAAAACACTCGCTTTTTTTGAAGGAATGGGTTTCATGGATCTTTTGATCTGTTCCACAAAATGCATCACCAAGGTATGAAGAATGTTTTCAACTTTGTATTCATCTTCTCCCTCAAGGATTTCCATAAAATCAATCAAATCCTCCCTGCCCAAAGATTTTGCTCCTTCAATATCATAATAGGAAATTTTATTTAGGCTTTTAAATACCCCTGGAAGTAATCTGCCAGATCTAGCCAATTCCCCATTTTTATCAAAAGCCAACCCTCGGTATTCAGAAAAGTAGTTTAATAATAAATTGAAAGGACAAATATCAAATGCAATCCTTAAGCCAGCAGATTCCATGCTGATATTGGCAATTCCTCCCAGATTGATACAATAGTCATATTCACTGAAAAGCAATCGGTCTCCAATCGGTACCAAAGGAGCCCCTTGGCCGCCCAATTGCACGTCCAGCATCCTAAAGTCATTGATAACCGGGATTCCAGAGTACCTATGTAAAGCCCAGCCATTTCCAATCTGCAGGCTGATTCCTTTTTCAGGCTGGTGGAAAACAGTATGCCCGTGTGAGGCTACAGCATTTACCTGAATTTTATTTTTTTGAACAAAGGATCTGACCTGTTCTCCCATCCATTTACCGAATGCAACATCTAAAAGGCTAAGTTTATATCCACTGAGCTTGTGGGATTTCCTGAGCTTTTTTGCAAGTTTTTCAGGGAATCCCACTGTTTCGAATGTAGGTATGGAATAATGCCATTTTCCATCAAATACAAATTCACAGTAGGCAATATCAAGTCCATCACCTGATGTTCCCGACATCAGACCGATCATTTTATAAGTATTCGGATTGTCCATGGGTTAAATTTTGTTAAATAACTTACCCTAAAGTTAATTTTATTTTAATCAAAAAGAGGGCTATTTGAAATTGAGTAATTTGCAACCTTGTAAAGCTATCGAAAATTTCCATTGACTAAAGTGAGACAGTTTGTAATAGATATCGGGAATACCAGGATCAAAACAGCCGTTTTTGAAGCTGAAAAATTGGTATTGGAAGAAAATTTTGAAACATTCGAAAGTTTTTCGGATTATTCAAAAAATTTAAATTTTCAATATGCTATAATCAGTTCTGTCACTTACAACCAAGAGCAGCTGAAAGAAATGGTTGATTTCTCATTTATATTTTTGAGTAAAGATACCCCTGTCCCGATTGAAAATCTCTATGCTACTCCTGAAACACTGGGAGTGGATAGAAAGGCTGCCGCTATAGGGGGCAGATCCATCATTGAAAATGCACCATTATTGGCCATAGATTTGGGAAGTTGTATTACCTATGAATTTCTGGATGCAAAAGATAGGTACTATGGGGGAGCTATTTCGCCGGGGCTCCGGATGAGATTCAGGGCCATGCACAGACAAACTGCTAGACTTCCACTGGTGGATCTAACTGCTGGTGAAAGGCCTGATTTGATTGGGAATTCCACTGTCAATGGCATGAAAAGTGGTGTTTATCATGGAATTCTTCATGAGATGCAGGGTTTTATTCAAGCCTATCAGGCAAAATACCCCGGCTTAAGGGTGATTATTTGCGGAGGTGATTCAAAAATTTTTGAAAGCTTAACAAAAGACCACATATTTGTAATCCCTAATTTGGTCCTGTATGGATTAAATAGAATATTAACATACAATGTCAATCTCCAAAAGGTTTAAAATTCTCGGCACCCTTTGTGTCTTTTTCATATTTTCAGAAGCGTATTCTCAATCCAGTGCCTCCAATTATACCGCCTTGGGTTTGGGTGATTTCAACTATTCAGGTTTAACACAAAACCGGGGAATGGGAGGATTGGGTATAAGTTTTGGAACAGGTTGGGGGCTTAATTATTTAAATCCTGCCTTAACCACAAGGAATACTATTTTTAATTTTCAGGCCGCTTTCAATTATCAAAGGATTAATGTCTCTACTTCCACTGATTCCGAAATTGCAGATGGGGGAGGTTTGTCTTATGTTGGGATGTCATTCCCCATCAATTCCGGAAAATCCACATTGGGTTTAGGGATCAATCAGATAACGAGTGTGAACTATAGCTTGAACGTAACAGGTCAAGTGGCCAATACTAATCAAAGTTCTCTGAATAGAATTGATGGGGATGGGGGTGTGTCAGAGGCTTATCTTTCCACAGGATTTTTGGTTGCCAAAAACTTGAGTTTGGGTATTCATGGGTCCTATCTCTTTGGTTCCACTATCCGGACCAACCAATTGACTTTGTTGACTGAGGAGGGAACTCCTATTGGTGTTTCCTCGGAATTTTACCAAAGAAGAACAGTTTCTGATGTGGCTTTTAAAACTGGAGCTCAGTATTATTTTAAAATCGGAGCAAAAAGCAACCTGCATTTAGGAGCCATTTATCAGTATTATGGAAATATTAGTGGAAAAGAATTTGCAAAGGTGGCGGATTTTGGCCAAGCTAGCAACCCCGATGCGGAAGGTGATGTGATCAGCGATAATGTAAAAGGTTCTGTTTACATACCTAATAACATAGGATATGGCCTGACTTATGAAAAAATCAATAAATTTGTAATAGGTCTGGAAGCACAACATCAGAAGTTAAGTCAGGTTATTGAATTTAATGGATCCTCCACAGATTTGGGGGATGCATTTAAAGTTTCATTTGGTGGAATGATAGTTCCTGATTTGTCTGCCGTTGACAACTTGTTCAAGAGGATCACATACAGATTCGGTATGGAATATTATCAGACCCCATACGTGGTGTCCAATACCCAAATCGATGATATTGGCATTAATTTTGGAGGATCAGTACCTATAAACAGTTTGTCCTTGGTAAACTTTGCAGTTAAGTTCGGCAGAAGAGGTACTACTGATAATGGATTGATAAGAGAAAACTATGTAAACTTTAGTTTAGGGTTTTCATTAAACGATAACACTTGGTTCTATAAAAGAGTATTTGAATAAAAACAACAGATATGAAAGTTAAAAATGTACTAGTGGGGTTCTTTGCCCTTGCGTTTGTAGGTTTCGCTCAGGCACAGGATTGGAATTGGCCATCTGATCCTGAACAAGAGGCAAAGGCCAGAGAATATAATGCCGCTTATGTGGATTATATGAAGTCTGAGCAGTTTATTGAGGCCACCAAGCCACTTTCTTGGTTACTTACGAACACACCTAAATTGAATGAATCCATTTATATCAATGGGGTAACCGTCTATAACGGCGCTGTTGGTAAAACATCTGATGCTGCTCAAAAGAGGGTTTATCAGGATTCAGTGATGAAGGTTTATGATTTAAGAAGGGAACACTTTGATAATGAATCTAAATGGATTGAAAATAAAGCCTATTACGGTTACCAATATTTCCGTGATGATAAAGCAAAATTGCCTGAAGCAGTAGGCTACTATGAAAGAGCCTTCGAAGTTAATGGCACGATCAACCCTGCCTACACAGCGGCTTATTTTGATTTAGTGAGAAGACACTATCTACTCAATAAAGCATATTCTGCTGAGGAAGTTTTAGCCATCCACGATAAATTAGCAACCCTATTGGATGAAGCTGAGGCTAAAGGTGCCGATGTAAGTACTCCTAAATCAAACGTTGAGGCTTTATTGGTAGCTATGGAATTGATCAACTGTGATTTCATTGACAATACCTTAGGTCCAAGATTGAAAGCCGATCCTTCAAATTTGGTCTTAGCACAGCAAGTTTTCAAATATTCTGTTCAGTATAAATGTTTGGGTTCAGAAACATTCCTGATGGCTTTGGAAATAATAGATTCTGATAACCCCACTTTCTCTACCTCTCAGGTTAGGGCTATGAGATACATGCAGAATAAAGAATATGAAAAGGCACAGCCTGTTTTGGAAAAAGCCCTGACTTTAGCTGAAAATGATAAGCAAAAGGCAGAGGTTCAGTTTGATTTGGCAAAAGTACATGCACAGGCTGGAAGAAAATCAGCAGCTAGATCAGCGGCTATTGAAGCAGCCAAGTTAGATTCTGAGAGATCCTCGGATGCTTACACCTTAGTAGGGCAATTGTACATGGGTTCATTTAACGATTGTAAAGGAGGAGAAAGCAGGGCAAAAGATTATTCAATTTTCATTGCTGCCTACAATGCCTTCCAAAGAGCTGGGAACAGTGAAGGGATGAGAGATGCAAGGGCTAGATTCCCTTCCAAAGAGGAATTGTTTACGGAAGGTAAGCAGGTTGGTGAGACCATCAATACAGGTTGCTGGATAGGAGAAACAGTTACTTTGGCCACAAGAGACTGATCTGTTGAAAATAAAATAGAGAAGCCCTGAAAATAAAATCAGGGCTTTTTTTATTCTTTCTAAGACTTGGTCCTGTCATAGGATACAGTAAAATATAGAAATTAATGTTGCTGTTGTACCTGATGACATCCTTAAATTTCTTTTATCATCCTTTTCAATCTTTTGGTATCTTTGTGGTCATGAATAGGATAATTGTCCTGGTATTTTGCTTGATATTTTCAATTTCATTGGTTTCATGTAAGGAAGAAGTTGATTCCAGCATACTTGAAGCCTATGTGGGGCCTATCAGTGAAGCCTATGATATAGATCTATATCACAGTGACTCAGCGATTGTGCGTACCCATTTGAAGGCGAAGAAGCAGATCGAGTTTGAAAGCGGAGATTTTGAGTTTCCTGAGGGGATTGAAATTGTTTTCTTCGATGTTAAAGGTAAAATAACCACTACTATGAATGCAAATAAAGGATATTATACCAGGAAGGATAATATTTACAGGGGGGAGGGAAATGTGAGGGTAAATAATCTGGAAAAAGACCAAAGCCTTTCCTCTGAAGAATTATTCTGGGACCCAAATGCTAAAAAAATTTATACAGATAAATTTGTAACAGTACAGGAAAAATTGACCATTTTCAATGGAACAGGGATGGAGGCAGATGAAAATTTCACTGAATATAAATTGTTCAAAATCACAAACAGCAGAACCATTTTACCGGGAGAAGGAAGTTAATCATGAAAACAGGTGATATCATATTATTATCCCTTTCTGCTGCTTTTGTTATCATTGGTACACATCAGACCATAACTTTGGGAATAACTGCATCCTATCCGATCTTCATGTTGTCTGTGGTGTTGTTGTTTTGGTATAAATACAGACAAATACAAAGAAAAGCGGAGGAAGAAAGACCCTCAGATAAGAATAATCCCCAAAAGAGAAAGTAATGGATTCATCATACCTTTTATTTGTTGTTATTACTTTAATTTTTTCTGCCTTTTTTTCGGGTATGGAAATAGCTTTTGTTTCGGCCAATAAACTTCAGATTGAACTTCAGAACAAACAGGGATTAATGTCCGGTAAAATATTGTCAAGGTTTTTACAAAAACCAGGCGAATTTATAGGGACAACCTTAATTGGCAATACCATTGCATTGGTAGTTTATGGTATTTTTATGACCAATTTATTGGAGCCCATGATCAGGGGATGGTTGCCTCAGGATGTTGATAATCAGGCTTCAGTTTTGATTATTCAGACCATTATTTCAACTATCATTGTCCTGATAACTGCAGAGTTTATTCCGAAGAGCGTATTCATTTTGGATCCGAACAGGATGTTGTCGGCCATGTCAGTACCCTTCCAGGTGATCTATTTTTTGATGTATCCATTGGTATGGTTTGTGGTAGGACTTTCCAGGTTTTTTATCATCAAGGTATTAAGGCTTGAATACAGCGAAGACAGGCCAGTTTTCAGGGTAACAGATTTAAACAGTTTTATTCAAAACAATCTTCATCAGGGCAAACAGGAAGGTAATGTAGAAATAGACACCAAAATTTTCGACAATGCAGTGGAATTCAAAACCATAAAGGTGAGGGAATGCATGGTTCCAAGGACAGACATTGTTGCCGTGGATATAGAGGATAGTATGGAGTATTTGAAGGAAGTTTTTGCGGAAAGTGGCCACTCCAAAATTATAGTTTTCAAAGATTCCATCGATGATGTCATTGGTTATTGTCATCAGTTGGAGCTTTTCCGGAAACCCAAGAAAATATCTGATATCCTGACCTCGATTATTATTGTTCCTGAATCCGCATTGGCCAACGAGCTTTTGATTCAGTTTATCAAAGAAAGGAAAAGTTTGGCGCTGGTCGTAGATGAATTCGGGGGAACAAGTGGGATTGTAAGCATGGAGGACATCATTGAGGAGATTTTTGGAGAAATCCATGATGAGTATGACAGTGATGACCTGATAGAACAACAGATTTCAGACCATGAGTACCTACTAAGCGCCCGCCATGAGATAGATTACCTAAATGAAAAATATGGCTGGGAATTGCCTTACGGTGAATTTGAAACTTTGGCGGGTTTTATCCTCTCATTGACAGAGGATATCCCACATAAAGGCCAAAGTGTAATATATGATCATTTCACTTTTACAGTAGTGGCAAAACTCGATCATCGCATAGAAACCATAAAAGTTAAAATCAATAAGACAGAATAATTCCAATAAGTAATTTATTGACAGTGATAATATTTTGAATTTAGCACTAGATGTAATTATTTTGCGGCACTTCAAAAAACCAGTAGAATGGCATTAATTAAAAAAATCAGACAGAAGACAGGTCTTGCAATCGGTGTTATAGCAGTTGGCTTGATATTTTTCCTTGTAGGAGGAGATATTTTAAGCCCCAATTCCACTCTTTTAGGTGGAAGCTCCAACAAAGTGGGTGAGATTGCAGGTGAAAGTGTTTCCTATGAGGAATACATTCAGAAAATTGAAGAGATCAAATTTTCTTTCCAGCAAAATACGGGTAGAACACCGTCAGAGAATGAAATGTTCACGATTAGAGAGCAGGCATGGCAGGCTTTGATAGTGGATAAAGTTTTTGCCAGCCAATATGAGGCACTTGGCCTAACCATTTCCGATGAGGAATTGGTAGATATGGTACAGGGCAAAAACATCATTGCCGAATTAAGGCAACAGTTAACCAATCCGATGACCGGGGAATTTGATAGGACCCAATTGGTGACCTTTCTCCAGTCTTTGGAGTCAGCGAGCCCCGAACAACGTGCTTTTTGGACACAGCAGGAAAAATTATTTGCAAACTCCAGGTTAAGGATTAAATATGACAACCTCCTTTCCACTTCAGAATATGCCACTTCAGCCGAAGGGAAATTGGAGTATAAAATGACCAATTCAGTTGCAGATGTTGATCACCTGTTCATTCCTTTTTATGCAATTGCTGATACGGCAGTTTCCGTTTCCGACAATGAACTGAGAACTTACATCAACAATAACAAAGAAAAATTCAAGGTGTCCAATGCCGTGGATTTGGAATATGTGTCTTTTAATATCCTACCTAGTGGGGAAGATTCTGCAGCAGTAATAAAAGAAATAAGAGAACTTACTGAAGAATTGAGAAGCAGCAGCGCCGATTCGGTATTTGTTTTGAGAAATTCTGAAGCGGCAGGACCTTTCGCAACTATATTGCCTGGAGAGGAGCTTCCGAATTCTTTGACTACTAATGTAGATAATATCATGGTGGGAGAAACTTATGGGCCATTTTTAACAAACAGATCTACCTATGTTTCTTATAAAATCACGGATAAATTTGACGGAACACCAAGAATGAGGGCGAGCCACATTCTTTTTGGTGCCCAAGGACTAAGCGATGATGCAAAGGCAGAAGTTAGAGCCAATGCGGAGAATGTTCTGAAGGAAATCCAAGGTGGGTTGAATTTTGCAGCTGCAGCTGCACAATATGGTCAGGATGGTACTGCCCAAAGGGGTGGAGATCTGGGCTGGTTTGCAAAAGAAGACTTTGTGGAGGAATTTGCCAATGTAAGTTTCGCGGCAAGAACAACAGGTTTGATCAATAGATTGGTAGAAACTGAATATGGATATCATATCATTGAGGTCACTGAACTGCCCAAAAGCCAAACCTATAAAATTGCCACCTTGGAATTGGAACTGATTGCAAGTGATGCAACAAGAAATGATATTTTCAGAAAAGCGGATTTCTATGCTGCAAATTCAGGCAATCAGAATGAGTTTGCGGAAAATGCCGAAAAAGAGGGATACAGAATTATCCAAGCGAACAATATAGGTGCTTTTGATAGAAATCTTAACAACTTACAGGGGGCTAGAGAAGTGATCAGGTGGGCATTTAATGACGCATCTGAAGGAAAAGTATCTCCGGTTTTTGAGCTGGACAACAGCTATATTGTTGCCACTTTGAAGAGAAAGTATGAAGAGGGTACCGCCTCATTAGATCAGGTCAGGGCCCAGGTTTTGGTTCAGGTTAGGAACGACAAAAAAGCAGAAATGATCAAAGAGAGCCTTCAGGGTAAATCAAGCTTGGAAGAAATGCAGGCAGTCTATCCAAACGAGGCTTCTTTGGATAATACCTCTGATTTAAGGTTGAGTGCTTCTGTACTCCCTGGAGTTGGATTTGCTCCAAAAGCAATTGGTGCGGCATTTGGCTTGAAAAATCCTGGAGATATCAGTGGCCCCGTTCATGAAGATGTTGGCATTATTGTATTGAAATTGAATTCAATTACTCCTGCATCAGAAGTGGCTGATTATAGTGGGTATCAGAGCCAGGTAACAATGAATGCTTCTCAAAGAACTGCATACATGATCATGATGGCTTTGGAAGACCTCGCAGATGTAAAAGATTATAGATATAAATTCTTTTAAAATTTTATTTTAATCAATGAACCCGTAGAGCGATCTACGGGTTTTTTTATGTCTTGGATTTATTTTGGGAGGAATGGTGTTAAACATTTAAATTAGCAAAGTATGAAATTTAAATTTGACAGACAGGCATTTAAAGAAAAGTTAGAAGCTCAGACTGCTTTTCCGACATTGTATATGTTTAAATTCATTGTGCCCAACGGCAGGGAGTTGGAGATTGCAGCCTTGTTACCAAACAATAAGATGACGATCAAAGAATCATCCAAGGGCAAATATGTGGCAGCGACCATAAAGGCCATGATGCCTAACAGTGATGCTATTTTGGATGTATATGACAGGGCCTCTAAAATTGAGGGTCTAATTTCACTTTAAAAATATATCAGGTTATGTGGAAAGAAGAAGACAATAGATTGAAAAAGACATTCACTTTCAAAGATTTTCAGGAGGCTTTTGCATTCATGACCAGGGTAGCATTCTTAGCGGAATCCCATAATCATCACCCCAATTGGAGTAATGTATATAATAAGGTAAATATTGAATTGACTACCCACGATGCAGGGAATATGGTTACAGAAAAGGACAAAAAGTTAGCCGAAGCAATAGACCAAATCTGAGATGCAGCAGGAAGAAGAAAAGACTGTTCAGTTATTTTTAGTGCCAACGCCCATAGGAAACCTTAAAGATATCACATTTCGTGCTTTGGAGGTTCTTAAATCAGTGGATGTCATTTTGGCTGAAGATACACGGACCACAGGAAAGTTGTTGAAACATTATCAGATCAACAGGCCTTTGCAGAGTTACCATATTTTCAACGAACACAAGACAGTTGAAAAAATTATTGAAAGACTAAGAAAGGGGGAGGTGATGGCCTTGGTCAGTGATGCAGGGACACCTGGAATTTCAGACCCTGGATTTCTTTTAGTAAGAGCGGTGAAAGAAGCAGGTATGGAAGTTAACTGTCTACCGGGACCTACTGCATTTGTTCCTGCCCTTGTGAATTCTGGATTACCCACAGACAGATTTACCTTTGAGGGTTTTCTTCCTCATAAAAAGGGAAGGCAAACAAGAATTCAGGGACTTGTTGGAGAAACCAGGACCATGATATTTTATGAATCTCCCCACCGTTTGATGAAGACATTGGAGCAGTTTGCCGAAGCTTTTGGTCCAGCTAGAATGGCCAGTGTCTCCAGGGAGCTTTCCAAGTTATTCGAAGAAAATATCCGAGGCTCTTTGGCCGATCTTATATTGTATTATCAAGAGCATCCTATAAAAGGGGAGATTGTGCTTGTGGTGGAAGGGATCACGGGCAGACAAATCAGTGATAAATGATCAATTTAAAATTACCAATCACCAATCACCAATTACCAATTACCAAATTCCAATGATTAATTGTCAAAGATTACACAGTATTGAGGTGTTTGTTTCGATTTAATTAAACTGGAATTCAGGGACATGCCTAATTATTTTTCACATCTTGGAAAAAAATCAATTTAAAACAATGATAGATTTATTGAATATACTTGAACAGACCAAGTCTGTAGCTAAAGAAGCAGGTGCCTTTATACAAAATGAAAGAAAAAGCTTTGATCAGGAAAGGGTAGAACAAAAGGGACTGAACGATCTTGTTTCTTATGTGGATAAAGAGACTGAAAAGATAATTGTAGACAGGCTAAGTAAAATCTTACCTGAAGCTGATTTTATTACGGAAGAGGGTACTGCTGAACGGGACGGAAAGGAGTATACCTGGATCATCGATCCTTTGGATGGCACCACCAATTTTATTCATGGTCTTCCTGTATTTTCCGTGAGCATTGGGTTAAAACACAAGGATGAAATAGTTCTTGGTGTAGTCTATGAAGTTAATCTGGATGAGTGTTTTTATGCCCTAAAAGGACAGGGGGCTTTTTGTAATGGTCAGCGTATCCATGTCAGCAAGGCCCAATATCTGGAAGAAAGTTTGATTGCAACTGGCTTTCCATACAGTGCATTCGGTAAAATTGATGATTACCTTCAAATCTTAAGGGCTTTGATGGAAAAATGTCATGGGTTGAGAAGACTGGGTAGTGCCGCGGTGGATATGTGTTATGTTGCCTGTGGTAGATTTGACGGATTTTATGAATATAATCTAAAACCTTACGATGTTGCGGCAGGAATAATCATTATCCAGGAAGCAGGAGGAAAAATCACTGATTTCAACATGGGGAAAAATTACCTGTTCGGGGGAGAGGTTCTTGCTTCCAACAATCATATCCATAACCAATTTTATGGTGAAATCCGGAAAGTTTGGTCTGAATAAAAGGACCTTTGGCAAGGATTTTGGGCATCCTTAAGGACATTATTTTCGTTGGATATACAATAAGATTTTAAGAGAACCATGAAAAAGCCAATCCTCATATTTCTTGCCATATTTCTATTTTTACTATCCGCGCTTGTTGCACTTCCTTTTATTTTTAAGGATAAAATAGCAGAAAGAATCGAACGTGAGATTGACAATTCCATCAATGCCCAGGTTTACTTTGATCTCAACAATATCAGCTTAAGTATATTTAAGCGGTTTCCTCATATTTCAGCCACCATCAAAGATGCCGGGATTATCGGTAACCCACCATTCCAAAATGATACCCTTGTCCATATGGATTTGCTTCAGGTTGATTTTAACCTTAAATCCATAATTTTTGATGATTACCCCACGCTTACGGGAATTCATTTGGATGGAGGCAGCGTATATGTTAAGGTACTGGAAGATGGTACAGCCAATTATGATATTACCTATCCATCCGAAGAGATTCCTACCGAAAGTAATTTTAAGCTCAGTGTTGACTTGATTGAGGTAAATAATCTGGACCTTATCTATGATGATAGATCCTTGCAGTTCTTTATGGCTTTAGGCAATATCCATGCAGAAGGTAAGGGGGACTTCACATTGGATGTATATGACCTACCTGTAAAAGCAGAGGCATTGATAGCCGATATTACATTTGAGGGGATCAATTACCTAAGCAATAAACAATTTAAAGGAGAGACCCTGATGCATATTGATATGGATCAAATGAAGTTCTCTTTTGGCGATGGCAATTTTGCCTTGAATGATTTCCTCTTTCATCTGGGTGGTTTTATAGCCTTACCGGTAGAAGGTATTGATTTTGATTTGGAATTTGGAGGCAAAGACAACAGCTTCAAAAGTATTCTTTCGCTGGTTCCCGGTATGTATTCTGAAAGTTTTGGCAATCTGAAAACTTCCGGATCCATGGATTTTGGAGGATTTTTCAAGGGTCTTTATAATGATAATAGTTTCCCATCTTTTGACATTTCTTTAAAAGTGGAGAATGGCATGTTCCAATATCCGGATTTGCCAAGGCCTGTGAGTGATGTCAATTTGGACATGCAAATTAAAAATAGCACAGAGAATCTGGACAACACAAGCATCAACATCTCAACTTTTAGGATGAATTTTGGAAGCAATCCCTTGTCCGGAAGGTTTACTCTTGCCAATTTGATTACTTATGACATGGACGGAGAACTTACTGGAAAATTGAATCTTGAAGAATTGACTTCCATTTTCCCCATTGAAGGAATGAGTGTGAAGGGACTTCTTGATGTCAATGCCGAGGCTAAGGGTCGATATGATTCCGTTGCAAAAATAATTCCGTCCATTGATGCGAAAATGCAATTGAGCGATGCTTATGTTAAAAGTGCAGATTACCCAGCCCCTATCGAAAAATTGAATGTCAATGCCAGCATCCTGAACAAATCAGGCAAAATGAATGATTTTCTGGTGGATTTAAGTCAATTTGGATTTGAGTTGGAAGATGAAAAAATAACAGGGAGATTAAAAATATCTGATTTTTCTCTCTTGAATTGGGATGGAGCGGTTGAAGGCGCAGTTGATCTGGGTAAAATGTTAGCGATTTTTCCCATGGAAGGTATAATTATGGAAGGGAAGGTCCTTGCAGATATTCAGACCAAAGGTTCCTACAAAGATGTAGAAGAAAGTAGGTTTAACCGATTGGATACAAGAGGTACAATTGCCTTAAATAAATTTTATTTTACTTCAACAGATTTACCACAGGGAATAAGAATTCATGAAGCTGAGGCAAATTTCTCACCGGATAGGATCAATTTGACCCGCTTTGATTCAAGGATAGGCCAAAGTCCTCTGCAGGCCACAGGATTTCTGTCCAACTACCTCAATTATATTCTGAATGAAGATGAGGTCTTAAAAGGGCAATTGACCTTGAATTCAAGCAAGTTTGATGTTAATGAATGGATGGTTGAAAGTAGCGAAAGTTCTGAACTAAGTGTTATTGAGTTACCGAAAAATATTGATTTCAATATGTCATTGGCTGCCGATGAAGTTTTGTATGATAATTTGGTATTGAAAGAGGTTAAAGGTAATATGAATTTAAAGGAAGGTATCCTTACTTTTAAGGATGCCGGCATGAAAACCCTCGGAGGTCAAATGCTGCTAAGCGGTTCATATGATCCAAGGGATTTGGCGGCGCCAAAATTTGATTTCAATTTGAATCTTTCCAATTTAAGTATTCCTTCGGCTTTTGAGTCCTTCAATACGGTTAAAGCATTTGCTCCTATTGCTGAACACCTTACCGGTAATTTCAATAGTAATCTGAGTTTTTCTGGAATATTGGGGCAGGATATGATGCCTGTTTTATCTTCTTTGGATGGCAAAGGTTTGTTAAAAGTGGCTGACGCAGCCTATAAAAACAGCCAGTTATTACAGGGGATCACCAGCTTAACAAAATTGAATGATACCAATACCATACAGCTCAGAAATATTTCTATTCCAATTGAAATTCATCAGGGTGTTATGGATGTAAAACCTTTTGATCTGCGTCTATGGGATTATCAGGCCAATATTCAGGGGAGTACAGGTTTTGACGGAACCATCAATTACCTCATCAATATGCAGGTCCCCGCCGGCAGGTTCGGATCTCAGGCCAATGCTTTGTTAGCCACTATTTCAGGGACAAGCGCAAATGAATCCACCATAATCCCGGTTGCGATTAATTTAGGAGGTACATACAAAAGTCCTAAAATCGGGTTGGCCGGAGGAAATAGCATCGAAAACCTTTTGGCAAACGCATTGAAATCCAGAGTTACAGCAGAAAAGGAAAATATCCAGGAACAGGTAACCCAGCAATTCAAAGCAGCTGAAGACAGTGTAAAAAAAGAAATTCAACTAAAAGCGGAAATGGTCCAGGATAGTGTCAAAAAAGAAGCAGAGAAAAAAGTGGAAGAGACTATGGGAAAAGCTGTAGAAGAGGCTAAAAGCGTTTTGAAAGGTATACTTGGTAGAAAAACCCAAACAAAACCTGACACGACCAAGAAAAATAATTAACCCAAATACCAGTACCAAAGGCCTAAAGTAAAAAAAGAAAGGGGTATACCAACACCTACCAATAAAGAAGCAAGTTTGGGTTCTAAATTATTGGAAATGGCAATTATTGAACCTGTAATCATAGGGGCCATGGCGGTTTCGATGACAGAGACATTCAAAATCAGACCCTCGAGTTTGAACAAGTACCGGAATAAGAGCAGAATAACCAAAGGAATAAATAGTAATTTATAGCTCAATCCTATCCACAGGTATTTTGATTTTATGGACTTCAAATCCACTTTTACCTGAAGCCCTACAGAAGTTAATGCAACCGGTGTCAGCGTGAATACGATTATTTCGAGGGGCAATTGAAGAAATACCGGGGTTTTGATTTTAAGGATGTTCATCAGCATTGCCAGAAGGAAGAAAATGAAAGGGGGGAAAGTCAGGATTTTCCTGGTGATGTCCCTTTTTCTTTTTTTGTTTGAACTGTATATAGAAGCCACAATGATAGCAATACTGCTGACAATGATAAATGATCCAGCCTGATCGATTAAAAAGGCAATCCGGACTCCATCTTCCCCAAATAATGCCTGCACAATGGGAATACCCACAAAGGAGGTATTGGCAAGACCAGCAGTGATGATCAGACATCCTGTAATTGAATTGCTCCAGCCCAACTTTTTCCCGGCCCATCCAAAAATTATCCAGGATAGTGAAAAGCTGATCCAGGCTGTGGCCACAGGAAGAGCTAATTCCGGTACCAGTTCAATCGTGGGAAGGTATTTTAAAGCCAAAGCCGGAAGAATTATATAAATGAGGAAATTATTAAGATTTCGCGCCAATTTCCCAGGTGCCGAAATAATTTTTTGCAGAAGTATTCCCAAAAATAGAAAAACGGGAATTAGGATTATATTGAGCATCGGAAATAACAGGTGACTGAATTGAACAGGATGTTTAAAATTAACATATTCGTAATTTATTATTAACCAAATCCTTATTCTTTCTTTATTTCTTTGATAAACAAAGAAATTACGATGACAAAACTGATTCCACTCAACATTGAAGGAAAGAAAATGGTGCAGTTAGCCCAACTGACCATTGATCAGGCAAATGATCTTAGAAGCTGGTTGCCAAAAGAAAGTATCCAAAATGTAAGTTTCCAGGGTATGGAATTGAATGAGTGCATTTTATTTGAAACTTATGATTATTGGTTTAAATCCCATCATGTCCTGACAAGGCCTTATGAGACTATTCTTGATTTTTAATTTAGACCAAAAGATTTCCTTTTTTCTATAAAATATTTTTCCAGTTCTGGATATAAGTCGCTTTTAGCTTCAGGTATACCGGAAATGGTGAGTTCAATGTTTCCCAATATATTTTCAGCATTTACTTCCATGGTTTCAATCATCCGAATCAACTCTTGAAGGCTGAGAATATCATTTGTTTTGGAAGGTGAAAGGTTGATATCATTTCCATAGAAATCAATAGCTTCGTAATGGTATTTACCGTCTATCACATTTATATAGATGGAAATCTCTTCTCCCCATTGACTTTCAGGATAGTGTAATTTTGTCAATAGGATAGAAGACCCTGTTCCATCAAAATAGGTCTCAGGCCTGAAATTGTAATTAATCATTCCTAAAATTAAGAAAATACTAGAAATTTGATAATTTTTAGGTTAAACTAAAAAATAATTTCGGTTGCTTATAAAAATAAAAAAGGGATATCTAATTTAATTAAATTCCTATATTCGCATCAATTTGAGGGATGAAATGTAAAATGGGAATTTTCCGGAAAATGCTACCCATACTAAGCCATTTTTGCTTAGCCTTGATGTTGACCATCCTGGCCAATGGGGTATTGTTTTTTCATTCCCATGAATTAGAGAACGGAAGAATCATAACGCATGCCCATCCGATACTGACTCAGGATCTTCAGGAAAGCTCTGATCACGGCCATACTGAAATGGAATTGATTATTCTTGATCTTATAGCCCATGCTGAATACTTTGTTTACGATACTACGATTGAAATCCCGGAATTGATTGAATCGGTAAATGGGACAGAATCTATTTTTATTTCTCAGGAATTTTTCTCTGAAGTTTCCATTGGATTTGATTTAAGGGGTCCCCCGGCCTCCGTTGCTTGATTTTTATTTATTGCTCTCTGTACAGAGGACCCATTAATTCAATAAATTTTAATTTATTTTAAAACTCAAGTAATGAGATATTTACTTCTATTTGCTTTTACACTAATTTCTTTAGGGAGTTTAGCTGTTCAGGACATCGTTATCCAGGGAAAAGTTTTGGACAAAAATACAAACAGTCCTTTACCCGGAGTTTCTGTATTTGTAGCAGAATTAAACCGTGGCGTAGTAACAGATCTGGATGGAAATTTCACAATTACGTCCCTGCCCAATACAAATATTACCTTGAAATTTTCATTTGTAGGTTATTCTACCATTGTAAAATCTGTAAAAGCCGGAGCACAGACCAAAGAGTTGATCATTACC
Source organism: Shivajiella indica (assembly GCF_042683085.1). NCBI lineage: Bacteria > Pseudomonadati > Bacteroidota > Cytophagia > Cytophagales > Cyclobacteriaceae > Shivajiella > Shivajiella indica. The sequence goes on along the minus strand of NZ_JBHUIV010000035.1, from coordinate 13,095 downwards.
CTTGAGGAAGCTATGACCAATATTGATGAAATAGTAGTTTCCGGTGCTTATGTAATGAGTAAAGAAAGTTCCCCAATAAGCATTGAAAAAGTTGATTTGGTGGACGTTTTGAAAATGCCTTCCCCAAGTTTGATGACCGCCCTTACCCGGACACCAGGGGTCAATGAAATTTCTTTGGGACCGGGAATAAGTAAACCTGTAATTAGAGGATTGTCATTTAGTAGGGTCCTGTCCGTATATCAGGGGGGAAGATTTGAAAATCAACAGTGGGGAGCAGACCATGGGCTTGGATTAACCGAGACAGGTATCGGGAATATTGAATTGATCAAAGGTCCTGCTTCCTTAATTTATGGATCAGGGGCAATGGCGGGAGTAGTGAACCTAATTGAGGAGAAAGATGCCCTTCAAGGAGAAGTTGATGGATATCTAAATCTCAGAGGGTACAGTAATACCCTAGGATTAAGGTCTGAGGCAGGAGTAAAGGGAAATACCAATAAGGGTTTCATCTGGTCTTTTAATGGGGCAATGGAATCACACGCTGATTATTTGGATGGGGATGGCAGGACTATGGGCAATACCCGCTTCAATACCCAGAACTTTAAAGGAGGGGTAGGGCTTCAAAAAAAATGGGGAGATACCAGGATAAGGTATACTTATCTAAAACAAAAATTGGGCATTTTGGATGAATCTGATGTAGAAGGACTTGCTACTTTTCGTGGAGACAGAAAGACACAGGAGCCTTATCAAAATGTCACCGACCATTTTCTTTCTTCTGAAACCAACGTTTTCCTTGGGGAGGATAAAATAAAAGCAACTTTCGGACTTCATAAAAATTTAAGAGAAGAGATCGAGACCGGTGGTGAATTTGTGGATTTGGGACTTAACCAAACCAATTTCATGTATGATGTGAAATACTTCAAATCATTAAGTCCAAGCCTGGAGGCAATTTTTGGGGTTCAGGGTTTTGTCCTTCAAACCATCAATTATGATGATGCCCTTGAATATTTGATTCCGGATGCCAGGAAAGATGACCGCTCTATATATGGCCTTTTGAATTACAATACGGAAAAATGGGTAGTTCAAGGAGGGCTGAGATACGATTACCGAAAAGTGAATGTGGATGCAAGTGCCCCTCATTTCATAGATTTTGGTTTTATACTTCCAGGCGATCCGGAAGACAGGAAACTAGAGCGGACTTTTGATGGGGTTACCACTTCCGCTGGGGCTACCTTCAGACCAGATTCCCATTGGAGGTTTAGGTTAAACATTGCCCAGGGATTCAGGGCACCGGATCTGGCGGAACTTTTCTCTAATGGTGTGCATCCTGGGACAAGACGGTTTGAAAAAGGAAATGCTGATTTTCAAAGAGAGCAAAATTTACAAACTGACTTTGGTATAAGATATAGAACCAACAATTTTTCTATCTCGGGTGAGGTGTTTTACAATGACATCAATAATTACATCTTTTTTGCTCCAACCGGAGAAATGGAGGAGGATTTAGAAATCTGGACATTTGAACAGTCCGATGCAAGACTCTATGGAGGCGAAATGGAATTTGATTTTCATCCTGTTTCTGCGAAATGGTTTGGAGCCTCAACCTCTTATTCAATGGTTATAGGTCAAAGAACAAGCGACCTTTCTTATTTGCCCTACATTCCCGCCTACAGATGGAATCAATCCGTAGATTTCAGGTTAAAAGATTTGGGTATCTTTCAAAAACCGTACATCAGTATTTTAGGATCTTTGGTATTTGACCAGAACAAGCCTGCCCCATTGGAAGAAGCAACCCCAGGTTACTTTTTATTGGGGATGAATATCGGTGGAAATTTGAAAGTGGGGAATACGCTTTTGGATATATATGTCAGTGGAACTAACCTGTTGAATAAAACTTATATGGATCATTTATCCCTTTTCAGGCCATTTGGAATCAATCAGATGGGGAGAAATGTAGCGCTTAATGTCAGAATTCCGTTTTAATTAGCAAAGCCCTCCAGGAGTTTCAAACTCTTGGAGGGCTTACTAATAAACTTTTTGCATGGAAAAATCTAATTGTCATCCAACCAAAGCTTAAATTCCCCTACTTTTTCTCTACTCACAAGAATGTCATTGTCTTTACAGTTTATCAGTTTAATTTTCAGACGGCTGTTTGAATGGGTATGAATTTCTGTAATTGCCTCAAATGAGGAAATATATTTTCTGTTCAGTCGAAAAAATTTCTTAGGATCCAACATAGTTTCCAATTGATCCAAAGTATAGTCGAGAATATATCTTTTTCCTTCAAAGGTCTGTAAAAAAGTTACCCTCTCCTCGCTAAGAAAATAAGAAGCTTCAGAGGCTTGAATGGCCTGAATTTTTTCACCTATTTTGACCATGAACCGACTTTTATAGTCTTTTTGTTTGGGTATTAAAAGTTCTTGAAGCTGATAGATATCTACTAAGGGATTGATTTTAAAGCTTTTGAATTTTTCTATAGCATTTGTCAATTCTTTGGTGCCAATGGGCTTCAGAAGGTAATCAATGGAATTGAGCTTGAATGCTTTGATGGCATATTGGTCAAAAGCTGTAGTAAAAATGATCGGGGCTGTAACTTTCACCCTGTTGAATATTTCGAAGCTTAAGCCATCGGCCAATTGGATATCACAAAATATAAGGTCAGGTTCAGCATTGGCCATCAACCATTCGGTAGCTGCTGTAATACTTTCGAGATTACCGTCGATTTTAGCCTCAGGAAGTATGTCCAATATCAATTGCTTCAAACGGGTGGCTGCGGGTCTTTCATCTTCAATGATCAGGATTTTCATGAATGGCTGATTTTTAGAAGGGGAAGTTCAACAATAAATTCCTTGTCAGTTTGGGTAATTTTTGGCTTTTCATTACTCAAAAGGGCATAACGTTTTTTAATATTTGATAATCCTATTCCCGTACTTGGTAATTTTTCTGTCAGTTTTGACTGTAGTATATTTCTTATGAAAAGGCTGTTGTCCACTTGTTCTATGATGATTTTAAGAGGCTTTTCTTTGGAAGCAATATTGTGTTTGATAGCATTTTCCAAGATCAGCTGTAATGAAAGTGGAGGAAGATATAAATTTGAGGAGGCTGCCACATCTATAAAATATTCCAGACTGTTCTCAAACCTGATTTTCTGTAGACTAAGGTAATGCTCCGCAAAGTCCACCTCATCTTTTAGGCTCACCAGTTGTTCATGTTGGACATCCAGCACATATCTATAGATTTTGGAGAGCTGTTGTATAAATTCGGCAGATTTGTCCGGGCTTTCATAAACCAGGTTGGATAGCACATTGAGTGAATTAAAGAGGAAATGTGGATTGAGCTGGTCCTTAAGGGACTGGTACTGACTGGCCAGTTTTTCAGATTTGAGCTGTTCAGCTTCAATAGCTGCATTTCTCCATTCATAAAGCCAAGACCTGGAAATGAATATAGAAATGATAAATAAAGCTACCATAATGGGATAAATAGTATTTTTTATCATCCTTATCCAGGAAATATTATTAAGGTTTACTCCCTCAATGGTGACCAATACATAGAGTGTAGTGAGTATAAAACTGATGATAAAACAATATACCAGGTAAGTACCAGCTGTTAATACAAGTCTTTTGACAGGATGTTGGATCCAGGAAATCCTCCTATCATAATATCCATCTACATAAAATCCACCGAAACTGATGGAAGAAGACATCAGGAAAGAAAAAATAAAATCAGGGAAAATGCCTTTCAATCCTTCAATTGAAAGCAGGCAGGCTGGACATTGAATCAGCATTAAAACTGCCGCTATTCCAAGGTTAAGAATTAAAAATTTTCTTAGGGATGTAAAAATGGTAGCCGATGCGAATACTTTTTTTGATAAACTATCGGGATATGCTATTTTCTTTTCTGTCATTTCGGAATATCATTTACCCTTTTTGGATGAATTGGATGCTAAAATTCCCCAACCACCTGAACCAATCAGAAATCCCAAAGCGTACCAGGAACCCGAATTGTTTTGAGCATACATGACAGTCTCTTTATCAAAAAAACTGACCAATAATGAAATCGGGGCAATTAAACCATGAAGGATACCCCACAAGAAACCATAGGATTTTCCCTGAAGGCAGGGATCGATAGGTTCAACAGATGCGCAACCAGCAAGAATAATTGCCAATATACCAATCATTAAAAGGGAAGAAAGCTTTTTCATGGTTTAAGGGTTTTTCTTTCTAATATAGAAAATTCATTTTTCCATTTTTCTTTTTTTATTCCAAAAATGAACCCACCTATTGCCATTATGGTAAAGGTAGAGAAGAACACCATTCCAAAGAATGGTGTTTGCGGTAACCTGGTAAGCATTTCACTGGTAAATGCAGCGTATAAACCAAAGACAGACCAATACATCCATGAAAAATGATAGTAAATGCTTAAAGGTTTCCTGGGTTTTTGGATAACAGGAAACATACCCATAAATAGTGTTACAGTACTTAAAATAGCCATATAATGGAATATGCCCCATTTACCAAAAAGGTGATAAAGACTAAAAGCAGTCCCTAAAAGTAGTACCATACTTAAAACATATACATAGCCTAATCGGACATGCCTTTTAGTCCCCTTCTTGGAAAGAAGTAAACAAGTTCCGGTTATCAAAGCAAGGACTGATGCGATCACATGCACCAGTCCGATTTCATTATGTATCATGGGTTCAATTTATTTTTTCTGCGTGCAAGATTAGACCTTAGCCCCATCGTAGTATAAAAACCATTGTGATAGAATGGCATTCCAGGCATTAAATCAGCTCTTGCCCTAGTTGGTGCAACACCTATTTCCAAGAAAAAATGAAATCCAGGTGTACTGAAAAATTCTGTTCCAAAGGAACCATATCCACTTGCAAGAAACTTCTCATTTGAAAACTTGGTAGACGGAAGCAGGCCAATCAATCCTCCTTCTCCATAAATCCTGATATTTTCTGTTACATATCCTCCATATCCTACCAATCCAAGAGTTAGATTTTGGTAGCCTGACCATTCGTATTGACCTTGGTGTAAATGTTGGTGAAAAACTAGGTTTGTTTTGAATCTCAATACTGCCATTTCATTCCAAAATGAAGGACTGGAGACCTGAACCCCAAAGCCAAAATCCTGTTGAAATTGGTTGATCTGAAAACCTAAACCCAAACCCTGATTTACATGTTGCTGTCCATTTGCTTGCTGAACCGCCAAAAACAAAAACCCTAAGAAACCAATATAAATTGCTCTAAATCCAATTTTTATTCTGATGTACTCCATAATCTCTTAAATTTATTCACACACTCCTTTCAGTTGAAGCGCCATCTCTTTTCCCCAGGTAGGTTGGATAGTGCCTTCTTGACTATTTGCCTCCTCTTTTTCAAATAATTCCAAACTGGATTTGATTAGGCCACAGGCTTTTTCCGGACCCTGGCCAAAAAACCGGGCCATACCCAATTCCATCTGTCCAAGCATCATGATGGCCCTTGGATTTTGCCTGTTTAATTCCACTGCTTTACCAAATGCCTGCATGGCCACACCCGATAAATGCTGTCCCCTGGAGTTTGGATCTACTGCAAGTTCTCCCATGGTGATAAAACCCTGAAGGGCGACAATCTCCGAGTTGTTGGGTGAATTGGTTGCAGCTTTATCCGCATGTTTTTTTGCTTGGGCAAAAAAGGCATCTTTCTCTTCCGTGCCTCCCTGGCTTCTAAAACCGGCATTTGCCAAGGCCAAAGCAGCATAATAATCCGGAAGCCATTCTTCCGGCATCATGGCTGCGATTCTTGCAAATCCATTGGCTGACTTTTGAAGGTCTGATGAACTGATAGCTTTTTTCATTTCCAATAGTTCTTTTATCATGGCTTGTTCATAAGCATCATTGGAAGCTTGGGAAAGCATTGAAATCAACATCATGACAAGAATTGCTAAACTGTACTTTTTCATGGTTTTTATAGTTTATAAGTTATTCAATTGATTGGCTGTTTTGTCTTTGCTTAGTGTTAGGAAAATTCCTAAGAATATAAATCTTGGGGCGGTCTGCCTGATGGGAAGTGATTCATAAACTCCGTTTTCATTGGGAGTAGGACTGAACTGATAGCCGAAGATATTGTCCCTGCCAAGGACATTCGAGCAAGCTAGATGGATGATCAAATTGGGTTTGGCAAGGTAACTCCAGCTCAAACTCAAGTCCTGAAATCCTTTGGTTTTTGAATTCATCTGTCCAGGTAAATTTGGGTCATGATAGGTGTAACCATCATTGATACTGAATGAAAAACCTAATTGGGATTTGAGAGGTGAAATGAAATGTTTTACTACAATTGAGCCGTTATTCCTTGGGGCAAACCCTGGCTGTACCATTTCAGAAAATTGGGCAAATTGTCTCCTGCTATCCACAAAACTGTAAGTAATCCAAAAGTCTGTATTTTTGAAGCTTTTCTGATCCCTGTAAAAGAAATCAAATCCACGTGCAAAGCCCTCTCCAATTTGATTGATTGAATGAAATTGAAATCTAATACCTTCATAGTTCAATAAATTATTATAATCCTTGTAGAAGGCTTCTGCTCTTATAGTCCTTCCATTCTTTATCAGGAAATAATTCAGGATGAAATGATCAGCCTTTGTATTTTGTACTGAAGTCTCAATGACTCTGAGTTCATCTATAGGCATTTGGCTGAATTTACCTGCAGCAATCGAAAGTTGACCGCCATCTTTAAACTTATAAGCGAAAGATAATCTTGGATCTAACCAAGACTGACCTGCAAGACTGCTGTTTCCTCCTCTTAATCCACCTCTCAGAACTAGATTATTGTTTAAATAATAGTCTGCCTCAGTAAATAAGGTCATTTGAATGTCCTGGAAATTTCTTTCCAGGTTTTCTGAACGAAGTCTTTCTTCATAGTTGAACAGGTAAGATTCAATGCCACTTTTTAAGGAAAATCTATCCGAAAATTCTTTTACGCCAACCAATTTGCTGTGCAATACCTGGTTTTGGTTTCGCATATCTATGGAATTGACCAAGTATTCATCTACGTTATGGGAAAAAGAAACCCCTCCATAATAAGTCCAATCATTTTTCCCAAATTGCCTGAAAGAAGTCTGGGCAAAAGAATAGTTGTTCTTGAGATTCACTAACTGACCACGGCCTTCAATACCAGGGATGGGCTGCCAGATTTTCATACCACCCGCTTCGGTATGTGCAAAGACTTTGACCATGCCATTTTTTCCCCATTTTTGTCGGGCAGAAACCTCCATATCCCATCCATAAGGTGCACGCTCCCAATCAAAGTTTTGCTTTACAAGGGATTGATAAGGCAAGAGATCAAAGTAATTTGCAGAAGCCGTTATACTATTTTTTTCACTGGCCAAAGTTTGGGTATATCCGCCACCTACCGACATGATACTGATATCACCTTGGCTTCTTTGTGGAAAATCAACTGTGTTCAAAGCTAGGGCTGAGGAAAGGGCATGTCCATATTCAGCAGAATACCCCCCTGTACTGAAAAATGAACCTTTGAATAGGTTGGGATTGAACCGGGTTCGGGTGGGTACATTTGCGGCAGTTGTCCCAAAAGCATTACCTACCTTCATCCCATCAATAAAAATCGAGGTTTCACTTGCATCACCACCTCTTACAAATAGACGTCCATCATTTCCAACATTTGCGGTTCCCGGTAAAGTTTGAAAGGCTCCAATAATATCGCCCATGGCTGAAGGGACGGTTACAATATCTATAGGACGTAAAACCACTGCTTTTTTCTCATCCGAAGCTTCCATGGCCCCGGCGCTTATTGTGACAGCGGTCATTTCATTAATTGCTTCTTTTAATGTAGGATTCAAAATCAGTTCTACTCCATTTAATAGCACCTCAATTTCCTGGGATTTGTATCCCATTGACTGGAAAACCAGGATATAGTTTCCTTCCTTCTCAATTTCCAGGCTATATGTCCCATCTATTTCAGAAGAAGTTCCTTCAAAAGTTCCTTTAAGATAGATGTTCACACCAGGGATGGTAATCCCTTTAGCGTCTTTTACTGTACCTTTGATTAAGGATTGAGCCTCACTCAGATTGATGATAAAAAGGAAACAAATCGCAAATAAAATTCTCATAGCAATATGATTTCATCCAAAATTGGGTCAGAATCCAGCCCCAAAAAATTTAAACTGACTGAAGTGTAGAATTTGGTGATTGAAATGTAAAATGACTGGAGTTTCTAAGTTTGAGGAAGAAAAATGCTGTCATTGTTTAAAGAAAAGCGGATTTGGCTTGAATGTGGATTTTTTTTCCTAAATTTTAAAACCATCAGAAAATGATGATGAGCACCCGATTTTTTGATATAGTTCTTATTAAACACCAAGACAATGAAATACTTAATTGCCTTAATTGGTTTTATTCTTGTTCAATTTGCCATTGCACAAGAAACAAAAGTTGGAATATTTAGCCATGTAAAAGATATAGGTATGCCCAAACTAAAAGGTGAAACGATATATGATTCGCAAACCCAGACCTACCATCTCAAGGGAGCAGGTTATAATATCTGGTTTGAAAAGGACGAGTTTCACTATGCCTTTGAAAAAATTGAAGGGGATTTCATTTTAACAGCCAATTTTGAGTTTATAGGAAATGGAGCTGACCCGCACCGAAAAGTTGGGTTGATGGTCAGGGAATCAGAAGAAGACAATTCTGCCCATATTACCGCCACCTTACATGGAGATGGATTGACGGTCCTGCAATGGAGAGAGTTAAAAGGAGCCTTTATGAGAGACCCGGAAGATGAGATTTTTTCACCAAAAAGTCATTATTCCATCTTACAATTAGAACGTAAAGGGGAGGAATTCTTCATGAGAGCAGCGCATCCAGGAGAGCCACTTCATTTAATCGGTTCGCACAAAATGGCAGCGCTAAAAGGAAGCGTGTTGGGTGGTATTTTTATCAGTTCCCACAACGAAAATGTTTTGGAACAGGCCAAAGTGTGGAATGTGAGATTGGATAAGCCGGTTGCAGCTAATTACAATCCTGGCCGTGAGGGGTATTTGGGCTGTAGGTTGGAGACAATGAATGTGTTTACAGGTGTCAGGAAAGTGATTTATGAAAAAGATGGAAGATTTGAAGCCCCCAATTGGATGCCGGATGGCAAAAAGTTGTTGATCAATATGGATGGTTTTTTGTATACTATTCCTGTAGAGGGAGGCGATCTGGAAAAGCTCAATACAGGATTTGCAAATCGAAATAACAATGACCATGGGATTTCTTTTGATGGAAAATTATTGGCAATCAGTCACCAAAGGGAAGGATATCCTGGATGGGGCTCTACTGTTTATGTGCTTCCTTTGGAAGGTGGAGAACCCAAATTGGTTACTGAAGAAACACCTTCCTACTGGCATGGTTGGGCACCAAACAATGAAGAAGTTATCTATGTGGGACAGAGAGGAGAAAAACAATCTTTTGATATTTATAAAAAGAACATTCATGGGGGAAAGGAAATTGCACTCACCGATACCAAACCCTGGGAGCATGTAGATGGATGTGAATATTCCCCTGACGGGAAATATATATATTATAATGGAAGTGCATCAGGCACCATGCAGATCTGGAGAATGAAACCTGACGGCTCAGATCCTGAGCAATTGACTTTTGATCAATATAATAATTGGTTTCCTCATATATCACCGGATGGGGAATGGATTGTCTATATTTCATTTCCGGAAGATATTCCTATGAACAGCCATCCTTCCTACCAAAGGGTAACGCTTAAATTGATGCCTACTTCAGGAGGAGCCCCGAGGGTAATCGCTTACCTTTACGGAGGACAGGGTACCATCAATGTTCCTTCCTGGTCTCCTGATAGTCAGTCCATAGCATTTGTCAGCAATTCCGGGAAATAACCTTTGAGGTCTTCAATACCTCGAGGGTTTTAGGGAAATAGAGCCTTTTGCTTTAAAAAGTTAGTCTTTATAATGGGGATTAGATAAAGAAAAAAACCTTTGAGGTTCAAAAAACTTCAAAGGTTTATAATGCTCCAATTTTGGTTCAAAACCTTCGGGATCAAAAAAGACCCCAAAGGTTTCTTTTACTGTCCTACAAAGAAAACAGCATTGGCTACCAAAAGCTTTCCATTTTCCCAGAAGTTACGGAACATAGGATTATCTACCATATAAATGATTTGTCCCCTTCCTTGATTTTCTACCCCATAAACCATGGATTGGGCCATTTTTGGTTTGATTTTATTGCCTATATATCCAAACCTGTAATCCTCATTACTTTGGATAATGCCCACATTGACTCCTTGATTGAGGTAAGAATATCTGGAACCGTTATTTTTAAGGGTATAAAATTTATCACCCAGTCCAAAACCCAAGGGGTGGGTCTGGTCAATTTTTAATTGATATACCGCGCCTGCAGCAGTGGTGGAAATCCCCATTCTTTCCCTATCCCGGTAAGGTTCCAGTCTTTCCACATTCAGGATTTCTTTTTGTTCTTTTTCAGCGGCCTTTTTTTCCTCTTCCGTATCATATCGGCTTAGGTCAAAACCGTTCTTATCCGCAAAAGCACTGACTGCGTTTTCAAAAGCAATAATTTTTCCTCCGCTTCTAACCCAATCCATTACTTTTTTCATATTGTTTTCAGTTAGATAGGATCCCCAACTGGAAGGAAGAATAAGCACATGGTATTTGGAAAGATCAAACCTGCCAAGGTTTTCGGCTTCCAGAATACTGACAGGATAATCCAGTTCCTGCTCAAAGAAATACCAAAGTTCCCCGAAATTCAGGGAGGATGTTCCATTACCCCCTAGTATAGCTACATTGGGTTTTACGATAGGTCTTACATCCGAAGAACCAAAATCCTTTCCTTTATCCACGTAAGCAGAGTTACTGGTTTCCAAGGTTATTTCAAACTTATTGGCCAGATCCACCACTTTTTGGTCATAGTTGTTTATATATTGATTGCCATTTCTATGGATGATCAATGTTCCGGAAGGATAAGACTTACCGCCAATTTCAAATTCATGTTCTGTAAATCTTACCCGAATTCCTGCATTTAGCAATGAAGCAAGGAATTTGGCATGTTTGGTTGCATGCCATGGTACCAGATAGGCTAAAGGTTTCCCTTCCACTTTATTCGCTTCAAAACCGGCATTTTCATACTTTTTTGTGGCATCCAAGCGGGTTTCCATAGCATAGGCCTGTAATCCATAAGCATAAGGCAATGCCCAGCTGGTTATGTCATAAGTAATGCTGTCCTGAAGGGTTGCTTCCGGTTCAAATAGGACCTGGGTTAGCACAGACTTGGGTTGGAAGGCATTGATGACAATATCTTTTTCTGTAGTGGAAAAAGTGGTAGTTTTTCCTGTGTTGTAATCCAATCCCCGTAATCCGGAACGGTTGCCGGCAAATCCATACTGGATATGGTTTTTGTCCATTAATGCCAAAAGTGCCTTAAGTCTCTCTGGATTTTGATCTCCTTTGATCAGGAAACTTTTATATTTCGCTTTTGGGTTTGAACTGTTGTTTTTGAAATAGTTGGCAAATTCAGCAGTAATTCTAGAGGCATTTTGGGCAGTCACTTCCACAGCAGAAATTCCAGCCATATGTTGATGTGCAATTCTGTCTTTCAAAGTGACCGTATCTCCTAAGGCATCTAACATTCCTAATCCAGCCCTTCCAGAACCGCCCTTTTCGATGGTCATTCCAATGGCCCCATTATACATGGGATAGGTATCCCCATAGGAAGGGTACAAGAGATCAAATCTTTCTTTGGTAAAATAGAACCAGCCGTTTTGGTCAAAATATTTTGCCGTATTTCTACCATATATTTCCTGGAATTCATGTTGGAAGGCAGTCAATTGCTCATGGAGCGGCTGTGCTGCAGGGGCAAAATAGAAAGGATCATTGATGCCTTGCTCATGAAAATCAACGAATAAATGGGGCATCCATTGATGATAAAGTTCAAGCCTGTGTTGCGTTTCTTTTTGTGTTTGCCAGGCCCAATCTCTATTTAGATCGATCATATAATGATTGGGTCTGCCTCCAGGCCAAGGTTCAAAGTGTTCCGTAGATTGAGGGTCTGGTTGAAGTCTGCTGTTCTGCTTTTGATTATACCAATTGGTATAACGGTCTTTGCCATCAGGGTTGGCACAGGGATCCATAATCAGAACCTGGTTTTTCAACCAATCTTTGGATTGACTATTAGTTGGATCCGCCAGTTGCCAGAATGTTTTCATGGCTGCTTCGGTTCCCACTGCCTCATTTCCATGGACATTGTAAGACATCCAGTTAAAGGCTATCTCTGTGGAGGCCTGACCTTCCACCAAACCTGTCCTTTTAAGGTTATCTAACCTTAAATTTTCCAGATTATTGATGTTTTCCGGGCTGGAAAGAATAGCCACAAATAAGGGTCTGTGCTCATAGGTTTCTCCATAATACACCATTTTCACATTGGAGAGTGTGGCAGCCAAATGTTCAAAATAGGCAACTACACGGTGATGGGGAGTAAATCTTTCTCCCATTTTATATCCCAGGAATTCTTCCGGGCTTTTTTGGGCGAAAACCTGAAAAGTCAGCGATATGCTTAGAACTAGCAAGTATATTTTCTTCATAGGTATTTTCTTTAAGCTGGCAAGATAATGGGAATTGCAGTAGGGGACAAGATGATTTTTGTAGAGGAGATATTCGGGATTTTGAATAGATATTTCTTCTTTAGGTGGTGTGTGGAGACCAAGACTGAAAAGCATCATCAAATGCTGTGATTTGTTCTTTACTCCTTATTATTTACTTATTGAACCAAAGTGCACTTCCACTACTAAATCAAGCTAGTTTTGCAATGCATTCTTATCCTCCATTTCTAAACCTAAATTTTCATAGAAGGAATAATTGAAAATGGGATGTTTTTTGGGAAAAACTAAGTCTTGTATCTTTTATCTTGAGTCTTGCATCTTGTATCTAAACTCTCACCTCTCAAAGTCTAAAAAAGTGGGACCTAGGGGATTCGAATCTACCTGTCAGTAGACAGGCCCATGACCTTCCCGACCTCCGTCGGGACGCTCTAAACCGACTTAGCTGGGGTAGTTTTTTTGAAAGCTAGGAAGGTTTAGGTTAATTATTT
>NZ_JBHUIV010000034.1:0-262722 GCF_042683085.1 Shivajiella indica | reverse complement strand
ACCAATCACACGAATTATAAGAGCAGTCCGATTATATATGCTTTATATTAAATCTATCGTAATTGATAGAGATTATAACCTATGAAAGACTTCGTCTTAAAATCCATTCTTGAAGGAATCAATAGGCGACAGCCTTAATTTGCCTAAATTAAAACTTCTCCATTTTCCAGTCCACCTATTGCTAAAGTTGGGGCACTTAGTGGAAATCTGTGTAATTCGTGGACCAATGAACAAAATAATTCTTCGGGGAAAAAGTACCCTCAATTCATTTCGTAGAATCACTTCTTGCCCAAACCCATCAACTGCTTGATGCCAGAATACATAAAAGGGAAAAGGGGAACACTGTTCCTGATTTTAAATTCTTCCCAAAAACCACTTTCATTGGCAAGAAAAGCCAAAATCCTCTCAGGATCTACCCTTTTGAAAAGACTGGAGAAAATTTCCTCCCCAGTCATGGACTTTGTTAATAATACATCCAATAAAGTCCTATCATACCATTCAAACATTCGTTCACGAAATGAAGGTACCACTATTGGGGGTTCATTGCGGATGAGTTGATCAACAATCTTCCCAACATGCTTCTGTACAAACTGGAAAGTGTAACCGGTGCTGGGTTTAGTATAGCCTCCTGCTGTTCCTATGTTGATGATTCGTTTATCTTTTCCAAGGTGCGAAGGGAATTTCGCCAATGACATGGGAATCACTCCAAACTCTGAATGGATAATTTCATAGTTTGAAATACCCAATTTGTCCTTGATGTAACTCTTAAGAGCTTCCTTATATTCCTCTTCTTTCAATACCCTCTCAGTAAATAAGGTATATTCCACCAAGGCCACATTTTCGGAGGTCGGCAAAACATACATAAAGGTGGTCCCATGGGTCTGGGCTAAAGTAAAGTCCATCAAGGTGCCTACTTTTGGATTAAAAATGGGTTGCTCTGTACGGATATACCAACCTAAAAAATGCTGCAATAAGGTATTTTCTTCACCCATTTTTGGGAAAAAAAGGGAAGTTGAGTTGAATATAAAATCCGCTAAATAGCTTCCCTTATCTGTTTTTACCTTAGCTTCTTCCCCCTCTTCCAAAATTTCAATAATTTTTTCTTGGACAAATTTGACATTTGGAAACCCCTTTACAAAATCCAGCACATGATCATAAAAATCTCCCGATTGGATCATTTTGTAACGATAATCTTTCATCTCAAATTCCTTTGCTACCTGTGGGGAAAAAAACTGCAGGGCATTCCATTGATGGCAGACTATAGATTCAAAAGGTCCCGGCTCCTTTTCCCAATAACACCATGTCCTGTCATTCTTGGATTTTTTCATACTGTCTATGACAAGTATATTTTTCTTACTTAAAGATTCAAGCTTCAGTAAGCGGTATAATAAACTCAATCCTGATAAACCAGAACCTGCGATGATATAGTCGTAATTTAATGCCATTGCGTATTTTCCTGTCAGGAATTGCCAGACAGACAATTAATAATACCATAAAAATGGTATACTGTTTTCCTTTTCAAAAATAAAGCCTAATTAATTTCATCCTTCCTTATTCATCTTTATCAAAAATCTGCATAAACCTAAACTTCTTCACACTATCTATCCTAAATAATAGCATGGGAAGCGTGACACCCAATGAAAGGACCAGAATTATAAATAATGTCATCAGCCCATTATGTATGGTTCTTGTCAGTACGTCAATTTCAGTATTGTTGATAAAATTGATTATTCCCAACATGGAACGATAAGCATAAGAGCCGGGAATGAGAGGAATAACCGCAGGAATGCTAATGACAACAGGAGGTACATGTCTCCAGTGGGAAACAGGGATGCTCACAAAACCTGTTGCTGTGGCCCCAGCAGCCGATGCCAAAATAATACCTCCTCCCATAGCCGGGAATAAGATGATGAATTTTGTTAAACCAGCTAAAACCCCACAAAGAAAAATAGCAATAAAGGACCTTTTTGGGGCATTGAATAGGACAGCAAATCCAGAGGCTGCTATTCCGCACCAAAACGCTTTGAATAATATTTCCAACCAATCCAACATTATACCACTTTAAAAAAATAGATTACAGTAGCCAATCCTGCAGCAATAGAAAATGCATGCATGAGTGCATTAAAACCTCTATCAATCCCATTGATGATATAGCCATCCAAAAGATCTAGAAAGGAATTGATTAACAAAACTCCTGGAATAAGAAAAAGAATGCAAGTCGCAAAGGCATGTTCCAAAGTCGTACCAACCCCAATTTTCCAAAACATTCCGATGACCAATGCAGCAGAAATAGCACTTACATAAGTCACAAGAAAGGGATTAAAACTCTTTTTTACCATTTCCTGCTTAATCCATAAACCAAATAGAGTAGCTAAAAATGTTATCCCCATTTCAATCGAGTTACCACCAAAGATATAGCAGAATGCAGACCCTGCAATTCCTGTCAAAAGCAAAATCAAAGATCTTTTGTAATGTGGGAAATCTATAGCATTTCGGGTCAGCGTGTCCAATTCATCTAAATTGATTTTTGAATCTGCAACATCCCAACTCAGTTTACTGATAGCTGTAATTACTTTGAAATTTGCCCCTGGCAAAGTGGCAATACTTTTGGAACCTGAAAAAATATTTTCCTTTCCTTCCATATGAAGGGAAATCGAGATGTGACGGGTACCCAAATCCACATTCGCTTCGTATCCATAGGCATTGGCAATCCTTGAAATATTTGAAATGATTCGGGCACAACCTGCTCCTGATTTTATCAACGCCACTCCTAGCAGCAGCAATAAATTCCCCAATTGGGAAGATTCTCCAAAAAGATTTATACCCATGCTTTTCCCTTGAATTCAACGATCAAAAATACAGGATATGTTTGACATTTTATTTGCCCACAGCCATTGATTCAGTTGGAATTTAAAAAGCCAGGAAATCAGACTGTGAAATTCAATCATAAAATTATTCAGAGCTTAAAGAATACAGATCCTATTTATTAAAAATTTCAAGATATGTAATTTCTAACTGCTTGGAATTTTAAAAAATTACCCCGAATTCTATTTTCGTTTTTCTCAAACAGGATTCAATCATTTCCATCGCCTTGTCAATGCTTTCTTTTTTGGTCCTAAAAGATAATATAACTATACGGATCACAAACTTATCATTCAACAAGGTTGAACTTAGGAAAGCTGTTCCATCCTCATGAATGTAGTTTAGTAAACGGCGGTTGAACGCATTCTGATCTCCCGGAAAAGGATACCAAAAATAACTGACGGATAAGTCAGGTTCTGGCCCGACCTGAAATCCAGATGCCTTAAGTAATTCTCTAAAATAGTCTGTCAACAATAATTTCTCTTCCAAGTTAGCAATAAATGGGGCTATCCCGTGTAACTGCAAAGGTAACCAGATCCGTAGCGCACGGAAATGTTTGGTAAGTTCCGGAGATACATTGGCAGGGTCTTTTATTAAATCTTCAGTAAAAGCATCCTGCATATAGTTTGCCAAATATAGATTTGATTGTAGAACAGCATTGGCATCTTTGACCAAAACAGCACCTAAACCATAGGGAATAAAAAGGCTTTTATGGGGATCGATGACCAGTGAGTCAGCCTTTTCAATTCCTCTAAATAGCTCCTTTTTGGAAGTCAAAATAAAGAAACCTCCATAAGCCCCATCTATATGAAACCAAAGTCCATTCTTTTGAGTGATTGCTGCAATTTCATCCAATGGATCTACTGCCCCTACATCGGTAGTACCCGCTGAACCAATCACTAAAAAAGGAAATAGTCCCTCTGATTGATCAGATTGAATTTGCCTTTCCAGATCTTCGGTATCCATTTTAAAATGATCATCCAATTTGACATATCGCATAATGACGTCTTCCAAACCAATAATCTTAAGGGATTTTTGGATGCAATGGTGGGTATGAGGGCTCAGGTATATAACACTATTCCGTATTTTTTCATTCTTGATCCCAAATTTGTCCCTTGCAGCAGTCAAAGCAATCAGATTGGAGATCGATCCACCGGAAGCTAAATTTCCTACCGCTGTTTCCGGAAAGGAAAACAGTTTTTTGAGCCATTGAAGAACTTCATTTTCCATGGCCACAGCCCCGGGAGAAGCATAACCTATCCCTGCATATTCATTGGTAATAGCTGCCAGATAATCTCCCAAAGATGCTGTATATATGCCTCCACCCGGAATATATCCCAAATGCTTACCTGATGAAGCCCGAATCCCTGTTTCTGAAACCTCTTCTCTGAAAATCTCCAGAATGGCATTTATTGTTTTAGGTTGCCCGGTGATCTGGAAGGCATTACTTTTCAGTTGCTTGGAATTGAAAGCCTTGGCATCTGGAAGCTCTTCCAGGTATTGATCGACAAATGCATTTACTTGCTCCCACAACTGCTTCCTTTGTTTTTGGTTGATTTCCAAATGATTGGAAATTTCTTCCTGCTTTTTGATTTTATTGATCAAGGAATCCATTATTTTTCTACTTTGACCACTCTATACGAAATTTCTGTCACCTCACATTTTTTGGAGTGACTGTTCAAGGCTTGTATATTCCAAGAGGCAGGCTGAATAAAATGAAACTTTCCAAGTCCACTGTAAAATACACTTGGGCCAAATTCCACTTGGAAACTTCTTTTTCTTGATCAAATAAAAACTACTTAATTTACCTGATGGAACAAAACCAAGCCGATCAGAATCCCTGCCTCTTTTATGAAAAACAATCCCTTTATTGATTTGAATAGGCTTAAAATACAAACTTATTTTATTCAAAACGTCTTTATCAACATTGAAGTAAGTCATGTGGTATTTTTCAAGTTCTGTCATTGTTCTCAGGTCTTTCAAATGTTTTCCCAAACCTTCTTAAAGGAATCTAAATTTTGCGGTGTTAAATCTTCATTTGCCAAAAATATCTTTCCCAACATCGTTTCTGGATTAAAAAACAAAAATGCAGAAACCCCCGGATCAGAGCCTGTATGGCCTATTGCCCCGCTTTTTGTATAAACTATAAAAATTCCGCTATTCGGTTCCTGAGGATTTATTCCTTTGACCTGAAGACCATCTGAATAATTTTTAGCAAAGAATATCTTCCAGGAATTTTCACTTAGAATATCACATTTGCCTTGATAACCTTCCATAAGTGCCTTCAGCAACTTGGTTAAATCAACGATGTTTGATTTTAAACTACCTTCAGGATAGGTTGCAAGAGAATAAAAATCCAAAAGCCTGTCTTTTTCATCATAAAGCTGGGAATAGATATCCATCTGAAGTTCCTTATAATGCCAATGGGTATATTCCATCCCAAGCGGTTGAAACAGATATTTTTCAGTGAATTGATCAAAAGGTATCTTTGAGGCCTTTTCAATTATCAGTGCGGCCAGTGCCGCTCCAATATTTGAATAATTATACGCTTCCCCAACTTGGTACT
The DNA here is from genome assembly GCF_042683085.1 of Shivajiella indica. Classification (NCBI taxonomy): domain Bacteria; kingdom Pseudomonadati; phylum Bacteroidota; class Cytophagia; order Cytophagales; family Cyclobacteriaceae; genus Shivajiella; species Shivajiella indica. Next base: position 257,294 of record NZ_JBHUIV010000034.1, on the reverse strand, counting down.
TACCAAAATTTTTATTAGAATATCTACTCCCTTCTTTTGTGAGGTAAGATTTAAGAAACTCCTCTAAACTATAGGGTGACTTCAAACCTTTAGAGTAAGATTGAACATAAAATTTATCATTGTCTTTGATCCCCGAAGTATGGGTTGCCAAATGCCTTAATGTAATCGGTGGATTATTTTTTACATTAGGGTTGTATATTTTAAAGTCTAAATAATCATTTATGTCAGTGCTAAGTTTGACAAAGCCAAGCTCTTCGGCTTTCATCAATGCCAATCCAATTATGACCTTGCTAACCGAGCCTATCGGTTGAACCGTCAGGCTATCATATCTAGTATCTTTATCTCTGAAACCATAAGTTTTGTATTCAATCAGATTACTTTTGATAAGAGCTGTGGCATATCCAGTGAATTCCTCATCCTGGGCAAATCCAATAATTGAGCAATAAATTAGAGAAATAAGAAAGCACATTATTTTTTTCATTTCCTATTTTAGTAAACTTGGAAAATGGAATCACAAATTGATAGCTTAAAATAATAACCATTAGTAGCCTAACACATACTTCCTCCAGTTGTGCTGTTCTTTGAATCCAAGGACCTCTCTGATTTTTCGGTTGGAAAATAACGCCTCATGTTCTTCTAGCTCCCGGGAAAGTGGTACTCCAGGGAAAAACCTGTCCACCAATTCATTACTGGGAATAATTGCCCCATTGTGATCATTTCCGGCATTGAACACCTGATAACCCAAGCCATCTTTTTTCAGGCATAAATCCACAATCTGTCCTAAATCCCGGGCATCTATATAGCAGAAGGCATTCCTGCGACGTACTTCGGGATGTTTGAAATAATGGGGAAAAAGTAGTTCGTATTCATGTGGTTCAATGACGTTTCCAATTCGAAGGGCATAGATATCAAAACCTGAGCGGCGTTGGAAACTACGGGCCGTTTTTTCATTTATTACTTTGGATAAGCCGTAACTGTCCATAGGATCTACATCATAATCCTCCTCCAAGGGCAAAGATTTCGGATCGGTTTTGCCATCTGAAAAACAGATACCATAAGTGGTCTCCGAAGAAGCAATGATGATTTTTTTAATTCCTAACTTGACAGCTGCTTCAATTACATTGTAAGTCCCTATAGTATTGACCCGGAAGGTTTCATTATCGGGATTGATCAGAATCCTAGGTACTGCCGCAAAATGAACCACCGCATCAAACTTTGGTACTCCGGTACCCGGTTCCATTTCATCAAACCCTGCATAAGAACTCATTGCATTGAACATCTGTCCCGAATCTGTAATATCTGCAATCAAGTTATCCACGCCAGGAACATCCAATGGTTTCAAATCTACATTCATCACCCGGTGTCCCTGATCCATTAAATAGGGGATGACATGCTTTCCGGCTTTTCCTGAGCCCCCAGTAAAGAGAATCCGCATTTTGGTCTTGTTTAACGTAATTTCTAGTTTTTTATTTATTACAATTCTAATTCCCTACATTTCTAATCTCTAATATAACAAAGTATCTTTTTCCCTTCTTTGTACAAAGCTATTCTTTTGAAGAACTTTAAAAAATGCAATAGTGGATTCATCTACTCATTTTCGGAATGTTCGGTTTTTTGTAAACTATTTTACCCCATTTAATCCAGTTCCAGATACTTTTCTCCATTAATTTTTCTATTTACAAGATCGATTTAGACCTTTGTATGGTCCCCCAGGTGATCTAAAAAAACACTTTGCAGAAAAGGAACCCGTTGTAAAAAGTAATATTAAAAACTAAGCTATAATACCATGATAAGAGTAGTTACCATAATTGTAACTTATAACGGTTCCCCCTGGATAAAAAAGTGCCTGGAGCATTTGATACAAAGTGCTGAAATTTCAGACATCATGATCGTGGATAACAATTCCATTGACAATACCATTGAAATCATTGAGTCATTTAACGAAAAAATAGAACTGATTAGAATAACTTCAAACTTAGGTTTTGGAGGAGCCAACAACATTGGTATTCAACGTGCATTAGAGACAGGGTATTCCCATATTTTTCTGTTGAACCAGGATGCTTATGTCCAAAAGGATTGTATCTCAAAACTACTTTCCACAGCATTAAAATATCCGCAATATGGCATCATTAGCCCTATACAATTAAATCCTACAGGAACAGGTATGGATGAGGTATTTAACAATCAAATCGGAAAATATTATTCTCCTGATCCAGACAAGCTACTTAAGGCATTACAAAAAAAATATATCGCAGATGTGATTGAAGTAAAGTTTGTAGGAGCAGCAGCCTGGATGCTTAGCTCTGAACTGATTAAAAAGGTAGGCTTGTTTCACCCGGTTTTTTTCCATTACGGTGAAGACAATAACTTTGCTGCACGGGCACAATATTTTGGATATAAAATAGGGATTCAAGTGAGGGCCGCGATGATTCATGACCGCAAAACACGGGATAAATTCAAATTTTTTCTCACCAAACTGAGGACTTTTCCGCTGCATCAATTATTGGATATCAGGAAGCCTTTACCGATTGCCTGGATGATAGGTTACCATCAATTGAGGCATACTTGGAGAAAAGTTCAAAAAGCTTCAGGCAATAAAAATGAAAACCTGTTTCTGGAAATTAGGAAATGGTTTTTCGCTGACTTAAAAAAGGCTAAAGCCATCAGAAAAGACCTGAAAAAGGGATTCTAGTCGGTTCTCTTCTGAAAATGCTTTCCCATTCCAGGAAGTGACCACAAGAATTTTTTGATTTTTTAATAGTATTATTTACCGGTGAATCATATATCAGGGCCGTTTGCTACCTCCCCGGTTATTCTCAATGTTAAGCCGATTTATCCTACCAATGACTATTACGGGGAAATGGATTGAAGAAAAAATAAAAACGGACCTAAAAAATTGGCAGCAAATCGTAGCAGATTAGCTGTCACTTATTTGGGTTTTCCCACCAATTATTGGTGGGGCTCAGACCTGGGATAACTTTTTCGCCCATAATGGGCGTCACCAGTTCGATGTCATTTACTACTGCAAGATCAGCTACCATTTTAATCGATTCGTCCCAGGGGTGTAATGCCAAATCAAAGACAGCCCAATGTATGGGAAACAGGAGTTGGACATCTATATCCTGACATAGCTGAATGACCTGATCAGGAAAAAGGTGGGTCAAAGGCCAACCTTTATTCCAGCCATCAATTTCCACTAAAGCCAGGTCAAAAGGACCATATTTTTCTCCAATATCTTTCAGATGCCCGCCGTAACCGGTATCCCCACTTACAAACAGGTTTTTGTCTGCTCCTTTAATGGCAAAAGAGGCCCACAGGGTTTTATTTCTATCATTAAAACTTCTGCTTGTGTAGTGTATGCCCGGAAGAGCAGTGATTTGCAAAGAACCTAAAGTCTTGGCATCATGCCATCCCAACTCTGTAATATTGCTTTTCTGAATACCCCAGCCTTCCAACCTGGCGCCAACACCCAATGGGACAATAAATTCCATATTTTGAGATGCCAGAAATTTGATGGTGGCCGCCTCCAGATGGTCATAATGATCGTGGGTAATGATCACTATATCAATCCCGGGCAGTTCTTCTCTTTTGATTGGAGACACATCGAACCTTCTCAAAATAAAGGGAAGGGGTCCTCCATTTTCAAAAACCGGATCGAAAAGGATACGTTTCCCGTCAAGCTCAAGGATAAAGGAGGAATGGCCTAACCACCATACCGCAAAACCCGAAGGGGTTTCCGAAAAATCGCTTTTAGTAATCAGCTGCTTGGGCAGTGGAAAACCGGGTGCATTAGGTGAGGTTTTAAAAAACCGCATAGGTCCTGGATTCCCCCCTGTGGTTTGTTCTGGAAAATAGGGCAATGGCTCAGGACTTATAAATTCATCTGTCTCCTCAGCATAATAAGGCAAGCCCCCGAATCTTGAATTACGCTCTTCCAAAGCATCCAGACTCCCCATTTGTTTTTGGATATAATATACCAAACTCCCTGCTGCCATCATAAAAATGGCCAAGGTCCATAATGCAATTCTCAATATTTTTTTCACTTCTATTACTTTTTGGTACTTGGGGCAATCGCGGATTCTGAATCATTCATCTATCAATTCCCCTTTTTCAATAATAATGAAAAATGTTGTCAGGCTTTTGACATTCACACAATTTATGGAAAAGTTTTTCTTATCCGATTCTCACTGAGGTCATGGTCAGAGAACCTGCAACCGGCTTATCATTGAACAATTGGACCTGCTCGCTGCCTTCCTTCAAAGCCAAGGAATAGAGCAAGGGCAAATAGTGTTCAGGAGTAGGAATAGCCAAATCAAAGGCTTTTCCTTGTGACCGGAAATTAACCAACTCTTGGTGATTCCCATTAAGAATGTATGATTTCATTTTTTCATTGGCCTCCATAGCCCAGTCAAAACCGAAATTTTCATTCAACCTCCTCCATTCCACCATGCTGAGATTGTGTACCATATTTCCGCTACCTATTACCAAAACCCCTTTTTCGCGTAGGGACTTGATCTCCTTGGCCAATTCATAATGGAACTGGGGAGTCTGACGGTAATCGATGCTCATCTGAATCACAGGAATATCCGCTTGGGGGTACAAATGCTTAATGACAGACCAGGCCCCATGGTCCAGTCCCCATTTGTCATCCAGACCTACTTCTGTTTTGGTGATCAGAGATTTGGTTTCCCTGGCCAGATCGGGACTGCCGGGAGCGGGATACTGAACAGCAAACAATTCCTTGGGAAATCCCCCAAAATCATGAATGGTAGGGGGGTTTTCCATGGCCGTAACAAAGGTGCCTTTGGTTTCCCAATGTGCCGAAACACAAAGAATCGCATTGGGCTTGGGTATATCCTTGGCCACATTTCTGAATCCTGTTACAAATTCATTTTCCTCAATGGCATTCATGGGGCTGCCATGGCCCAAAAACAGCACAGGCATTTTTTTAATCCTGCCCAGAGGTGCTGTCATTTTATTCAATTCTTGTAGTTTCATGGCTGCTAGGGTCAATGGTCCCGCTGCTACAAGAGGAACCAAGGTCTTGATAAATGTTATTCTTGCCATAAAATCTATTGTTTAGAAAAAGTGGGATAAGGCACAAACTCAGTTTCCTCACCTTTTATCTTTTCAAATTTCTGGTCTATCCATTTTTGTTTTGCCGATGCAATCAATGCCTTGTCCGATGCAACGAAATTCCAGTCAATAAACCTTTCTTCCGGAAATGGTTCCCCTCCAAAAATATAAATGGTACTATTGGCCTGAAGGGTAAACTCACAGAGATGACTTTCTTTGGTCACAAGCATCTGCTTTGGGCCATAGACATTACCATCACTCTCCACACCGCCTTCCAAAATATATAAACCCGATTCACCATAAAGGTGCTCACCAAGAGCAACATGCTGTCGGGTTTGACTTTTGATTTCAACCATATACAGCTTACTGTAAACAGGTACTGCAGATTTACGGTTGAAGGCTTCTCCTGCCACCAGTTTAAATTGTATGCCATCCTGTTCCCATGCTGGTATTTCCTCAGCAGTAATGTGGAAAAACTCGGGATCCATTTGCTCCAAGTGCTTGGGCAGTGCCACCCAAATCTGTAAGCCATGCATCAGTTTTTCCGAATTCCTCAGGTGTTCAGGAGTCCTTTCACTATGTACGATGCCTTTTCCGGCAGTCATCCAGTTCACTGCTCCAGGTGTTATTTCCACTTCGTTGCAAAGGGTATCCCGGTGCATGATGCTTCCTTCAAATAAGAAGGTAAGTGTGGACAGTCCGATATGGGGATGTGGCAGGATATCGAAATTAGAGCGCTCATTTAATTTGACAGGACCCATATGGTCAATGTAAATAAAGGGACCTACCATCCGCTTTTGCCGGAAGGGGAGCAGCCTTCCCACCAGAAATTTACCGATGTCGGCTGCTCTTTCTTCTATGATTAAATTAATGTTGGACATGGCTCTTGAAATTTACCTAGCTTTTCTTCTAGAGCTTCCTCAAAGCCCCATTTTTTGTGTTCAATTTTACCAATTTACCTTTTATAGATAGGGCCATTAATTGATTATTGCTTCATATAGCTCTTTTTCAAAATTTTCTCGTCTCATCATTTCAGCAATTTCTTTTGCCTTTGATTTATAGGTAATGTTCTCAATTAAATCTATAATGAGAGGTTTTAGGTTTTGTTCTGTGATTTTATTGATTGCTACTCCTTTTGGCCCTAAACCTGTTTTTACAATTAAATTATTCCAACCAAATTGGTCAAAAATATGTGGTAAAATCATTGAAACACAACCATGCTTTATACTGCTGTGAGTTGTTCCAGAACCACCGTGATGGATTATTCCATAGCACTTTTTTAATAACCAATCGTACGGAATTTGATTTGTGAAATAGAATAAATCGTTTTCGCTTTGATTTTTTGGCTTAACAAGACCTCCCGCAGCAATATTAATGATAGTTGGAACTTTCAGTTGGCTCAGTACATTTAAGATAATTTGTGTGGTCTTTTCAGGATTTGAATTAATCATGCTACCAAATGTCAAAAAGAGAATTTTCTTATGTTTTTCAATAAATTGGATTAAATTTTCCTCGGGATACCAGGCCAATTGTTTATCCCTCTCGTGGTATCCTAAAACCTGAACATTTGAATTCCAATTTTTAGGTTTGGTAAATAATGAAGGTGATATAGTGTAAATCAGCTTTTGAGCAAACAACTTCTCTTTAATTATCTTTTTAGGCACTTTTCTTTCGGAAGATGGCAGTGTTTTTTGTGCATCATTAATGGTTTTGACAAGACCAAAATTTGCAAATTTGTAAGTCAATTTATTGATGAACTCACCATAATAAAAACTAAACCCTGTATGTCCGAAACCTTTTACATAATGGATGAAGTTAGGAATAGGACTTATTAAAACTATTTTTTTTCCTGTTGATAAATGCCATAACAAAGGATAGTTACATTTCCCATTATGTACAATGAAATCAGGCGCTTCCTTTTTCACAAAATTGAATTGTTCCTTTACCAATATTTTATTGACAGCCATCCCTTCTTTGTAAAGTCTTACAATTGCCTTCAATTTATTTAGACCCATAGAACCACCCATTACAATCTTCCCATCTTCTCCCTCTATAAGGTTGAGAAATCTGGAGGAAAAAGCATATTTACTTTCATTTTCTGGTATTAAATGGCAGTATTGCTCTGGGAAAGCATAAAGAGTTTTATGTCCATTTTTGGTAAGGATTTCCCCAATAGCCAAAAAAGGTTCGATATCTCCACGTGTTCCAATGGACATTAAAAGTATCTTCATTTTTTCATGTAGTTATTCAATATTGGCTATGGCCTCTGGCTCCCGTAAGGCAGGAGCATCTCTAAAAATAGTAATTTCAGATGTAATTGCTTTCAGACCTCCGACATATTTCTAGAACCTGTAAGCTTCCCTTTTTTGATCGGAACTGTCGTTAAATACAAAATACTGTCCTATGAAACACTTTACTGACACTTTTGGGTAGGTGATGTAATGTGCATACCCTTTTTTGTTTTGTTCGTATAGAGATTTTTTTTTATTTTGTTCCTATGATAATGACCGTAATGCTATAATATTCCTTTCAAGCTTAGTTCTTTAAACAATGCGCTTTATTTATACAAGGCGTACTTTTCTATTATTCATTCATTTCATCCATAATCTTAAAGCCAAGTCCACTTGTCAACAGGATTTGTTACTGTATGTGGTTGGTTTTAAACAAAAAAATTATGTCAGATATACTAAGTAAAAAGGAAATAGAGCATTTGATCCATAAGGGTTTTGTTCGTCTTGATAATTCATTTTCCAAGGAAATAGCAGACGCTGCTTTAGATATTCTTTGGAATCACCTCCCTTGTGACAGGTCAAATCCTTCAACCTGGATAGAGCCTGTAATTCGTTTGGGAATGTACACCAATGAACCTTTCGTTAATTCTGTAAACACTCCAAAGTTACATAACGCTTTTGATCAATTAATAGGTAAATACAAATGGATTCCTTGTCGGAATGTAGGAACGTTTCCTGTCAGATTCCCATCCGATCAGCAACCGAATGACACTGGTAAACACGTAGATGCAAGCTTTCCTGGAAATGATCCTAACAATTATTTTGAATGGCGTGTCAATGTCAAATCGAAAGGACGAGCATTATTAATGTTGATTTTATATTCTGATGTCAGCGAAAATGATGCTCCAACAGTCATTTATGAGGGTTCTCATATTGATGTTGCAAGATTATTGTCGAAAGAAGGAGATTTAGGGCTTTCTTTTATGGAACTTGCAGGGAAGTTAGAGGAGCTGCCAAAAAGAAAAGAAGTGTTTGCAACTGGTAAAGCAGGTACAGTTTACCTATGTCATCCGCTCTTGGTTCATTCAGCTCAACCTCATAGGGGAAGTACGCCTAAATTTATGGCACAACCAACTTTGTTGTTAAGGGGCGAATTGTCTATTTCAGGTTCTGGTGTCCGCCATTCTCCCCTTGAAATGGCCATTCGTTTAGGATTAGATTAACCATAATGAAGTCACATTGAAGGAGGTTGTTTATAACAACCTCTTTCTTTTTTGGGGTTGTGCCAAACGGCCAAGGCTAAGAGCCGGCGGGCCTGCCTGGCGGACAGACAGGCATTCGAAGCCGTACTCTTCAAACTTACTCCTAACTTCTTAAAGATAGCAAACTTTCTATTTACTCTAAACCGCCCGCTGTCTTCCAAGGTGATGTTAGCGAAAGTTGTTTCTTATCTGGTAACCCAGTTTTCTAACCTAATACCAGAGATTCTTTGAAACTCTTTCAAGTTTTCTGTCACCATTATTAGGTCTTTTTCTATTGCTGTGCAACCAATCAACAGGTCAAAATCACTAATCTGCAAGCCTATAGATTTTAATCGGGCTTTCTCTTTTCCATACAGGTAAATAGCTCCAAAAATCGGAAGGACAACAACTTGATTAGCAAACACTTCAATTAAATCAAGATTCTTTTTAGGGTTTTTACTGTTTTCAGCTCCAAAAACTAATTCTGCCAAAGTAATTTCTGAAATAGCAAAACTCTCAGTACCTAGCTGTTCAAACTTTTCTATCAATCCATATTTCCCTCTTAAAAAATGGATACAAATATTAGTATCTAAAAGGTACTTCATTCGAAACGAGGATTTTCTGTTTTTTCTATTCTGGATTCTCTAATTTCTTTAATGATTTCGTCCGAATCTTTATCATCTTCCCATGCGCCAAAAAGCGTCCTAATTTCTACCTTCTCTTCTTTTATATCAAGAGACTCGGTCAACTTAATGATTAGTTTTTTCTTGGAAAGATTATCCAAACCTTTCAATAGACCAAAATACTTTTCTAATGTCTTGTTGTTTAAAGTGAGGTTTGCCATGATTTTTTTCTTCAATTTACGAAATTAATGGTTTGGTGGTCAAAAGATTTGGATAATTAAATACCCAACTCTCTTTTCTTTTTCTGAATCAAGTTTCCCATGTCACTCAAATCTTTTACAAAACCAGATGCTTTTATAAATTCATTTTCCGTATTAAACCAATAGACTTTTTCATCCCCTTTAACTTTTAATTTATACAAAGGAGGGTAAACAAACTGTATGAGAGAAAGGGATTCCACCTCCACCCAATTTATTTTTCTTTCGTTCTCGCCATTTTTAATGGTTACCTTTGGCCTCCTAATTTTACTATCACAAATTTATCCTTAATAGCAATAAATATTAGGAAGCAAACTATTCCTATCGTTCCTAAAACTAACGTGGCAACGATGTTTTGTTCCATTTTCTCACCATTTACCCAGAATAAGTCAGGAAAGAACCAAGAAAGAAGGGACGTAATTAACAATAATGTTCCCAAGCCAAAAAAAAGATATTTCAGAAAGTGGTGATATAGATTATTGCTTTCCATGGTTTTTTCAATTTTCGCTAACGGGATTCAGCTTGGAGACGGCGGGCATTTGAAACAGTTTCCTTCTAGCATACTCCTAACTTCTTAAATGTACTAAACCTTCATTTTACTCCGAACCGCTCGCTGTATCCAAGGTGATGTTGGACTCAGTTCTTTATTAGGTTTACTATCAGTTTAATCATCAAATCCCTTTGCTCAGGTGAACTTTGTGCTACTGCCAATGCCAATGCTACCAAAGTATTTTCATTTATTTTTCTTATTCCTCTTTCATCCAAATGATAATTATTCTGCTCTAAGAACCATACAAATAGAAATGAACCTATTCTCTTGTTTCCATCGCTGAAGGCATGACCCTTGATGACAGAATATAACAATTGTGCTGCCTGCTCTTCAATGGTTGGATATGCCAATTCTCCAAACACCGTTTGGGAGATACTTCCCAATATTCCCTGGAATGAATCATCTTTCTCGTTTCCGAAGAGCTCTCCGGCTTCTCCTTTCTGAACCAATTCCTTCTTTAATTGGTGAATGGCTTTCTTGACATCATCATAGTTGATGACATAAATGATTTCTTTGGAAAGGTTATCGAGCCGAAGATCTTCTGAATCATACCTATTGAGTAATTCAAAAGATTTGGAATACTTTGAAATAATATCCAAAAATCCTTCTGTCAATACTCTTTGTGATTCGAAGGTTCTTTCTCTTAAAATATCAAGCTGATTTTCTAATTGTATGATTTTTTGACCTTGCTTGCTCAGTAATTCGCTGTTGATGGTATAACCTTTAACCAAGTAATCTTTGAGTCTTTGGGTTGCCCATTTTCTGAATTCAATCCCAACAGGTGATTTTACTCGGTATCCAACTGAGATCACTACATCCAAATTGTAAGCTGAAACCGCTCTTTTTACTTCTCTTTCCCCTTCTTTTTGAACTTGGCGGAATTTCCGCCAAGTTGACTCTTTTTCCAATTCCCCCTCTTTGTAAATATTTCGGATGTGCTCACCAATCGTCCTCCTAGCTTTACCAAATAACTCAACAAGCTGCTGTTCGGTGACCCAAACCGTATCGTGCTCCCCATCCAAAATGATTTCAAATTCATTACTACCTTGGGAGGGTTTGAAAACCACTATCTCAGAAATGAAGTCAATTGATTCCATGTTGGAAGATAAAGTTTTTTGATAAAAATATTAGTTCATTATTTCAAAAAACCTTTGATTTCAAAATTGCCAGGATCTTTAACAGCATATTCTATTAATACCTTTGATCCAATTTCCTTTTTATCGATCCTCTGAGAAAGTTTTTTCTTCTGAACATAAACTGAATCGTCAACCTGATAGGATATCGTGATGATTTGGGTAAATCCCATTCCCTTCGGACCATACCCAAGTGCATTTTCTGTAATCAATGCTTTTGCCTCTGCGGTTTTTGTCCATGGAGCAAATGGTATTTGAAAATTATTCCATGCTAGGTATAGAAAAACTCCAAAACCTAATATTCCGATTATCCAAGGATTTTACTTTGCCATTTTAGAATTGAGTCCAACGGGATTCAGATTGGAGACGGCGGGAATTCGAAGCCTCTCTCTTCCAATCTACTCCTAACTTCTTATAGATAGTGTACTTTCAATTTTCTCGGAACCGCTCGCTGTATCCAAGGTGATGTTGTGCTTCGCTTTTATTCTATCGTGAATGAGATTTTTTACCTAGTCCTAATTCCAATATTCTATATAGTGTTGAAAGTTGAATATCACTTTTTCCATTCTCAATCCTGGAGATAAAGCTTTTTTTAGTCCCTGTTTTAGTAGCAAGTTGTTCCTGTGTCATGTTTGATAGTCTTCGCTCTTCTTTGATAAGTTCACCAATAGCAAAAGCCTTGGCTTTCGCTTCAAAAGCCATTCTTTTTTCTTCGCCTACTTGCCCATACCTTTTTTCAAGGTGTTGTTCAAATGTTGTAATTGAGCTACTTTTTTCCATCTTTCTTTTGTTTGTTCTTTTCTTCAAAATACTCGGCTTTGATTTTCAATGCTTTCTCAATTTCTTTTTGAGGGGTCTTTTGAGACTTCTTTTGGAAGCCATTAAATAGCACTATCAAACTACCTTCATCAAAACAGCAAAATATCCTATAGATATTGCTGCTATACTCTATCCGTATTTCATAGAGTCCATCATAAGCAGTCATGTGTGAGAAAAACTCTGCCCCCTATACCTCTCCCACATTCCCTGAGAGTCTGCTTCCTCTGTCGATTTTACAGAACGATATAGAGTTCACTTGTTCCTTGAAATGGCCTGTACTGCGTTCCTGCCAGCTTAACCCCGGATGCGATGTGGCCAGCATATCCGATCGTCCGCCACACTTTGTCATAGGTACAAACGTAACTACCTATTTTTCGCATCGTAATTTGCCTTATCGAGGCTTCATCACTGGTTCATTTTTCCCGAATCAAGTTCGGGACAGGCTATTCAGCTCCATCAATACTCACCTACAGGGATAATAGTCCCCGTTTTTCCTTACCGCTCACCACATACTGGTTTCCCAAATATGCAGCGTAAGGTAGTTTGATGGCTGCTTCGGCAAACCGCCATCGGAGGGCCTGCCTATTGGTTACCCATTAGTCCTCCATCCATTTCAAAGCATTCAGCCCTTAGGGGCTGGTTCAAGTCACACACGGTCCTCAGCTTGGAGACGGCGGGCATTCGGGGCCGTTATCTTCCAGCCTACTCCTAACTTCTTAAAGATACTAAACTTTCAATTTACTCTGAACCGCCCGCTATATCCAAGGTGATGTTATAGCGCGTATTTCCCTTTTCAGAGTTCAATGGAGATTTTTACCTTCCCTCCCAATCCTTTTTCAACAATTTCATAAAGTGTTTTCAGTGTCAGATTACTTCCATTGTTTTCAACTCTTGAAATATAAGTTCTTTTTTTATCTACTAATTCCGCTAATTGCTCCTGGGTTAGATTCTTGTCCTCTCTTGCCTTCTTTAGTAGCAAACCAATTTTGAAAGACTCAAAATCCCTTTCCAATTTATCTCTGCGTTCGGTTCCTTTGACTCCGTACACATCATCTTTGATTTCTTTCCAGCTCTTAGTATTCATTTCCTTTTCTTTTTTCCTTTTTGAACTTCCTTTTCAGCATAATATTCATCCATCAGTTTGGCAGCCTTTTCAATTTCCCTGGTTGGTGTTTTTTGGGTTTTCTTTTGAAAGCCATTGAGAAGTATCACAAGCTTTCCTTCATCGAAAAAACAAAACACCCTCCAAATGTTACTTGCCAACTGAACCCTAGCTTCATATAGCCCTTTCTTTGTTCTTATGGGTTTCAGGTAAGTCTCCGGAACTCTTTCAAAAGTTTCAATAGCCTCAATGACTTTATAAATCTTGTTTTGAATTTTGATTGGTTGCTTTTTCAGAAAGTTCTCAAAGTGGTCTTGATAGGCTATGACTTCCCTGATTTTATCCATAACGCTAATGTAACTTAAAAGTTACAATTTTCAAAAATGTAAAAAATCTTTGTGTAACAGTTGGCGTTCGCAATATGCGCTATAACGTTTTCGGGCTTTGCGTTCGGGCGGGTTTTCGGAGCACAAAACTGTCAACCAGCACTGAACTTGAATTGAAGCACAAAGCTCCAAGTTTGCACGTCACCCCGCCTGACGCAAAACCCGTGTTACAAGCAGCTATTCTTTTCTGTCCCATAGTTCTAACATTGCTACCAAGTCGCTGTATTCTTCTGAAAATGCTCCGTCAAGTGTTCCAAATTTGCTCTTAAATTCCTTGAAATATTGTCTCGCCTTTTTGTCGCCTGAAATTGTCGCAATGAATAGTTTATTTGCAAGTTCCATTTTACTGTCGTCAAGACCTAGCTTTGCTGTTTCGTATGATTTTAAAACTGATTGAATTTCGTCTTGATTATATTTTCTGATTTGTCTGTTAACAACAAGTTCTCTAACGATTTTTTGTCCGCTGAAATGTAGTTTTTCAGTTGTCCAAACTGTTTCTTGAAATTTAAAATTCGTTCCTGTCGGCAAGTATTGAAGTTGGTCAACTAGCAATGTGTCTTTATTAACTCTTAGTCGGCAAGTCAGCACCGCACCCCAAAAGTCAATGATTGTGTCTTGTCCGCAAACTGAAAGAATAAATTCAGAATAAGTTGTCGGTTTACTTTCTGGATTTTTATAACCACATAAAATAATTGTCTTGCCGTTGGAAAGGCGAAAAGTCGTGTCTGGTTTACTGCCTTCTGTTGTCCCTGCCATAGTATTCTTTGGACAGTTGCAATTCTGTCCTTTGGTCTGTCCACAAGAGGTAAACGTCAAAGTAAAAATGGTCAATATTATTGTTATGCTGTGTCGTGTCATTATAGTTGCTTGTAACTTATTTATCTGTCTGGTTTTTCCAGACATTATTTACCTAACTTAATGAATAAGTCTGGTTTTTCCTTCCTATAAATTCAAATCTTCTAAAGGACTTTTGACTTGCTGAAGAGACTTTTGACTTACATGGGTGTAAATCTCTGTAGTCTTGCTACTCTTATGACCCAATAACTCCTGTATATACCTTAAATCTGTCCCCCTTTCCAATAAATGCGTCGCATACGAATGTCTTAACCAATGCGGCGTTACAGGTTTATTAATTCCTGCTTTTTGAACGGCTTTTTTAAACACCTCGGCCAAACTCTTTTCACTGTACGGCCCTCCTTTTTGTCCTTCAAAAATGTATTCTTTGGGTTTGTAGGACTTGTAATATTTTTCAAGCTCTTTCAAGAGAGACTCAGGCAAAGTAACAACCCGATCTTGTTTGCCTTTCGCTTGTTTGACCAACAAAAGACCCCTTTCCCTTTGTATGTGTTCAAACTTCAACCCAATCAACTCCGCCCTTCTTAAACCACAAGCATAGAGAAACATCAACATAAGCCGATGCTTGAGATTGGTTGGTGATCCCAAAATCCTTGCAACCTCTTCCTTACTCAATACATTTGGCAAAACCTTTTCCTTTTTAGGCCTATAGACAATTTCATGATTGAACTTGATACCCCTCCTATTCTGAAAAAACAGTTTAATGCCATTGACCACCTGGTTTTGGTAAGAACCCGAATAACCCCTGGCCAAAATATATTCCTTGTTGAATCTTTCAAGATCTTGGTTTTCAATCTCTCTGATCGACTTGTTTTCCAAAAATCTCAAAAATATAGAAACAGCATCTCGGTATGTCTTAACCGTACTTCCACTATAGCGCTTATTTCGCATCCAATCCTCAAACTTTCTGATTTCATCATCCAATGGATCCACTAAATCCGGAAGCTCTGGAAAAATAGTTGGTATCTCTACCCTCTTCAAGCCACTGTAATCCAACCATACCTTTCCCTTGAAAAACTGTAACATTTCTGAAAGCTTATTTTCTGTGTAAGCTACCCACCACACTTTCTTCCTAGTATCCCAATTACATCCAGGAAATTGCTTAACCACTTCCTTCAATTGAAAATCATAGGGAAATTCAATACTGATCACAGGTTTCTTTCCCATCCAGTCATTTTTCAAAACCAGCTTCTTCATAAAAAAATCGAATCCTAAAAATGAGTTTAAATTTAAACTTTGACCGACTACCTTAAAAGCTGCTAAATAAACTTATCCGATTATTTTTCCTGCCGAAAATGAAAAACCCCCGATTCCTCAGGGGCTTTTCTAATAAATTAATGTTTCAGATGACTACCTTGAATCTTCAATGTCCTCTGATTCCGAAATCTTCCTTTCGCCTTCCGACTTCCTCGTGGCGTCGATACCGTTGCGACCGTTACGTGAAATTATCCAACTTAATGAAACCCTTAAGGCCTTAACTCCTCAATGGTTCATAAATCTGACTTTCAGTTATCAGGAAAACGGATACTTCCCTTTCTCAATCATATAATCCGCAATCTGTCTTCTAAGCTCTTTGGTATTGACCAGGTCGGCTTTGGTGAAGCGCTTCAGACCCATCAACATCACCTTTTGCTCATCGCCCTTGGCAAAAGCAGCAATGGCTTCCTTAGCCGCGGTTTGGATTTTTTCCACTGCCTCAAACAGGTACACCTGCGACATGGCAATCTGCTGCTTACAGGCTTCTTCTCCTCTAATGCTGACCAGTTTTTCTGTTCTCAGTATGGCAGACTCCGCTGCATAAATCTCAATCATCACATCTGCCAGGTTCATCATGACCTCTTGCTCAGATTCGATCTTATCGGCTAAGGCCATAGCAGCTTTACCACCTACCATCAAGAAAACTTTCTTCAATTTCTTGATCACCTCTTTCTCTGAAGCAAACAACTCGGAAGTATCGATGGTCTCAAAGCTGGGTACTGAAGTCAGTTCATTGGCCACAGCCATGGCAGGTTCAAACAAATTGATTTCACCTTTCATCGCCCGCTTCAGCAACATACCCACCATCAACATCCTGTTGATCTCGTTCGTCCCTTCATAAATTCTAGAAATCCTGGCATCCCGGTAAGCCCTCTCCATAGGTGCATCCGCAGAATAACCCATACCTCCATATACCTGCACACCCTGATCCACTACATAATCCAAAACCTCAGAGCCGTGCACTTTGGCAATCGCCGCTTCAATGGCAAATTGTTCCAATGCCTTCAGTTTTGCTTCAGCATCTGGCATGCCTTCCGATGCCAAAGCTGCCATCCTATCCTCTATATCCTGACCGGCCCTATAGCACAGGGCTTCACAGGCATAGGTCCTGACCGCCATTTCCGCCAATTTTTGCTTGATGGCCCCAAAGGTATTGATGGCCACACCAAACTGCTTTCTTTCTCCGGCATATTTGATGGCATAGGAAGCCACGGTTCTACATCCTCCCAAAACTCCTGCACCTAGTTTGATCCTTCCGATATTTAAAATATTCACTGCAATCTTAAATCCATTTTGTCTTTCTGAAAGCAGGTTCTCCACAGGTACTTTGCAGTCATTGAAAAATACCTGACGTGTGGATGATCCTTTGATCCCCATCTTCTTCTCCTCTTCATTCATAGTAATACCCCCGAAGGTTTTTTCCACGATGAAAGCCGAAAGGTTTTTATCATCGTCAATTTTTGCAAAGACAATGAAAAGATCCGCAAAACCTGCATTGGAAATCCACATTTTCTGGCCATTGATGATATAGTGCTTGCCATCTGAAGACAACATCGCTTTGGTTTTGCCACTGTTGGCATCGGAACCTGCATCCGGCTCGGTCAGACAATAGCAGGCTGCCCATTCACCGGTAGCGAGTTTAGGCAGGTATTTTGCTTTTTGCTCCTCATCGCCATAGTATAAAATCGGCAGGGTTCCGATTCCTGTATGGGCACCATATGTGGTGGAAAATGATCCTGCACCTCCAATAATATCTGCGATCAACATAGAGGTATTGAAACTCATACCCATTCCCCCAAATTCTTCCGGAACCGAAATGCCCAATAAACCCAGCTCCCCAGCTTTTTTGAAAATGGAAGGGACCAAATCCGGATGCTTCATGCTGTCAATTTCTTCGATTTTAGGATGGATCTCTGTATCCACAAAGTCCTGACAGGCCTGAGCCATCATTTTCTGCTCTTCAGTGAATTCTTCAAAGATGAAGATATCCTGGGCTTCTGTTTCCCTGATTAGGAACTCTCCGCCATTGATTGTTTTTTTGGTTGTAGTTGACATATCGTGTAATGTTTAAGATTCTTGTTTGTTGAGATGCGAGAAGCGAGAGACGAGAGATTAGATTCAATTCTGGTTAAGAGAATAACTTTTATCTCTAAGGTTAAACCTTCGAGGTTTTAAAAACCTCAAAGGTTCTTTTCAGACTCCTTCTTTTTCTCTTAAATCTATACCTAATTCTTGGCTCTAAAGTCTCGTTTCTCGCATCTAATCTCTCGCTTCTATTTCAATAATTCGAATACCCCTGCAACCCCCTGTCCTCCTCCGACACAAGCAGTCACCATACCGTACTTCTTGTTCTGTCTGCGGAGTTCGTTGAAGAGCTGTACGGAGAGTTTGGCTCCTGTACATCCTAGCGGGTGACCAAGGGCAACCGCTCCACCATTGACATTTACTTTATTGATATCCATATCCAGGGATTTGATCACCGCTAAGGCTTGGGCAGCAAACGCTTCGTTCAGCTCAATCAGATCGATCTTGTCCAAAGTCAATCCTGCCTGTTTCAATGCCTTTGGCACTGCTTCTTTTGGACCAATACCCATGATACGGGGCTCTACCCCGGCTACGGAATAAGACATCATTCTCGCTACAGGCTCTAAATTCAGTTCTTTGACCATCCTTTCTGACATGACAACCACAAAGGCTGCCCCATCAGATGTTTGGGAGGAATTGCCCGCAGTCACCTGTCCGTTCATCTTAAAGGCTGGTTTCAGGTTGGCCAATCCTTCCAAGGAAGTCCCCGCTCTTGGACCTTCGTCGGTATCGACCACAAACTTTCTGGTTTTTCTTTTTCCTTTTTCGTCCACGTAGGTTTCCTCCACTTCTACCGGCACAATCTCTTCTTTGAATTTTGATTCTGCTATGGCTCTCAATGCTCGGTCATGGGAACGAACAGAGAATTCATCTGCTTGCTCACGGGTAATTTCATAGTCTTTGGCCAGCTCTTCTGCTGTCAAACCCATGCTCAGGTAGTAATCCGGTGTTTGGGAGGCAATTTTCCAGTTCAGAGCAGTCTTGTAACCCATCATCGGTAGCAAAGACATGGATTCTGTTCCTCCTGCAATGATGCAGTCTGCCATTCCGGCCTTTATTTTTCCCACTGCAAGGGCAATGGCTTCCAGTCCAGACCCACAATACCTGTTGATGATGAAACCGGGATTGTCCACGCCCAAGGCAAGAAGTGAAATCATCCTGCCCATCTGCATGCCCTGTTCGGCTTCTGGTATGGCATTGCCAACAATCAGGTCATCCACCATTTTATTTTCCAAGCCAGGAGTATGGGCCACCAGATGCTTGATCACATCCGCTGCCAGGTCATCCGGGCGGTAAAACCTAAAGCCACCTTTTTTGGCCTTTCCTACCGCCGATCTATATCCGTTGACTATATATGCTTCCATTTTGTAAGTGTTCTAATGAGTTTATTGTTAAAATTGGTTTTTGTTTGCTCGATAAGGTTGTAGAAGCGAGAAACTAGATGCGAGAGATTAGACTCGAGTCTAGTAAGGATTTGATTCAATGTTTGATTTGAGACCAATGATCATCTTTTGGACTTCATCGAGATCTTGATTGATAGACTCAAATTCATACTTATTTAAGAGACCTACTCTTCTAGCAATTATCGATTGGGTTTCGAGTTCAAAACTCTCCCCAAGACTGATATCAAGACAATTTGTAAAAGCCTTTGAAGAATTTCTGGCTGTTCCTTCAGCGATATTTGATGGAATAGAAACGCTTGACCTTCTCATCTGAGAAGTCATTCCAAACTTCTCATCTGATGGAAACGAAGTTGTTGTTTCATAAATCTTTACAGCCAAATCGACAGCTTTATTCCAAACATTAAGGTTTTTAAAATTATGTCTCAGCTTCATAAATCATTAGTTTAAAGTTTTGATTCTAATTTCTAACTTCTAATCTCTAGCTTCTCACTTCTCGCATCTCGCTTCTCGTCTCTTGCTTCTTGTCTCTCGCTTCTCGTTTCTCGCCTCTAATTTCTCAGCGGTTTTCCCTTAAACAAGATACTGTGTATCCTCTCCAGCGTCTTTTTCTCTCCGGTCAGACTGAGGAATGCTTCTCTTTCCAGATCGAGTAAATACTGTTCACTTACTTCGGTTGGGGAGGAAAGATCACCTCCAGACATCACCCAGGCCAATTTCCTGGCAATCTTGGCATCATGCTCAGAAATGTAATTGCCATACAACATACCTGTAATTCCTGCTTCAAATAGGGCAAGAGACGTTTTACCCA
Source organism: Shivajiella indica (assembly GCF_042683085.1). Taxonomy (NCBI): domain Bacteria; kingdom Pseudomonadati; phylum Bacteroidota; class Cytophagia; order Cytophagales; family Cyclobacteriaceae; genus Shivajiella; species Shivajiella indica. The sequence continues at coordinate 237,468 of NZ_JBHUIV010000034.1, read as the reverse complement.
ATACTTTGATATTGGTTTGTTGAACAGGTTGTGTATACCCTGCATCAAAGAGGGAAAGCACCTTGGCTTTGGCATCTGCTAAAACACGTTTTCTATTCAATGTGATGCTATCTTTGGTCTGAAGGTATCCTAAGCCTCTTGCTTCAGCGGCTGAAGTGGAGACTTTAGCAGTGGCTATATTCATGAAGTATTCCTGCAAGCGGTTCAGCTCTACATCACCTGCCTTAGTTTCATTGGAAAATCTTAAGGTCATTTCTTTGGTGCCCCCACCGGCAGGAATCAGACCCACACCAAATTCTACCAAACCCATATACAATTCTGAATGTGCCTGCACTGCATCAGCGTGAAGAGACAATTCACAACCTCCTCCCAAAGCCATATTATGAGGGGCTACCACCACCGGAACCGAAGAATATCTTGCCCGCATCATGGTATTTTGGAAACCTGCAATCATTAAATTGATTTCATCAAATTCCTGATCACCTGCAAACATGAAAAGCATGGCCAGATTAGCTCCAGCAGAGAAGTTGCCTCCTTCATTTCCAATCACTAATCCTTTATATGATTTCTCAGCCATGTTTATAGCTGTATTAATGCCTTCAATCACTTCCTGGCCAATGGAATTCATTTTAGTATGGAATTCCAAACCGATGACATCATTTCCAAGATCATAAAGGCTTGTACCAGCATTGCCCCAGATTTTTTTATTTCCTCCTTTGAGTGTATCTAATAGGATAAATTCATCCGTACCCGGAATCACTTTGTAGGATTTGCTGGGGATATCATAGTACTTTCTGATACCGCCTTCAACTTTGTAGAAAGATTCATTACCGGAAGCAAGCATCTCATGTACCCATGTTGCAGCCTTTTCTCCTGCAGCCTCCATTTTTTCCACTGTTTCTTTCACCCCAAGAACATCCCAAGTTTCAAATGGGCCGAGTTCCCAACCGAAACCCGCCGATACTGCCTGATCAATTCGGTACAGTTCATCGGCTATTTCCGGAATCCTGTGGGAACAATATTTGAAAAGATCATAGAAAGATGTCCTATAGAATTCTCCTGCTTTATCCTCAAAGTTGACCAAGAATTTTATCCTCTTTTTGAGATCATCTATTTCCTTGGATGCTTCCAATGCCTTGAACTTAGGTTTTTCCACATCCTTATACTCAAACGATTTTAGGTCAAGTTCTTTCAGTTCCTTGGTACCATCTTTATGACGGATCATTTTGAAATAACCCTGACCTGTCTTATCCCCCCACCATTTGTTGTCATACAATACCTTCACAATATTGGGCAACAGGAATTTGTCCCTGGATTCATCATGGGTCAATGTTTTATACAGGTTGTTGGCTACATTTACTGTGGTGTCCAATCCAACGACGTCCATGGTCCTGAAGGTGGCCGATTTCGCCCTTCCTATCACTGTCCCAGTCAACTTATCTACTTCCGAAACACCCATTCCGGTTTTTTCAATGGCATGCATCCCGGAAATGATCGCATATACTCCTATTCTGTTTGCTATAAAAGCTGGGGTATCTTTACACAAAACTGTTTCCTTGCCCAAAAATCTATCTCCATAATCCATCAAAAAGTCAACGATTTCCGGCTTGGTTTTTGGTCCAGGGATAATCTCCAATAACCTCAGATATCTTGGAGGGTTGAAAAAGTGTGTACCCGCAAAATTCTCCTGAAAATCTTCTGACCTCCCTTCGCACATCAAATGCATGGGAATACCTGAAGTATTGGAAGTAATTAAGGTTCCTTTTTTCCTGAATTTTTCGACCTTTTCAAAAAGGGATCTCTTGATATCGAGGCGTTCTACCACCACTTCAATAACCCAATCATAATCTTTTATTTTTTCAAGATCATCCTCAAAATTCCCGGTAGAAATTCTGGAAAAATAGGAGGCATCATACAAAGATGCAGGTTTCGCTTTTAAGGTATTTTCCAGAGCCGTATTCACAGGCCTGTTCCTGACCACTTTGTCAGTCAAGGTAAGCCCCTTTTTCTTCTCTTCCTCATTGGGTTCCGAGGGAATAATATCCAACAATAATACCTGTACACCAATATTGGCAAAATGACAGGCTATTCTTGAACCCATTACCCCTGAACCTAAAATGGCAACTTTTTTAATGGTTCTTTTCATACAATAATTTGGGTTTAAATGTCGTACAGATGGCTATCGTACGTTTCGCTAATAGTTTCGGATTGTAAATTCTCGATCACTTTGTTAATTTTCTGAAATACTCCAAAGAATGTCTGCAATTCCTCTTCGGATACCACTTCCCTGACCATCAGATTAAACTCCTTGATGGTCTTGATGGAAATTTCTTTTTTCTTTTTACCCTCAGGGGTTAGAAAAATCCTAACGGATCTCTTGTCTACTGGATCAGGTTGTTTGTATATATATCCTTTTTCTTCCATGTTTTTTAACATCCTGGTCAGGCTTCTTGCTTCCAAACCCATTAATGGAGCTATTTTGGTAGCCGGAGTTCCTTCTTTTGAATTAATATTGATGAGCACAAAACCAATGGAAGTAGTGAAACCCTCCAAAGCCGCCTTTTGATTATACATGCGTGAAATGGCATGCCAAGCACTTTTAATGTGATAATCAACTGTTTCCTCGCGTTTCATAGACATATTTTTAATACGTCTAAAGTAAGAAAAATATTGTATGCATGCATACTAAATTCAAAAAAAGTTATGCATGCATAAGAAATATTAATTTAATTATTTAATCATAAAAAAAACTATCTTCTGAATAAGATCAAAAGATAGTTCTATTTAATTGAAATATTTTGAAAAAACCTATTCTATCAAAATAAGTTTCTATAATTTAAGATGAATACAATTCTTCAATTTCCTTGGCAAATTTTTCATGGATGACCTTTCTTTTAAGTTTCATGGTAGGGGTGAGTTCCCCAGTGTCTACACTCCATTGTGCGGATAGTACCTTAAACCTTTTGATCTGTTCCCACTTGCCAAAGTATTTGTTGAGGTTATCTATCTCTTTTTGAAATTTATCTAATATTTCAGGTTTTTGAAGCATTTCCTTATCGTTGGTATAAGGTATATCCTTATGCTTGCACCAGTCCTGCAAACCTAAAATACTTGGAACAATCAATGCGGCTGGGTAATTTTTGTTTTCTCCGACCACAATAATCTGTTCAATGACAGGAGATTCCTTAAACTTATTTTCCATAGGCTGAGGAGCAATATACTTTCCACCAGATGTTTTGAACATCTCTTTTTTCCGGTCAGTAATCTTAAGATAGTTTCCTTCATGTAATTCACCAATATCCCCTGTATGAAACCATCCATCCGGTTCAAGTACTTCTGCAGTCAAATCAGGTTGCTTATAATACCCTTGCATGACGTTGGGTCCCCTGACGATTATTTCTCCATCCGGCGCAATTTTTACTTCTACATCTTTAACAATTCTTCCAACCATTCCAATCCTGATATCTTTAAGATTACAAATAGAAGCTGAAATAACCGGAGAAGTTTCGGTTAAGCCATAACCTTCACAGACAGGTATCCCCGCACTCCAAAATACCCGGGCCAACCTCGGCTGAAGAGCTGATGCTCCAGAATTGATCTGCATAACATTTCCACCCAATGCTTCTCTCCATTTGCTGAAAATAATCTTATTGGCCAATTTCAGTTGAAAATTATACCAAGAACCCTGATTTTTATTCGGCTCATATTTCAATCCCAAATTAAGTGCCCAGAAAAAGAGGGATTTTTTTATTCCGGACAACTCATACCCCTTGGATACAATCTTATCATATACTTTTTCCAACAATCTAGGAACAGTATTGAAGACATGCGGTTGTACTTCCTTTAAATTCTCTCCAATAGTTTCCATACTTTCTGCATAATATATGGAGATGCCCATAAATAGAAAGGCAAAGGATCCAGCTCTTTCGTAAATATGACATAGAGGTAAAAAACTTAAGGCTTTGGCTTCTCCTTTAGGGACAATGAGAATATCCTGTATAGCATAGAGATTATGAATTACATTACCATGGGTCAACATGACTCCTTTAGGCCTTCCGGTGGTACCGGAAGTGTAAATAATGGTAAAGAGGTCATTGGTCTTCACAGCCTCTTTTTTATTTTCCAAGTCGGAGAGATCACCCGATTCCCCCAAAGCCATAAAATCCTCCCAATAATCACAACCCTCAATTTTATCAAATGAAACTATTCCAGCATCCATGTCTTTGGACCCTTCTTTTGCTTTTTCAAAAATTTCTCTGTCCCCAACAAAAATTTTCTTTACCTCTGCATGATGGAAAATATAATTGTAATCCTCTGAAGAAATTGTTGGATACATGGGAACAGATATGGCTCCAATCTGCTGCAAAGCCAAATCAATAAAATTCCATTCAGGTCTATTATTTGAAATTATAGCAACTTTATCGTCCTTTTTAATTCCAGTTTGTAAAAATGCCAGGCTTAAATTATCCACTATACTTTTTAAATCTCTGGAAGAATAGGTTTTCCATTGTCCATCAATTTTATTGGCCAAAGCAACTTCCTTATCATATGTTGCAATCTGATAATTAATTAAATCAAATAGTCGGGTGATCTGCATATTATTTTGGGTTGAGAATTATTTGAAATTATGAAAAAGGTCTCATTAAAACAAAACCGAAGATTTAGACTATTTCCACATGCCTATATTTATATTATTTTATTTATTTAAATAAATTTATTGTATCTATTAAGCTGTGGATTTGTTGATAAATTTTCTGCTCTTTTTTTCCCACATCTATTTTGAATTTTATGATTTAATTATCCACGCTCAATCCACATCTTTTTCATCTTATTATTCTTTGGTTTATAATATTTTACAATATTTTCCTTAAATGATGTTGGTAAATTATTTTAGTTAAGTTGTCTAAAAAGTACTGTTAGGTATTTTGTGAATAAGTGTTGAAGAATTAATAGTTAGGAACCCTATGTAAAAAGTAAATCCCTATCCTATTATTGGGATAGGGATAACTGATGTTTTTTGCCCATCTTATTGACAATAATCCACAAAAAATAATTTATTTATCTACATTATTTTTCTCCTTTTTGGGAATATTTTCCATTTCATTTATAGGTAAACCAGGAGATCTTCTTGGTTCTATGTTTAATTCCAATACCCAACCCCCTCTTATGGTTGTATCCCTGTTATTATTGTCATTTGGATTTTCCAGGTAATATACTGGCTCTGGATATCTATTTTCCAGCATGTTGGATGTATCCCATTTCCTGTTTTTATTTCTATCAATTATGGCTCTGATGTAATAGATGCCAGGATCTATATTTTTGAAAACTGCTTCATTTGTTTCTGTAAGGTATTGTTCTGCAATAATTTCATCTTTTTTATCCTGAATTTGTACAATTATGGGTAGTTCTGGAGTATTCACTTTTACCTTTATTTCTTCTGCTAAAGTCTCCTGCTTAAGTTTTCTAAAAGTATTTTCTATTTTCTTTTCATTTGTCTGATTTTCGATATCGTAAAATGTGGAATCAGCTGCTGATAATGTGAATGATTCGTAGGTTATGGAGTCAGGTACGGACCATACAATGAATAATTTTGTCCTATCTAAACTATCTGGAAAGAATACCCAATCTTTTTGAACCTGTATAACCGAAGCAGTGTCATACTTGATGATGAGTGAATCATAATTAATCTTTTGTAAAGGTTTATTGTACTTAAACTCTGCGACCAGTTTGTCTACAAAGTTCTTCTTACCGCCTGTTTGTACCTCTAAAGGATCTTTTTTTCTTTCACTCTCTAAGAATTTGGCATATAGGGTGGTGTCAATTTTGAATCCTACTGAATCAGTTAATGTTATTTTAACTTCAGTGCTGTCATTTCTTAAGCTAGTATGATATAATCTTATGTTTTTGTCCGATTGACTGTAGAACAGTTCTTTATTTAAGGATTCATTTTCTATTTTTATCTCAACAGGATACTTACTTAATACCAGATCAAAGTGATTTCCAATATTGCTGGTTCTGTTGATTTTAAAATCGCTTAAATCAGCTTTTGTTAAATAAAATTTTGCTCCAGATATGTCTTTATCAATTCGAATGGTGTCTAATATAAAAGAATAATCTTCCTGTTTTTCTTCTGCTTTTAGTGAATTGTTGGCATCATGCCATGCGTAGGCGAGGTATTCTCCTGATTTTATATTCTCAATGATAAAATCTCCAATTGAGTCTGCTTGTGCTATGTAATAGGGTGGTGCAGTAAGTACATTGGTAGTGTCGGATAGTTCGTACAATCCGACGAGGATATCTTTAAGTTTAGTATCTCTTTGTTGAAATAAGTATGACACATTTCCTGAAAAGGTCAAACTGTCAATTTCAGGACCGGTTGAAAAAACCAATTTTAAATTTTCAGGAGGATTTCCTTCAGTAATATCTTTAATGGTTTTTTGGAAGTTGAATACATAGGTCGTACTGTCCTCCAATTCCTGATTGAGTTTAATAATGACTTTATTTCTGTTGGTCGCCACCTCCATTTCATCTTTTTTTATCCTCGGTGTGATGATGATCTGCTTGTTTGGATTTTCAACCTTTACATATTCATTAAATTCTATTTCAATCGTACTTGGTTTGGTATTTAATGATCCTATTTCGGGTGTTATTGAAAGTAATTGGGGAGCATCTTCATCTCTGGGTCCACCCATTGGCGTACTTTGCTTTGCACAAGAATAAATTGATAATATTAAAATTAATCCCAATATTTTATATAAATATTTCATTTTTTCTTTAAAATAAACAAAATACTTGAATAATTAAATTGATGTCCTTTAGCGTAGCGATTGGAACTATATCCATTAAAAAACCCTTTTATAAATTGTTTGATTGCTGATGAATTTGGATCCAAATATTTTTCTGACAATAGAGATACGTAGTAACTATCAAATTTCATGGGTTTTTTGTCAATAATTATTAAGTCCATTTCCTGTGCAAATATTTCCATTGTCTCAGGGGTGAAATGGTAAAGATGTCTGGGTACATCTAATCCTGCCCATTTATCCCCATAGATAATAGAATCCTTTGAATTGATATTGGGGACTGCAATAAATAGGTATCCTTTGTCTTCTAAAAGAGAAACTATTTTTTTACCTATTTTTCTTAATTCATGGATATGTTCTAATACATGGAAAAGAGTAATAGCCTTAAATTTGAATTCTTTTTTGATTTTATTAATTTCCGAATGAACCTTAATTTTTTTGCTTTTTGTTATTTTCCTAGCAGTTGGATTGGGTTCCACACCAATTACTTTCCATCCATTCTGTTTTGCCTTTTTTAGAAAATGTCCTGTTCCGCATCCGTAATCCAACAAATTTCCTTTTTCTATAGCAAATTCGTTTATCCAATTAAGTTTATGACGGAGGGTTATATTCCTTACTAATTTATAAAGGATATTGGTAAGATTATTGGCTTTATTTTGATGGGAGATATAATTTTCAGACTGATAATATTGAGAAATAGATTCTAAATTCGGCCGTGGGTTGGTAAATATTAATTGACATGCTGTACATCTGCAGAGCATAAATTTTTCTTTACTAACTGAATAATCAATGGCTTCTCTAAAATTAAGAAAATGCCCACTTTTGCATAGTGGGCATTTTTTCAATCTTTCTTTATTTTCCATTATCTTCCTAAGTAGACTGTTAATATGGATAAATCTGCTGGAGAAACCCCACTTATCCTGGATGCTTGGCCCAAAGTTTCTGGTTTGATTTTATTTAATTTTTGTTTGCCTTCTGCAGATAGTGCTGGAATTGATAGATAATCGAAACTCATAGGTATTTTGAAATTTTCCATATTGTTTAATTTCTCCACCATTTGTTGTTCCTTTTCGATATAACTTTCATATTTAATTTGAATTTCCGCCTGTTCAAGTACTTCTTTCTTGTATTTGGATAAGTATGCTTTTAATTCTTTATCCAATGCCATTATTTCCTGTAACCCTATTTGTGGCCTTTTGAGCAATTTTTCAACACTTATTTTCTCTTTGATTGTAGCGGTTTCAAATTCTTCTAAGCCGGCATTGATAAGATCAGGGGACAGTTTTTTTTGCTTTAAGTCATTGACCAACCTGGCTGTTTCTGATTTTTTATCCATCATTTTTTCCAACCTGATATCATCCGCTAGACCTATTTGATGCCCTAATTGAGTCAATCTCAGATCTGCATTATCTTGTCTTAATAAAAGTCGGAACTCTGCCCTTGAAGTAAACATCCTGTATGGTTCCTCTGTACCTTTATTGATGAGGTCATCAATCAGTACACCTATATAGGCGTCTGATCTTTTTAATATAAAAGGTTCTTCTTCTTTTACTTTTTTTGCTGCATTTATCCCTGCTATGAGTCCTTGTGAAGCTGCTTCTTCATATCCTGTAGTTCCGTTAATTTGGCCTGCAAAGAATAGGTTTTCAATTAGGTGTGTTTCTAAGGTTAATTTGAGCTGAGTAGGTGGGAAGAAGTCATATTCTATCGCATAACCGGGTCTGAACATTTTTGCCTGTTCAAAGCCTGGAATTTTTCTTATTGCTGAATATTGTACATCTTCCGGTAAGGAAGTGGAAAAACCATTTACATAGATTTCAACTGTTTCCCATCCTTCCGGTTCAACAAATATTTGATGTCTTTCTCTTTCTGCAAATCGGTTGATTTTATCTTCAATTGATGGGCAATACCTGGGGCCAAGTCCTTGTATTCTGCCATTGAACATAGGAGACCTGTCAAAACCGGTCTCTAAAGTTTGGTGTACCTCTTTGTTGGTGTAGGTAATCCAGCAATTTCTTTGTTTTTCTAGGGGTTTTGTTTCATCTGAATAGGAAAACTTTTCGGGATCTTCGTCCCCTTCCTGTATTTCCATTTTAGAATAATCCAAGGATCTGCCATCTACTCTTGGAGGTGTACCTGTTTTCATCCTTCCTGACTCAAAACCAAGTGAAACCAATTGTTCAGTAATTCCTTTAGCTGCTGATTCTCCTGTTCTGCCTCCCCCAAATTGTTTTTCTCCAATATGGATAATTCCATTTAAAAATGTTCCATTGGTTAATACTACAGATTTGGCCATAATCTCTAGCCCAATTCCTGTTCTTACACCTGTTACTTTGTTCCCTTTTACCACTAGCCCACTGACCATTTCCTGCCAAAAGTCTACATTGGGGGTTTGTTCTAATGCCAATCTCCATTCTTCTGCGAACCGCATTCTGTCGTTTTGTGTTCTAGGAGACCACATGGCTGGTCCTTTAGACCTGTTTAACATTCTAAACTGAATCATGGACTTGTCAGAAATTATTCCTGACATTCCACCTAAGGCATCAATTTCCCTTACAATCTGTCCTTTAGCGACACCTCCCATAGCAGGATTGCAGGACATTTGTGCAATGGTGTTCATGTTCATGGTACATAGTAATACTTTTGAACCCATCTTTGCTGCAGCGTGTGCTGCTTCACATCCTGCATGACCTGCACCTACTACAATTACATCATATATTGGAAACATATTGTTCTTTTTTGAGTGTTCCACGTGAAACACTTGCTTGTTGATTTCTCATTTGTTTAATTGGTAACTGTTTCACGTGAAACAGTTACTCATCCATCATGGCCAAAGCTCTTTCCTCCATTTGCCTCATCATCGCTTTGTCAGCATTTGATTTGTCCTTGTAACCCATCAGGTGCAGGAGACCATGGCTGATTACTCTTTGTAATTCTTTTTCAAATGTTACATTTTCTCTTTCGGCATTATCTTTCACTCTTTCTATACTGATAAAAATATCTCCTTCTATAATTTTGTTATCTTCTGAGTTGTCGAAAGTAATGATATCTGTATAGGTTTTGTGATTGAGGTATTCCATGTTAATCTGATAGAGATACTCATCACTGCAAAATATATAATTGAGATTTCTGATGAATAGTCCTTTAGTCGCTGCTATGGATTTTAACCAATTTTTATATTTATTTTTTCCTCGTAAAGAAAATTTGATATCTTCTTCAAAAAACAAAATGGCCATGCTACATATAAAAAGTTAAAATTGCCTTTCTTCCATTCTCCTCAAATTTCACTTCATCTGATAGATGCTTCATGATGAAAATTCCCCTCCCGCCTGATTTTTCTAAATTTTCAGGAGCAGTAGGATCTTCCAAGTGATCATAATCAAAACCTTTCCCCTCATCTAGAATGACAAAAGTAACCTGATTATCATCTAAATGTAATTCTAAATCTACGACCTTTTTTCTATCCAGTTTATTTCCATGTATGATAGCATTGGTGACACATTCCGTCACAGAAATCATAATATTACCATAGATATCTTCATTGATAGCATATTTTTCCCTTGCATTATCAATGAAACTCTCTATGATTTTTATATTCTCAATTAGTGAGGGAATAGAAATTTTAATAGATTTCATGAATCTTTTATAGATAATTTGTGAAACGTTTCTACTTTTTATTGTCAATCTCAATTAATATCGGACAATGATCAGAGTGATGAACATCAGGCATTATAATGGAATTTTTAACCTTATCTTTCATCCTATCTGTTACCATATGGTAATCTATCCTCCAACCCAAATTTTTTGCTCTTGAACCAGCCCTATAACTCCACCAAGTGTATTGATGCGGATCAAGGTTGAACAACCTAAAGCTGTCCTGAAATCCGGATTCCGTAAACTTATCCATCCAGGCTCTTTCTTCAGGCAAGAATCCAGAGGAATTCTTGTTGGCAACAGGATTATGAATATCTATCGGTTTGTGGCAGATATTATAATCACCACTTAGGATCAAATTAGGGATTTTTTCTATTAAATCCTGTGAATATCCATAAATATCATCCAGAAACTGATACTTGAAATCCTGACGGATATCCCCTGTTGTTCCAGATGGAAAATAGGCCGAGACAAATGAAAACCCTTCAAAGTCTGCCCTTATCATCCTACCCTCATCATCGTATACGGAATAATCCATTCCATAGGTGACATTTTTTGGCTTTTCCTTACTTAATATGGCTACACCACTGTAACCTTTTTTTACCGCAGGAAACCAATAGATATGATATCCCATATCCTCAAATATGGATTTATCGATTTGGTTTTCCAGCGCTTTTACTTCCTGTAAGCCAATGATATCCGGATTCGTTTTCTGAAGCCATTCAGCAAAACCCTTGTTCATTGCTGCCCTGATACCATTGACATTATAGGATACGATTTTCATTTGATTTAGATTATAAATGCTTGATTATCTTTTATTTGATTTCAATGTCAAACTCTTTTTCGAAGTACTCCAATACCTGGATTTTCAACAATTTTTCCTGTTCCAGTATATCGAAATGAGGTAACTTTTTCAATAACTTCCAATGAGGCCAGCCATCCTGATCGATGTAATCCAATTCATAGAAACCTGCCAAGCTCAAAACCTTACATATGGCAATATGCATCAAGTCCTGCTTTTGTTCCTTGGTAAATGTTTTATTGCCCTGACCCAGTTCCTGCACCCCTATGAGAAAAAGGACCCCGTTCAGGTCGTTTGGCTTTTTACCAATCAATTCATGTAAACCGGATAGTAATTTTCCCCAACGCTTTTCAAGATCCAGATCTTTTTTAAACATCCTTTTTTCCTTCTTTTTCCAATAATTCCCAATATTCAACAGCACGCCTCAAATGTGGAATCACAATAGATCCTCCAATGATGGTAGCTATAGAGAATACCTCAAATATCTCCTCTTTGTTCATTCCAGCTTCATATGATTTTCCTAAATGGTATTTGATACAATCATCACAACGCAATACCATTGAACATGCCAAACCAATCATTTCCTTGGTTTTTACATCCAAAGCTCCTGCTGCATAGGTATTGGTATCCAGATTGAAAAATCTTTTGATCACTTTATTGTCAGAAGCCATAATTTTCTCATTCATTTCGCTTCTGTAGGCGTTGAATTCTTCAATTAAATTCATTAATTTTTAGGATGTTATTTTAACCTGCAAATATAATAGGTATTTTATAGTCATTTATTTTTAACAAGTCAATTTAAGTATGCGTTTCCATTTTTTAGAAGATTTTTTATCCTTGGTATTTCCCAAAACATGCTGCCTTTGTAGAAAGAGCCTTTTTGACTTCGAGGATCAGTTGTGTAGCTTCTGTATTTCAAAACTTCCCCTAACCAATTATCACCTTAGACCGAAGGACAATGACCTGGTGGTAAAAATGATGGGCCTTACAAAGCCAAATATGGTAATGGCATTTTTAAGGTTTACCAAAATGGGAGAGAGCCAGAAACTCCTGCATCAATTGAAATACAAAAACCGACCGGCTATCGGGCTGGAGCTTGGAAGAATCTATGGAAATCTTTTAAAGGCCAACGGATTTAAAAATTATTGGGATCAGATTACACCGGTACCTTTGCATCCCCTAAAACAAAAAAGAAGGGGATACAACCAAAGTGAACAATTTGCCTTGGGCTTGGGTGAATCAATGGAGATTCCCGTCAAACTTTCTATAAAGAGAAGTTTTTTTACAGAAACCCAAACCAAAAAAACAAGGATAGAAAGGATCCAAAATGTCGCTGATGTTTTTGAATTGGAACCCAATCAGAATGTGGAAAATCAAAGGATATTGTTGGTAGATGATGTCATGACTACCGGAGCTACCCTTTCCACCTGTGCAAATGTACTACTCCAAGCAAACTCCAAACTGGTAGATATGGCTGTTATTGCTGCTGGAAAAAATTGATTTCATTGTAATCAATAAAATTTATAACAATTGATATAACCCTATTCCCTGCCCACATTCATAATTTTTGTTTTTTGTCCAATAATTTTTTTTTATCTTAAAACAGATAATTCTCCTAGCCTATGAAAATTACTGGAATCCAGGAAAGAAGGGACTTTCTAAAAAAGGCCGGCTTGATCACTGCCGGAATTGGCCTGTCCTCCCCTTCTGTATTTTCTATTTCGGATCAGCATCCGAATCCTGTAAATAAATTACCTCGATGGAGGGGATTTAACCTTTTGGATTTCTTTTCACCTGAAATGGAAAAAGGAAGAAAGAACCCTCCCGAACATCTTCAATGGATGGCAGATTGGGGTTTTGATTTTGTCAGAATTCCTATTTCTTACCCCTCTTACCTTAATTTTGACAGATCTAAGCCCATATTAAAAGAGGAGGTTTTAAATTTTGATGAAAAGAGTTTAGAACAGATAGATAGGCTCGTTTTTCATGCCATCAATAGGGGTTTGCATGTAAGCTTGAATCTTCACCGGGCACCTGGATTCTGTATCAATGCCGGATTTATCGAACCATATAACCTATGGAAAGATCAGGAGGCCTTGGATGCATTTTGTGCCCATTGGGAAATGTGGTCCAAGAGGTATCAAAATGTTGGCTCAGATAAATTAAGTTTTGATTTGGTGAATGAACCTTATATGAGACAGGATCCAAATGATCAACATTCTCCTGGTGGGCCTGTTCCTGTGGAAGATTATTACAGGGTGGCGAAAGCTGCTCTAAATACCATAAAAAAAATCAGCCCGGAAAGGTTAGTGATTGCCAATGGAAATGGAGGAGGAGGAATAGCTGTTCCCGAACTTGCAGATTTGGATTTGGCACAAAGCTGTAGAGGTTACCATCCTATGATCATTTCCCATTATAAAGCCAGCTGGGTTTATAAGGAACCGGATACCTTACCCCAACCGGCATGGCCAGGGGAATTCAATGGACAATTCCTTAGTAGGGAAATGATAGAAAACCATTATGCACCATGGATTGACTTGGTCAAAAAAGGAGTTGGAGTCCATTGCGGGGAATGCGGCGCGTATAATAAGACACCACATCAGGTGTTTTTATCCTGGTTTGAAGATGTTTTGGATGTTCTTTATGATAACGGAATAGGTTTTGGTATCTGGGAGTTCTCAGGTACATTCGGAATTCTCAATTCAGGAAGAGAAGATGTGGATTATGAAGATTGGTATGGCCAGAAACTTGACCGGAAATATCTTCAGCTGTTGATGAAATATGCCTAAGGGCTTACCAACTTCCTCCAGCTCCACCACCCCCGAAAGAGCCGCCCCCAAAGCCACCAAATCCACCGCCCCCGAAGCCCCCTCCTCCAAAGGATCCCCGGCCTGAGGAAAAATCCCCGAACTTCCCTTTGCCTGCTCCTTTGAGAAGATTGGCCAACATGATGGTAGTAAAAAGATCAATGTTGCCTCCTTTTCCGCCCATATGGTTATTATTATCCTTCTTGTTTTTTATCAATGGTAAAATCACAAAAAGGAAGATGATCAACAGAAAAAAGACAATTGCTCCACCATGCTCTCCCGATGAAGTCACTTTATCTGCTTTGTATTCCCCTGATGCCAGTTTAAATACCATATCGGTGGCTTTGTCCAAACCATCATAATAATTGCCCATTCTAAAATTGGGCACAATTAATTGGTCTACAATTCTCTTGGCTAAAATATCAGGAATTGCGCCTTCTAGACCATATCCTGTTGCAATGAAAACTTTTCGGTCTTCCATAGCAGCCAATATCAATAAGCCATTGTCCCTATCTTTTTGTCCTATCCCCCATTTGTCTCCTAATTGGAAAGCATAATCACTGATGTCATAAGGGCCTACTGACCGAATCATGACAATGGTAACCTGCGTAGAGGTGGAATCATTATAGGCAATTAATTTCCTTTCCAACCTGTTGATTTCATCTCCTGATAAGGTATTGGAGAAATCATTTACCAACCTTGGGGGGGATGGAACGGGTGGAAAATCTCCTTGTCCAAATAAAGGAAATAGCTGGAAAATAAATAGGGATAATAGAATGGCTTTGTTTTTCATAAGGTATTATCCAAAAGAGATTTCATCTGGTAATTCATTGATGTCTCTTTTTTGTTCATAGGGAAAGTGTGCTTTTAGTTCTTTACCACAAATGGTTATTCCTTTGATTAGTCCAGCAGAAAAGGCTTTCTGCTTGAAGGAAGAGATCATTTCATCTTTGATTTTTTCCCAAAAATTATCCGGAACAACCCTGTTGATACCCGAATCTCCAAGAACAGCAAAGACATGATCTTCCACAGCTAAATAGAATAGCACAGCATTCCGTTCTTTGGTTCTGTGCATTTTCAGGGTTTCGAAAACCTCAGCTGCTCTATCCATCACGTCTATGCTACAATGATTTTCAATGTGCACCTGGATTTCTCCGGAGGTTTGTTTTTCGGCATCCTGAATCGCTGCGATGATTCTTTTTTTATCTTCTGAAGAAAATAAATTTTCAGCCATAGGATTAAAATTGAACAGTAGGAGCTGTTTCTGCACCCTGCGCAGCTTCAAAATAACCTTTAGTCTCAAATCCGTACCATCCTGCAAATAAATTGTTAGGGAAAGTCCTTAAAGAAGCATTATAGGATTGTACCGTTTGATTGAAATTTCTTCTCGCTACAGCTATCCTGTTTTCTGTCCCCTCCAGCTGCGCCTGCAGTTCCAAGAAATTCTGGTTTGCTTTCAGGTCCGGATACCTTTCCACTGCAACCAATAGACGGCTTAAGGATCCACTCAACTGATCCTGGGCCTGTTGGAATTGGGCAATTTTTTCCGGTGTCAAATCGTCCGCATTCAATGTGATGGAAGTGGCTTTGGCACGTGCTTCAATAACAGCTGTGAGCGTTTCCTGCTCAAAATCTGCATAACCTTTTACTGTATTGACGAGGTTAGGTATCAGGTCGGCCCTCCTTTGGTATTGGGTTTCGACTTCAGCCCAAGTGCCATTGATGGTCTCTTCATTCTGAACAAACATATTATAGACTCCTACTGCTTTGGTATAAACAAAAATACCAACAAGGACAATGATAATAATTGGAATAAGTGCTTTTTTCATATGTATTAGGCTTTTTTAAAATTGATATCAATTAAATTGTGCAATATTGATTAATTATTGGTCAATAAAGGTATCTATAGATTTATTGGATGAAGATTTCAGGTTTCTAAGATAAATGGTGAAAGTAGTGCCTTTTCCAACGATACTGTCCACTTTAAGGTTTCCATCATGGGCCCTAATCTGCTCCCTAACCAAATAGAGTCCTAATCCTTTTCCTTCGACATGGGAATGGAATCTTTGGTAAAGGCCAAACAATCTGTCCCCATATCTGTCCAAATCTATGCCTATTCCATTATCCTCAAAAATCAAAACAGTAAAATTTTCTTCAATTTTTGTTTTGATCAAAATCACGGGGTTTCTGTCGGGATGTTTGTATTTGATGGCATTCGTCATCAGATTCATTAGAAAATTTTCTAAATGCGAATAGATATAATTGATGCTCGGTGCTTCTTTAAAATCCTTATGGATTTCAGCTCTGGAATCAATAATCTGTTTGGAAAGACTTCTCTCCACATTTAAGGTAAGTTGTTTGAAATCTATAAGTTCTACTTTTGGTATTTTATTCTTTTTTATCGACACTACCTCAATCAGATCTTCAAGCGTACTGTTGAGAATGTTTGTTGAAACTTTAAGGTTGTCAATAACTTCCTTGTTTTCAGGATTGGATGGGTTTTCTTCATCGAAAAGCTCCAAAAGAGAAGAAATGTTTACGATAGGCGCCCTTAGATTATGGGATGTAATATAGGCAAATCGCTGTAATTCTTCATTTTGGGATTTAAGATCCCGGATTAGTTGTTCTCTCTCTTCCTCAGCTTGTTTGGTTTCTGTAATATTCTGCGTAACAAGTAAAATTCTATCAATTTCTCCCTGATTATTGACCAAAGGAACCCCACTTTTTAAGTAATACTGGTCCCCAATAATGACTTCAAACATAACGGATTCGCCCTGTAATACCCTGTCCAAGTACTTTCTTACTTCTTTGGAAATGTAAGATTCAAATTTTGATAAATGGGGAGTTCCAATAAGCTCTTTGGGATTGATTCCCATCAACTGGAATTCTTTTCCATCCGCATAGATGTAGCGCAGTTTTTTATCCAGAACCTCAACCGTTCCTTTTGGGAAATTTTCTGCAATACTCCTGAATAATAATTCAGAGGCAAGAAGCCGTTTTTCATAATTCAAGCGGCTGATTTCTGCACCTATTCTATCTGCAAGGACTTTAAGAAGACCGGAAAGGTTCATATTGTAAGGCCTTCTTTTTTCGTCCATTAATACCAAGATGCCCAAACTGTTTTTGTCCAAATCTGTAATAGGAACACCCATATATGTGGAAACATTCAACTTTTGTAGGCCTAAATCCCCTGGATAAATGTTTTTCGCATCAGAAAGAATCAATAAAGGTTCTTTGCTGTTTATACAATCCAGACAAGGAGTGTTATCCAGATTATATGAAAAAGGATCTCCACGTTCTCCCTTTTTGAAATAGGATATGACATTAGAAGTCGGTTCATTATTGACTATTTCAGCAATAAAGCAATGGTCCATCTGAAGCTTTTCACAAAGGAACTTGGTCAGTTCATCGAAAAACTGTTTTCCGCTGAACTTCGAGGTTCTTTCAGTAAGCTGAGAAATAACATTATGCACAAATTCCTGTTCACTGATATCCTCCAAAATTGCCTGGTAGGTTTTTCCTTTTTCAATTTCTTTGGAGGTCATCCTGATATGATAAAGCTTGTTATTAAAATAACTTACATAAGGACCTTCATATGTGCCATAACCTTTTTCTATGCTGTCACGATAAGCTTGTTTGATGGGATTGTTGCCCAAAAGACCAAATAGGTTTCTGCCAATCAGCATATCCGGGTTTTCCACATCTATTTTGGAAATAAATTTTTTGTTGACATCCAGAATAATTCCATCATGATCGTATTGGAAAATAGGTAGAGGGTTTTCTTTAAAAAGTGTTTTATACCGGTTTAAATGAAGAGATGATTCTAATTCTTTTTGTTTGGTATAGGAAAAATCAACAAAGAACCCTGCCCAAATGGAATCATTTTCATACTTTTTCAATCTATTGGAAGCACCATATACCCATTTTTCTTTTCCACTTGGTGTGATGATTCTAAAATAGGCTTCAAATTTACTGTCTGTCAGGTAGGCATTTCTATCTGCCGCATTTAATTGGTCTCTATCTTCTTCATGAACCAACTTGGCAAGGTTATCTTCATCCTCAATGATCAGTTCCGGATCAAGTTCGGTCAATTGTCTGCAACCTTCACTGATAAAAATAAACTTATGACTGTGATCGGGATTAGCTTTCAATAAATACACCATCCCTGGCACAACCCCTGTCAGTTCATCCAGGACATTTTTGTGATTTAATAAATCTTTCTCTATTTCTTTTAAAGCGGTAATGTCTGAAAGGTAACCTAAAATTAGATTACCGTCTTCATCCACTTTGGATGTTTCATCCTCTATGAAGATATATTTATCATTTTTGTGCAGAACACGGTAGATACTTCTGCCAACCCTGCCAAAATTTTTCTTAAAAAGATGAAGATCCTCCGGATGAACTAATTTCTCCCAATCTTTCCCTGAGAAATTTTCAAAAAATGACTTTGAATATCCCAAAAGCTGTTCAATTGCACCTGACATTTGAAGTCGCTTTTCTTTAGGATAATATTCATAATAAATCAGATCCGGAATGGATTCCGCAATTCCAAGAGTCGGAAGTTCCTCTGGCTGGGAATATTCCAGATTGATCTGGAAAAAATTATTGCCAATGGGTTTTTTTACCAAATATAAATGGTTGGGAAAGATGGAAATTCTATTGATTTCATCTGAAAAAGAGAATGTTCTAATTATTTCCCTATCCACAAAATCAAACTTTTTGCAAAGGAAATCTACCAGCTCATTTAAAGAACCAATGGGTTTTTCCTGGTGTACATCCGAAAAAATTGCTCCGGTTATCCAATTTGTAAGCCAGGAAAATTTAATATTGGTAGGCCAATCCATCAAAGAGATCAACACATTGATCAGATAGGATTTGTCTTCCTGGGAAATTACATACCCTTCAACCTGAACACATAAAAAGGAACTTTTATTGATAAACAATGGACAGACGAATCTTTCTCCTGTTCCTAAACCCGAAAAAAGAAAATCAAAAATATTTATGGGAAGCGTGGGAAAAATTTCATTGAAAAATGACTCTTTGTAAAACTTATCCCCTTCCTGGATCATATTCTTGATTTCGGAAGAGATGTACAGCAGTTCGTATGTATTGTCCTGATACCTTTTTAAAGTTAATAATATGTTTTGAAACTGATTTTTAGAAAATCGGGACATGTTTATCGCATCCTAAATTTTGCCATGAATATTAAAAGGTACCTTCATGAAAATGGTAAAGCAAATATAGTGATTCCAACACAAAGTTTTAGGTATCTATGGAACACGAGCATTTGTAGTACACGTCAATGCTCAGATCTGCCTTTTCAAAAGGAATTGGGTATCAAAAATTTCGAAATCTTCCGGATTATCACTTTTGAATCGCTTCAATTTCATATTTACCTTTCGGTCTTCTTCTGACCTAAAAAGCTTGACCACATCAGATAATTCCCAAAAGTCTATGGGAATCCTATTGATTTCCATAATTTCATCATCCCGTTTTATACCGGCAAGTTCTGCAGGAGAGTTTTTTCTGATGCTCCCAACGATAAATCTTCTTTCTTCAGTTGGAAGCATTTTTGGGGTAATACCGCTCATATCAAATTCAAAAGGGTTGGAAAAAGTATCCCCCTTTTTAAACAGAAACCTTTCCCTTTGGTAATCCAAAATCAATTTAGTTCTACCCAATAATTCAGACCCTAAGCTTCCATTTCTTCCACTCTCTAGGATCACATAACTGAACTCCGTTTCTTCAGGAAAAGAGGTGATGATATTGGAAAAATTCAATCCCCCAAACTTTAATGACTTGACCCTTCCTACATAACCATAGAGATCGCCACCTAAAGACCTTCCCAAATCACTTTCAATATGTTTTGTTGGAATTTTAATTTTCTCGGATGTCTCCATATTCAACAACAAACCATGATTGGCTCCCAGATCTATTAGTAATTTGGCATCAAGTTCTTCTCTTGAAATTTGTTTGACCTTTCCTGATATATACGGTTTATTGTTCTCAATTTTCATTGGTACTTTTTTATAACCGAAAGGCCTCCATTTCAAGGCACCGGTCTCATAAAAGGTAATGATGCTCTTGTCATAATCAATTTTTACCGGATTATATTTGAAAAACTCATAACCAATTACCCCAAACACAGGAACTCCAATGACCATTTCCAATTCAAAAAAATCATTGTCCAAAACCAAAATGGTCTGTGAATTACCTTGAATTTTTCCCAGGTCCATGTGATTGGTGGGAGAAACATTGGCGGTTAAAATTGTACTGCCATCCGCCCCTACCAAATCCAATTTTCTGGTATATTTCATGTTTAGTTGATCACCAATGGTTTTACTGAAAAGTATATTGGTTTTTACTCCAGTATCCAATAAAAAATTAATGGGTGGTCCACCGTTGATTGAAACAGGTAAAATAATCAGGTTATTGGATTCCAAGAAAGGGATTTCAAGTTTCTTTACAGGATCTTTCATATAAAATCCAGGCACCTGTGCAGGAAGCGCCAGGGATATGATAAGATTTATATGAAATCCAATGATCAGGTATTTTGAAAACATGAAAGCTGAAGTATTTTGGGTATTTTGACTTAATATAGCAATAATATTAGAGCATTCTATTTGTTTATACTGATTGTTGAGGCCTCTTGTTAGATTTTTCGGAATTAATTTTTTGAATGAAAAAATCTGATTTTGTTTTTTTATTATCCGACCCAGGAATTTTTGAAAAAACCCAAAAATCCTGCATCTTTAATTTTTGATACCAAAGAATATGGCAGACAAGTCCCTTGTAGAAAAAGCAAAGAAAATTTTTGAAAACTTCCTTGTCAGACAAGGCAGTAGGAAAACCCCTGAAAGGTTTTCTGTTATAGATGAATTGTATGCTTTGCCTCAGGATGAACACATAGATGTAGAAGGATTGTTTTTATTGATGAGGAATAAGGGCTATACAATAAGCAGAGCGACGATTTACAATACCTTGGATTTACTGGTCGAATGCGGATTGGCAGTAAAGCACCAATTTAAAGATAAAGTTGCTTTATATGAACAGGCCCTTACCTATAAACATCATGACCATCATGTATGCAATCAATGCAGAAAAATCAGAGAATTTTCTGATGAAAGGATCAACCTGATCAAAGAAGCTATGGGTAGAGAATTCAGTTCTGCAATAACCAGTCATTCATTGGTGCTCTATGGAGACTGCCAAATCCAGGATTGTGAAAATCTTAGGATTATTTGAGTTGAAAATACTTTTTGTAAATAGGTTTCCGGTACAAAAACTGACCATATAGAGCGGGAAACAATAATACTGTCATTAGTCCAAATTTGCCCTCATATTCAATCTCATCCTTGATTAATGATCCGCTTCCAGCTTTTTGAATCCTATGTTTATGTCTCCACTTTTTAAGGAAAAAAGGCAATTCAATCCCTTCGTCTATAAAATAGAATTCATCCCCATCAGTGTGGTCAGCAGTGATTTCAGAAGTCCATTTTTGTTTGAACACCAAAAAATTCAATTCCAGGCTAACTAAATCCCCCTTGGATGAACCATCAAAACGGAGCAGTTTAACAGGAGGGAATGGTGGACTGAGTTTTAAAAATAACTTTTCAGTGAATCCTTCTTTTACCTCCAGGTAATTTTTATCAACCCTTGTTGTAATATTGATTTTCATAGCTCCTAAAGAAAGCAATAAGTCGACTCAATTGTTCAACGAACCGAAGTGGTGGAAAAATAATTCAAAAGATAATAGGCTTTCAAAGCCCTTTTTAATAATTATGGTTTTCTGCCATCATTCCAATAGGGAAATTCGGATTGAATTACAGTTCATTTTTATGGAAAATATCTAATTTATATCCAATATCAATAAATATCTTACACTAAATAAAACATTTATAATTTGATTAAAAGTATAATTGCAGGAATACACATTGATTATTTTGCTTCGTCATGAGATTAATTTAGCTTTTTCAGGTACCTGAAAAATTCACTGTCGGAGGAAAGAACCAGGCTGGTATTTTCATCCATAGCTTTTTCAAAACTTTCCATGGTCCTTAAAAACCTATATAATTCAACGGATTGTCTGTTTTTGTTATAGGCAGAGGCATAGATATCAGTTGCTTCAGCATCTGCTCTACCTTTGATTTCTTCCGCTTGTTTGAAAGCTTCTGATTGGATCTGAGCTAAATCTCTTTCTTTGTTTCCTTCAATTTTCCTAGCTTCGCCCTGACCTTCAGACCTGAATTGGTCGGCAATTCGGTTCCTTTCACTGATCATTCTGTCATAAACCCTGTCCCGGACTTCATCTACATAATTCATCCTTTTGAAGCGGAAATCCAGAATCCTCACCCCGAGATCTGCTGTTCTTTCATTTGCTTTCTCCAGAACAATTTTCTCGATCATTGCCCTACCCACTGAAATGTCCTCCAAGACTTCAATTTCTTCCATAAACTCTTCTGTGATTTCAGGATCACGGTTTGAGGAACGTACCAAATCCAATAAATCATGACTGGCAACCGCATTTCTGGTTTCTCCATCCAGGATATCATCCAGTCTTGACTGGGCAGACCTTTCATCTCTTAGCCTTATAAAAAACTGAAGGGGATTGGTTATTTCCCATCTTGCATAGGTATCTACAAAAATAAATTTCTTGTCTTTGGTTGGGACCTGGTTTTTATCCCCATCCCATTCCAAATACCTTTTATCAAAGAATTGCACTTTGTGTAAAAATGGTACTTTAAAATTAAGGCCCGGATCTGTCCTGGGCTCTCCTACCGGTTTACCAAACTGGGTCACAATAGCCTGTTTGGTCTCATCTAAAATGTAGACGCTGTTGAGCAATACTACAGCCAACAAGGCAATAACGATAATTCCTATTGTTCCTTTGATTTTCATGGGGTATTGCTTTTTACTTTATCAATGTTTAATAGAGGCAATACATTATTACCTTTTTCATCCACAATGATTTTATTTCCTATTTTTGGAAGGACCCTTTCCATGGTCTCTAAATAAATCCTTTGTTTGGTTACTTCTGGAGCTTTAACATAGGCTGCAAATAAGGCGTTAAAACGCTCTGCCTCACCCTTGGCCCTGTTCACCCTGTTCAACAAATAAGCTTCTGCTAATTGTATTGTTTCCTCAGCTTCTCCTCTTGCTCTTGGAATTACTCGGTTATATTCCGCTTCTGCCTGGTTGATCAATGTTTCTCTTTCCTGTTGGGCCTCATTGACTGCATTGAAAGAGGGCTTGACCGGTTCAGGGGGGTTCACATCCTGAAGTACCACCTGGTCTATCCTGACGCCATTTTCATATTCATCACACATTTGCTGTAAAAGTACTTCTACACTGCTCGCCACTTCCTGTCTACCCACAGTAAGAACCTCATTGACCGTTCTATCTCCGACTATTTTCCGCATAGCAGCTTCAGACATGTCTCTTAAGGTTTTTTCTGCATTTCTTACCCTGAAAAGGTACTTGTATGAGTCCACAATTCTATATTGCACTACCCATTCTACATCCGTTAGGTTCAGATCTCCCGTTAACATCATGCTTTCATCTCCAAAGCTGCTTTTGGAATATTCGGTCTGCTGTCCGGCACTACGTGTCCGAAATCCAAACTCTTGCTTCAATTGCCTTTGAACAGGTATTTTATACATGTTTTCAAACCAAAATGGAAGAATAAAATTCAGGCCCGGTTGTACCGTCCTGTTATATTTGCCCAACTGTACGACGACACCCTCTTCTTCCGGCCCAACTGTTTTGGTGCTGGTTACCAATGCAATCAGCAATAAAAAGCCCAGTACTATCTTTCCAGCATACTTTTTGATCCAGTCCGGATCAATATTGATTTCATATCTGTTTTCTGACATATTTAAAATCCCTAGTGTAAAACTTACTTAAGTTTAAAATAACAAAGTAATTTTTAAAATCTTATTACAAAAATCAAAAAAAGTACAATCCAGATCAGGTCCATAAAGTGCCAATAAGTGGTAAACAGCTGAATCCGCATTTTTTCATAAGGATTCGTAAGGACCAATAAATGCTGGATTTCATCTTTTTCAGTTTTATGGTACTTGTAAACCATCAGGATCGAAAAAACCATGGCTCCGATTAAATGGAAAATATGTATGCCACTTAACACATAAAGAAAGCTTCCACTGGGAAGGCCTTTAAAATCTACTCCCATTAAAGTCAATTCTTTCCAGCCGAGAAATTGGAGAAGGGTGAAACACAACCCCAGAAAAAAAGTGATCAACATGCTATCTTTCAGCTTTTTGATCTTTTCCTCTTTAAAATGAAGAAGCATTTTAGAGGCTGTATATCCGCTAATCAAGATGATTAAAGTACTTAAAATAAAGGACTTTGGCATTTTAAAACCTATACCTTCCATATTTCCGGTTTCTGAGCCCAAAAAAGCCAAGGTCATAAACAGGAAAATCAGACCACTACCAAACATTCCCAAATACATAAGGGTCTGATAGGGGTGCATTTTCTCTATTTTTTGAAACCAGGGTTCTTTGATTTTTTGCATAGGGAATTATCTAACCAATCTATTAACATTTTTAAGTCAGCTAGGTTCACCAATTTTATTAACATTTTACTGATCAAATTCAAAAGGGGAAAATAAATCATTTTCCTAACTTTGCATTCTCATTCAAAGATTACCGCCCGAAACATTGAAAAAATCAGACTTCTTATCCCTTTACCAAAACGATCCTTTTTTAAATAATGTATCTGAGAGCTTTACCAAAAGTGGAAATAATTATTTTCAGATCAAGGGCCTGTCCGGTAGTCTCGATCTAATTTTATTCAGTACGGTTTTTAATAAGGTAGGGGGTCATCATCTTATCATTGCGCACGACAAAGAAGAAGCAGCCTACCTGAACAATGATCTTCAGGAACTGATTACTGATCGGGAAATCCTTTTCTTTCCGTCCAGTTACAAGAGGCCCTATCAATATGATGAGGTAGAAAATGCCAATATCCTCATGCGCGCCGAAATTCTGAATAAGATTTTAGTAAAGGAAAAAAAGAGCGAGATTATAGTCACCTATGCGGAAGCACTCTACGAAAAAGTAATCAACAAAAGGGCCCTTAGAGATAATACATTCACTGCGAAAGTTGGAGAAAAAGTAGACCTGGAATTCATTTCCGAATTATTGGCCACTTATGATTTTGAAAAAACTGATTTTGTATACGAACCGGGACAGTTCTCAATCAGAGGAGGAATTGTGGATATCTTTTCCTATGCAAATGACCTTCCTTTTCGGTTGGAATTATTTGGAAAGGAAATTGAAAGTATTAGAACATTTGATCCGGAATCACAATTGTCGGTAGACAATATCCCATCTATCAGCATTATTCCAAATGTTCAGACCAAACTGCTTCAGGAAGTAAGACAATCTTTTTTGGAATTCTTACCAGAAGGGACGAGTCTTTGGTTTAAGGATTACCAGTTTACACTGGACAGTATAGATGAAAACTTTGAAAAAGCTGTAAGGCAGTTTCATCAGATTGTAAATTCCACCGAAACAAAAAAGTTGTTGATCAATCCCCATGATCTGTTTGATAATGCGGAGACTTTTTTGAAAAAAACCGAAACCTTCAGGAAAATTGAATTTGGGCATAAGTTTTATTTAAAAGATGCCCAGGTATTCCAATTTGATTCCCAGCCCCAGCCTTCCTTTAACAAGAATTTTGAATTGCTGGTGGAGAATTTGGTTTCTAACGAAAAAAAAGGCTGGCTGAATATTATATGTTCAGAAAGTGATAAGCAGATCAATAGATTAGAAAATATTTTCCATGAACTGGACCCCACCTTGAAAGTACAGTCTTTGCTGATTGGGTTAAGGGAAGGCTTTGTGGATAAGAATCTTCAAATCGCCTGTTATACGGACCATCAGATTTTTGAGCGGTTTCACCGGTATAAGACCAAACAGAAGGCCAGTAAGAGCAAAGCCTTGACTCTTAGAGAACTCAGGACCTTGCAGCCAGGAGATTTCGTGGTGCATATAGATTATGGTGTGGGGAGGTTTGCTGGCCTGGAAAAAGTGGATGTCGGGGGAAAATTGCAGGAAGCAGTCCGACTGGTCTTCAGGGATGATGATCTGTTGTATGTCAATATCCATTCTCTCCATAAAATATCCAAGTATTCCGGACAGGAAGGCACATTGCCGGTGATGTCCAAACTAGGATCACCTGAATGGGAAAACAAAAAGAGAAAAGTCAAAAGCAAGGTCAAGGATATAGCCAAAGAACTGATTGCCTTGTATGCCAAAAGAAGAAGTGCTCCCGGATTTAAGTTTTCTCCTGATTCTGTCTTACAGGTGGAATTGGAAAGTTCATTTGTGTTTGAGGATACCCCAGACCAGGCAGCCGCTACCGCTGATGTGAAATCAGATATGGAAAAATCATACCCCATGGACCGATTGATCTGTGGAGATGTTGGTTTTGGAAAAACCGAAGTAGCCATCCGTGCAGCTTTCAAAGCGGTGAATGATAGGAAACAGGTAGCCATATTGGTACCTACCACTATCCTTGCTATGCAACACTTTCAGACTTTTAAGGATAGGTTGAACGATTTTCCTGTAAAGGTCGAATATATAAACCGTTTCCGGTCTGCCAAAGAAATCAAAGATATTGTCCAACAGGTCAGTTCTGGTGAAATTGACATCCTTGTGGGAACCCACAGGATAGTCAATAAGGACATTAAATTCAAAGACTTGGGTTTGTTGGTTATTGATGAAGAACAAAAGTTTGGGGTTAAGGTCAAAGATCAATTGAAGGAGCTGAAATTCAATGTGGACGTGCTGACCTTAACTGCCACGCCAATTCCCAGGACCCTTCATTTTTCCCTAATGGGGGCCAGGGATTTGTCCGTAATTGCCACACCTCCTCCCAACAGGCAACCGGTGACAACTGAAATTCACACTTTTCAGGAAGAAATTATCCGGGATGCGGTGGCTTACGAATTGAAAAGGGGCGGCCAGGTGTTTTTTGTGCATAACCGGGTTGGTGAGATTGATTCCATTGCCAATTTGATCCTTCGATTGGTTCCGGATGCAAGGGTTGCAGGTGCCCACGGCCAAATGGACGGTAAGAAACTGGAAAAAATAATGGTCAAGTTCATCGAAGGGGAATATGATGTATTGGTTTCCACAAACATTATTGAATCTGGATTGGATATACCCAATGCCAACACCATCATCATCAACAGGGCGCATATGTTTGGTTTGAGTGACCTGCACCAAATGCGGGGCAGGGTCGGAAGGAGCAATAAAAAAGCATTTTGTTACCTTTTGACTACCCCAACTTCAGGTTTGACACCAGAGGCAAGAAAAAGATTACAGACTTTGGAAGAGTTTTCAGATTTAGGTGACGGGTTTAAAGTGGCGATGAGAGATTTGGATATCAGAGGGGCAGGCAACCTTTTGGGGGCGGAACAAAGTGGTTTTATCACTGATCTTGGATTTGAAATGTACCATAAGATTTTGGATGAAGCGGTACAGGAGCTTAAGGAAAACGAATTTGCGGCACTTTTTGAAGTGGATCTCAAAGAAAAAGTGGAAGTCTTGGTGCAGGATTGTGTGATTGAAACTGATTTTGAATTGTTAATCCCTGAGTCTTATGTGTCTAATATCTCAGAAAGACTGAATCTGTATTCCAAATTGGACAATATCAAAAAGGAAGAGGAACTTCAATCTTTTGCGAAATCTGTGCAGGACAGATTTGGCCCTATACCTGAGGTCGTCAACGATTTATTTGAAACCGTGCGGCTTCGATGGTTGGCAGAAAAGCTTGGTTTTGAAAAACTTCTCCTGAAAAATGAACAGATGAAGTGCTATTTTGTTCCTTCTTCAAAAGAAAGTTACTATAAGTCTGAAATTTTTGGACAAGTTCTTCGTTTTATCCAGACCCAACCAAAATTCTGTAAAATCAAAGAGGTCAAGAACAGGCTTATTCTGACCATTTCCGAAGTAAAAAGTATTCAAAAGGCCAAAAAATGGCTTGAAGAGATAAAAAATTAAAAAAATTTCAAAAAAATATATGGCCTGATAATTGCTTTTCCGAAATCAAAATTTGTATTATTTCGAGAAAATCGGCCAAAATGCTGTTTTTAAGATTATGCGGCATAAAAAATTTTATTGAAATAAGATATTATTGATTATATATTAGCGTTCTAATTTTGTACTAAAAACAGTATTGTTCAATGGTTTTTGGAAAAAGTAATTTACGAATGATTGCAGCAACTTTGCTGATTGTTGGCGGCGCCATCCTTTCATCGTGTAACAAACAGACCGGCTATGGTAGAAGAACAGCCGCTAAGCCAGGTAAGGTCAGCCCTACCACAGGAGCTTCTTACAGCTTAAGTGACAAAGACACTACCAACTTTTATGTCACCAGGGTAGCCAAACAGATTATAGGTCCCAACTTGAAATATATTCAGGGGGGTAGAGCCGTATTAGGTTCTCAAGAACAGGATGTCATGGCCTTCAGAGACAATGTGGAAAGAACTGTTACCATCGCTTCTTTCTATATGGATGAAACTGAAATCACTAACAATGACTACAGGGAGTTTATCTTCAACATGAGAAAGAAAGTAAGCGCAGACTCTATTTTGAAATTGGAACCTGCCGAATCAGTATGGGCTGGATCCTTATCATACAATGATGTGTATGATACCTACTATTATAGATTTCCTGGATTCAATTTTTATCCTGTTGCCGGAGTAAGCTGGACTCAGGCCTCTGTCTATGCAAAGTGGAGGACAGAATATGTCAGTGAATTGATGAGAGAGAAAAACAAAATTGACTCTACTCTCAATAAAAATCAATTAATTGAAAGAGGTGTTTCCCTTCCTGAATACCGTCTTCCTAGTGAAGCAGAATGGGAATATGCCGCCAAAGCAATGATCGGAACTCAATATATGGACGAAAACCAAGAACAAGGTAGGATTTATCCTTGGGATGGAAGAGGGGTAAGAAATCCATATAATATCAAAAGAAAAGGTAGACAAGGAGACTTCTTGGGTAACTTTAAGAGAGGTAGAGGTGACTATGCCGGTATTGCAGGTTCAGTTTCCAATGACGGAGATATCATTCCTGCCAACGTATACGATTATCCACCAAACGATTTTGGGCTCTATAATATGGCCGGCAATGTAAATGAATGGGTGAATGACGTATATAGACCACTTTCTTACCAAGATTTTGATGACTTGAACCCATTGAGAAAAGATGGTGTGTTTGATGAGGAAGAAACTTATGGTACTACCATGATTACCGATGAGTTTAGGGTTTACAAAGGTGGATCTTGGAGAGATGTTACCTATTGGTTGGCACCTGGTACCAGAAGATTTATGCATCAGGATTCTGCTACCAACCACATTGGATTCAGGTGTGCGATGATTGCCATCGGTCAGCAAGGAAAGTAAAAAGATAAATTCTAGAAATTAAAAAGGAGCTTAAAAGGCTCCTTTTTTAATTACCAATTACCAATTACCAATTACCAATTACCAAATCAAAAATGTCAGTAATTTTTTTAGAATTGTAGAATTTTTCGAACCACAAAAGTTCCCAAAGTCAATAAAAGCGGGATCTCAATTAAAGGAAGCGGTCAATGGATGTCCGTCTTTTGTGCTCCTTTTGTCACTATTGTAGTTGGTTTATTAGGGACTTTTTATTGGTCTGGGGATTCACTGAATCAGGTTTCCTTTCATTTTTTTCCGAACCGCAAAAGTTCCCAAAGTCAATAAAAGCGGAATCTCAAGTAAAGGAAGCGGTCAACGGATGTCCGTCTTTTGTGCTCCTTTTGTCACTATTGTGGTTGGTTTATTAGGGACTTTTTATTGGTCTGGGGATTCACTGAATCAGCTTTTCCTTTATTTTTTTCCGAACCACAAAAGTTCACCAAGTCAACAAAAGTGGGATCTCAAGTAAAGGAAGCGGTCAACGGAAGTCCGCCTTTTGTGCTCCTTTTGTCCCTATTGTGGTTGGTTTATTTGGGACTTTATATTGGTCTGGGGATTCACTGAATCATGTTTCCTTTCATTTTTTTCCAAACCGCAAAAGTTCACCAAGTCAATAAAAGCGGGATCTCAAGTAAAGGAAGCGGTCAACTGATGTCCGTCTTTTGTGCTCCTTTTGTCCCTATTGTGGTTGGTTTATTAGGGACTTTTTATTGGTCTGGGGATTCACTGAATCAGCTTTTCCTTTCATTTTTTTCCAAACCGCAAAAGTTCACCAAGTCAATAAAAGCGGGATCTCAAGTAAAGGAAGCGGTCAACTGATGTCCGTCTTTTGTGCTCCTTTTGTCACTATTGTGGTTGGTTTATTAGGGACTTTTTATTGGTCTGGGGATTCACTGAATCAGCTTTTCCTTTATTTTTTTCCGAACCACAAAAGTTCCCAAAGTCAATAAAAGCGGGATCTCAATTAAAGGAAGCGGTCAACGGATGTCCGCCTTTTGTGCTCCTTTTGTCACTATTGTGGTTCAAAATAAACTTTTTTAAGGAACCACTAAATTTAGATGGTTTTCAAAGGAGAAGCTCCATTGTCGACCATTTCTAATTTTCATAGCTGAAATCATACTTTTTTATTTCGACCATTAAGCAGTTTATCAAACCAAACAGCCAAAAATCTGCTTATTAATAAGTAGATTCTATTAATTTCAAAAAACTAAGTTTCTATCACAAATAATATGAAAAAGTTATACTCATTGAGAGGGCTTTTTATCCTGATTTTATTGTCGATGCCCTTTTCGGGACAAGCACAGGAATCCCTCAGTTATCAAACCCCACCTAAAGAAATTACAGATCTGGTAAATGCATCTCCTACTCCCTTGGTTAGCTTTAGCCGGTCTGGTGATTTTATGCTTGTTCTCGAAAGAGCGGGCAATCCATCTATTGAAGAACTGGCCCAGCCGGAATTAAGAATCGGTGGTATCCGTATCAATCCTGCCACCAATGGTCCAAGCCGAAGCAGTTCTTTCCAAAATGTGGTACTCAAAAATACCCGAGGCGGTTTGGAGCAACAGATCAAAGGTTTGCCGTCCAATCCAAGGCTGGGCAACTTCTCTTTATCCAGGGATGAGAAATATGTTGCCCTGACCAATACCTCCAATACAGGCATCAGCCTTTGGGTGGTTGATTTATCCACAATGGTGGCCAAAAAATTAACAGATGAAATTGTAAATGCGGTTTATGGTACCGGAATTACCTGGACACCAGATAACCAAATACTTTTTACGGCCATCAACCCCAAAAGAGGAGATATGCCCAAGGCGCCTCAAGCACCAAACGGACCTACCGTGCAGGAAACTTCCGGGAATGCAGCCCCCTCCAGAACTTATCAGGATCTACTGACCAACCCTTATGACGAGGCCTTGTTAGAATATTTCATGGATTCCCAAGTGATGCTTGTCAGCTTGGATGGAAACCAAAAAGCCATTGGAAAATCAGGAATGATTAAATCCATTGATCTTTCCCCCAATGGACAGTTTATTACCGTTGAATTGGTTCAAAAGCCTTTTTCCTACCTGGTACCCGCTTCCCGTTTCCCCTATGATGTAGAAATTTGGGATATCAATGGCAATCATGTGAAAACCCTTGCCCGCATTCCTTTGGATGAAGTGCGACCGACAGGATTTGATGCTACAGTTACCGGCCCAAGATCTATCAATTGGAGAGCGGATAAACCGGCTACTTTATATTGGGTAGAGGCTCAGGATGGAGGAGATCCAAAAGTTCAGATGGAAGAAAGAGAGATTATTTATTCTCTTGAAGCTCCCTTTTTGGATGAGCCCACCAAATTGGCCGGGATTGGTTACCGTTTCCGGGGTATTTATTGGTCTGATGACAACTTTGCTTTGCTGAACGAAGGATGGTTTGCCAGTAGACAGCAGAGGGTATCCAAAATAAATCCTTCCAAACCCGGAGAAAAAGGAGAGTTGATCATTGAGCGTTCTTCAGACGATATTTATAATGATCCAGGAAACCCTGTATTCACTACGAATACTTTGGGAAGAAGTGTTTTGCTAAGAAAAGGGGACGAGGTTTTCATGACTTCTGAAGGAGGAAGTCCGGAAGGAAGCATGCCTTACCTTTCTGCATTCAATACCAAAACCAAAACGGAAAAAATACTCTGGAGATCGCAGGCACCTTATTATGAAAGGGTAGTTAAAGTGTTGGATGCAAATGCCACTGAGTTTGTTACTTTGAAAGAAAGTACGGATATCCAACCTAACTATTGGCTTGTCAATACCAGAAAAAGGATTGCTCCTATCCAAGTGACCCAATTTGTCCATCCTTATGAATCTATCAAAGGGATCAATAAACAATTGGTAAAATATAAGAGAAAAGATGGATTGGACCTATCGGCAGTAGTGTATACCCCTGAAGGTTATGATCCTGCGAAAGATGGGAGATTGCCAGTTTTGATGTGGGCTTATCCAAGAGAATATAAATCTGCTGCAGTAGCTGCACAGGTAAGGGGTTCTAAATATCAGTTCACCCGCTTGAGCTGGGGCTCTCCAATCTATTGGGTTACTCAAGGTTATGCGATTATGGATCAGACAGAAATGCCCATAGTAGGAGAGGGGGATGAAGAGCCGAATGATTTCTTTGTGGAGCAATTGGTGGCCAATGCAGAAGCAGCCATTGACTATATTGTTGAAGCCGGCATTGGTGACCGTAACAGGGTTGCGGTTGGAGGTCATTCTTATGGAGCCTTTATGACGGCAAATTTGTTGTCCTACTCTGATTTGTTTGCAGCCGGCATTGCAAGGAGTGGTGCCTACAACAGGACCCTAACTCCATTTGGATTCCAGTATGAGCAAAGAACTTACTGGGAAGCACCCGATGTGTACAATACCATGTCACCATTTATGAATGCCAACAAAGTGAAGACGCCAATATTGTTGATTCACGGTGAGGCAGATAACAATTCAGGAACATTCCCCATTCAGTCGGAGCGGTATTACAATGCTTTGAAAGGTCATGGCGCAACCACCCGATTGGTTTTCTTACCGCACGAAAGCCATGGTTATTCGGCCAAGGAATCTATTTTGCATACCCTATGGGAGCAAAATGAGTGGTTGGAGAAATACGTAAAAAACAGACAGTGATATTCAATGATTGAAATAAGCTAAAGCGAAATAAATTGAAATAAGTTTCGCGAAATTGATAGATACTGTCTTTAGCTAGAAAAATGTTTACAAAAAGGCCTTTGGGTGTACTTTCGTACTCTCAAAGGCCTTTTTTTCATTTAGGAGGCAGAGTTATCCACGATAAACTTAATTCCTTTGGGCTAATCGTATAAACCACTTTAACAAAATTTAAATATGTAAAAATGAAAATAAACGGATAATTTTCAGTTTTAAAGGTAAATCTCCCTATATTTTAGTTCTTATTAATTGTTTTTCCCACCACAACCAATACAATATGGAACTTATAATCCAAAATCTTTCTAAGACTTATCCCAATGGAGTCAAAGCACTGAATGATATTTCCCTTCATATCAAACAGGGGATGTTCGGTCTTTTAGGCCCTAATGGTGCCGGCAAATCTACCTTGATGCGAACCATCGCTACCCTTCAGGATGCAGATTCAGGATCTGTATTCTTGGACGAGCTCGATGTTTTACATGACAAACAGGGCCTTCGTGAAATACTGGGCTACCTACCTCAGGATTTTGGCCTATATCCAAGAATAACAGCAGAAGTCATGCTGGACCATATTGCACAAATGAAAGGTGTGATCAATAAATCTGAAAGAAAAGACCTGGTGAATTCCCTTTTGAACAAAGTCAACTTATATAAGGATAGAAAAAAGGCCTTGGGTACATTTTCTGGAGGTATGAGACAAAGATTTGGAATAGCACAGGCTTTGGCAGGAAATCCTTCACTGATTATTGTGGATGAACCTACAGCCGGATTGGATCCTTCGGAAAGGAACAGGTTTTACAATTTATTGAGCGAATTGGGAGAAAATACCATCGTTATTCTATCCACCCACATTGTGGAGGACGTTAGTACACTTTGCTCACAAATGGCTATTATTTGCCTGGGTGAAGTACTGATGCAAGGAAAGCCCTCTGATGGTATCAAAGAGTTGGAAGGTCAGATTTACCAAAAAAGTATTGCCAAAGAAAACCTTTCCCAATATAAGGGTCAGTTTGATGTTATTTCTACCCAGTTGAAAGAAGGGAAATTGAGTCTAAGGATCAAAAGCGAAACAGAACCCGGAAGCGGTTTTGTACCGGCAGTCACCAACTTGGAGGACGTGTATTTCAGTTACATTTCTCAAAAAGTGGACCCCATAACTTTATAGGCCATGCAGGATTTTTGGAATATTTTCAAATTTGAAATCCGGTATAGGTTTTCCAGGCCGGCGACTTATGCCTATTTCGGGATGTTATTAGCCATTGCGTTTTTGTTGTTTGGAGGAGGCTTTACACCTGCTTCAGAGAAAGTCTATCATAACTCTCCATATGTGATTGCGTCACTCCAATCTATCATATCTATTTTTGGGGTTTTACTGGCATCTGCTATCATGGGTGTCCCGATTTACAGGGACTTGGAACACAAAACAGGAACGTTTATGTTCAGTTATCCCCTTACTAAAGCAGCATATTTTATGGGCCGGTTTTGGGGTTCTTTTGTGGTACTCTTGTTTATCACCACAGGCGTCATGTTCGGAATGTATTTCGGTAGTCTAATTGGTGCTGCTACCGGTTGGACAGAAGCTGGGCGCTATGGGCCGCATGTTTTGATCAATTATATACAACCTTGGCTGATTTTGGTGCTGCCCAATATGTGGATTGCAGGGACGCTTTTCTTTGCCCTGATTATTTTTACAAGAAATATCAAATCCATTTATTCCGGAGGAATTGTATTGTTTATTGCTTATTTATTTTCCAGTTTTTTGGCACAGGATATAGAAAACAAAGACCTGGTTCAGCTGCTCGACCCTTTTGCCCTGAATACCTTCAATTACGAAACGAGATACCTGACTCCTTTTGAGCAAAATACATTTATACTACCGCTTCAGGGCAACCTGTTGTTGAATAGAGTGATTTGGTCTTTGGCGGGTTTGCTGTTTTTTGTGGCAGCTTATTGGAAGTTTAGTTTTACTTATTTCTTTCAGGAAAGAATTAAAGGCGCTAAAAAATCAGAAAA
The DNA here is from genome assembly GCF_042683085.1 of Shivajiella indica. Lineage (NCBI taxonomy): Bacteria > Pseudomonadati > Bacteroidota > Cytophagia > Cytophagales > Cyclobacteriaceae > Shivajiella > Shivajiella indica. Next base: position 202,225 of record NZ_JBHUIV010000034.1, on the reverse strand, counting down.
AGAGGAGAAGTATGAAGCACCTTCCCAAGTCAGGGTTTTCCCGGATTTTTCCCGAAAATATCAATGGTTAAGTTTAGTAGCCTTAAGTAGAATTGAAGTAAGTAATATTCTCAAAGATATTTATTTCAGGTCTATCTTACTTGGTGGCGCCATCTTCCTGGCATTGGATTTCTGGGTTGGCAATACACTTTACAGTGTATCCAATTTCCCAGTTACCAGTTTTTTGATGGAATTCAAAGGATTTGACTACAACCTTTTTGTATTTATCATCATCGTTTTCTTTACCGGAGAATCCATCCACAGAAGCCAATCCTCGGGCTATGCGATTATCAGTGATACTTTTCCGGTGAAAGATAGTGTGATGTTGACTTCCAAATTTTTGGCAATGGCTGCTGTTACTTTCATTTTGGCCATTATTCCCATTCCGGTAGGAATTATAGTGCAAATATTGAAGGGGTATTTTTTGTTTGACTTTGATATCTATTTGATAGATAGCTTGTTGATCACCTATCCGGACTACCTGCAAATGGTAATGTTGGTATTTGCGGTACACCTGATTTTCAATAATAAATTTGCCGGTCATGCTGCAAGCATTGCCGTGTGGGTAGTGATTGGTCTGGTATTGGATTTGGCCAAGGTCAATTTTACCATGTTTAAGTTCTCTTACAAGCCGGGCTACATTTGGTCAGATATGAATGGCTTGGGTCATTTTGGTAAATCCTTATTTTGGTTTAACCTGTATTGGACTGCTTTTGGACTGTTTTTGGTCTTGTTTTTCAGTATTTTCTTTACCCGTGGTTCAGAGACAAATTTTTCAAGCAGGTGGAGAATTGCAAAACAGCGATTGAGTTCCCCCGTTGTCAAACTGTCTTTGGTTTTTCTTTTAATAGCATTGGGTTCAGGTGCTTTCATTTATCAATCAGTAGTGTATGATAATGGGTACCTGACTATTCGGGAGAGTGAAAAAAGAAGTGCCGATTACGAGAAACAATTGAAGCATTATCAGTTTATACCACAGCCTAAAGTTGTTTCGGTATTTTTGACAGCAGATGTTTATCCGGAAGAAAGGAAAGCAGATTTCAAATTGGACTTGACAATTGTAAATAAAACAGACAGTCCCATTGATTCCCTGCATATGCATTCCACTTCGCTTTCCAATTTTGACATAATACTTGATGGAAAGGTAATGGAATATAGATTTCCCTTGAGTTATGACAAGCGGAAATTTGATATTTTAAATAAATATGAGCAGAAGTATTGGTATAAAATCCTTCCTTTGCCTCAGACTATGCAGCCTGGGGACACTTTGAAGATTCAGGTTTTGGCCAATCTGATTAATAAAGGCTTTCCCAATTCAGGATATGGAAGGGACCTTGTCCACAACGGGACCTTTACCAGTGCATTCTTGCCAAGCTTCGGTTATAATGAATCCCTCGAGCTGAGTTCGGATGAAACCAGGAGAAAATATGATTTGGGCCCTAAGGATACAGATCTTCCAAAACATGATGATCCTTTTGGATTGCGGAATTTGTTATTCTCTCAGGATGCTGATTTTGTAAATTTTGAAGCGGTGGTTAGTACTTCTCCCGATCAAATTGCAGTAGTGCCGGGATATTTGCAGAAGGAATGGACAGAAAATGGAAGAAGGTATTTCCATTATGTACAGGACACGCCTATTCAGTATTTCTTTTCTATAGTATCAGCCGATTATGAAGTGCTGTTGGATGAGGTAGCATTGCCGGATGGCAAAAAAGTAGCCATTGAAATTTATCACCATCCGAGGCATACCTATAATCTCGACAGGGGTTTGGCAGCATATAAAGATGGGCTGGTATATTTTTCTGAAAAATACAGTCCTTTCCAGTTCCGGCAAATGAGGATTTTGGAATTCCCGAGGTATGCAGGTTTTGCCCAGTCTTTTCCCAATACCGTTCCTTTTTCTGAAAGTTTCGGTTGGGTAGCTGATTTCAGTGATCCAAACAGCTTTGATTATGTGTATTTTGTGACTGCCCATGAGTTGGCCCATCAGTGGTGGGGTCATCAGATTGCACCTAACTATACCCGAGGGTCTAATTTGATTTCCGAAGCTTTGGCTGAATATTCAGCTTTGATATTGACCGAAAGGGCTTATGGGAAAGACAATATGAAGCGTTTCCTGAAGGATGAACTTGACCGCTATTTGACAGGCAGGTCCAATGAAAACAAAAAAGAGAATGCCTTCATCAATGCAGACAGGGGGTATATTTGGTATCAAAAAGGAGCATTGGTACTTTATGCTTTAAGAGATTATATAGGAGATGAGGCTATTGATTCGGCTTTGAAGGGATTTGCAGGAGAGTTTGGATTGAAAGAAACCCCTCCTTTTGCAGGCAGTTCTGATTTACTCAGGTATCTGACTGACCACACACCAGATTCTCTTCATTATTTCTTGGATGATACCTGGCATAAAATTACCCTTTATGAAAATAAAGTGGCAGAGGCTTCGGCTGAAAAGACCGGAGAGGAGGAGTATTTGGTCACCTTGATGCTTTCCTCTCAGAAATTGTATGCCGACAGCCTTGGACGGGAAACACCGGCTATTTATGATGGGGATTATCTGGATATCGGGATTTTTGCCGCGGAGGATAAAGATGAAAATGGGCGAAACCGGACTAATCCGCTATATATTCAAAAGCACAAAATAACTCCCGGTGAAACCAAGCTTCAGATAAAAGTACAGGGAGGTGTTCCCGTGAAAGCAGGAATTGACCCATACAACAAACTTATTGACAGAATACCCGATGACAATGTGGTCAATGTGACTGTGAATTAGGATTGTTAACCTATGGGTCAGCGCTCAGCTGACCCATAGGTTAATTTTTTTAAAGGAAATTCTTTTTTTCACTTTTGGGGCTAAGGAAAGGGGATGGATACAGAGTTTTATCTGCTTATAAGTTTTTGTACATAATGTAGGCATCCACCAATCCCAATCTTTGATGCCTGAATGCTTGGGGAATGGTGCCGATGATGGAGAAACCAAAACTTTTCCACAGCCAGACCGCAGCCTCATTGGTACTGACTACCATGTTAAACTGCATGCCCAAGTATCCTTTTTCTCTTGCAAAATCAATGGAATGTTGGCATAATAGTTTTCCGATCCCTGTTCCCTTAGCATCAGGATGTACCATATACCCTGCATTGGCGATATGGCTGCCCAAACCGGGTTGATTCGGTTTGACATAATAGCTTCCAACGATTTTGCCTAAGTTATCCACAGCCACATAAGTATCCATTTTGTCTGCAAACCAGAGTTTTTTCAGATCAGCCTTAGGGGTATCCGGTTCAAATGAAAATACATCTCCTCCGGAAATCACATGCAAAAAAATCTCCCAAACCCCATCATAGTCTTTATCAATGTCTGCTTTTCTAATTACCATTCTATTGCAACCAATATCCAATATCCATCAATATCTCTACCTATATCAATTTATTTCTAAATATTTCCCTACACCCAATATCCATCAATATCCACCTATTTTTTTAATATCTCCCAACCAATATTTCTATTTATTTCGACTTATTTCTACCTATTTCAATATCCTAATATCTTCCAATATCCACTAATATCAATCAATATCTCCTATCCAATATTTCTACTTATTTCAACCTATTTCAATATCCCAATATCTATCAAGATCTATTAATATCCACTAGCCATCATTTCTATCTATTTCAATTCTAATTCCAACACATAATTATCCGCAGTCATAAATAAGGTTTTTTCATCTGGTGACAAAGCACAATTGGAAGTGGCTTCCCCGGTAAGGATTCTGGCGAGTGGTTTTCCTATAGGATCAAATATCCATACACCACCTGGTCCGGTGGCAAACAAATTTCCAGAACTGTGCATTTTCATTCCATCCGGTAAACCAAAGAAACCTTCTTTTCCAACCCATTCCGTGGCGTCAAAAAACAATTGCTTGTTTGTAACGACTCCAGGTTCAACAATATCGTAATGGTACCAAACCGCTTGTTGGGGATCGGAGTTGGCCACCAACAATTTGCTTTGATCCGGACTGAAGGTGATGCCATTGGGACGGCTGATGCTGTCTAAAAGTACCAGTTCCCCATCGGTTTTGAGACAGTAGATTCCCTGGAAGTCGAGTTCCTTTTTTGGGTCATCCATATTGAACTCAAGACCATAAGGTGGGTCGGTAAAATACAGGTTTCCCAGCCAGTCATACACTGCATCATTGGGGCTGTTGAGCCGCTTTCCCTGGTAGTTATCCGCAAGGGTCAAAAACTCCGGTTTTGGGTTATCCACATCGCTCGTCATTTGGGCCATTCTGCGATCTCCATGTTGACAAAGCACCAAAAACCCCTTAGAATTTAAAATTAGGCCGTTTGCTCCCACCTCTCCGCCTCTTGCTTGATCTCCTGTATAGCCTGAAGGATTCAAATAAAGATTTAGTTCACCATTTTTTGTGACTTTGTAGATGGCATTTTTGGGTATATCGGTTAACAGTAAGGCATTGAGGTCTTCCACCCAAAGTGGTCCTTCAGTCCAGTCGAATCCTTCCGCCAGAATTTGTTGTTTGGCATCCGGATTTATTAGGCTTAAAGCCGCTGGATCAAGGATTTCGATGGAGGAGTTGGGCTTATAAGAATGGTTTTTTGATTCACAGCCAATGGAAAATAGCGTTAAACAGAACAAGAAGTAAACTAATTTATTCATGAGAGGAGGTTGGGATTTTAAATGTTTTATCTAAATTAAATATAATTGTGTAAACAGTAAATATTCTTGCCGTTGATCAAGGATATTATAAAGCAAGGATGAAGGAGTTTAACCAAAAAATTTGTTTTTTAGACCTTGAGGCAGACCCTCAAAGTGGAAAATTGTTAGATTTCGGTGCTGTGAAGACCGACGGAAGTACTTTTCATGGCACCAACCTTAAAAAATTTGAAGAGTTTTTAGGCAGCCCTCCCTTTGTATGTGGGCATAATCTTTTGGGACATGACCTCCCCCTTCTCCAGAAAAAAGGGATTCTGTTCGCTGCTGTCATCGATACTTTGTTTTTATCTCCACTGCTTTTTCCCAAGAAGCCTTATCACCATCTGGTAAAAGATGACAAGCTTCAGAGCGACAGTCTCAGCAATCCGCTCAACGATGCCATCAAAGCCAAAGACCTTTTCTACGATGAGCTGAGCGCTTTTTTGGATTTAGATTCAGATTTGCAGAAAATTTTCTATGGCCTACTGGCTCAGGCCGAAGCCTTTAAAGGGTTTTTCGAGTTCTTAGAATTTGACCATTTTGCAGAAGACCTCCCAAAACTTATTCACAGTCATTTTTCAGGAAAAATATGTAGCCATGTAGATATGGATAAGTTTTCGCGACAACAGCCTATTGCCCTTGCCTATGCGCTTTCTTTGATTCAGGGCGGGGACAGGTTTAGCATTACCCCTCCCTGGGTATTGCAACGCTTTCCCGCTACGGACAGGTTGATGACCTTGCTAAGGGGAAGACCCTGCCTTACCGGCTGTGCATATTGCTCCAAAGCATTTGACATCCATGCTGGATTGAAGAGGATTTTTGGCTTTGAACAATTCAGAACATATGAAAATGAGCCTTTGCAGGAAAAGGCTGTTAAAGCGGCAGTGGATGGCAAATCGCTTTTGTGCATCTTTCCCACAGGAGGTGGAAAATCCATCACTTTTCAGTTGCCGGCCCTTATGGCGGGAGAAAGAGAAAAAGCTCTTACCCTTGTCATTTCACCCTTGCAATCCTTGATGAAGGACCAAGTGGATAACCTGGAAAAGATGGGCATCACAGAGGCCGTTACCATCAATGGACTTTTGGACCTCATCGAAAGGTCCAAGTCTTTTGAAAGAGTGGAAGAAGGTTCGGCATCCCTTCTCTACATTTCACCGGAATCATTGCGCTCCAAAACCATTGAAAAGCTCCTCCTTGGACGGAAAATCAATCGGGTAGTGATCGATGAAGCGCATTGCTTTTCTTCCTGGGGACAGGATTTCAGGATTGATTACCTCTACATTGCAGATTTTATCCGAAAGCTTCAAGACACCAAAAACCTTTCTGAACCCATCCCGGTCTCCTGCTTTACAGCCACTGCCAAGCAAAAAGTCATAGAGGATATCCGCAATTACTTCCGCGAAAAGCTTTCCCTCAACCTGGAAATCTTCCGGACGGGAGTTTCCAGGACCAACCTGCGTTTTGAAGTGGTCGAAAGGAACAAAGAGGAGGAAAAGTATGCGGCACTGCGTGATTTGTTGGAAGCGAAGGACTGTCCCAGCATCATCTATGTTTCCAGAACAAGGAAAGCATTTGACTTAGCGCAAAGGCTGAATAAAGACGGTATTCCTGCACGTGCCTACCATGGCAAGATGGACAAAACTGAAAAAAGCCAAAACCAGGACGCTTTTATTGCAGGAGAAGTAAATACCATGGTGGCCACCTCTGCTTTTGGCATGGGAGTGGATAAAAAGGATGTGGGTTTGGTGGTGCATTATGAAATCTCAGATTCCCTGGAAAACTATGTACAGGAAGCCGGACGTGCAGGAAGGGATGAAAATATCGAAGCGGAGTGTTTTGTCCTCTTTGATGAAGAAGATCTCAGCAAGCATTTTATCCTTTTGAATCAAACCAAAATTACCCTCAAAGAAATCCAACAGGTCTGGAAAGCGATCAAAAATCTCACCCGTTACAGAAGTCAGATAAGCAATTCCGCCCTGGAAATTGCCCGTCAGGCAGGTTGGGACGATTCCATTCGGGAAATTGAAACCCGGGTAACTACGGCCATAGCCGCCCTGGAAGATGCCGGATACCTCAAGCGTGGACAAAACATGCCCAAAATCTTTGCCAGCAGCATTCAGGTAAACAATGCCCAGGAGGCAATCCAAAAAATCGAAACTTCATCCAAATTTTCCCAACAACAAAAGATTCAGGCAGTCCGAATCATCAAAAAACTTTTTTCCTCCAAAAGCCGAGAGAAAAACCTTGAAGATGAGGCTGAGGCAAGGATTGACTATATCGCTGACCACCTGGCCATGGTCAAAGAAGAGGTCATTGAAATAATTCACTTGCTGAGAGAGGAAAAAATCCTGGCCGATTCCAAAGACCTGCAGGCATATATCCGAAGATCAGATGCTATTCAAAAGCCCATGGATATTGTGGAAAACATCGGTTTGTTGGAAAATTACCTCTTGGGCCAAATCAACGCTGAAGCTAGAATTTTCCAGATAAAAAGCCTTAATGAAGGTGCCGCACTGGAAGGCTTAAAGGGCATAACGCCTGCCAAAATACGAACTGTGATCAATTACTGGTCCATCAAAAACTGGGTCAGCAAGCAATTTTCTGCCTCCTCCAAAAACCATGTGGAGCTAAAAGCCAACTTATCCACAGAAGTGCTGAAAGAAAAATTCCGCAAAAGGCATGATTTGGCCCGATTTATTGTGGATTATCTATTTCGAAAGGCAGCTTTGGCGGCACCTGACTTACCATTGTTTTCGGGGGAAATGCCTGTGGATTTTTCGGTACTCGAACTAAAAGAGGCATACGAGGCTGAAGCAGGTCTTTTTGAAAGAAGTTGTACACCCGCTGATGTGGAGGATGCTCTTTTCTACCTTTCCAGGATGGATGCCCTTAAAATTGAAGGTGGATTTTTGGTACTCTACAACCGCCTGACCATAGAACGTACCGAAAGAGACAATAAGGCCCGTTACAAGCAGGAAGATTACCAGAAGCTGGAACGGTTTTATGAAAACAAGGTGCAGCAGATCCACATTGTTGGGGAATATGCCAAAAAGATGATTTCAGACTATCGGGACGCCCTACAATTTGTAGAGGATTACTTCCAGATGAATTACGCGGCTTTTCTCAATAAATATTTCAAGGGCAACCGCCAAAAGGAAATCAGCCGTAACATTACTCCTGCCAAATTCAGGAAGCTTTTTGGGGAGTTATCTCCAGCCCAACTGAAGATCATCAATGATCAAAATTCCAGGAATATTGTTGTGGCCGCTGGGCCGGGAAGTGGAAAAACCAGGATACTTGTCCACAAACTGGCTGCGCTCCTGTTGATGGAAGATGTGAAACAAGAGCAGTTGCTGATGTTGACCTTCTCCAGGGCTGCGGCCACGGAATTCAAAAAACGCTTGATGGACCTGATAGGAAATGCTGCCCTATTTGTGGATATCAAAACCTTTCATGGTTATTGTTTTGAAATTGTTGGAAAGGTGGGTAGTCTGGAAAAAACCGATGATGTTATCGAACAGGCCACCCAAATGATCAGGGAAAATAAAACTGATCCTAAGGAGGTTACACGCACCGTTTTGGTGATTGATGAGGCACAGGATATCAGCAGTCAAGAATTTGCCTTAATAGAGGCATTGATGGAACAAAATGAGGACATGCGGGTCATTGCCGTGGGAGACGATGACCAGAACATCTATGAATTCCGGGGTTCCAGCTCAGTATACCTTGAAAAATTCATCAAAGAAAAGGGGGCCCAGAAATATGAGTTGGTGGAAAATTATAGGAGCAAATCCAATCTGGTCGATTTCTCAAATCAATGGGCGGCAACCATAAGCCAGAGATTGAAAACAAACCCCATTATGGCCCATGATTCAGGATTAGGTTCCTTGCGTTTTTACAAACACCGGGGCCCATTTCTTTTGTCTGCCCTAATGGATGATTTTTTGTCCTCAACTCTTAAGGGTATAATAGGAATTTTATGCAGGACCAATGAGGAAGCTTTAAGTATTTTAAGTCGACTTTTGCAAAAAAACATTTCCGCCAAGCTGATTCAAAGCCATGAGCAATTCCATTTGCTGCAACTCTTTGAAATCCGATTTTTCTTCAATTCCCTTTCTCTCGGACCGGGTCAATATACCATCCCTGAAGAAAAATGGAAAAGATCGAGGCAGCAGCTGGAAACTGCTTTTGGCCATAGCAACAAATGGGATCTTGTCAAGCGCATGTTGGATGATTTTGAACAGATCTTTCCCAAAACTAAGTACCGTACGGATCTGGAAGAGTTTATCCGGGAATCCAGTATAGAGGATTTTGCTGATCAGGAATATGGTACTGCTTTGGTTTCTACCATTCATAAAGCCAAGGGCAAAGAGTTTGACCAGGTGTATATGATGCTTAACCAATCCGATTGCAGGGATGACCAAGAGCGCCGCCTTTTGTATGTGGGGATGACTCGGGCCAAGTCCTTACTTTCTATTCATTATCGCGGTAATTATTTGGATGGCATCACCGCAGAAGCCATGGAAAGAACTGAAGTCCCGGCCCTTGAGGAAGATCATGGACCTTTGCTTCTACAGTTGGGCTTGAAGGATATCAATTTGGGTTTTTGTGCCTTCAGACAAAAGCTTATTCACCGCCTAAGGACCGGGGACCTGTTAAGTTTGGAAGGAAATGACTGCTTGAATGATCAGGGTCAGGCTGTTCTTCGATTTTCTCTGGCATTCCAGCAATGCTTTGCCCAGTATATGGAAAAAGGCTATAACGTGCAGCAGGTATCCGTCAACTGGCTGGTCTATTGGCACAATCCGGAGACCGAAAAGGATGTGTTGGTGCTACTACCGGAGTTGGTGCTATTTAAAGAAAATACGAAACAGATTTAATAAATAGTCTGGTTAATTAAGGATAAAGCCAAAGGCAATCCTGCATTTTGATTTTGAACCTTAAATATCACTACTGAGTATACCCTATGAAACCAACTAATTCCATATGATCCATTCAGATTTTATCCATCACAATCCTAAGCTCCATATTTTTCTTCCACTTTACTATACACTCTGGGCAGATAGTATCCTGACACCCACTGAAATCAAAGAAATGGAAGGGTTGATAGAGCGGCAGGAATGGTTGGATATTGAAGAAAAGGCTTGGCTTCTGGAGAAATTGAACCCCACACAACCTCCCAAGCCCAAAGCCCTTAAAGCGATCCGAAAAGAGATCAGGTCTTTGGAAATCAAAGAACTGGAAAGTCTCAGCAGCATAGGAATGGCGCTTGTCCGTAAGTATGATCCAAAGCTAGCATTCAGCCAAAAAACGATACTTGATTTTCAGAATACCGAACGTTCACTCGGTCTCCTAGGAAAGGAAGCCGGCTATGCTTTCAAATCAGGTCATCAGACTATTACCACAAGCCATATAGCGGAACAAAATTTTTACATCAATGAGATGGCCAAAATTCTGGATGGCAACCAAGCAGAGCTGATCCGAAAAGTAAAAACCATCATTGCTGATCCAACTTTTGCTTACAGGGAGTTTGACAGCCTAAAGGAACAGCGGGAACAAACGCTGGTTTGGTGTCAGGAACTTGCCAGGCAGGGCTTTGGGGCATGGGCTTTTCCCAAATTCGCTGGAGGTAAGCAAGACATGGAGGGTTACTTTACTATCATGGAAACCCTCTCTTACCATGACCTGAGTATGGTCATCAAATTTGGGGTGCAGTTTGGACTATGGGGTATGAGTATCTTTTTTCTTGGTACGGACAAACACCATCAAAAATACCTCAAAGATGTGGGCAGTCTAAAATTGCCCGGTTGCTTTGCCATGACGGAAACCGGACACGGGTCCAATGTGAGAGGCTTGGAGACTACGGCCACCTACAATCACAGCAAAAAGACCTTCACCATCCATACCCCCAATCCGGATGCCAGAAAGGAATACATCGGTAATGCTGCCATGCACGGTCAAATGGCAACGGTTTTTGCCAAGCTGATGATTGATGGAGAGGACTTTGGGGTAAATGCTTTCATTGTTCCCCTAAGAGATGCCCAAGGTAATATGGAGCCCGGTGTAAGCATAGAAGACTGTGGCCGGAAGATGGGACTAAATGGGGTTGACAATGGTGTGATATACTTTGATCAGGTAGAAATTCCAAAGGAAAACATGCTGGACAGGTTCTCCTTTGTCAATGAAGCAGGTGAATTTGAAAGCCCCATCAGTTCTGACAACAGGAGATTTTTTACTATGCTCGGTACTTTGGTGGGCGGAAGGATAGGGATACCAAGGTCTGCCCTATCTGCTTCCAAAACAGGGTTGACCATTGCTATCCGACATGGGGAAAAGCGCAGGCAGTTTGGTCCTGAAGGAGGCGAAGAGGTGCCTATCTTGAATTACAGAATGCATCAAAGGAGATTGATGCCGCCATTGGCAAGCAGTTATGCACTCCACTTTGCTTTGCGCTACCTCACTGAGCGGTTTTTGAACAGAACGGAGGAAGATGCCCAGGAGATTGAGGCATTGGCAGCGGGATTAAAGGCCTATACGACCTGGTTTACCACAGCGACGTTGCAGGAATGCCGGGAAGCCTGTGGGGGTAAAGGATACCTCTCAGAAAACAGAATCGATTCCCTCAAAAATGATACAGATGTATATACCACTTTCGAAGGAGATAATGTAGTCTTGATGCAGTTGGTCGCTAAAAATAGACTGACGGAATTCAGGCAGGAATTTGGTGACATGAACTTGTTTACCATCTTCAATTATGTGGTCAGTCAGGCTACGACCTCGATCACGGAAAAGAATCCCTTGATTGTAAGAAATACGGATCAGGCCCATCTATTGGACATGGACTTCCACCTGAATGCCTTTAGATACAGGGAGAGAGCGATCCTGTCGAGTGCAGCCCAAAGGATCAAAAGGCATATTGACAGTGGAATGGATTCCTTTGATGCCTTCAATGTAGTACAGCACCATTTGGTCAATGTGGGGCAGGCTTATATTGAAAGGATCATCTTGGAAGAATTCCAAAAAGCAGTAAGAGAAGTTGCCGACAAAGGTGTGCAGGATGCGCTGACCCAACTTTGCCAGTTGTATGCTTTGCATACGATAGAAAAAAATAGCGCTTGGTACCTGGAACAAGGGTATATGGAAGGTGTCAAAACCAAAGCGATCAGAAAAGAAGTCAATCAACTCTGTTGGGAAATCAGGAAAAATGCCCTGGCACTTACCGATGCATTTGATATTCCTGAAAACTGCATTGCTGCGCCCATAGCCAGGAGAAGTTGATCTGTTAATAATCCATGATATTGGCCCTTCTCCTCCTGCAAATGTGCCAGGAGAGGTAGCGTTATCTGGGGAAAATGCCTTTATTCCCCACAGGCCCCTTCTTCAAACTTCAAAATACCTTTGGCACCGGCCTCACAGGCATTGCCGTAGGTTTTTCCATCGCAGCCACAGACGGGTTGATAGATGGCTGGACACATGATATCTTCCCTTATCTTACTGCTATCAAAGCAGTCTTTGGCCAATAACACCTCAGGTTCAGATTGTACAGTTTCACACATAAAAGCTGAGGAAAAAAGGAACGGAAGAATAAATAGAAGGTTCAGTGTTTTTTTCATGGTCTTGGTATTTCACATAAGACGAATAAAAGGGCTAAAGGCGCTACAGGCAATAGGTTATTTTTTTTCTTAAAATTATCCGATTAAAATTAGTTGTGGGGTTGGGGAATGGTTTGGCAATTAGTATTTTCAGAGAAATGAAAATGAACAATGGAATTTCCTAAGGATTCAAACCTTCCTACTCATCTATTAGCTTCTTGTTTTGATAGCACATCTGCTACCTATAAGTACTATTGGTTTTTGAGTATTCTAGATTGTCTTAATGGTGAAAAAAGGATAATTGAAAAAAGAGACCTCTTCGCTCGGATGGTAGCCATACCTTGGTATACAGTGAATTATTTTCAGGTTTCTTTTGGTAAGCAGGATGTGATTCATAGAGCAGTAGAAAATATAAAACGAATTGAAAATATCTCCATTGAGGAACATAAAAGTGTAATTGTAGAAAAGTTAGTTCAATCTCAAAATCAAGAAACTCAAAAGACACTGAATCATTTTAATAATCAAGTTCCGCATTGGTTTTTAGCTCCCTGGTTAAAAGGAGAAAAATTGATATCAAGAATATACTCTAGGTCTCAAGGCTTTGAAAATGATTGTTTATATGCACTTTACCCAAATCATGTTGAAATAAACTCGAGTTGGATACCTTACCTAATCCAAAATATACGCTTTTTAAGAGACTTTTGCTTTTGGAATCTCGCCATTTTCTTACAAAAAAGGAATCCTGGCTTACCTGATGTTCCAAGTAAACTTATAAAGCCTCCTTCAAGAAGCCCATTAACCAATCAAAGGAAGAACTTTTGGAATCTTTTCTTTGATGAAGTAGGAACAATGAAGTGTATTTATACTGGCGAAAATCTAAATAAGTCAAATTACGTGGTCGAACATTTTATTCCCCACAGATATGTTTGTCATGATCTTATTTGGAATCTTGTACCGGCCGATTCATCATTCAACTCCACCAAAAGTGACAAAATACCCGTATTAGAAGACTTCTTTGATGATTTTTATGAAATTCATAGAAAGGCCATTGAAATTGTTTCAATAAAAGACCCCAAATCAAATTACCTTTTTGAATACTTAGATATCTTCCAAGGTGTCCAGGATATACAAAAATTATCAGAATCATTTGAAAAAGAAAAATTCAGAAAAACTTTTAATCCAATGGTTTTAATGGCAATTAATAATGGGTTTCAATCTTTAGCTAAATCATGAAAAATGAGTTTTCCCATCTCACTGCTAAAGAAAGAGAAAAACTTTCTTATCCAGCAAGATTGCTTTTGGATAAGGCGTTGCTTAGGGGAAAGATCCTAGATTTTGGTTGTGGTTTTGGAAAGGATGTGGAAATTCTCCAATCCAAGGGTTTGGATATTCAAGGGTATGACAGGCATTATTTTCCAACTTATCCACAAGGTAAATTTGATACCATCATCTGTTTTTATGTTCTGAATGTGTTGATGCTGGAAGAACAAACCAAGGTTTTGCTGGAAATTTCGCAAATATTAAAACCAGGAGGAATAGCCTATTTTTCTGTCAGAAGGGATGTGAAAAAATCAGGTTTCAGAACCCACAAAATACACCAAAAACCCACTTATCAATGTAACGTGATACTTCCATTTCAATCTGTTTTTCGAAATGAAAACTGTGAAATTTATGAATATCAACATATTAATCATCTGATTCATGAAGATGGTCAGTCGTGTATTTTTTGTAACCCTTCGAAGGATATGGAATTGATTGCAGAATCGGCATCAGTTTATGCTATTTATGACAAATATCCAGTTGGAAATGGCCATGCTTTGATTATTCCAAAAAGACATGTGGAAAACTTTTTTGATTTAAGCTTAAAAGAACAAATAGCTTTGTTTTTTGTGCTTAACCATATTAAAATCCATCTTCAAAATCTTTTTAATCCGGATGGATTTAATGTGGGAATCAACATTGGAGAAAAAGCTGGTCAAACCATCCCCCATGTGCATATTCATTTAATTCCAAGGTTTGCAGGAGATATGGATGATCCAGAAGGAGGAGTTAGAGGGGTCATACCCGAAAAAAGGAAGTATCGGTAAGTTAAATATTATCGGGTTTTTATTTTTCAAAACCCACAACCCCACACCTAAAAAATCAGTATACCTTACCATGAAGAAATTTTTGATCCTTTCTCTTTTTGTGCTATTAATGCAATCCTGTATCTCTGCCCGCGTAAGTTCCCATAAATTGGTGGATAATTCGATCCGGTATGAAAAACTTTTGCTCTTGATCACGGATTCAGAAAATGTGTTTTACCATTGGGATGAGGAAAACTTCAATGCGATTATCAACGGAAGGTTCAATGATATGGACGGGCAGAACAGAAGGCGGTCTTTATCCAATAACCTATTTGATCGTTTTTCCAGAGAGCTGGTAAAAGACCTTTACAACAAAGGGTTTATAGCAATACCAACCCTGAATTGATTTTTAATTATTCCCAAAACTTTATCCACAAAGTAAAAATGGTTTTTTTAAATCAAGGGAAATGTTTTGGTTATCCTTTAATGAATGATCAATGGTAATTTACAATTTGTAAATTACTAGATAGAAGCATATTCCCATTCTATGGGAAGTCAAGTATTTAATCTGCAGCAATTCTTAAAGTAAGTCCCATTACATTTATGGAAATTTAAAGCCCTTTATTTTTTTCATTTTTGGATAAAGCATCAAAAATTGCAGTAACTTTCTTTGTGCTTTAAAAGTCATGAAAATCCACCGCACCTCCTCCTTTAAAAACCCTGTACAGGACCACCTATGGTTTAGAAATTGGGTCGAAAGGCTTGAAATGGCCAATGGGAGAAAATATGGTGAAAAGGTTATCCATACTTCTTTGGGGAAAACGCAAATTTGGACCCTAAAGGACTTTGATCCTAAAAAGGAAACACTTTTGGTTTTTCCCGGCGCAAGAACTACGGTTCTGTTCTGGGACCTGGACAAAAACCTCAATGCTTTGGTTGACCATGTGAATATTTTTTTGGTAGAAACCAATGGTCTTCCCAATCTCAGTGATGGGAATACCCCGGATATTAAAGGAAATGGTTATGGCTCATGGGCTAAGGAAATTGTGGATAACCTGGAATTGGACAAGGTTTTTGTTGCCGGTGCTTCCTTCGGTGGCCTGATCTGCATGAAAATGGCTCTGGTCTGTCCTGAAAGAATACACACAGTTTTTTTACTTAATCCTGGCTGCCTTCAGCCATTTTCCTTAAGATTCAAAAACCTGTATTATAACCTCCTCCCCATTTTTTCTCCCACAGAAAAGAATGTCCGGAAGTTCTTATATCAAGCCATCCTTTGTTATCCACATCATTCTCTTTCAAAAGAAGCAGAACAGCTTTTGGTGGATTATGAAGTTTTTGCTATTAGGAATTATAAAGACAATACCCAAAAACCATATGATATGGGTATGGAACTCACAGGGGTAACTGTTCCTGTTTACTTGCTTTTGGGAGATAAAGACCTGCTTTTCCCTTACCAAAAATCAGCGAAGAATGCAGTGGACAGTTTCTCCAAGCTACAAGAGATCAAGGTTTTTGAGAATGTAGGACATGGTATAGAGACCTTTCTTCCTACCTTTTTGTATATTAGGGATACTTTGATAAAGTCAAATAAGAACAATGATCAGTAGATTTTTTTCCATCCTTAAAGCCCCAATTATTTTCCTTTTGAGAAAACCGACATTGTGGATAACTAAAAAAGTATCCTCATCACCGGATAAAGAATTTGTGTTTCAGCGACTCTCAGAACTGTATCAGGATATTGTGGATAACCCTGAACCAAAAAACGGAGCGCTCTATGAAATTGACCTAAAAAGCGGAACCACGATTATTTTCTCTGACCACCATAAAGGCAATAGGGGAAAAAGTGATGAGTTCAGGTATGCTGAAAAAAACTACCTGGCCGCCTTGGATTATTATGAGCAAAAAAAGGCCAATTATATCAATTTAGGTGATTCAGAGGAATTCTGGAAATTCAATATTTTTTCCATCATGAAGCATAATCATGATACTTTTGAAGCAGAGAAAAAATTCATCAAAAGAAACGCATTTTATAAGATTTATGGCAATCATGATATATTTTGGAAAATTGATCCCTTCGCAAAAATGTATCTCTGGCAGGTTTTTGGAAAGGCGATCAATATCTATGGGGGTATTGTCATTCGGGTGAAATTTGAAAATGGCAAATATATAGATGTATTTTGTACACATGGCCACCAAGGGGATAGAAAATCGGATGGTAATAAGTTTTCGATTTGGTTTGTCTCCTATATCTGGGCACCATTCCAATCTTTTTTGGAAATTAACATCAATACTCCGGCAAAAATCCAGGGCGAGAAGACCCTACATAACAGATTGATGTATGAATGGAGTCAAGCACAGGAAAATGTGGTTTTAATTACAGGGCATACGCACCAACCTATTTTCCATTCCTATAGTCATATACAGACTTTAAGGGAAAGGTTGGCAGAGGCTTTAAAAATCGGAGATAAAGCGGTTGTGGAGGATTTGGAAGAAAAAATCAAAAGGCATCCCAGTCAATGCGAGGGGACCTCTTCCGAAAAACCAAAATATAAACCCACCTATTTCAATGCGGGTTGTTGTTGCTTCAGTGACAACAGTATCACAGGGATTGAGATTTCTGAAGGTTTTGCCCGGCTGGTATCTTGGTATGAAGAAGAGGGGACGTCGAAAAGAGAAGTTTTGGAGGAATTACCTTTAAGCGAATTGAGGCATATGTTTTTTGACTGAAAAGAATGTGGATAAGTTTTAAACCCTTTGAAATTCTGTTTTTAAGTGAGATTTTTTTGGTAAATTCATTGATGATGTATTCAAAAAATGACTTCAACAACAATCAAGAAATTTTTTGAATAAATTCACATTAAATCATTGATTGGAATAATCATCAATCAACTTTCCCATTAAACTTTTCAATCTTGATCTGTCCCTATCCGGCCATTTTTCCATTTTATCTTGCACCTTTTCTGGTATAGATTGGGCTTTGTTCTGAAGGGTTTTCCCCGGATAGGTTAACTGGATGACAACCTTCCTTTCATCATCTTCACTTCTTTCACGTTTGACCAAATTGAGGGACTCCAGACGTTTGAGCAGGGGTGTCAGCGTACCCGAATCCAATTGCAGTTTGTCTCCGATCCGGGAGACCATCTGACCATCCTCTTCCCATAATGCCAACATCACCAAATATTGCGGATAAGTTAATCCAATTACCTCCAATGGCTCACGGTAAGCCTGGGTAATCAACCGAGAGGCCACATAAAAATTATATCCGAAATCCTGACTTAAAAGTGATTCTTTTTCCATATCAAATTCAATTGAGAACAATTGAATTTAGGAAAATCTAGATTAAATGACAATGTTTAAACATAAAGAAATACAAAAAGGGATTATTTTTTCCTGATGGTAGAAATTTTTCGAATCACAAAAGTGAACAAAGTGGACAAAAGATGAATCTATCTTAATCCTTCCGACATCTGCCTTTCGCTTTCCTACTTATCCCGCACTTTCAGCGCTTCCATGGGGAGATTTACCGCTTTGCCCCAGGGCGATGCCCTGGGTTTTCACATTTCGGCCCTTCAGGCCTGATCCGTCCATTTTCCAATTCTTTCGCTTTCCCTATTGAATATCAAAGAGATGTTTCGCTTTGCTCAACATGACGATTGAATTATTATACTACTTGAAATCAACATTACACTTATTCCGAAATCAATAATACCTTCCTATCATAGGATGGTCCACAATCGCTTTTTTCAAAGCCAATGAGTTGATTTCTCCAGGAACTTTGTAGGCTACATTGCCTCCCGGTTCAATCAACAAAGTGATTGGCAAGCTGCCATCCCAATCATTTTTGACCACATCTATGATGGCATATTTGTCATCGGTATCCATAAGATAGTTAGGAACAGCGGAATATTTAGTTTTTAAAAACTTCAACACTTTGTCTTCCTGTTCCGGATTGTCCATGCTTACAGAAACAAACCTGAAATCCCTGGCCCCATACATACGGTACATTTCAATAAATTCAGGGTATTCCACTACACAAGGCCCACACCAAGTGGCCCAGAAATTCACTAACAACAGTTCATCGCTTTCATTTTTTAATAACTCAGCCAATTCTGTGGTGGATATTTTATTCAATTCCACAGGTTTTTTCTTCCATTCTTCATTGGTTTTGATGGTGTATTCGTTTTTCCAGGCCCATTTGGTAGAACAACCAAAAGCAGGGGTAATTGCCTTATCCGGATCCAAAGGCTCGCCAACCAATGTTTTATCAATGGCCAAACGTAAGTCCTCGGAATTGGCTGTACCCGGTTTTTCAGAAGCATCCAACCTCCCGGAATAAGTCAGTTTTCTTTCTTTATCAAAGACAAAGACATGGGGAGTTGCAATTGGACCATAAGCCAATGAATATTCATGTTTGTCCCCATCATAGAGATAAGGGAAATTATATTTCATGTCCTCATAACGGATCTGCATGCTCCGGTAATCATCACTCAGATCGGTATAGCCCAGTTCCTCCGGCAGTATGCCAATGGGACTATTGGGCGAAATGGCCATAAAAGCTACTCCTTTACTTTTATATTCATTCACCAGGTTGATAAAGCGTTCCTCATAGGCCTGCGCCGTGGGACAATGGTTGCAGGTGAAATTAATGACCAATACTTCCGCGTCTGAGAAGTCATCAATGGAAACATACTTTCCATCAATATTGGGCAGTCTGAAATAGGGTGCTTTATCCCCTATAGCCAGTTTGCCTACAGGCTGTTCTGACATTTCCTGTGGATTGGGGACAAAACCTCCTGCAGAGGTGATATTCCCATTTCCTTCATTACTATTTTGTCCACATGCCCAAAACATGGTGACAGCAAGCAACATTAATGTGGATAACTTAGTTTTTTTCATAGCTTTTTTCATAAAGGGTGCTTTATAAAGGAATTCGAAACTCTGTTTGATACTTTACTATAGAATTAAATTTCACTTTTTAACTTCTACCAAACTTCCATCGTGATCTTATCTCAATGACTTTTAATTTTTTGAAAGTTAAGAAACCCAAGAGGGGTCTATTTTGATGGTTTTAGGAAATCTCTTCGTTTTTTCATGTTTTGAATCTATTTAAACGAAAAGTTTTCATCATAAATTTACCCTCCCATCAAATATGCTGCAATCTGTGCTATCTCATTTTCCGAGATATCCATCCAAGCCGGACTGGGCATTAAGCTGTGGGGAAGTTGTCGCCTACCTTTGATCATATCAGCGGGGATATGATATTTCCTACCAGAACTTTCTAATACTGTAACCACCGGGCCGCTGGATTGAAGTATCCCATAAAGCATAGTTCCGTTGTTCAATTCAATCAGGAAAGTCTCTGAGCCAAAGCCTATACCTGCATCAGGCTCCAGAATTGCTTCTATCAAGCCAGTCTTACTGAATTTTTGGTTTACCTGTCGTAAATCCGGTCCAATCTCATTTTCTACCTGCCCGATGGAATGACAAACCGCACAATGCCGAATGGCCAAGGTCTCCCCTTGTCCTAAGGCTGTTTTTGCTCTTTCCACTTCCTTCCTGTCCAGTGACTTGGGTGGTTCCAAGGGAAAATAATGGGCCAACAGACTCTTATTTGCCAAATTGTTCTCAACCTCCAACCATTTTGCAGCCATTTCTTTTTCATGCTTGGAGAGCCTTCCCATGATTGCAAGTTGTGTGAGGTGTAGCCTTCCCTGCATCTCGGAAGCCAGCGCTTGAATGGCCATTTCTCTATCTGCCTTTGCAGCCAATGTGTCCATCAATGTTGCTTTAAAAACCAATACCTCAGGTTCCACCTTAGGTAAGTTATCTTGAGGGGAATCCCAGTCCGCCAAATAGGCTTTCCAATCATTGGTTTTTCTAAAATGAAGCCACCACTGCGCTTGGGATTTTTCCTCTCCTGAGACATTGGCATAATAATTACGCATTTCAGCAGCAGCTTTTGGAGTATTGATAAATGCCAAAGAAGTCATAGCTTCTTCCCTTTCTTTTCCTGTAAGCTTGGCCATACGAATAGCCAAGTCATCCACAGCCTCGGCAGGATGGAGTTCCCAGACCAATTTCGCCAAAGGTTGGGGCCATGTCTCAGACTCATTGGCATCAAAATACCTAAGTAACTCGGGATAAATCTTTTCCCTGTGGGCGGCGAAACCTATCCCCAAGGCATGAAGCAACCAAGGATCATGCCCGTCGTATTCCCCTACTATTGAGAAGAGTAAACCCCGACTTTGGTCCAAAGCCAAGTCCCTTAAAGATATGGCCACTTCTGCCATAACAACGGGATGTTTTGCCTCTAAGGCAAAATGGGCATAGTCCAACAAATTGTCTCCATCAAACTTCCCCAATGCCCTGAATGCAGCAAGCGCCAATTCTGGGTCATTATGGTTTATAAACTTTTGGATTTTTTCTTTTTCTCCCAACTCGGCCAATAACCAGATCGTTCTCGCCTGAATAAAAGAATTTGACGATTCCAACAAAGGTAATAGGGCTGGAATAGCAGCTTGGCCCTTCTCCAATAATCCTTCCCTTGCGTATCCTCTCACGTGGATGGCTGGGTTTTGAAAGGCCTGAACCAGGCCCTCTAAGCTTGAAAAATCCAATTTGGGTTTTTCAAGGGATTTATTCGCGGGCTGTATTTTATATATTCTGCCATGCCCCTTTTTGTCCATCATCTGATGGCCTCCCACTATAGGGTCAAACCAATCTGCTACATACAAAGCACCCTCCGTTCCCACGGCTATATCGCTGGGCCTAAACCACTTGCTTTGATCGTCCTCGACTTCATGCCAAATGTAATTCGTATTATCTACCTTAACGGATGAAATAAAGGCCGTTCTCTCCTCAAGTGGATAACCCGCTCCTCGCAATGTAGGGTGATAGCCAAAAATAATATTTCTGCCTGCATCAGCACTAAGTAGCATGCCTTGGTAGGCTTTTCCCAATTCATCTCCTTCTAATCTCACTATGCCTGTTGGAGATCCAGCACCATAAATATCACCTGCCGGCAAAACCCCAGGGTCATATTGATGCCAATGTGCCATAGGCACTGTATGTCCAGGCCTACGGTCTGCCTGCCAGGTTCGTTCTCCGGTGGCACTAAAAAAACCCGCGTTACTTCCTTCCATTAGCCATGTGGTCCTGCAAGAGGCTGTCTGATCATCATTGTCGCTTTGCCACATATTGCCAAAGGAATCTACAGCTACCTCATAGGCATTTCTGAAGTTGTGGGATATCACCTGCATACCCGTACCATCTTGATTCACCCGAATAACCAAACCCCCTGTATACACTTTTCCATCATCACTTACCTGATTGGGCAGGTTCTCTTCAGCATAAGGGGTGAATTCATTGTATACACTTCCGGAACGAAGGGTCCAACCATCCCTATCCTTCACTTGATGGGGGCCTGCATTGCCGACGATAAAATACCACTTTCCGTCGGGGCCCAAAACTCCTGCATGAAGACCATGATCATGATCCCTACCTCCAAAGCCCGTTAGAAATATCTCTTTTTTGTCTGGCCTATCATCCCCATTCTCATCGGTATAGATAATGATATGAGGGGCACAAGAAACTATTACACGATTTCCTATCACTGCCAATCCCAGCGGAGACCGTAAATCAGGGTCCTGCACAAACATTTTTGAGCTGTTTGCTTTTCCATCCCCATTGCTGTCTTCCAAAATCATTACCCTATCTCCCTCTTCATGGACCAAATGGCCCTCAGCATTTCTGAAATCCCTGTAATTCACAGCCTCTGTTACCCATACCCTTCCTTTTGCATCCACATCTATATTGGTAGGATTATAAAAATCCGGGGATTCTGACCAAAGGATCACTTCCAAATCATCAGGAACAAATAACAGTGGAGCTTCTTCTTCTTGCGATGTGCAATTTATGAAGAGCATCACTGGTATTACTATGGTAAATAGTTGTCTCATGCATTGAAAGTTTGATGCAAGAATTTCAAATTTTTTCTGTAGGCCTCTGACATTTCCATTCCATTAGGAATAGCCCCTTCCAAGATGATCCAGTCACGGTAACCTATCTCCTCCAACACATTTCTTACTTTTATAAAATCCACTTCTCCCTTACCCAAAAGATGCCCGTTTTCTTTGGCATGCACTTCACAAATGTAGTCGGTACCTAACAAGCGCATTTCACGAAAAATATCGTATCCCATGCTGGTGGCATTGGCCACGTCATAATAGACCTTAATATGGGAAGAGCCCACTTTTTCAATGATATCCAAATGCTCCTCAGCAGAAAGCCAGGATTCTATGGCCAGATAAACATTTTGCCTTTCGGCCTTTGGGGCTAACTCCTTCAGTTTTCGTATCACTTCTTTTTTGCCTTCCAGATCATCACGTAAATCCCCTTTACCAAAAAAAGCAAGGAGCACAACTTTACATCCCAAAGCATTGGCTACGTCAATACTGTCATGAACCCATTCTTGTGTTTGACCCTCTGATTTATAAGGAACTTCATTTAGCTCTCCAATAGCCAAACTTGCGATTTTTACATTTGTGGATCGAGATGCCTGTAAATATTTTTCTTGCATGTCTCCCAGTCTAAGATGCATATTATCCTTGATAGTTCCCAAACTTACCTGAATACCATCCAGTCCAATTGCCTTGGCGGTTTCAAATGCATTGAGGGAAGCTCTTTGACCTATAGACCAATCACAGGCACCAAAAGAAAATAAGGATTTTGCTTTTAGAGCCGAAGGCAGGAAGAAAACACCCAAACCAATGCCCAAAGATTGTCTGATAAAGGTTCTTCTTGGAGTGGTTTGGGTCGAAAACATTGGAAATTCCTCTTTCACTAAGGTTCTAAATGGCTTATTTTACATAGGAGGCTTTATTGAGGTAATCGAAACTTTGTTTGACGCTTTCCAAGGGCTCAAAATTGTATCTTTCCACTTCAACAAAATAGTCTTTCATGCCCTGTTTGTAGGCTGCTTCAAAAATGGCCTTAAAGTCCAAGGTGCCACTTGCACCGATCTCTTCTTCATCCTTAATGTGTACCACAGGAAAACGTCCTGCATACTTTTCGAGGTAATCCACTGGATCCTGCCCCCCTTTCTGAGCCCAATATACGTCCAGCTCAAAACAGACCAGTTTGGGGTCAGTATACGCAATCATGTGATCCATCATAATCTTGCCTTCAATGGCCTCGAATTCACGGGCATGGTTATGAAAGCCAAATTGAAGGCCTGATTTTTTGGTAATTTCCCCAATGGCATTATAATACTCACACCAGACATCCAGTTCTTTCAAGGTTGTTGGAATCGGCATGGAAGGTTTGATCAGGTATTTTGCCCCCATAATCTTATGGTCATCAGCTGCTTTTTTCCACCAATCCAATGCCTCCTCTTTTTTGGCAGGATCATAAGTTCTTGGACCACCCACATGGGCACTTCTCAATTTCATTCCCAAATCCTGAATATAGTTTTTGAAAAATACCGGTTCCATTCCATAGACTTTTCCATCTGCATAATTGGCCGCTTCCAAACTTTTATATCCTATGGAGGCTACCATCCTTAAGGTTCCCTGAGGATCTTCTTTCATGTCTTCCCGGACAGAATAGAGTTGTAAACCAATTGGTTTTTTGGCAAGGCTGTTGGCAAATATATTTGAAGGCTTAAGCAAGGAAGTCAAGGCCAAGGCTCCTGAAGCTTTTAAGAAATCTCTTCTTTTGTTCATAGTAGTAGGTATTATAATGAATAACCGTTTTCGTAATTGTAATGCAATTTGGATTGGGCTTCCCAATCATTGGGGAATGTCTGATTTACAGGGTCCCAATCCAGTGGCCTTCCCAAAACATTGGCAATATTGCCTATGGTACAGACAACACAGGTGCTGTGCCCAACTTCCACAGGTACTATCGGATCCTTTCTTTTGATGACTGAATCAATAAAGTCCCAATAATGGGGGGGATAGCCTAAATTAGGCCTTTCCATAGTGGGTTTTAAACTTTCATCAGAGGAATCAAAATTTCCTCGGGAAACTTTGATCCAGCCTTTATCTCCCAAAAATTTCACCCCTTGCCTGCCTTCATCAAAGGGCCCG
This sequence comes from Shivajiella indica, assembly GCF_042683085.1. Lineage (NCBI taxonomy): Bacteria > Pseudomonadati > Bacteroidota > Cytophagia > Cytophagales > Cyclobacteriaceae > Shivajiella > Shivajiella indica. Next base: position 177,726 of record NZ_JBHUIV010000034.1, on the reverse strand, counting down.
ACTACCATTTCCACGCCATTGGCATAATGATAAGTCAGAGGTTTGTCACCTGTTCCAGGAATGACTTTAACAGGACCACTTCTGTCCATTCCTAATCCCCATTGGGCAATATCAAACATATGTGCGCCCCAATCGGTCATATAACCGCCTCCAGTTTCCCTAAACCATCTCCAAGCACCCCAAAGCTTTTCATTTTCTTCAGGATCCAGGGAAATCGGGGGATTAAGCTGCTCATTGAAATGCATTTCAGGTAAAGGTCCCAGCCAGGCCTTCCAATCTAAACCTTTGGGAATGTCCTGTTTTTCAAGATCAAAAGGTCTTGGATGCTCTGGCTGACCGACATGAACCAGTACTTTTTCCACTTTACCAATCCTTCCTTTGAGTACCATTCTGGCGGCATGCTGGAAATTCACATCTGAGCGCTGCTGACTGCCTACAGCCAGGATTGCTCCGTTTTTCCTGACCGCCCTGACCAATTCTTGACCTTCTTTGACTGTCAGGGTCAGAGGTTTTTCCAAATAAACATCCTTTCCGGCATTGCAGGCATCAATGGCCATAAGGGCATGCCAGTGATCCGGAGAGGCAATGACCACTGCATCAATATCCGGTCTTGCTAAAAGATCTTTGTAATTGGAATATACATCAATTTTAGGAGCAGGTTTGCCCAGTTCACCACTGATTCGGTTAACCCTTTTTTTGAATCTCTCCCTTTTGATTTCATAAACATCTGCACAGGCTAAAACTTCCACTCCGGGAATTCTCATCATACCGTTGAGAATTCCCATGGCCTGTCTTCCCACACCGATAAATCCAAGCCTAACCTGTTGAATATCTTCTAATGATATTGGGGAATTTGCTGTACTAAGACCTGGTATTAAAGAAAGTCCTGCCGCGCCAAGTATAGAGGTCCCCAGAAATTTTCTTCGGGAAAATCGATAATTACTGAATTTCATGTTACAATGGGTTTAAGGTTCATTTCTCCAAAAGAAATATTCATCCCATAAGCATGAAATATTTGTGTCTTTTGGAAAAGATCAGTATAATATTACTTCAATTTAGTCTTTGTTAAAAATTTAAAATATTAAAAATCAGTTTGCCCAGACTTTAGTTTGATAAAAGGCCTGATCAATATTTGTGAGGTATGGACTACAAACCTAAAATTCTTGTGATAGGAAGTGCTAATATGGATATGGTTATCCAATCTGATCACTTTCCTTCACCAGGTGAAACAATCATTGGAGGTAAGTTTTCTTTGATACCAGGAGGAAAAGGGGCCAATCAAGCGGTCGCTGCTGCCCGGGTGGGGGGAGAGGTCAGTTTCATTTCCAAATTGGGGAAAGATTTGTTTGGTGAAACTAATTTGGAAAACTTCAAAAATGAAGGAATAGATACATCACTCATCAAGCAAATACCAGATCAACCCTCAGGAGTTGCTTTGATTACCGTTGACAGCTCTGGGGAAAACACCATTATCGTTGCCCCCGGAGCTAATTCTCACATATCCACAGTTGACATTCAAGCTGCAGATTCCCATTTTGAGCATGCAGCTATCATTCTTACCCAATTGGAAATACCTTTGCCTACTGTATTATCCTGTATTGAAAAGGCCAAAAAGAAAGGGAAACCTTTGATTCTTAATCCTGCACCCGCCACGGATTTGTCAGAGGCTTTTTTTGAAGGATTGTTTATGATCACACCTAATGAAACCGAGGCAGAATTGCTCACCGGTATACAAATCAGAGATGATGATTCAGCAGAATCCGCTGCAAAGGCTCTTTTTGGTAAGGGAGTCCAAAATGTAATTATCACCTTAGGAGCAGGAGGCGCCTTTGTCTATACTGAAGGTTTCAAAGGCAGAATCCCAACTAAAAAAGTACAGGCGGTGGATAGTACTGCAGCAGGAGATACTTTCAACGGGGCCCTGGCAGTGGCTTTGGCAAAAGGGGAAAGCATTGAAAAGGCGGTTCAATTTGCCCTAAAAGCAGCTACTTTATCGGTACAGCGGATGGGGGCACAGTCTTCTATCCCTACTTTAGAAGAGCTTTCTCTGAAAAACTAAAACCAGCAAACATGAAATCAAAAATATGGATTTCTTTAATTGCTTTCCTTTGTTCAGGATTTGCCTTTGTATTCCCATGGAAACATGAAATCAAAAATGACTCGGTTATCCGAAAAACCAAGGTAAGTATAGAAGGGGATAAATTCCTGATCAATGGAACACCTACCTATCAAGGTCAATTTTGGAATTCGTCCAGTGGAAAATCTTTTCCAATTGAAGGATTATTGTTCAACTCCAGGATGGTACAGGGGATTTTTGATGACCTCAATGAAAAAACCAGTGGACAATGGAACTATCCTGATACCAAGAAATGGGATGCTGATAGAAATACCGAAGAATTTATTCGGGCTATGCCTTCTTGGAAAGAACATGGGCTTCTTGGTTTTACCCTCAACCTTCAGGGGGGATGCCCCTATGGATACTGTAAAGGTTTTCCATGGGACAATTCAGCTTTTAATCCTGATGGATCACTCAGGGATTCTTTCATGAACCGGGCCGAAAGCATTATAGACAAAGCTGACGATCTTGGCATGGTAGTTATTTTGGGTTTATTTTATTTTGGGGAAGACCAGTCACTTATTGATGAAGAAGCGGTAAAAACCGCCGTCAAAAATGCAGTTCTTTGGGTTTTAGAAAAAGGCTATTCCAATGTCCTAATAGAAATCAACAATGAATGCTCTGTGCCTGCTTATGATCATGATATCCTTAAATGTCATAGGGTGCATGAATTAATCAGTTTGGCCAAAGAAATAGTCAGGAATGAAAAAAGGCTTTATGTTTCCACTTCTTTAGCAGGGGGCCAAGTACCACTTGATGAAATAGTAGCCCTCTCAGATTTTATATTAATACATGGGAATGGGGTCCAAAACCCAGAACGAATTCAGGAGATCTCTGAGGAAATAAGATCAAAATCCATCTACTCTCCCAAACCCCTGGTAAACAATGAAGATGATATTCCATGGAGGAATCCAGATCAAGGCTGGCAAACACGAGATAACAATTTTGTAGCAAGTGTGGAGAACTTTACTTCTTGGGGATATTTTGATTTTAGACTTCCTGAAGAAAACCATGATTATAACCTTGGTTACCAAAGTATTCCTGTGAATTGGCAGATTTCCTCTGATAGAAAAAGCAGGTTTTTTAATTTGTTGGCCCAAATTACCGGTAGTCCGGGAACCCCAAAGTTGGTTCTTGATTTTTCTGGAAATTTCGGGGAGGTTAAAAAAATTTTGGTCTCGGGAGGGCCGGATAAAATCCAAATTATTCAATTTGAATGGATAATCAATAATAAAATTGTGGCCCGAAATAGCGAAATCCCGGAGACTTTTGACTTCAGGGCTTTTTCTCAGTCCGAACTTGGTCAGGAACATTGGATCAAGGGAAGGCTAACCTATAAGTTTGAGCAAAAAGAAATAATAGTAGAAAGCCCATATTATAAAAATCCTTGGTGGCCTTATGGTGGGCAACCTTGAAAAAATAAGATGAAATGCTACCTGTACAATCAATCAGAGCCTGTTTCCTAAATCATTTTGCACTTGCTGTTGTGCTGCTTTTTATGGCTTGCCAATCAAGCGATTCTGAACAAACAGACCACCCATCAGAAAAAATACGGACTGTTATTCTCACGGATATGACCCATGATGATGGCAATTCCCTAATCCGGTATTTGTACTATGGTTCCTATTTTGATCTGGAAGCCCTAATCATTACCAATCAATTGCCTGATTATATCCATGATGATCCCGGTCCATGGAACAAAGCCATGTCTGTTCTCCATGCTTACCGTGAAGAATTGCCCCAATTACACAAACATGATCCTGGGTTGCCATCTTATGAAGACCTGATGGCCGTTACCAGACAAGGTAGGGGTGCGCTTCCTATAATATGGCTTACCAATACCCTGGAATTCTCGAATAATATTGCTGATCGTTATGTTACGAGTTCCTGGGATTCCATCTATTATCATGATTGGATTGGGGAAGGACTCACGCCACATGGGGAACCCAAAGATTCAGAGGGAAGTGATTTTTTGGTCCGGGTATTTGAAAAAGAAGACGATAGGCCCATATTCATACAGGCATGGGGAGGTACCATTACTTTTGTACAGGCCCTTCATCGCTTTAGGGAAAAACATGGGGAAGAAAAATTCCAGCAATTGTTGCCCAAATTGAACTTGTTTGGGATTTTGTTCCAGGACATTTCATTTGAATTTTTTGCAGACTTTGTCAAAATGCAGGAGGAAACCTGCGCGGAATTTGGGACAGCCATTCCAACTTATGGAGAAAAGCCTGTTGAACTGGGCATGGTACTTTACGATAATGGCCACTTTTGGCATTATGTCTGGAGCCGGGATCCGAATTGGAAAAAACCCATCGGGCCTTCAGATGTCAATGGGCATGGCCCCATGTCTGAAATTTATGACAATGGGGGGGAGGGGGATAGCCCTTCATTTTTTTACCTTTTGAGTTCGGTTTTTGGCTTGAATGATCCTCTTGATCCTACCCAGGGAAGTTGGGGGTCAAGATTTCAGCAGATGGGAGAAGGCTTTCCAAAAAATTACTATTATACCTGCGGAATTGAACAGACGGAACTAAGTAGATGGGATGAGGCAGTGACGAACAATTTCAAGAACAGGCTTCTTTGGTCCACCAAGGAACCTGGGGAAGTGAACAGAGAACCCCTTGCTTTAGTCAATGGAAATGCTTCCAAAGAAACGATAAATCTCAAAGTAAAACCAGGGGAAAAAGTTAAATTGGATGCAAATGCTTCTAAAGATCCAGACGGAGATCCACTCAGCTTTCAATGGTTCCGGTATGATTTGGCGGACACCTATGAAGGGGAATTTCAAATTTCCAATCCCCAAAGTCCAGTACAGGAGTTCAGTATACCCGAGGATTTGGGGTCTAAAAACATTCATTTAATCCTGGAAGTAAAAGATCGGGGAGAGCCCTATTTAGTGAGTTACCGAAGGGTAATTATAAGTGCCCGATAAGCTATTAAACGAAAAAAATACATAACCATGAGGAAACTTATTTTACCCATTGCATCCCTTTTGCTTTTTTCCTGCCAGCCAGGAGAAAAAGTGGCTGAGGAAACTTCTGCTCCTGAAACATCCCCCAAGGTCCGTTTGATTTATGATACCGATGCCAATAATGAGCTGGATGATCAATTCGCTTTGATGTACTTATTGGTCAATGTCCCTACTTTTGACCTGGAAGGAGTGACCGTCAATGCAACCAAAAGTGGAGGCAACATTGATATGCATTATGAAGAAGCTAAGAGAATTTTGCAACTTGGCCAGCGTTTTGGACAAATACCCCTGTTGAAAGGAGCAGATGGTTCATTTGAAGCTATCCGGACAAGCGTTCAGAATCAGGATTTTGATGGAAAAGAAGGAGTAGACTTTATCATTGAACAAGCCAATAGACCACATGATCAGGAGTTGGTTATACTTGCTGTGGGCAAATTGACCAATGTGGCTTTGGCACTGGAAAAAGACCCCACTATTGCATCCAAAATGCGGGTAGTTTGGTTGGGGTCCAACTATCCCAAACCAGGGGAATACAATCAGGACAACGATACTGTTTCCATGAATTTTGTACTGAACACCAAGGTCCCATTTGAAATGGTCACGGTACGGTATGGAGAACCCAGTGGTACTGATGCAGTGAAGGTTACCCAAGCCGAAATCAATGAAAAAATGCCGGGAATGGGTCCGCAGATTGATACACCCATCATAGGGAGGCATGGAGGTGAATTTATCAATTTTGGCGACTATGCCATCAGCCTATTCGAACATATAGATTACCATGGAGACCCTCCTTCAAGGGCTTTGTTTGATATGGTAGCAGCAGCCATTTTGAAAAATCCTACCTGGGGTGAAAAAAGAGAGATTCCAGCTCCTATCCTGATAGATAATCAGTGGATAGAAAGGCAGGAAAATTCCCGAAAAATTATGCTTTGGGAAAACTTTGATAGGGATGCTGTTATCCAGGACTTTTACCATACCCTCAAAAATTATCAATTGGTGGACCCTAAATAATCACCCTCATGTTTATCATCGAATCCTATTCCACTGCCGTTCTATTTTGCATCATTACCATGCTCTGTTGGGGTTCTTGGGCCAATACCCAAAAACTGGCAGGAACCCAATGGCGTTTTGAGCTCTTTTATTGGGATTATGTGATTGGAATTGTTCTTTTGGCACTATTATTTGGTTATACCTTGGGCAGCACGGGAGAAGAAGGAAGGAGTTTTGCAGAGGATCTTTTTCAGGCTGACCGAAAGAGTTATGCTTTGGCATTTGTCGGTGGGGTTATTTTTAACCTGGCCAATATCCTGATTGTCGCAGCCATAGCTTATGCCGGTATGTCTGTGGCTTTTCCGGTAGGTATAGGATTGGCTTTGGTGCTTGGGGTAATTGTCAATTATTTCTCTACCCAGAAAGGGGATCCAATTTTATTGTTTGCCGGTGTAAGCTTGGTAGTGATTGCTATTATCATGGATGCCCTGGCTTACAAAAAGTTGGCCGGTACCGAGCGTAAAAATCCTAAAGTGGGATTAATGCTGGCTATGGTGGGCGGTTTTTTGATGTCTTTCTTCTACTTTTTTGTCGCACAGTCCATGTCCTTGGATTTTTCCAGACCTGAATTAGGAAAATTTACACCGTATGGGGCGGTATTTGTTTTTTCAATAGGCATCCTGATGAGCAATTTTGTTTTCAATACTATACTGATGAAAAAGCCTATCGAAGGCTCAAAGCTCTATGGGTCGGATTATTTTAAAGGGGGCATTCCCGTCCACTTGGTAGGTATTCTGGGAGGGATTATCTGGTGTGTGGGAATGTCATTTAGCATTATTGCCGCTGAGAAAGCCGGTCCCGCCATCTCTTATGGTTTGGGTCAGGGAGCTACTATGGTAGCGGCATTTTGGGGCGTCTTTATATGGAGAGAATTCAAAAATGCTCCAAAAGGAACTAACCTCTTGCTAACAGGGATGTTCCTGCTCTTCATTCTCGGTTTGGGAATGATTGTATATGCAGGGGTTTAACAGCAAGTTATAACTTAGGTCTGTAAGATAAAACTCAATAAATATTACTTTTCAAGTACCGAATCTGTTTACTTTTTACTTGGTACATAGTACAATAATATTATTTCTCCCCTGTCAATCCTAAAAAGCCTCCTCTACATCATATTTCCAAAGATAAAAACTGGCCCTTTCCAACCCCTCAAATGATCTTCCAGGATTGGTTCGGATCATGACGCGGTTGCCCTCATCATCTGCCAATTTCACCATCTGATGACTTCCAAAATAGGAGATTTTTTCAATTTTTCCTGTAAGTTGCTGCCCAACCCGCTGTACCACTTCTCCATGTTCAGGTCTGAAAAGTAACTTCACTTTGGAAGTATATTTTTTAGCTTCGGGGTCATTGATAAAACCAAATGTGGTGTAAAATCCTTCTTCACTGGGGATGGCTGTCATTTCATTCCGCTTTCCAAAAAAGTTGGCCACATAAGGATTAATAGGATTTTCATACAGCACTTTCGGAATGTCGATTTGCTGGAGGTATCCTTTATGCAGGATTGCTATTCTATCTGCGGTAGATAAAGCATCTTTGGTATCATGGGTAACAAAAATGGCGGTAATTCCGGTTTTTTTGATAATCTGACGGATCTCCTCCCTTACCTGGTCTTTCAATAGGGCATCCAGGTTACTAAAGGGTTCGTCCATTAAGAGTATCTTAGGATTAGGTGCAATCGCCCTTGCTAAAGCCACTCTTTGTTGTTGTCCACCCGAAAGCTGATGTGGATATTTCTTGAAATCTTCATTCAGTCCAACCAATTTCAACGTTTCTTTGGCCTTTTGATCTGCATCCCCTTTCTTCAGCCCAAATTTAACATTTTCCAAAATCGTTAGATGGGGGAAAAGCGCATAATCCTGAAAAACCATACCTACCTTTCTTTCATGGGCAGGCACTGATTTTATTCCCTCTACGATGATTTGGCCTGAAAGGGAAATCATTCCCGAATCGGGATGTTCCAATCCTGCAATCAGCCGGAGCAAGGTAGTTTTACCTGAACCACTTTCGCCCACCAAAGCCAATATCTCTCCTTCTTCCACTTCAAAGGAAACATCATTGATGGCAAATTCCTGCTCTTGATGGTATTTTTTAGTGACGTGAAGAAGGGATAAAATACTCATTCGATGGGAAAATTTCTTGCTATTTGATTAATCTGTTTAGGAAGATTATGGGGATGATACCTGTAAGAATAATAATTAAAGCAGCATTTGCAGATTCTGCAATCATTTCATTGGTTGCCATATCGAATGCTTTGGTGGCAAGGGTTTGATAGTTGAAAGGACGAAGTATCAAAGTTAAGGGTAATTCTTTTAATACATCTACGAAGACAAGGATAATACCGGATACCAGACTGGTCTTGATCAATGGAAGATCTATTTTCCATAATGTCTTTGTACTCTTGATTCCCAAAAGTCTACTGGCTTCGTTGACATGGATTCCTATTTTTTGAAATCCGGCATCTACAGGATTATACCCTACGGCCATAAAACGTACGATATAGGCAAATACCAGGGCAAAGAGGGTTCCCGAGAAAAGTAATCCTGCCGTTTTGGAAGTAATCAAAGTGCCATAGATCCATTTGTCCAAAGCAATAAATGGTATCATGACTCCAACGGCAATTACTGCACCGGGGATAGCATAACCCAAAGTTGCAATTTTAGTAATGTTTTTGACCCATTTGAAGGGACTAAGGCGCAATGCATACAGTAATATTACTGAGAAGCAAACTATTAATATGCCACTGAATGCCGCCAGACCAAAACTTCTGTAGATAAGAATGAAAAAATCCTGATTGATGACTTTGGAATAGGTCAAACTTACCCAGTGAATGAGTTGCAGGAAAGGAAATAAGAAACTGATAAGGAAAATCAGGGTACATATTGCCGTATAACCCATTTTTTTTCCCCAAGAGGGTTGAAGTCTTGCCGTGGGCCTTCGTGTGCCATGTACGGAAGAAAATCTTCTTTGACCCCTTTGCAATGATTCCAAGTAAAGGATCACAAATACAAGAACCATCAATATGGCCGCAAGATAGATAGCTGTAGAAGAATCGCCGAGTGAAAACCAAGCCCTGAAAATTCCCGTTGTAAAGGTATTGACTCCAAAATATTTTACTGTTCCATAATCATTCAACACTTCCATGGAAGCCAATGCAATGCCAGCCACTATAGCTGGTCTGGCCATAGGAAGTGCTACTTTAAAGAATGTTTTCAACCTGTTGGTTCCTAAAAGATATGAAGCTTCCTGTAAGGTTTTGGATTGCTGCACAAAGGAAGATCGGCTGATCAAAAAAACATAAGGAAATAAAGTAATGGACAGAATAAAAATTGCCCCAGGAAGGTTCATAATATCGATGACGCTTCCTTTAAAACTGATCTCAAAAGTATTTCTAAGAAAGACCTGCAAAGGACCGGTATAATCCAAAATGCCGACATAAGTATATGACATGATATACCCTGGAAACCCCAAAGGCAGAATGAGCAGCCATTCAAAATATTTCCTGCCTGGAAATTCATAATTGGAAACCAGCCATGCTGTACTTACACCCAATAAAAAAGTAAAGCAGGCAACCCCCAGCAAAAGTAGTATTGTGTTTTGAAAATATCCAAAAAGGAGGTTGTTGGCAATATGTGACCAACTCCCTCCCGGATTATCAAATAATTTAAAGAAAATGGTGAATAAGGGGGTTGCTACCAGCAATAAAATAAGCAGAGAGTAACCTGTCCACTTATTCCACCAATAATAATTTCTTTTAACAACTTCCAATTTTTCCTCTTATTTCCATCCCACTTTGTCAAAGATAATCACAGCATCACTATTGTTGTCACCCAGTACAGAAAGATTAAGGTCATCTGCTTTAAAAGATCCCCATTGCTTCAGTAAATCTGAAAATTCTGCTTTAGGATTGACAGGATATTCAAAGTTGATGTTGGCCAAAAATTCCTGGGATTCTTTAGTAGAAAGAAATTCAAGCAGTTTAATCGCATTGTCTTTATTTGGTGCATATTTGGTTACCCCTGCTCCGGAAATGTTGATGTGGGTTCCCCTATCCTCTTGGTTTGGAAAGAAAATAGAGATTTTCTCTGCTGCTTTTCTTTCTTCCTCATTGGCATCATTGAGCATAATACCGATATAATAAGTATTGACTATAGCTACATCACCTTCGCCTGCAGCCACAGCTTTTACCTGGTCACGGTCACTTCCCTTAGGTTCTCTGGCCATATTTGCCAATAGTGCAGCGGCCCATTGTTCTGCCGCTTCTTTGCCATCATTTGCAATAATGGAAGCCAAAAGGGACTGATTGTAAATATTTTCAGAGCTTCTAGTTAAAATTCTACCCTTCCATTTTTCCTCTGCCAATGCCTCATAAGTACTAAGTTCTTCCGGATTTACACGTTCATTGCTATAAGCCAGGATTCTGGCTCTGTAAGTCATTCCGAACCAATATCCTTCAGGATCGCGGAATTTTGAAGGGATATTGCTGTTTAAAGTTTCAGAAGTAACAGGTTGAAAAAGACCTTTTGATTCAGCACGGTGCAGACGTCCTGCATCAACGGTTATCAAAACATCAGCTGGGGAATTGGCTCCTTCAAGTTCCAGTTTTTGGATCAATTCATCTGCAGAAGCCGAAACAACATTAACTTTGATTCCAGTAGCCTCGGTAAACATGTCGAAAAGCTTTTGGTCTGCCTCATAGTGTCTGTGAGTATAAACATTGACTATTTCCTCCTTTTCTCCAGAGGAACCACAGGAAAGCAAAATAATGCCAAAACTGGCGATTAGGATAGATTTTAAGATATTTCTAAACATATGATTTTTGTTTGTCGGCCCGAAATTAATCATTATTTAAATCAAATCTAAATAAAAAGAAAAAGATTTTTATATTTGTAACCACTTCAGATATTGAAATTCAATAGCGGTTTTTATTTCCAATTTCCTTTGAAAAAATGACGATCCAACAACTTGAATATATCATCGCTGTGGATAAGTTCCGGCACTTTGGACAGGCAGCAGAATCGTGTTTTGTGACACAGCCAACCCTCAGCGCCCAAGTGAGCAAACTGGAAAAAGAACTGGAAATAATTTTATTTGACCGTTCTAAAATGCCGGTAATCACCACAGAAATCGGTTCACAGATTATTGAGCAGGCAAAACGGGTAGTTTCTGAAAGTAAAGGAATCTATGAACTCGTTTCCCATTTGAAGGGGGACATCAGTGGCGTGATTAAACTGGGAATTATACCAACTTTAGCGCCTTACCTTCTTCATCGATTCATTCAGGGATTTTTGGAAAAATACCCAAATGTGAAACTTCAGGTTGAAGAAATTGTAACCGAGGAAATTATCAAAAAATTAAAAAATGATGAATTGGATTTGGGAATTGTCGTGACTCCATTGGAAGAGAATGGTATACTGGAAAAGCCCATTTTTTACGAAAAATTCCTTGCATATATGTCAAAAGGCCATAAGCTTTTGGAAAAGGGGAAGTTAAAACAAAGTGACCTTGACAGCAATGATATGTGGATGCTGCAGCAAGGGCATTGCTTCCGGGATCAGGTACTGAATCTCTGTAATCGTGGTAAGTTTGAAAGGATGAATTTCCACTATGAAAGCGGCTCTTTGGAAGGACTGAAAAACATGGTCAATCAGTATAAAGGAATTACGCTTCTTCCTGAATTGTCCACGCTTTATTTAAGTGAGGAAGAAAAACAAAGGCTTCGCCGTTTTGAAGGAGATGAACCAACCCGCGAGGTAAGTATCGTCCTTACCCGAAGTTTTTTAAAGAAAAAATTGGTCGAATTGCTCTATAATGAAATCAGCGAATCCATTCCCCAGGAGATGACTTCCAAAGCTTATGGGAAGATGGTAAAATTTAAATAACTTTCTCAGATATTAGAATCTATCAGGAGAATATTACAAGTAGAAAAACTCCTATTTTTGAATCCAAATAGATGCCAACCTAAGCCATGGTAAAGAGACTGTTTTTTTTGATTTGGATTTTTTCTTTGAGTGCTTCAATTGCAAATTCCCAGAATTTCGTCAAAAAGTATATCAACAATATTTTTAACGATACCTCTGATATCAGCCAGCCTCAGTTTTTGGTTTACCCCACTTTGGCCTATGCCCCTGAAACCAGTTGGGAAATCGGATTTTCTTCTTTGTATGTTTATTATTCCAAAAGAGACACTACAAACAGGCTAAGCGAAATCAGCGGTTTCACCTTTGTAACCTTGGAGAATCAATATGGAATCTGGATTGACCATGCCATTTACTCGGATCAAAACAAATGGTTTTATCTGGGTAAAATCAGACTCCAAAGCTTTCCCTTGAAATACCATGGCATTGGCATGGATACACCTGAGGATTATCTGGCTCTCGTAGATGCCAACCAAATCATGATCAAAGAAAGGGTGTTAAGGGAAATTAAAAATAATTTCTATGGAGGCCTCGAGGTAGATTTCCAAAGACTTTCCCGGGTAGCATTTAAACCATCGGATGAAGCTCCTGTATTTGACATGCCTTTGGGTGCTGAAGGTTCCACCAATTTTGGTTTGGGTTTGGGTTTGGTATATGATGACCGGCACAATGTTCTGAATGTTAGAAATGGTAATTTTGCAGAATTGGCTTACATAAAATATATGCCGGGTTTAAGTACCTTTGACTTCAACACACTGATTTTGGACACCCGTATTTTTAGACCGATCGGAAAACAAAATGTACTTGCCTGGCAATTTTTGGGTCAGTTTAATTCAGGAGAAGTTCCTTTCAATCAGTTGGCGCTGATGGGAGGGGACAGTATGATGCGGGGTTATTATCTTGGAAGGTATAGGGATAAAAATCAATTGGCTACCCAATTGGAATTCCGGATGCTGCCCCTTCCCCTCAGCTTTTCAAAAAGAATAGGGGCTTCTGTCTTTGCAGGCACCGCTACGGTTTTCCCCGATTTTTCAAAAGCAGCCATCCAAAAGGTGGTCTGGTCAGCCGGAACAGGATTACGCTTTTTATTATTTCCGAAAAAAGACATCTATACCCGGCTGGATGTAGCTTTTACACAGGAAGGAACAGGGTTTTATCTGTTTATAGGGGAAGCCTTTTGAAATTTCAAATTACTAATTAGCAAATTACAAATTACCAAAATCCAAAAAGCAAAATTTCTTATCGTCATGTGGGCTCCAAAGTCCAGTACCCGATTTACTTTGGCAAACCGAGAATTTTTAATTTGCCTTTTATAGAAAGGCAAAGACATTAGATTTCCCGTCATCTTGAAGGAGGAACGATTGAAAGATCCTTGAAAAAAGGTAATGGGAAAAACTGAAGAGGATTTAATATCCCAATATCAAAATATCAATAAATATCTATTCAATTAAAGTAGCCCCAATTCCATTTCCTGCAGGGAAAGTAACTTTTTCAGGAGTGATTTGCACACCTTTGGCTATGTCCTCCTTCAATAGCATGGCACCGTCCATATCCACGTAATCCAACAAAGGCGCAATATGGGCAATAGCAGTAATTCCAACAGAGGATTCTGTCATGCAGCCTACCATGGTTTTCATACCCAAAGATTTGGCTTCTTGGATCATTCTCAACCCAGGAGTAATGCCTCCCGCTTTGACCAACTTGACATTGATGCCGTGAAAAAGCCCATGGCATTTTTTGACATCTGACTCCACAATACAACTCTCATCTGCTATCACAGGAAGTTTCGAGTACTTGTACACTTCCTTCATCCCCTCCAGATCATCCTTACCCAAAGGCTGTTCCATAAACTCCACATTCAACTTTGCCAATTCTTCAGAATTGCGGATTGCCTGCTCCACCGTCCAGGCACAGTTGGCATCTATCCGAAAAGGGGAGGAAGTATGTTTTCTCAACTCCCTGATGATGTCCAAATCATGATCCGTGCCTAATTTTATTTTATAAAGCGGCCAATCCACTTCTTTCATTTTGGCGACCATCTTTTCTATGCTGTCTATTCCAATGGTGAAGTTGGTGACTGGAATCCTTGTTGGATCCAGACCCAAATACTCATAAAGTTTTTGGCCTTTTTTCTTGGTAAAAATATCCCATGCAGCCATATCTAATGCACATTGGGCAAAAGGATTGTCCTCAAAAATAGCTTTCCCTTTTTCCCACAAATCTTCGGGAGTGCTCCAAGTCCCCTTCTCTACCAAATCTCTTGCCTGTTCCAATCGCTCACAGATATTTTCTGCTGTCATGCCATAAAAGGGATTGGTGGTGGTTTCCCCTAATCCATAGAACCCATCTTCTTCTAACTTCACAATGATGGTATCCTGAATATCCCTGCTTTGATGGGCAATGGTAAAAGTATGCTTTAAATGCAAGTCACGGACGAAGAAAGACAACTTCATAGAGAATATTTTGATTTTGGATCAAAAGTAAATTTATTTTTTTGCCTAAGTTCATAACTTAGACGAATAATTTTAAAGTAATCGGACCATGAATTTCCAAAAAATCTCCCTATTCAATATTGGACTCCTGTTAGTTTCTTTCTTTATTTTTTCCTGCCAAAAGGCAGAAATACAAAAGGAAATCCAAACAGATAAACTTGAAAAAGCCTTTGAGCTTTATCAGGAAAAATCTGTGAATCACAGAAGGTTCAAACATGATGAGGTTTTGCATTTGGTGAATCAAAGGAAAGGTGATTTTCAGGTAGAAGAAATCGGAAGATCGGTTATGGGAAAACCCATTTACCAGATGACCACAGGAAAAGGGCCGACCAAGGTCATGTTATGGTCCCAAATGCACGGAAATGAAAGTACAGCTACTATGGCTTTATTTGATCTGTTCAATTTCCTTGAGGGAGAAAATGACGGTTTGGATGAAATCCGCAATAAGCTGAAAGAAAACCTTACCCTTCGGTTTATCCCCATGGTTAACCCAGACGGAATGGATGAATGGATCAGAAGAAATGCCTTGGATATTGATTTGAACAGAGATGCCATCAAACTTGCCTCACCTGAGGCTGTGGTTTTGAAAAAAGCCAGGGAGGACTTTTCTCCTGAATTTGGGTTTAACCTCCATGACCAACAGGTTTATTACACTGCTGGAGAATCACCGACTCCTGCCACTATCTCTGTTTTGGCTCCGGCATACAATTATGAAACCGAGGTCAATGAGGTCAGGAAAAGGGCATTGCAGGTCATTGTGGGCATGAATAGGGTAATGCAGAAAATTGCCCCTGGACATGTGGGAAAATATGATGATGCTTTTGAACCCAGGGCATTTGGGGATAACTTCCAAAAATGGGGAACCAGTACAATTTTGATAGAATCAGGAGGATATCTCAATGATCCTGAAAAGCAGGTCATTAGGAAATTCAACTTTTTGATCATGCTTCACGCACTTCAGGAAATCGCAGAAAAAACTTATTCCTCATATTCTCTGGATGAGTATTACGCTATTCCTGATAATTCTACCCGCCTGATGGATTTGGTGATCCGAAATCTTGCCATGGAAAAAGAGGGCCATAACTTTGAAATTGATCTGGGGATCAGGAGAAGGGAAACAGATGCCGGAGGCGCTTATTTCGTGAATGGCGTGGTGGATGATTTGGGAGACCTGTCAATTTTTTATGGATATGAGGAACTGGATGCTTCAGGGATGGAAATAGTGGAAGGGAAAATTTATGGAGAAATTTTCAATTCTTTATCTGATATTTCTCCTCAAAAAGCCATGGATCTATTAAAGGAAGGTTATTTATCAATAAGGGTAAAAGAAGCCTTAGACAGGGAACTGCATGGTTTACCAATTCTGGTCATGAAAAACGAGAATGAGGTAACAATGGGTATCCGTACAGGGGGGAATCCAAATTTTTTCCTTTCCAAAAATGGGAAACTGAACTATGCGATTGTCAATGGATATTTGATCGACTTACAAAATCCAGGGAATCAGGTATACATGCAAAGGGTACTATAAATTGTTACTTTTTCTACAAAGCTTTAGAGATCAGGATATTATTTCTTATATTAAACCCCATGGTTTATTAAACTCTTTTTGTCTATGTCTACCCTGTTGATAATTCTGGCCATAGGATTGGCCATAGCATTTTATGCCATCGGCATTTATAACCGTTTGGTCAAATTGAAGACAACTGTATCTGAAGCCTGGAGTGGGATTGATGTCCAACTTAAAAAGAGATATGATCTTATCCCCAATCTGATCGAAACGGTTAAAGGTTATGCAAGCCATGAGAGAGAAACCTTCGAAAGTGTTACCAAAGCACGGGCAGCGGCTTTGGCTGCCAAAGGCGTAGAAAACCAACAGGCAGCAGAAAATACGCTAAGCCGTGCCATAACCGGATTGTTTGCAATAGCGGAACAATATCCTGAATTAAAATCCAACACTAATTTCTTACAGATGCAACAGGATCTTTCAGCCATTGAACAGGATATTGAAAGGTCGAGAAGATATTATAACGGATCTGTTAGGGATCAAAATATTTTGATTGATTCCTTCCCAAGTAACCTGGTGGCAAATGCTTTTGGATTCCAGAAGTCAGCTTTCTTTGAACTTGAAAATGAAGGGGAAAGGGCTGTACCAAAGGTAAGTTTCAAGTGAAAGGATTATTTTTTCTTTTTTCCTTATTCATCTCACTTCAGATTTTTGGACAGGAAGAGTATATCAGATCCTTTCATGCTGACCTTGAAGTTGACGAATCCAGTTTGTTGACGGTTACTGAGACCATCGAAATCTATGCTGCAGGAGATCAAATCCGAAGAGGTATTGTGAGAAGCCTTCCATTAAAAGGGACTGACTACCGATACAAAACAGTAAAGACGGATTACAAGGTTATCAGTGTGAAAATGAATGGTCAGGATGTTCCTTATGATACAGAGAAGAAACAGGGAAGTTTATATATTAATGTAGGAGACGATAGTTTTTTAGATCCAGGTTGGTATACCTTTCAAATTACCTATTCTGCGGAAGGGCAATTGGGTTATTTTGATGATTATGATGAATTGTATTGGAATGTAAACGGCTTTGGCTGGGTTTTTAGGATTGAAAATATTTCTGCGGCTGTTAAAGTCCCTAAAGGTGCTACATTCCTTCAAAATGCCTGTTATACCGGATATTCCGGATCCACCGAACAAAATTGCAGGACTGAAATGCTTCCTGACGGAAGAATGATATTCAGGGCTGAAAACCTGGCTTCCTATCAGAATCTTACCATAGCGGCAGGATTTCCGAAAGGGATTGTTAGCCCTCCCCCTCCCCCTACTTTTTGGGAAGAGTTTGGATTGTTGATATTTTCAGGGTTCACGGTAATTATCCTCCTATTATATTATGTCATAACATGGTCCAAATATGGAGTTGATCCACCCAACCCAACAGTGATACCTGAATTCGATCCTCCCTCAGGGCTATCCCCAGCTTCCATAGGGATGTTGCATAAAGGATATTTCTGGGGAGAATTGATTTCGGCCTCTATTGTTCATCTGGCGGTGAATGGCTACCTGAGGATTGAAGAAAAAAGCAAGGACCAATTATTTGGGATATTTAAATCTACTGAGTTCCATTTGGTAAAATTAAAGGAGGAAGATGATGCTTTGCCCAAAGAGGAAAGAAAACTCATGCAATATTTTTTCACCAACGGAAAAGTGGCGGTCATTGATGGAAAATACAGTAGCCATTTTAAAAGTATGTATCAAGCATATATGAACAGTTTGGTTACAGAACATACCCCTTTTTTAACCCAAGGCAGCAATTGGAAGTTTTGGATAGGGCCTATAATTATTTTTATTATTTATGCTTTTGTGGCCAGCAGATTTGATTTCAACCAATATGGCCCACCACCAACTTTTGATTTCAATATGGAAGATATTCCTATAGTGCCATTTGTTATTTTTTTCCTGGTATTTATGGTAATTTCCTTCATCAGAAAAAAATCGGCCAATTGGTTGTTTGTCTCATTGATTATGTTGGGATTTTTGGGCGGATCCTTTTTTCTGTTTTCCAAAAGCGCCATTTCTCTCAACAATTTTGTATTGGTAGCATTTATTGTATTTGCAGTGATTTCCTTTTTTACCTATATCTACCTTATCAGGAGACCCAGTGTGGAGAAGTTGGACCTTAGGGCAAAAATAGACGGCTTCAAGAGGTATTTGAGCACAGCGGAAGAAAGGCAGATTCAGATGTTCAATCCACCCCAAATGACTCCTGAAGTTTTTGAAAAACTCCTTCCCTATGCCATGGCTTTTAAAGTGGATAAAATATGGGGTCAAAAATTCCAGACTTTAATGGATAGGGCAAGCCTGCAAAACCAGCACAGGACCAGCTGGTATTCCGGTTCCCAGTCCTATTCCTATGGGGCTTTGGGTAACCATATCAACAGGTCGCTTACCAGTAGCATCAATCGTTCTTCAGGAACCAATAGCAGTGGAGGAAGTGGATCATCAGGCGGAGGTTCTTCCGGAGGAGGTAGAGGCGGCGGTGGCGGCGGCGGACGTTAATTTATTTCATCCCCACTATTTTCAGCTGAAATTTTATTGTAAATTTAAAGGAACAATCCATTTCTGATTTATGAAAAACCATCTGACGGCCATCATTTTTGCATTGGCAATTATCATTTCTGCTGCCCTTTTAGGTAATGCGGTCATTAACCGAAATAAGAAATCAGGAACCATTGATGTTACCGGTTTGGGCCAGAAAAATTTTACTTCGGACCTTGTGGTCTGGGAAGGGAATTTCAGTAGGGAGAATATGGAAATAAAAGTAGCATATGCTGAATTGGAAAAAGACAGAAAGGCTGTTTTGGATTATTTAGTGGCAAGGGGAATACCCAAAGAGAAAATCATATTTAAAGCGGTCAATACCAACCCACTTTACAGACAGAATTATAGCAGCTCGGGTAATTACATGGGACAGACTTTTCTGGGATATGAACTCAATCAGACCCTACAAATCGAATCAAATGAGGTGGATAAGGTAGAGCAGATTTCCCGGGAAATCACGGAGCTTTTACTTCAGGGGGTGAAGTTTTATTCCCAGCCACCCCGTTATTACTATACTGACCTTGAAAGTTTGAAGATTGAAATGATTTCCCGTGCGACAGAAGATGCCCGGGTCAGGGCTGAAAGAATTGCCGAAAATTCCGGATCAAAACTGGGAAGGTTGATTTCTGGAAATATGGGAATCTTTCAGATAACAGGACAAAACTCAACGGAAGAGTATTCCTGGGGAGGGACATTTAATACTTCTTCCAAGGAAAAAACGGCTTCTATTACCATGCGATTGAGTTACGGAGTGAAATAGAATAGCCAATAATTTTTTTGGAAACTTAAAATAAAAAAACCCGCAGATTCCTCCGCGGGTTAGCTTAAATATATTTTCAAGGTTTATCTTACTCTTTCCAATTGACTGAAATAAAAGTTGCCCTCAATCTCAGCATTTTCATCAGAGTCTGAACCATGTACTGCATTGGCCTCAATCGAGGTGGCAAAAATCTTTCTGATGGTTCCTTCAGCGGCATTGGCGGGATTGGTAGCGCCTATTAATGTCCTGAAATCTTCCACTGCATTTTCTTTTTCCAGAATGGCAGCAATAATAGGTCCTGAGGACATGTATTTGCATAAATCTGCATAAAAAGGTCTTTCCTTGTGCACGGCATAGAATTTACCTGCTAATTCCGGAGTGAGTTGTGTAGCTTTCATAGCTACTATTTTAAAACCTGCCTCTTCAATCATTTTCAATATTGCGCCTGAATTTCCTGCTCCGAAAGCATCTGGCTTAATCATCGTGAATGTTCTGTTTCCTGCCATTTTTTTGGACTTTAGTTCTGATTTTAATTTGGGTGCAAAAATAAGGGAAATCAGCTAAACTCCACATAAAGCTTTATAATTCTCTCCTATCTGTTTAAATAATAGGAATTTATGGGTATTGGGAATTTTAAAAAATATTACAGACCTTTGCGAACTATATTCCTTAATTGGAATATGCAAAAGCAATCAAATGCAGGAATTAGAGTCATTAAAAGATAGAATATCTTCTCCTCATAAAATAGTCATTACCACTCATCATAAGCCTGATGCGGATGCATTGGGTTCATCTTTGGGAATGGCTAACTATCTGAAAAAGAAAGGTCATGAGGTTACAGTAGTTACACCTTCGGATTATCCTTATTTTCTACAATGGATGAAGGGAAACGAGGAGGTCCTCAATTTTGAAGATCCAAATCAAAGGGCAAAAGCAGTTGAAAAAGTTCTGGCAGCAGATACCATATTCTGTATGGATTTTTCCTGTCTAAAAAGAGTACATGACCTATCCTCTTTTATTACAAAATCCAAAGCCTTTATTGTCAATATTGACCATCATCAGGATCCTAAAGATTTTGCAGATTTTCAATACCTAAGTACAAAAGCAGCGGCTACCTGTGAACTTGTATATGAACTGATCGTGAAATTGGGAGACAAGTCATTGATCGACAAAGATATCGCTGATTGTCTTTATGCTGGGATAATGACAGATACAGGAGGATTCAGACATCCGAATACTACCAAAAATGTTCACCTGATTACAGCGGAACTCATTGAATTAGGGGCAGATAATACCAGAATATCCCGCTTGATTTATGACACCAATTCTGTCAATAGGCTTAAATTTATTGGCTTTGCTATTACCAGAAGATTAACCATACTTGAAGATCTGCAAACTGCCTATTTTTCCATCAGTAAAAAAGATTTGCGTAAATACAGCTCTCAGACCGGGGATACTGAAGGTCTTGTAAACTATGCCCTTTCCTTGGATGGTATAAAAATTGCAGCCTTGTTTACCGAGAGGGAAGATGGTATCAAGATATCATTTCGTTCTACCGAAGATATTACGGTCAATAAATTTGCGGCTGAATTCTTTGATGGCGGAGGCCATAAGAATGCCGCAGGGGGTAAATCTTCTCTTTCCTTGAAGGAAACCACTGAAAAATTTGAAAAACTCATAAAAGAAAACCAAAAAACGCTCTTTAATAAATTAGAACTCATCCATGAAAAAAATTAAATCACTATTATTTTCTGTTGCTATGATGGCCATTGCCTTCAGCGCCATGTCCTGCAACAAAACCAAAACTACTTCTGATGGTATCGAATTCACCTACATTAAAGAAGGTGATGTAGCACCCAAAAACGGAGAGTTCGTCTTATACCATCTGGTTGTAAAAAACGATAAGGATTCTACCTTTATTTCTACTTATGATCAAAATATGCCTGCCTATCTTCAGTTTAACGATTCAATTCCAAGGCAGTCAGGAATGGATGAGATCTTCTTAGGATTGAAAAAAGGTGACAGTATTGCATTCGAGGCAAATGCACAAAAGGTATTCGGAGAAAATATGCCTTTCTTCTTACAAAATGATCAGAATGTTAAAATCAGTATCGGAGTAGTAGATGTTTTGGATTATGCAGGTGTGGAGGCCTATTTTACTGCCCTTCAGGAGGCTGAAATGAAAAAACAAGCTGAAAACTCTGTGAAGCAGCTTGAAATCGATACCCAGATTATTCAGGACTATATCACTGAAAAAAATATCAATGCTACCAGGACATCTTCAGGTTTATATTACGTCATTGAATCTGAAGGAAGTGGGGATGAGATTGAAAGCGGAGATTTGGCCTTCGTACATTATGCAGGATACCTCTTGGATGGCACTTTGTTTGACACTAGCATCAAGGAACTTGCACAAAGCAACGGTGTATATAATGAGCAAAGAGATAATATGGACGGATATTCTCCGCTTGAGGTACGCGTAGGAATGGGTCAGGTAATTCAGGGATGGGATGAAGGACTTGCCCTTTTGAAGAAAGGAGATAAGGCAAAATTTATTATTCCTTCTCCTTTGGCTTATGGAGATAGAAATGCGGGAGGTCCTATAAAACCAAACTCTGTGTTGGTCTTCGACGTAGAAATCACAGACGTTCAAAAATAATTTATGAAAAGATTAGGCATTGGAATTTTATCTTTATTGATCCTCTTTTCGGGATGTGTTTCCGATGAGGAAAATAATCAAATTATATTTGATAGAGATCTTCAAAAGATTGAAGACTATCTATCGGAAAATCCCATTGCTTCAGTTAAAGAATTAGAGGACCCTGCCACGGGAATCAGGATCTTATGGCAGGAAGTGTCTGAAAGTGGGAAAAGCCCTGTTGCTTTGGACACCATAGTGGTAGATTATGTAGGCAAATTATTGAATAATTCTGTTTTTGATACTTCTATTGAATCTGTTGCGAGGGCAAAGAATATTTTCAACCCTAACCGGACTTATGAACCCCTGCAGTTCCTTTTCGGAACAGGAGATATAATCCCTGGGTTTGAATTTGCCATTTTTAAAATGGAAGAAGGAGATAAAGCTACAGTCATAATGCCATCTCTCTATGGATATGGATCATTTGAACAAGGGGGAATTCCAAAGAACTCTCCATTGATATTTGAGTTGGATTTGATACAAATTAAAGGAGTCGTAGAGGATGAAGTTCTTGATTAATATGCGGAGTTTATTGTTTTCTTTGTTGCTTTTGGGATTGATAGGATTCGGGTGCAGTACACCTACGCCATTTGGACCTGTTTATGACTCAGAGGGTAATTTAGCCAGGGATGCAGAAATCATTGCTGACTTTCTTGAGACAGCCCAAATTGATAGCCTTTACAGAATCCATGATCCTAATGGGGTTATTATTATAGTACAGGAGGAAGGCACTGGAGTCAGACCCAATGATTTCAGGCTTATTTATACCAATTACACCGGCCGCTTATTGGATGGAACCATGTTTGATACCAATTACGAAGACCTGGCCAAGGAAAATAATATATGGGATGCTAACCGATTGTACAGGATATTCCAGTTTACCTTGGGTAGCGGGGAAGCCATTCAGGGTTTTAATATCGGATTCCGTCAATTAAAAAGTGGTTCCAAAGCAGTATTGATCATCCCTTCCACTTGGGGCTATAGGGATCAGGAAAGAGATAGGATTCCAGCCAATTCTGTCCTGATGTTTGAAGTGGACTTCCTGGGTTGGGAGTAGTAAGAATTTTGATGATCTATAAAATAAAAATAATGGAGGCTGTCTCATAAAGGGGCAGCCTCTTTTTCTCTTGGTTAGTTTTCCGTGAATCAAACTTCATATAGTCTAAGCTAAGGGCTTTAAATTTGACTTATGATAAAGCTATTTTTGAATTAAAATAGAAAAGTATTTTAGAATTGATTTTAAGCCAACGATACCCATGAAATTGACGTAAAAGGAATTAGTTTAACTTGGGTCTATTATGAGAAGAATTATTCTTGGATTGTTAAGTTTTATGATTTTGTTTTCTGGCTGTGAATCTGAAAATGCCAAACCGCAATCTGATATAGAACTGAAAAAGGAAATACAAGAGATAAACAGTTTTATTCAGAAAAATCCTATTCCCTTTGTCAAAGAGTATAACAACCCTAATTTGGGAGTTAGAGTATTTTGGACAGAGATTTCAGGAACTGGTAAAAATCCAAGCTTTGGAGATACACTTCAAGTAGATTATGTAGCCAGGTATTTGCGTAGTAATTGGGTGCTTGATACTTCAATCCAAAGTGTAGCAGAAGACTATGGTATGAGTTTATCTAAAAGGAACTTTATGCCTTTAGAATATATTTTTGGTTCGTCATTCGGCAGACTGATCTCAGGATTCGAAATAGTATTTCCATTAATGGAAGAAGGGGATAAAGTCATTGCCTTTTTTCCTTCCCGCTATGTAGATGGAAATAGTGGACAATCCCATCTACCAACAAACGCTCCCCTTATTTTTGAATTGGAATTGCTTGAAATCAAAAGTGAAGCAGAAGCAGATTGATCCTTTTGATTTGGTCATTGATTTATTATAGTCTATTTACTCCTTAATTTAATTGGGAATATAGCCGGTACTTCTTTTTTATATTGGATATAGGTCTCCCCGAATATTTTGATCAATTTTTTTTCCTCAAAATAGATACCAAAGGGGAGGTAAATGATAAGACAGACCAAATGAACAAGAGAAGCTAGCACCGGTTCAAAAAGGAAAAAGCCCATGAAAATCAAAATCAATCCCGCATAAAGAGGATGCCGAATATATTGATGCAGTCCCTTCCTGACAAAAACATGTACATCTTCCAGATCATCATGAGGTTTCATTCCAGAAAATGTGGATAAAGAAAAGTGTTTAAATAACTTGACCAGAATAATGGTGCCAAATGCAGCCAGCATATACCCAAGGTAGGTAGTAAGGTCAGTCATGGCCAGGACAAATCTTTTTTGCAAACTTGTTCCATATAATATGATGAAAAAAAAGAAAATGGTAGAAAAAATAGAATAGATCAACCGAAAATACCTGTAGGCATTTCCCATTTTTTCACGGAGCCAAGTTTTAAATTCTAGCTTTGCCAAAAAGGTATGTAAGAAATAAAAAACTGCCCAAAATAAGACTAGATATAGGTATGCTTCCATGGAATTTGAAATAATTTCCTGAATTAAAATCATTTATTGGGATAAGTTAGTTCCATCTGTATTTCTTTTGTCAATAAGAGTTTTTTGATTGCCTTGCTTTTTATAATTTGAAAGCTCAAACCCAGAATGATGAAGATAGGATTAATCAGGGAAAGAAAAATCCCTTCAGACAAAAGAGTTGCTTTTAGTCCCAAGCAAATTATTGAGATTCAAAATGAATATCCCAATGTATTTGATTTTACAGTGGAGTCTAGCCCTGTGCGTTGTTTTACCGACCAGGAGTATGAGGATTTGGGGATCAAAATCGGTTCCGATTTGTCTGATTGTGATTTACTTATGGGGATAAAGGAAGTCCCGGTTGAATACCTTATCCCTGATAAAACCTATGCTTTTTTTTCCCATACGATCAAAAAACAAGCCCATAACCGAAGGCTCTTACAAGCTATTTTGGAGAAAAATATCAAGTTGGTTGATTATGAAGTTTTGAAAGACGAAAAAGGGGAAAGAACTGTGGCTTTCGGAAGATGGGCCGGAATAGTAGGTGCTTATAACGGACTTCTGGTCTATGGGCAAAAGTCAGGACTTTACAGCCTGAAACGGGCATTTGAATGTTTTGATAGGACGGAATTGGAGTTGGAATTAAAAAAAGTTCAGCTTCCCCCGATTAAAATTGTTGTTACAGGAGGAGGTAGGGTAGGTAAGGGAGTTCTTGAAGTACTTCAGGCAGTGGGGATTAAACAAATTAACCCGCATGATTTGATTCATCAATACTATGAGGAAGCGGTATTCGCCGTATTGTCTTCAGCAGATTACAACAGAAGAAAAACCGATGGGGGCTATGATAAATATGAGTTTTACGCTGAGCCTCAAAAATATGAAAGTCATTTTTTGAAATATGCAGAAGTCAGTGATATCCTCATTGCCGCTGCTTATTGGGATAGCAGGGCGCCAAAATTATTTTCATTGAAAGATATCAGTGCTGAGGATTTTAATATTTCTGTGATAGCGGATATTACCTGCGATATCGATGGGTCTGTACCAACAACTCTTCGGGTTTCAACCATCGATGATCCAGTTTATGATGTGGACAGAGAAACTTTCGAGGTAATTCCCCCTTTTGGAAAACAGAACAGTATCTCTGTTATGGCCATTGATAATTTGCCTACTGAACTACCCAGGAATGCATCTGAAGAATTTGGGAATCAATTGATTCACCATTTTATTCCAGAATTGGTCAAAGAAGAATCCAGGATTTTAGATAAGGCAACTATATGTAAGGAAGGGGATTTGACCATTGAATATATGTATTTGGAAGATTTCATTAATCAGACTGAAATTTAAAGGGATGAAAAATATTGAAAGATATATTGAACAAACGGTTTTAAAACCTCAGATAACGGATTCGGATATCGAAAACCTAGTTGCTGAAGCTAAAAAATATGGATTTGTTGGAGTTTGTGTTCCCCCTTTTTGGGTAAAAAAAACAAAAAGAGAAATCGGAGATTCTCCTATTCAATTGGTAACAGTTGTTGGTTTTCCTTTGGGATATAACATGACGGAGACCAAACTTTTTGAAACGGAACTGGCCATTCAGAGTGGGGCAGATGAAATCGATGTGGTTTGGTCTATTACTGCTTTTAAATCGGAAATGAATTGGCCAAAGATAGAATTGGCAAGATTGGCACAGGTTTGCCATGATCATGAAAAAATCCTGAAGGTAATCATAGAAACAGCCTACCTGACAGACCAGGAAATTGTTCAGGCATGTAAAATTTGTGCCGAAGCTGGGGTAGATTATGTTAAGACTTCCACAGGTTTTGCCCCTGAAGGAGCAAAGGAAAATCATATCAGGTTGATGCGGGAAAATTTGCCCAGCAGTGTTGGAATAAAGGCCAGTGGGGGGATTAAGACATTTGAAAAGGCCGTTAAATTGATAGCGGCAGGGGCAGACCGGATTGGGACCAGCTCAGGGGTAGAAATTGTATTAGGTTCTAAAGATGTTTGATTTAGCGCTTTTAAATGAGTAAATTTTTTTTTGATTTACTGACCTATTGAATCCATGATATGGATATCCTAGTCTTTATTGAAATAAATCAATAAAAAGGGGATGATGAAGAAAGCAAGAAGAATATAGGCGAAACCAACAAAACGTGAATTCGTTGACTCTTTGCCCAAAAAAGTAGCAAGCTTTACGGGAATATTTCTAATTCCAGGAAAAGGTAAAAATATGATTGCCCCTAAAAGATTAAAAAGGAAATGGACTATGGCAAGGCTGATAGCTGCATCTGTTTTGTAAATAGCAGCTATAGCAGCGGTAATGGTGGTTCCAATATTTGCTCCAATGATAAATGGGAAAGCCTTAACCAAAGATACTTTCCTATTGGCGACAGCTGGTACAATCAGAGATGTGGTTACTGTACTTGATTGAATCGCTGCGGTAAAAAAGGCGCCATAGAGAAAAGAAAGATACGTTTTATGAAAAATATGTTTGTTGATCCTATTGGCATTTGGGGACATGAATGTTTTAAAAACCGAAGTGGACAAGAACTTGATAGAGGTAAACACCAATATCACTGCCAATATCAGTAATACCCATGTATTTAGAATCAAATCTGCAAACCAAAGGGTCAAAGGCCTAGTAAAAAGGGTATTATAATTGTAATTCCCATCATATTGGTCTCCGAGATTGAAAAATGTAGCAGTGAAGTAAGAGGCCATGTGACTTAAAAAACCGAAATAAACTTCTAAGGGAAAAAGAATTAAAACAGTCAGGATATTGAAAATATCGTGCATTACCCCTGCTGCCAAGGCCTTCTTAAATTCGTTCTTTTTCATGATGAATGAAAAAGCTACCAATGTACTGGTAATTGTGGTGCCGATATTTGCCCCCATTACCAAAGGAACGGCCTGTTCCAAACTTAAATTTCCAGAAGCTACCACTGCAACCACCATGGCAGTGACCGTGGAGCTGCTCTGAATCAAAGCCGTCATTAACAGGCCTACAAAAAGACCAATGAATGGATTATTGGTTGCCAAAAAAAGTTCTTCTGCAAATTGGCTGTTCAAACGGACCATAGAGACCGTCAACAAATCTATAGAAAACATGAATAGCAATAGTCCAAATAGCATTTGTAAAATGCTAAAAATGCTCACCTTTGAAATATTGCCCGGCTTTATTTCGCTCATTTATTCAAAAACCCTAATCAGGTCCCGTCCACTTTGGAAATCTTGTGCAAAGTAATAGTACTGCAAACAAATATTAGGTCTTTCAATATGAAGATATTGTTAACAATATAATAACAAAACAATTAAACTAATAATGGCATTTGGAATTTTAGGACAATACACCCTTGGACATAAGGTGAATTTTTTAGTTCAAAAGCTTATATTTAGGGAATGAATAAAATAGAGTTCTCTTTAAGTATTAATTTTGTTGTTAACAATTAATTAACATTAAAGCAAAATTTTCTTCTTTAACTTTGCAGCGGCAAAATAATTCGTTTATTCCACCCTTATGGCCAAAATAAAAGACCAAAACATTAATCAGGATGCCTTATCTCAGGTGGCCTATTCACTTTTTGATTTTACAAAGAAAGAAAAATCCTTCCTTGTTGTTATCTGTATCCTTGTTTCAATAGCAGGAATTATTACACCTTATACCTATCTATCCATGTGGTTTGGATTTGCTTTGGCTGCATACTCTGCTATTGCCAATGACAGTATCCAAACTATCGGAACTTTTATTGCTTCAAATCAACAAAGAAAATGGTACTGGTTATGGTTGTTTATGGGTTTGATTTTTGTGGCAACTGTCACTTTTAGCTGGTTTATTTATGAAGGAGATGTAAGTTACCAAAGGCTTCAGGTTCCTGGTTTGGATAAAGCACCCGAAAATTTTGTCTTCCTTCAACTTGCAGCTCCTATTGTGTTGTTGGTAATGACAAGACTTAGAATGCCTGTTTCTACTACTTTTTTATTGCTGAACGTGTTTACCTATAAGGCTGGAACCATTCTTGATGTGATGAAGAAGAGTTTTATGGGGTATTTATTGGCCTTCTTTATTGCTATAATCGTTTGGTTTGCCATAGAAAGGTTGGTGAAAAATTTCCTAAAAGGGGAAGCAAAACCCTATTGGTACATTCTTCAATGGATTACTTCAGGGATCCTTTGGGCTGTTTGGATCATGCAGGATGCGGCCAATATTGCTGTTTTTCTTCCTCGTCAATTGGGAGTTTGGGAATTTGTAGGATATACAGGGTTCATTTTTGTGGGATTGGGATTTCTTTTCTACATGAAAGGCGATAGGATCCAAAGCATTGTCAATGAAAAAACCCGGGTCACTGATGTTCGGGCGGCAACATTAGTGGACTTTGTTTATGCTATTATCCTCTTTTATTTTAAAATGCTCAATAATGTACCCATGAGTACTACTTGGGTATTCATAGGATTACTTGGTGGCAGGGAATTGGCCATTGCATTGGCTAAGTCAAAAAAATTAACCAAAAGAAAGGCAAGAATTTTCAGGGCATATACCTTAGCAAGAAAAGATATTACAAAGGCAACTATTGGTCTTTTGGTTTCCCTTGTTTTGGCATTGATTATCAATGAAGGAGTGAGAAACGAGTTTTTTGCACTATTTAAATTTTAAATCAAATTATTGAAATAAAATGGCGCAGTGTTTTTTAACCTGCGCCATTTTTGTTTAAGTCTGTTTATTTTTGGAAATGGATTTGTATAACGACGAATACTTCATGAATGAGGCTTTAAAACAAGCCCGATTGGCTTTTGAAGAAAACGAAATTCCTGTTGGGGCGGTGGTGGTTTGCAGAAATAAAATTATTGCGAGAGCCTACAACCAAACAGAAAAATTAACCGATGTAACAGCCCATGCAGAAATGCTGGCCATTACCGCTGCTTCCAATGCTTTAGGATCCAAATACCTGCCTGAATGTAAATTATATGTAACCCTGGAGCCCTGTTTGATGTGTGCAGGTGCAGGTTTTTGGTCTCAGCTTGGAGAGCTCCATTACGGGGCTTCCGACCCAAAAAGAGGTTTTACCCAAGTGTCCCAACCTGTCCTTCACCCCAAAACTAAAGTAAGCAAAGGGTTGATGGCAGAAGAATCAAAGAAATTGTTGGATGAATTCTTTAAAAAATTAAGAAATTGAATCCTTTTTAAGCTTTTTAGAACCAAACTCAATGCAATTTGGTTGTTTAATTGTAAATTGAATATCAAAATTATTTAATGTTTCACCATAAACCGTATTTAAAAAATGGCTTTTGAACTACCTAAATTACCCTACGACTTCAATGCTCTTGAACCTCATATTGATGCGAGGACAATGGAAATCCATCATGGAAAACACCATAATGCCTATGTGACCAATCTAAATAATGCAATTGCGGGAACTGACCTTGAGAATATGAGCCTGGAAGATTTAATGAAAATAGCCGGTTCAAATACTCCAGTAAGAAATAATGGTGGTGGGCATTACAACCATACACTTTTCTGGAATATCATGTCTCCAAATGGTGGTGGTAAGCCAACAGGAGAATTGGCAGCTGCTATTGATGCCAAATTTGGATCCTTTGATGCTTTTAAAGACGAATTCTCCAAGGCAGCAGCCACAAGATTCGGTTCAGGATGGGCATGGCTACTGGTTGATTCCAACAAACAACTGGCCGTTTCTTCAACTCCAAATCAAGATAACCCATTGATGGATGTTGCTGAAGTAAAAGGCACTCCAATTCTGGGTGTAGATGTGTGGGAACATGCTTATTACCTACACTATCAAAACAGGAGACCTGATTATGTAGCGGCATTCTGGAATGTCATCAACTGGGAAGAGGTCAGCAAAAGATATGCTGCATCTAAATAAAGGATTCAGGAATTGAATTAATTTCAGCCTTGGAAATTCATTCCAAGGCTTTTTTGTACCCTATTCGGACGAAAAAAGTGTTCGTTTTTGACACACATAGATTTTAGCCTAAATTTATAAATATCTGATTATCAAATTCATAAATAATATTTATTAAGATGGCATTGAATTTTCATATGCGTTGGCACAGCACATTGAATAAAAAAACCAACTATTATGAAAATCTCAACTCAAGTTTTTGTAACCCTTTTTCTCTTTTTCCTAGGGATGAGCAACCTGGCTGCAAAAGAGTTTAGTCAAATAAGCGGACAGGTTTCTGACGGAAAAGGTGAATCTTTACCTTTTGTAAATGTGGCACTGGTAGAGGCAGAATCAGGATCTTTACTTACAGGTGCAGTGACAGGAGAGGACGGTAGATTTATTATAGAATCTGCTAGAAGTGGAAAGGTACAGCTGGTGGTTTCTTCTATTGGTTTTGAAACTTTCAGGTCAGAATCATTTGAGATCAAACCAGGTTTTTCAAAGGATTTTGGTACCATATCCATACATGAGGAAGCTGGAAATCTTTCTGAAGTTACCGTAAAAGCGACAAGGCCTGAAATCATCATCGAAGCGGATAAAACAACCATCAATATTGAGGGTACAGTGATGGCAGAAGGCAATAATGCCCTTGATGTGATCAGTAGATCTCCGGGAGTTTATGTGGACGAAAACAATAATATCAATTTAAATGGAAGACCTGGGGTAACAGTCATGATCAATGACCGTCAGACCTACATGAGCGCCAACGATTTATCCAATTTTTTAAGAGCAATGCCTGCAGATAATATCAAGAGTATTGAAATTATCAATAACCCAACTTCCCGTTTTGATGCGGAAGGAGGAGCAGGAATTATCAATATCAGACTTAAGAAAAACAATATTGACGGGATGTTTGGAAGTGTCCAGGTAGGAGGGATGTATAATGGCATTTTTGGACCAAATGCCGGGCTTACTGTCAATGTAAAAAAAGGTAAATGGACCAACAATGCCAGTCTGAATTATAATGAGTTCAACTTCATAAATGAGCTGGAAATCAATAGGAATTTCCAATTGGATGAAGGGACTTCTAGATTTGAACAGGATAGCAGAATAAGAATGATTAATAAAAACTTATTCTTTAACGGAGGATCAGATTATGAAATCAATAAAAACCATAGTGTTGGAATAGCCGTTCAAGCTTCTGAATACAATGGGGAAAATACAGGGGAAGCATTTACGGAAATTGATAATCCAGGTACTGATGACCTTTTCTTTCTGAAATCCCATAATGACAATGAATCCAAAAACAGGAGAATTTTTGGAAACTTTCATTATGTAGGTCTTTTGGACTCAATGGGCACCAAATTGACTTCAGATTTTGACTATACTAAAATGGTTTCTTCTTCTTCCTCATTGTTATCCAATGACAATTGGATGAATGAGGATGAAAATCAGGCTGCAAGAGATTATATCCTTACGCTGAATGATATGGATTATAATATTTTTACCGCAAAGGTGGATTTTACAAAACCATTTGGAAAAGGAAAAGTCCTAGAGACTGGCCTGAAGGGAAGCTGGGTGAAATCGGACAATAACCTTGATTTAAGCAAAGCTGTAGAAGAGGAGCCTTTTCAACCTGACCCCAGCAGCAACCGGTTTATTTATAATGAAAATGTGCTGGCAGCATATGCCTCATATAAAGGGAATTTTTCTGAAAATGTTAGTTTTCAGGCAGGTCTAAGATCTGAATATTCCGATATCAAAGGAAATTCCGTTACCTTGGACTCCATCAATACCCAAAAATACCTTGATTTCTTCCCAAGCTTGTTTATTCAGCAGAAAGTCAGTAAGAACTATCAGATCATTTACAATGCCAACAGAAGAATAACAAGGCCAAATTATAGGTTGTTGAATCCATTTATCTTCTATATTGATCCACTGACCCTGGAGCAAGGAAATCCTGGATTAAGGCCACAATATGCGCATAATCTTGAAATGAACCATGTGATCAAAGGATCTTATCAGTTAAGTTTGGGCTATTCCTTGACCAATGACGTTTTCCAACAAATTTTTACCCAGGATGAGGAAACCAGAACCACCACTACCTATACAGCTAATCTTGACAAAGCCCAAACCTGGAACATGAGAGCAATAATCCCGGTAGAAGTCAAATCCTGGTGGACAATGAACAATATGGTGCAGTTGACGAATTCAAAATGGAAATCGATGATTGGAGATGCCTTACTGGATGTTTCACAGACTTCTTTTACACTTAGATCCCAAAATACCTTAAGCCTTCCAAAAGGATTTAAGGCCGAAATTATGGGAATGTATGTAGGACCTTCCCAATACGGACAGGCTTCCATCAAAGGCTTTGCCTGGGTTGATGCAGGAATTACAAAAAGTTTCATGGATGACAAACTAGCATTGACTGTAAATGGCACAGATTTATTCAGAAGTCAGATTATCAAAGCGGATGTACAGTTTGACAAAATTGATACACAGTTTCAACAGTATCGAAATACCCAAGGTGTAAGATTCACATTAAGGTATAAGTTTGCAAAAGGGGAGAGCTTTAGAATAGCCAATAGAAGCGGAAGTACTGATGAAAGGAATAGACTGGATTAATAAAATGATTACTTAAAAATATAACTGATCCCAACAGTTCCTACAAAGTTATTGCGGTCTAAACCAGGTACAAAATATTGATCAGGCTGGTTTTCAAGGAACCACATGTAGTTGAGTGTATTCACATACTGAAAATTACCATGAACCAATAAATTGCCAAAGCGCCAATCAGCAACCAAAGAAGGTACCAAATCTACATATTTATTTCTCCAATCCTTAGATCCCTCATACCTGAAATAATAGAAATCATTATTGTACACTATCCTTTCAAAATGAAAGGCAATTCTGCTGAAATCCTTTACCCAACCTATCTCTATCCAGTTGACATTGGATGCAGGACCATAACCTACT
This sequence comes from Shivajiella indica, assembly GCF_042683085.1. NCBI lineage: Bacteria > Pseudomonadati > Bacteroidota > Cytophagia > Cytophagales > Cyclobacteriaceae > Shivajiella > Shivajiella indica. The sequence goes on along the minus strand of NZ_JBHUIV010000034.1, from coordinate 144,250 downwards.
CCCAGTACCTGCCCATTATGGGTATATCCATCGCGGACATGGTTATGAATATACCAGGTATCCAGATTTCGGATGCTTTCCCTTATGGGTTGTCCTGTTTGGGTCATTTCAGCACTTATCTGGAGGAATTGTCTTTCCTTAGAAAGGGGGACTAAATTGGAAAAGCCAAGGGTAAAGCCTCTGTTCTTTTCAGGGGTGATCAAAAAGTCACCAAACTTGATGCTATTTCCGTTGGTCCCATATTCTCCATAAAATTCAAAATGACCTTCTGGGCTAATCCAACGGAAAAACCCCGAGCTGAACTGTTGTCTTTTGTCCCTAATGGGATTAAAGACATCATATAGACCCTTTTGGCCATTGAAAATGGGAACATAGTCCCCCAGTCTATCCATGTCTTCCCGGTAAAGATGATTGGTCGCTGAGTAACCCAAAAAAAGACCGGGAACCCATTTAGGTTTATAACTGAATATCAATCCGGACAAATACCTTTCCCCATTGGCCCTTTTAGGTATCAGGGCAGGATTGCCTTGTACACTGTAATCCGGATGAGGAGGTAAGTATCCTGAACTGTTAAGTAAACCGGCAATAAACTGTCCCTCAAAGTAACCTATCCCAGTTTTTACAGGTTTCAGCGTGTTAGCTGTGAAATGTAAAAAACCTTGGGCATTGTTACTTAAAATTAAGGAGTTTCTCTTGGATGGTCCCCACCACAGATTTTCAGTTGACAGTCCAAATGAGAACCCTCCAGGGTTGAACCTTATGCTGGATTGTCCGGGTAATAATCTATTAAATTCCCCTTCACCAAACCTTTCGGGCATATCAATCCGGTTCATGTATTCATAGTAAAACAAAATGGTGGATTCATGTTCAATTGGAAACCCCAAATAATCTTTGTTTTGGGCAAGTAAGAGTTCCGGCTGGATTTGAATGCTGAATTTTCCTTCCTGCAAGTAGAACCCAGCACTTAAAATATGCTGAAAGCCCCGATTGGGTATCATTGCCCCATTGTTCGGCCCAAATGCATATTCAGAATTATACTGGGTTCTAAGAGTAAGCGGCATGGTAATTAACTTATTCTTGTTTTTTTTCCCAGTTAGATAATGAAACTTTGAGGTATCAAAGTCTGTAAAAGTACTGTCCAGATCAATTCCAATATACCTGTCAAATGCAGGTGCAGGATGCAATGGACGTATGGCAAATGAAACATTTTCATTCAGGCTACCAATCAGCTGCCTCCTCCTCATATACTCTTCCAAAACAGGTGTATTGAGAGGGACTGTTTGGGAGTAGGAGCAAAGGGGGAAGGCGCCAAATCCAAAAAAGATAAACAGAAGTATTTTATATATTCTCTCTCTCATCCTATTTATCAGTTTACAACCAAGGTTGTCAATTGGATTTTTCCTACAGACCAACTCTCATCACAGATTGGATTCAGAGTGTTGGTTTGCAATAATTCATCACCAAGCGTAATTTTTACACTGTCAGCAAAATGCTCAACCATCCTACTGACATTATATACAGTAGTATAATTCTGGAAAGCACCAAAAAGACACAGTCCCCTAAGATTTCGAATGGCTCCGGTCTTGGGATTGTTCTGCCTGAAATAATCATTCGGAAAAGACTGTTTAAAACAAAAAGTTGATTCACAAGGAGTATTGGAAAAAGTTGTACGCAATACCTCCTGTCCATCAATTTTCATATACCAGTAATCAGGACCACCAATTCCATCATCCGGGTTTCCATCCCAACTGTCATGGACATATAATTCCACTTCTAATTTTACAATATTATGACTTGGTAAGTCATAAAGGGTTACCGATACCTCTTCATTATTATAAAAACCAAGCAAGGTGTCTCCATCAAAAATGAAAAGCCTTCCATTTTCAAAATTCCTCAAATCCAAGTTTCCAAAATTGTTGGAATAAACTACCTCTTCACTTTCAAGGGTATCCACACAGGAGGAATTCAAAAAAATTATAAACAAACAGAAAAATAAAGTAAACAAGTGTTTCTTTGAGAGGAAAAACATTATGGATCAGATGAAGGTTTTATGGGATATTGAGAAATTTTTCATACAAATAAACGAAATTATACATTAATTTGATTTTTTCCATTAGTAAAAATAGGCACATGTAATTCTTGAATTGATGCTTTTTTCTTAATTTTCAGCTTTATAATATATTTTAAAATGGTAAAAGTAACTTTAGTAGCTGGGGCTAGACCTAATTTTATGAAAATTGCCCCTATCATCCATGCCATTAAGGCCCAACAATTAAAGAACGCTCCTATTTCCTATAGACTGGTTCATACAGGTCAGCATTATGACAAAAAAATGTCTGGGGATTTTTTTGAACAACTGAATATTCCGGAGCCAGATGTGAACCTTGGGGGCGGGGGAGGAACCCAAGCTGAACAGACCGCAGCGATCATGGTTGCATTTGAAAAAGAATTGATGGCCAATAGACCGGATCTTGTTGTGGTTGTGGGTGATGTAACCTCAACTTTGGCCTGCTCTATTTCGGCGAAAAAGCTGGTGATTGATGTGGCGCATGTTGAAGGAGGTATACGTTCCGGGGATTTAAGTATGCCGGAAGAAATCAACAGAATGGTAACAGATAGCATTACAGACCATTTCTTTACCACCTCTGAAATTGCCAATAGGAGTCTTAGAAAATTGGGTTTTCCTGAAAGCAGTATCCATTTTGTTGGCAATACCATGATTGATACCCTGATGGCCAATATGTCAAGATTTCAGAGGCCTGAAGGTGAGATTTTTGAAAACCTTAAGCCAAAGTCCTATTTTGTGATGACCATGCATAGGCCGGCAAATGTGGATCAGGAAGAAAAATTGAAGGAGATGATTGATGCAATCATGGATGGTACAAAAGGCCTGCCTGTAATATTCCCTGTCCATCCCCGCACTGCCAAAAACCTGGAGAATCTGGGTATTTCAAATCCAAACCTTTTGATGACAGACCCGCTATCCTATTTGGAGTTCAATTACCTGGTGAAAAATGCCAAAGGGGTAATTACCGATTCAGGAGGTATTACAGAGGAAGCTTCTGTAATGAATGTGCCCTGTATTACATTAAGGGATAATACAGAAAGAGCTGAAACAATTGAATTGGGCACAAATGAATTGATTGGTACAGACCCAAAAAAATTGGCCCCTTATCTTGAAAAAATAATGAATGGGGAATGGAAAACCTACAAGGGGATTCCATTATGGGATGGTAAAACTGCTGAGAGAATTGTGGAAAAAATCCTGGAAATTTATTCCAATTCGAAATAAAAGGAATAATTGATCTTCAATTAAAAATTGCTTTTTGAAGATAAATAGAAAAAGAATTGTTTAAAAAGCCTGATAGAATGAAACTTTCATTCTATCAGGCTTTCTTATTGAAACTTAATCGTTTATTTTTTTGGCATAGCTAAATTATCGGTAAATTAGGAAACATTTTTACCCCTAAAATACCATGCAGTCCGATTTGGATTATATTAAAGAACAGCTCCAAAAATTAGAAGAAAGGATGCTTAAGGAAGTGGAATTAAGAAAGCAGCTTATCTCCGATATCCAACAAGAGCAACAGGATTCTGCCAGGAATTTGATCCATTATCTGACCCTTCGGAATGAGGATATCAGAGAACTTCAGGATCTATTGCATATTTATGGTTTATCCTCTTTGGCAAGTTCTGAAAGTCATATTCACCGGCAACTTCAGGCCATTAATGAAAGACTGGGAAGATTCTATTCAGAAGAAGAGCTGGATATCTGCACCTATCCTTTTTCAAAACTCAAAATTGGGGAAAAAAGCAGGATGCTTTTTGGACAAAAAAAGGAAACTTACATACCGTATTTGATGGTAACATTTGATTCCAGCTTCGCCAATGATTACGCCATGGTCAAAAACCTGCTTCAGAACGGAATGAATGTGGCAAGGATCAACTGTGCCCATGATGATGAAGCTACCTGGTCCAAGATGATCAATCAATTAAAAAAAGCTTGTACTGCGACAGGCTTGGATTGTAAAATTTATATGGATCTGGCAGGTCCAAAAATCAGGACAAAGATTCTTGGAAAGGGAAAACATAAAGGAAAAGCTAAAATCCGGGAGGGACAATTGATCTGGCTTGCAGAGAACAGTGGGGATTTTGATAAGGAAGAGATTGTCATTAGCCCTAATGAAAAGGGTATTATTCCCATGCTTAAAAAAGGGGATAGGGTATTTATTGACGATGGCCTAATCCGATGTATGGTTGAAAAAATCAAAAAGGATAGAGTAGGAATAAGGGTAATCAGGATTTCTTCTTCTAAAGGTCAAATTAAAGCTGAAAAAGGTATAAACTTTCCTGACACCATGCTTCAAATCTCCTCCTTAACAGAGTTTGATAAGAGCTGTCTTCCTTTCATTGTTGAAAATGCAGACCTGATAGGTTATTCCTTTGTCAAAACTGCTGAAGATATCCGGCAATTGCGGTCAGAATTACAAAATCTAGCTCAGAATTATCCCAGCTTGATAATCAAAATCGAAACCCCGGAGGCAGTCAAAAATCTCCCCTCTTTATTACTTGAAGGAATGAAGGAAAAAGCACTCGGTTTAATGATTGCCAGAGGAGATTTGGCTGTTGAAATAGGATTTGAGAGAATGGGAGAAATCCAGGAAGAAATTCTGTGGATATGTGAAGCTGCCCATATACCTGTGGTATGGGCCACTCAGGTATTGGAGAGCCTTCATAAGGTTGGCATGGCCACAAGATCAGAAATTACCGATGCAGGCCATGCTGCTATGGCAGAATGTGTTATGATCAATAAAGGAGAATATACCATAGAAGTCATGGAAACTTTAAGGGATATTGTCCAGAGAACTTCCACCCATAGGATTAAAAAAAGATTCACCTTTCGCCCGCTACGTATTGCCGAAAGGTTTTTTAATCCTGAAAACCTAATGCCATAATATGGCTTCTGTCATTCTATGTGTTACTTTGGAAGAGTTGTCAAGCTTTATTTTTTTTATCGTAAGGGATTAACTTGAGTATATATTCTGCTGCCGCAATAAGTTCCAGCTCCCTTGTTTCTTCATCAATTTCATACCATGGAGCATAAGGAGTATTTGTTTTCTCAAACATGGCATCCTTGAGTTTTTTATACTGTTTCCAGAATTTTTTTGAGTCTTTGATCCAATGTTCGGTTTTCCATCTGGTAAGCGGAGATTTATGGAGTTCTTTATACCGGTCATCCTGTTCTTCAGGACTTACAGTAAAATAGAATTTAATTAATATTATTCCGGCATCTACCAACATTTTATCAAAATTATTCACCTGGTCCATGAAATGATTGTATTGATCATCCGAACAGATTCCTAAGATTGGTTCGAAAAGTGCTCTGTTGTACCAGCTTCTGTCCCAAAATACCATTTCACCGGCCTGAGGTAATTTTTCAATATATTTTTTAAAGTAATAACCGCCATCATCTTCTTGATCCTGATAGGGAAGATTAACTTCAATCCTAAAATGCCTGGGATTGTTATGGGAAAGAATTTTCCGGATAATTGTGCTTTTTTCCGAAGAATCGCCTCCATGAAACAATACCACTACTCTTTTATTGTTGGCAATGACCCAAAGTTGAAGCTTTACCAATTCTGCTTGAATTTCCCTTAACTTAAGTTCATGTTTTGTTTCTCTAAGGACCTTCTCCAGATTAATTTTTTTATTGGCCAACAAATGCTTGAACCCGATTTTGGTATTCAAAACTTCTAAATCTTCTTTTGTAAGTGCCATGGCTTTTATAAGTCGAATTTTTTATTTTTTCTGAAATACCTGTAAACAACATTGGGGTTGGTCTTCAAATCAACCTTTGTTTTCCCCTTTCCTGGGTATTTGAATCTCGATAAAACATAACGGAGGCTTTCCAACCTTGCTTCTTCCTTGTCATTTGTTTCAACAATAATCCAAGGACTAAAGGAGGTATGCGTCTCGGTAAACATCAGCTCCTTATACTCAGTAAACTTATCCCAAAGTTCCTGACCTTTTAAGTCAACCGGACTAAATTTCCATTCCTTGAGTGGATTTCCTAGCCTGGCATCGAAACGCTTCTGTTGTTCTTCTTTGCTGATGTCAAACCAAAACTTTATGACATGAATACCATCTTCATAAAGCATATGTTCAAAATTTGGCAATTGCCTCATGAAAATCTCATATTGTTTTTCGGTGCAGAATCCCATGACAGGTTCCACAACAGCCCTATTGTACCAACTTCTGTCAAAAAATTTAATTTGGCCCCGATTGGGAAGAACCTCAATGTACCTTTGAAAATACCATTGCCCTCGTTCAATATCCGTTGGCTTGCTTAAGGCTACCACACCACTGATCTTAGGGTTCAGATGTTCTACAAACCGTTTAATTGATCCCCCCTTTCCTGCTGCATCCCGTCCTTCAAAAATTATGGCCACCCTTAATTGCTTTTCCTCAATATATTCCTGGAGCAAGGCAAGTTCAGTTTGTAAAAGCTTTAATTCTTCCTCGTATTTCGCTCTCTTTAAGGACTTTTTCAAATTGATGCCCTCTTCTTTTGCAAGGGCTACCAATTCTTTTCTTGTTTTAACACTTTCTAATTGTTCCGCAGTAAACATAAAAATATAGCTTTAGGATTTATAACTAAATTTTGTCATTTAGTTTGGTAATTGCAAGCAAAAGAAAACTTATTATCAGTCAAATTGTACAAAAAAATATTAAAAAATTTGTATTATATTTTACTCATTCATCATTAATAATTTTCACCCTACCGGTTTCCAAATCATAAATTGCCCCTACTATTCTCAACTTTTTTTCTTGAATAAGGATCTCAACATTAGGAATTGAATTTTTCACAGCATGTACACCATGCAATACATTGGCTTCAACTGCTTTTTCAAAGAAATTGGGGATATCTCTTGGTAGGGCTTTTTCTTCCTCTTCAGCATCAATGAAATCAATTATTTTTTGAATGTACTCCGAATACTGTTGGGAATGATCGTGGTCATGCTCAACGAAGGCACCAATGGCACCGCAGTTGGTGTGGCCCAGAATAATTATTAATGGAACTTCAAGCACCTCAATGGCATATTCCAAACTTCCTATCTCATAATCCCCAACAATATTTCCTGCATTTCTTATCACAAATAAATCACCTAAGCCCTGATCAAAAATCAATTCGGGAGGAACTCTTGAATCAGAGCAGCTTACAACTGCTGCGACTGGATGTTGGCCTTTGTTTAATTCACGTAACCGGTCAAGTGTTTGATCAGGATGGACAGGATGGTTTTCAGCAAACCTTTCATTTCCTTCAAGAAGAAAATCCATCAATTGTTCTTTGGGGACTTCCTTAATGTTAGGAGCCTCTGGAACGCTATTATAACCAAATAACAATACAATTATTCCTATGGGTATTAACCAAATAAGTTGTGTATACTTCTTTGTATATCTTATCATGGAACAGTTAATTAGTTTTATTCCATGCCAAATTCAAAAAATTATCAAAGATTCATTGTAAGATTAATCACATAGAATTTTTTTCAGGAGATAAAAAATAAATTTATTCAATAACGATCCAGGTAAATCCATCAGCCGGAATTTTTACCTCAATGGTTAATTCTGAATGCCTGTTTAATGGTAAAGTCCTGGTTTTTGCTCCTTCCACACTTACTTTGGCCTTGTTTTGAAGTCCGGTGTAATAAAGTGGAATTGTCAGGGTTTTATCCATTTTTTTATTTGTTGGATTAAATAACATAATTAGGGCTTTTTCTTTTCCATCCGGATCCACATGCATCCAACCGTCCCAATCACGGCCATCTGCTCTTCTTAACCTGATGATGTCAGCATTTAATATATTCCGATATTTTTTATACCAATCTATTACATCGATCACCATTTGTTTGGTTTCCTCAGTATCATACAGTCTTGGTCCCCTGTAACATGCCTGGATACCGGCCCCGTAATACTGCATCATGAGTTGCCGATAGTCTTCCAAATGTTCACTTAGAGGTTCGAGGACGGCATCTTTTCCCCCACCATGGTAAGCGGTAAGGGGAACAAAGCCCCAGCCCATGGATGGGGTCTTTTCCCAGGTCCCATCATAGATATTCTGCCGGTTTAGAATTTTTTGTTGCTCCCTTGGTAGGGAAAAGTTTACCTCCCTATAGCCCATCGCTATTTTATGTGTTCCATCTAAAAAATACCAATCCGGTGCATTGATGTAAATGCCACGGGCATTCATCCATTGATAAAGCTCTTTCTGCAACTGAAATTGTACCCATTGGGAATCATGAAGACCCTCATGACCGGGATGCGAAGTTGAGGCACAAACATCTCCCGGATAAGGTCCGTCATTTTCAAAGATGTCAAAACCGGTTTTTTCAAAAAAGTATTTCAGCTTTTCAAGGTAATCCAGTCCCCATTGACTACCCAAGCAAGGCGCATTTCCGAAAAAAGCGCCTCCCGGTTTACCGGTTAACCTACTGATGACATCATGCTCAGGACTGATGGTTCTGGAACTGAACAGGGAATATCCACCGATTTTTATTCCTTTATCATGGGCATAATCAGCCAAAGATTTCCACCTATTGATATTTTCATTTGAATTGTCCTCCATGTTGATATGGCTTCCGAAACTTAAAATCAAAGCCTCATAACCAGTATCTACACATTGGTCAATGGCATTTTTGACTTCCGCATCCGATTTACTGACCAAATGCATAAAAATTGGATTTTGTAATGCCCAAGGAGCTAATGCCCTGTACATTTTCCTTCTGGCCAATCCATTCCTTTCCCTGTCATAACTGTCCAACACCAATTCATAGGTTCGAATGGACTTGAAATCTTCACCTGGATTCAGTTTAATTCCAATGCCTTCCTCAGGAAATACCTCCATAATACTTGGAGTAAGCAAGTCATAATTTACCTGTGAAGTGTAGGAAGGGTCTGCTTTCCAATGGGTAGCCTGACTGCTAAGTTCGGCATGCATGGCATTATTGAAGGCAAAATTATTTTCCACATATAGTTGGTGAGGTTTTTTCATTTTCTCTGTACTCCCCACAACTGCTGATTCCTCTTCAACGACAGCCAGCATTTCATTCACAACCTGGTTGATTACAATGCTTTTACCGCTTTTATTTTCAAGGGTAAGGTATTTGCCTATTAGTGGTAAATTATCAAACAATTCATAATGTATGCTCAATAATAAATCCTCATAATTGGGATGGGTATAGTTGAAGGTCACTTTTTTTCCAGAAGCATCTTTTTTATGGCCAGTCCAAAAGGTGGTTTGGGTTGGGAAATGGGAGCTAATTTCCGAAACTATCATAGACTGGTATTGAAAATCATCAGGAGAACCTACCATATCCTTCAACCATTCTTTTTTGAAATAGGCCTTTTCGCTCTGACCGTATAATCCTCCTACTCGGTATATTTTTCCATCTAAGGTCACAGAAGCTTCCGGAATCACTGCTCTCAGAATTTGGGAACCGGTCATCAGGTTGGTGAAATCAATGCATGCTAGATTCGGTCCCATAAAAAAAGTCCTTTGAACCAAACCATTGCTCATCTGGATTTCATTATTGTCAATGATATTTATTTCGGCTTTTCTGGATTGGCCGTCAATCAACCAGTCTTCATTGGAGTCCTTGGGTAGATTGCATGAGTAAGCGAAGGCCAAAAAAAAGAGTGAAATGAGAGAATTAAAGATTTTTGAATTCCAATGCATGGTTCATTAGGGAAAGGTCTTTGGTTCTAGAATAAATATCAATTTCAAATCAGATCGGGGAATATTAAACCTAAGTTAGTTTATTAATTAATAAGGGAAAAATTGTTTAAAATAATTCCTTCTATCGGTACTGGTCTTGAATTTATCCATCTATTATTAGGTCATGTCGGTGGATGGGAATTCAAAATTATCTGATCAAAAATTGGGAACCATGTATTCTCAAATCGCTGGGGGTATGCCAAGATTTTTTCCATGGTTCTGCTCTTCCATTGAAAAAACATAGGGAAGGATTCCTTGGTTATTTTGACATCTTAACCTTCGGAAAACAGGATGAGGGAAGGCTTTTTTTCAAAGGTTTTATGATTTTTAAAAATGCCTTTCTTAATTGTTGGCACCTACAAGTATTTTGAAAACTCCAAGGCCCAATTTATTTGTTGCTAAGAGGTTCTTTTTTAATAGTGATGAAATCGTTATTTCTTTGCTAAGGCTACTTTCCCAAATGGTTGGTTAAAAAAAACCCAATTATGAATTGTAATCCTTCAGTTATCCACATACTTTAGAATAGTGGTAATTTTGCCTTTGTCCAAGTTATCCACAAAATTAAAGTACGTTTTGGTTCCACCTTAATGTGGTCCGCCTGTTTTCTTTATGAAGTGCTTCAGAGCAATTGCTATTGCGGCAATCATGTATAGGGAGGTTTTCCCCATAAAAAGAATATTCTATCCTGTTGCGATCGATACCATTTTTAATCAAATAATCCATGACGGTTTTTGCTCTAAGTTCTGACAAATATTCATTATACACATCACTGCCTCTTTGATCAGTGTGGCCTTCAATGATCAAATTCAACGTGGTATCGCTTTTCATCTGTCTAATGACCTCATCCAATTCTTTTTCCTGAACAGGTTTAAGGTTACTTCGATCAAAATCAAAAAAGATGGTTGGTAGTTCATTTGCAATTTCGGCTTTTTCTAAATCCTTCTCAAATATTTCTTCCGCTCCTGAAGATGTAAGCAAATCCGTATGAATGCCTAACTCACATGGATTATCTATTCCCTCAGGTAGTTCATATTCCATATCCTTATCCACAAAGGCTGTAAGCGTCAGTTCACTTCTTCTATTCAATTGATGATTAGATTCCGAGCATGGTTGGCCATCTCCACAATCATTGACCGGTCTCTCTTCGCCAAACCATTCCAGTTTGATCCTTTCTGGGGAAATTCCCAAGGAAGTCAAGTATTTATTTACGGAAGTTGCTCTTCTTTCACTCAATCCTTCATTGTAAGCATTTGATGCCCTTGAATCTGTATGAGAACTAACATACAATACAGTATGGGGGTTTTCCACCATTAGATTTCCGATTCTTTCAAGTGTAGGCTTTTCAGAGTCCCTGATGTTGGATTTATCAAAATCATAATAAACATTAGCGGATAACAATTTGGTCTTGTAAGGTATGGCAGCCATTTTATATCTTTTGACCAAAGTATCACCTTCGAAACCAATAGTGGTCAAAGAATCATCATTAATTTCGAAGTATCCTTTTTTGCTAATTTTGAGAGAGAATTCCCTTTCTGGGTTCAATCCCGCAATAAGAATCCCCTCTTTGGTAAGTTCCGTTTCAATAGCTTTTTCTAAGTTATCCACAATATGGGAATCAAATTCTGTGATGGGATCTCCATTACAATCTTCCACTATTACTTTCAACACTTTAAAAAGTTCTTTGAGGGTATAAATGTCATCCAATCCTTTGCCCCCTTTTCTATCAGATGAAATGAAACTCTTTCCATCGCTTGATGCAATAAAATTAAAATCATCTCTAATACTGTTATAAGGTAGACCCATGTTCCGAATGTTATCCACATTCCCATTAATGTAATCTCCCACAAAAATATCCATTCCTCCTAAGCCCATGTGACCACGTGAAGTAAAGTAAAATTTACTTCCATATACCGACGGATGGCTTTCATTGTAAGGCGTGTTTACAAGAGGTCCTAAATTAACAGGTGCAGAAAAATTAAGATTATCGTCAAACTCTGAATAATAAATATCAAACCCGCCTAAACCTCCAGGCATATCAGAGGCAAAGTAAAGCCTTTTGGATTTCTGATCCACAAAGGGATTCATGACTCCGTAATCAAGGTGCTGGTTGAATTTGAAAGGTTTGCTATCAATTATATTTCCGGATTGATCTATCTTTCCAAAATAAATACCCGCATGATTGACAAAATTTTTACGGCCTTTTATTTTTTTCTTCCCCACAAAGGCTGTGTAAAAAATCAAGTCAAGTTCAGGAGAATAATGTGGATCATTATAATGCATTGCATCCGTAAGGTCAGAGGAGACCTTTGAACTGCTACCATCTGCATTCTTTCTGTAGATTTTATAATATTCGCGTTCATTGACGCCGCTTTTTTCATTGCTAAACATTTCATTTTTAACATCAAGTCGGACAGATGGGATGGATTCCACATCCCCGATTGGTCCTCTATCGCTTGAAAAGTAAGTATTTCCATACTTATCCACAGAAATTCCAAATTCAGAAGCATCGGTATTGACTAAATCTACAGAAGACAATTCCATAGTCGAGGGCGACTCCAATATCGTCCTGATACCTTCAAGATTTAATTCTGGATAATCTGAAGACGTAAATCCGCTATCATCAAGAAGTTGGTCAATTTCATCCCATTTCCCAATTTTTATCGCAGAGTTTAAATAATTTGAATAATCCTCTTTGGTGGATTCCTCAAAACCCACTACGATTGTCCACCAGTCATAGGCATTTTCATAAGATCCGAATTTATCAAAAGTCTTGGCTAATTTAAGTGCTGTGGAATATTTGTTCCTTCTATCAAAGGCTTTTCTGTAGGATTCAGAAGCTTTTAGGTAGTTTTCCAGATCATATTGCTTATCAGCATACCTAAGCAGACGGCTTTGGGCATGGACATCTAATTTAAAAAATACTAGAAAAATTACCGATATAAGTATCAAGAAACCTCTTTTCATATTCCAATCCATCAATGACTTTAAAAAATCAGTTTTTGCGATAAATAACAAATTTTTGAAGACACTTAAATTCTTTATCCATTAGTAAACATCCATTATACAATCAAATTTGATATAGCGTATAAGTAAAATGTGGATAACTATATATTTTTGATTAAACATATTCCTTATTCATACTTCAAGGACTGTGATAAGTTGACATCAGACTTTATCCACAGACCAGTAAAAATTTCCTTTTGAATACGGATAATATTGAAATTCTGAATTCTATAAAACAGTAAATCCTATACAAAAATGGTGTTTTTTTAAATAAAACAAAATATTTTTTATTATTATTTAATTTTTGCAGAATAATAGCCTATAAAATGATTTTTTCTTATTGTAAGGTGCAAAAAATTAGTAATGGAAAATCAGTGAAAATTTTGTAGTCTTAATTTTTTCACAGCTTTTTCATCCCATTTTCCGGAATTAAACATTCAATTGGAGAATTGAAAAGATTTCCTGTTTGACAAGAAAGTTCAGTTTTAATAAAAAATTACTGTTTTATTCCCATATGCCAGAATTTTTCTTTCCAAATGGTATTTTATCGCCTTTGATAACACAACTTTTTCCACATCCTGCCCTATCTGAACCAGATCAGCAGGTGAATTATGATGTCTGACGCGGGCAACTTCCTGTTCTATAATGGGCCCTGCATCCAATTCCTCAGTTACATAATGGGCGGTGGCACCAATGATTTTGACTCCCCGCTCATAAGCAGCGTGATATGGTTTAGCGCCAACAAATGCCGGTAAAAAGGAATGATGAATGTTGATAACTTGATTAGGAAAGTGTTGTATGAACCTTTCTGACAATATTTGCATATATCTGGCCAAAACAATAAAATCCACTTTATGCTGCTTCAATAAGGCAATTTGCTCTTTTTCCACATTCTCTTTATTTGACTTATCCACAGGCAGATAATAAAATGGAATCCGGAATGAAGTAACCACTGGCTTTAAATCTAAATGGTTGGATATTACCAGAGGTATTTCTACTTCTAATTGTCCTGAATAATACCTGCTTAGAATATCAAATAGGCAATGAGATAATTTTGAGACGAAAAGTGCCATCCGAGGTTTGGGAGTATTGAAGTAAAGGTCAAACTTCATGTCCAGTAATCTTGATACTTCAATTTCAAATGTTTTCGCTATTTGTTCCTTTTTGATTGCGAAGCTTTCCAGTTCCCAAGAAGCACGCATGAAAAACATGCCGATTTCTTTATCCACATGCTGATCAATTTCCAGAATGTTCCCCTGATACTTGTACAAAAAATCAGAAACTTTGGCTACTATGCCTTTTTGGTCTTTACACTGAATAATTAAAATAGCCTTTTCCATGGTTTAGATAGTTTAAAGCATTTAAAAAAAGTTATCCACATTTTGTATGGCATATTAATCCAATAAAGCCTCGATGTCTTCTTTGTTCAAACTCTTCATAAAGCTTTCTTCGGTACTGATCAGTTCACCCGCCAATGCCATTTTTCTTTCCTGTAAGGCCATAATCTTTTCTTCAACGGTATTATGGGAAATAAACTTGTAAATGATTACTTTATTTTCCTGACCAATCCTATGGGCCCTGTCAATGGCTTGGGCTTCTACGGCAGGGTTCCACCATGGATCTAAAAGAAATACATACTCTGCTTTGGTCAGGTTGAGCCCCACCCCACCTGCTTTAAGGGAAATCAGAAATATTTTTACTTCCTCATTTTCCTGGAACAACCTTACCTGTGCTTGACGGTCTTTTGTGGTTCCATCTAAGTAAGCATATTTTAGGTTTTCTGAATCGAGGTATTCTTTGACAATGGCAAGGTGACGGACAAATTGGCTAAAAACTAATACTTTGTGTCCTTCACTTGCAGTAGCCTGAAGCATGTGGATAACATCCTCTAACTTTCCCGAATCCCCATTGTAATGTTTATCGGTCAACTTGGGGTGATTGGCAATCTGTCGTAATTGGGTAAGACCTCTCAATAGGGTAAATTGCTGATTTCTAATGCCAGGGATTGTCATTTCCTTAACAATTTTCTCCCTGTAATAGCTTTTAACCTCCTCATAGGCTTTCTCCTGTTCAGGTGTCATGGTGGAATATTTCACATTGATCACTTTCTCAGGAAGATCTGTAGCAACCTGTGATTTTAGACGTCTAAGGATAAATGGCTTAATCATGGCATGTAACTTGGCTGCTTTTTCCATGTCATTCTTTTTCTCAATGGGTTGGAGAAATTGCTTTTTGAACATGTTTTGATTACCCAATAAGCCTTTGTTGATAAAATTCATTTGGGACCAAAGATCCATGGTTCCATTTTCGACCGGCGTTCCGGTCAGGATCAATCTTTGTCTGCAGTTCAGTTCATTGACAGCTTTTGAAATTATGCTTCCTGGATTTTTTATAGCCTGAGATTCATCCAAAATAATATAATTGAAATAAAAGCCTTTTAGGATTTCCACATCCATCCTGGTGATACCATAAGAAGTGAGGACCAGGTCATACTTAGCAAAAAGCCTGTTATCCTTGATTCTTTGGGTACCAGTATAGGACAATATCCTTAGACCAGGTGTAAATTTTCTAGCTTCCAGTTCCCAGTTGTAAACCAGCGAGGTGGGCATGACTAAAAGGGATGTAGCATCAGGGTTTCTCTCTTTTTCAAAGGCCAGGAGTGCCAAGGTCTGCACAGTTTTTCCCAAGCCCATATCATCAGCAAGACAGCCTCCGAATTTATATTCGTTTAAAAATCTTAACCAATTATAGCCAGCTTTTTGGTAAGGCCTTAAATTTCCCTTGAAAATATGGGGTAACTCATAATCCTCAATTTGGCTAAAATCCCTTAGTTTTTCCAACTTCCGGCTAAGCGTCAAATGAAGTAAGTTATTTTGCTGAAGCTCCTGTGCAAGGGCTATATGGTGCTTTTGAAGAACGAGGCTTTGGGTTTTTTCCAGTTCCTGCTCCTCAAGGAATGCAAACATTTCTGAATAGTTGACAAACCAGGAATTCGGAATGATGGCAATTTCACCATTCGGTAATTCAAATTCGGTTTTGCCCTGAAGAATTAATTTCCTTAGTTTTTGAAAGGGGATTTCATAAGGTCCAAATTTGATAATGGCATGCACATCAAACCAATCAATATTCTCTCTTACTTTAACGCTTATAATCGCCCTGCCAATAAAATAATTCTTTCCCTTTCCATTGGCCGTTTGCTTGATCTCGATACCTATTTCTTCCAGTTTTTCCCTATGGGTATTAATCCACCCAAAAGCTTTGGATTTTTCCAAAGAATACCGGGAGGTCTTTACAGGCAGATCAATTTCCTTTAAATAATCCCCATAGGATTTTTCTTTTTCAATATCCCTAATTACTTTGTGAAAAATATAATTGTCTCCAATTTTTTCAAGAGCAACATTGTTTTCTCCTTTTTCTTCAGAGCGAAAGGAATAATCCCCATACCTGAACTGGAGGTCAAATACAATTTTATCTTCCTCTACTTCTTCAATCGCATTTCCAAAAAGATCCGTCTTGGGATTTGAAGGTAAATCACTTAAACATAAAACAGGTTTTGGCTGGGTTTTTTCAACTTTAATATCAAATCCTACTGCATAAACATCAAATGCTGATACCAACTGGGTCACAAATTTGGTGTAATATTGCTCTTCAACTTTCTTTGGAATGACAATGAATTTTTTATTCAAAAATGGCTGTAACTTTTTACCATCTACCCCTTTTTTGAAATTATACAGTTTGTAATCCACCACCAACCATGCAGGTTCATAGCATATTAAGTATGCGTTTTTATACTGCCATTCTAGCTTTTCACCCTGGTATTTGATGGTAGGAAAATAGTGGGTATTGTCCTCATTTCTTCTGAAGTGGAATAAGACAGAGGCTTTTTCCGGCATAATTTCAATCTCTCTCCAAATAGGATTACCATCATTGCCCATTTCAAAAAGCCTTTTCCCTTTTAAATGATCCAGGATTTTTGCCCTTAATCCTTCAAGTTTTAACTCTATGAGCTCTTGGACTGCCTTATTTTCTGTTTTCGGGTCATAAATCTTTCTTAAAAAATCTTTCGGCTTCAGTTTTTTATGATTGAATTTTTTTACCACTGATTCCTGCTGCATTTCATCCATCCATTTGATCAGTTTATAATCCGTATCATCCAATCCAACCGCAAATTCAGGGGCATTAATCGAAGAAATATTTTGGTGGGCAAAGGATAGCCGTCCCTTTTCATCCAATTGAACTACAAAAGATTCAAACAATAACCCAAGGAATTCATGACTGAATAAAGAGTAAACAATTTCAAAAGGTTTCTCCGCGGATACTTTCATAGTAATAAACACAATCAACGGAACGATTCCGTGGATCAAAAGCTTTTTTCCTAATTAAACTAGTTCGAAAATTAAACAAATTATTATGATTTCAAAAGACAAAAAGACTATTAGTTAATATTACTTTGGGTTTAGAATTCACTAAAAGAAGGCTTTTCTTTCCTTGTGCTACCAAAACCCAAAGATGTTTTTTCTTAAGTAATGAAAATCACACAATTTTTAAGATTGAATCCATTAAATTTGGGATTGATTTGGATAAAAAAATTTGATCATTCCAATAACTTAATTTTAAAAAAGGAGTACATTTCGTGTGTTTTAAGTCTTAATGAAAGAATCACGGCCAATAAAATATAACCCATTGCTTCACACCAGATTGGTCCTGATGGTTTTTTCCTTTTTTATTTTTTTCACTTTAGTTCAGCGCGAATTTTCCCATGTTCACAAAGCAATAGGATTTGAAGACCAGGAAGGTCTAGATATGGCTTTTATTGATGTGGCAAAGGCCACTGAACATCCAATTTCACATCATGATGCCCTGAAATGGGAAAATGAAGAGAAAGAGGAAAATGTCGAAAGCTTGAATTTTAAATATGTTAATTTTCAACATATAGGTAATTCCTATTTATCGGACATACTTCAAAGTTCAGTTTCACAGATCAAGACCTTGGAAGTCTATTCCAGTCCCGGAGGAGTCCCCAAGTATATTCTTTTTCATAGTTTAAAGGTTCATCATTCCTGATTTCTATTGTTTTCCCAGGAATCAGTTGCAGTGAATTCCTTAATATTCTCCTTAATTAATTAAACTCAACAAAATAGTTCTATGGCGCATTCCGTGTCATTTGATCTGGATCATGTATTACATGACCTAGGTCATTATCTTCCGGCGCAAAGTCCTTTGAAGGACTTTGTCCACCACAACACCTTACACGCTTTCCAAAATTTGTCATTCCATGAAGCGCTTCAGAAAGCTTCGGAGAACTTTGGCTATAAAGTTTATTGGGATATTGAGAAATACCGGGAGCTTTATCACAGGGGAAAAATTAGTCTTGAAATAATTGACAGGGTAATTACAGAACATAAAGGCCCTGACAATCTTCCTTATTGGAGGGATTTGATTTTACACGCTTCAAATCAGGATTTTCCCGAACCTAAAGTGGGTCAACTCAGGAAAATTTGGAAAAAAGCTTACAATCTTAACTTGGATAAAGAAGTCCATCAGACATTATTCCGTTTGGTGAGTGCTTACCTGGACCAGGGTATATCCATCTGGAAGTTCCCTTTGGAAGCCAAAGGATTGATAGCCGGAATCAGGACATTGGAAAAAAACAGCTTCAGTACCTTTGTCAAAAGTGATAGGGCAAGAACTCTGCTTTTTAATACCCATACAAAAATTGAGGATTTACTTCAATTACTTGTAGGAGTTAAAGAAAGATATGCCCAATATTTATTCGATCAACAATTTGCCCATCCTGGTTGGTCAGGTATGGTAGCAGTATTGGAAAACCAGGAGCATTCCTTATTGGATAAAAGGAAAGTTTCATTGCATGATTTGATTTTTCTGGAATGTATACTCGAAATAGATGCATTGGACAGAAGAAGAGGTGAAAAATGGAAAGCACTTGGCGAATACATTCCTTCCACGCTTCCGGGGATTTTAGAGTCCCCCAAATACTCCGAATGGTTTGAAATCCACAAAATTTGGCAGGAATCGTTGGAATGGACCTATTATGACCAGGTAATTAAAGGCCTTCAGTTAAGCCATCCAAAAGACTTTAAAGTTGACAATATATCTTTCCAGGCCATATTTTGTATCGATGACAGATCCTGCTCTATCAGGAGATATGTAGAAAGATTTGCTCCTGATGCCCAGACATTTGGCACCGCTGGTTTCTTTAATCTTCCTTTTTATTTCCAACCCGAACATGGCAAATTTATGACCAAGGTATGTCCTGCACCTGTGACACCAGCCCATGTTATCAAAGAAACAGAATCCAGAATAAGGCATACTAAGGATGTCCACTTCAGTAAGCACTCCAAAGGGATTTTTGGTGGCTGGGCAATCAGTCAGACAATGGGTTTCTGGTCAGCAATAAAAATGGCAAAAAGTATTTTTCTTCCTTCAGAAACACCAGCAATGGTATCATCCTTTAAGCATATGGATCCTAATGGAAAACTGAGCATTGTCTGCAAAAACCCTGAACATAAACATCATGGGCTTCAAGTTGGCTTCACAGTGGAAGAAATGGGCAATGCCCTGGAAGGATTACTCAAAAGTATAGGTTTGATCAATGAATTTGCCCCTTTGGTTTATTTCATAGGACACGGAGCCAGTTCTGTCAATAATACCCATTACGCAGGATATGATTGCGGTGCCTGCAGTGGGCGCTCCGGGTCAGTCAATGCCCGTGTTGCCGCTTCCATCGGAAATAACCCTGAAGTCAGACAAATTTTAGCTGATAAAGGGCTGGTAATTCCGGATCAAACCCAGTTTGTGGGTGGATTACATGATACTACAAGGGATGAAATGGAATTTTATGATCTGGATGAATTATCCGAAACTAACAGGTTGTTACACGAGAGAAATCTCCAGACTTTTGAGATTGCCCTGGATTATAATGCCAAAGAAAGGTCCAGAAGATTTCATACCATTGATTCCAAACAAGAAGCGAAAAAAGTACATGAACAGGTAAAATTAAGGGCTTTGTCCTTGTTTGTTACGAGACCTGAATGGAATCATGCTACCAACGCACTCTGTGTTGTGGGGAAAAGGGAAAACAACCGCCATCTTTTTCTTGACAAAAGGGCCTTCTTAAATTCATATGACCATATCATAGACCCCGAAGGCAAATACCTTTTTGGAATTCTGAAGGCTGTAGCACCCGTTTGTGGAGGAATCAACTTGGAATATTATTTTTCCAAAGTCGATAATGATATGCTGGGAGCAGGTACTAAACTTCCCCATAATGTCATCGGTCTGATCGGAGTGGCCAATGGCATGGATGGTGATTTGAGGACCGGGCTTCCTCTTCAAATGGTCAATATACACGATCCTCTAAGGATTTTAATTACAGTAGAGCATTACCCAGAAATCATCCTGGATACCATACAGACCCATGAGCCAACCTATGAATGGTTTGTCAATGATTGGGTGAAACTGGTTTGTATCCATCCGGAAACCAAAAATGCATTTGTTTTCAAAGGGGGTGAGTTTGTAGCGTATCATCCCAAGACCCAGCATATTGAAGCTGTTCAAAATCTAGATGCTGTTCTGGAATCCACTGCTGAAAACCTTCCTGTTTACGTGATCGCATAAGCCATGGACAATCAAATCATCATCAGTTCATTTGTGCTTTTGCCATTATTGGCATTTGCTATCTCCATTCTGTTACCAGATAACAATGAAAAAAGTTTTTCCAGATTGGCCTTTGGAACGGTAAGTATTTTATTCCTTGGTATCACCACATATATTGTCTTTTGGATAATTGGTGGAATGATTCCGGTAAATATCCGGGAATTGGAAATTTACAATAATGGAAACTACCAGTTTTTGCTGGATTTCTATTTTGATAATGTCACAGCAGTTTACCTTTGGGTTGGTGCATTTGTAACCTTTCTGATTACGCGGTACAGTCGCTTTTACATGCATATGGAGCAAGGTTATAAGCGGTTTTTCAATACGCTTCTTTTCTTCTACCTGGCATATAATCTTACCGTCCTTGCCGGAAATTTTGAAACCTTGTTTTTGGGTTGGGAAATGCTGGGCATTTCTTCATTCCTATTAATTGCTTTCTATAGAGACAGGTATTTACCGGTAAGAAATGCGGTTAAGGTTTTTACCATTTACCGGATAGGGGATATCGGTATCATCCTTGCAATGTGGGCAAGCCATCACCTGTGGCATGAGAACATTACCTTTATCAAATTATTGGATGAAGAATTGGTTTCTGAACATCTGGCCACGCACGGGGGAATAGGCCTGTTTATTGCAGTCAGTCTGTTAATTGCTGCTGCTGCAAAATCGGCACAGTTGCCCTTCTCATCCTGGCTTCCGAGAGCAATGGAAGGGCCTACTCCATCCAGTGCCATCTTCTATGGTTCACTCTCAGTGCATTTTGGTGTTTTTCTTCTGCTGAGGACTTATCCTTTTTGGGAGCATCAACTTACAGCAAGGATACTTATCGGGGTCTTGGGCCTTTTGACCACACTTATTGCTTATCCCATTGCCAGGGTCCAGTCCACCATCAAAACACAGATTGCTTATGCTTCCATCGCCCAAATAGGCATTATGTTTATTGAAGTGGCGCTTGGCCTTGAAGTTTTGGCACTAATACACTTTACAGGAAATGCCTTCCTAAGAACTTATCAATTGTTGGTGTCACCATCTGTGGTGGCCTATATGATTCGGGACCAGTTTTACCATTTTAAGCCTAAAAAAATTACCCTGGAAGATACCTTTCCCAAAAGATTGGAATACAGCCTTTACCTTTTATCCATTAAAGAGTGGAATTTGGACCTTATCTTGAATAGGTGGGTGTTTCATCCTATTAAAAAATTAGGACGAAAACTAGATTTTCTAACCCCAAGGAACCTTTTGTTGTATTTTCTTCCTCTTTATGCTATAGGGCTTATCCTTTACTTCAATCAGGAATGGATAGCTGATTGGGCAAGGATTTATGTGCCAGGATTTTTTGGCTTTTTGGGAATGCTGATGGTTTTTAAAGCATTTTCTGAGCGGAACTATCCCAGGTTAGCATTTATGCTGGTCATGGCCAACCACTTTTGGATTGGATTGGCTGTATCCTTTAATGAAAGTTTTGATTATAGCCAAACCCTGATTTACCTCAGTGGTGTAGTAGTGGCGGGTGCCATTGGTTATTGGGCTTTGGATACCTTAAGAAAGAAGGAAGCAGGTTTTTTTGATTTGAACCAATATTATGGTCATGTCTTTGAACATCCAAAACTTGCTTTGATATTTCTGTTGGCTGCGTTGGGTGTGATGGGATTCCCAATCAGCCCAACATTTATAGGAGTGGACCTTATTTTCAGCCATATCCATGAGGACCAATATCTTCTGGCTTCTTTTGATGCCATTAGCTTCATATTTGGGGGCATTGCCCTTATCCGGATCTATGCGAGACTTTTTCTTGGTCCGCATATTAAAAATTACCATACAAAAGCTTTAAAATCTTCTTAATCATTTAAGATTTATGAAAAACAATAAAATTGAAGTTCCCTTGTCAGGAATGGCAGGACTTCGTCAAAATTGGAAATCCGATCTGGTATCTGGATTTCTGGTATTCCTAATTGCTTTACCCTTGTGTTTGGGAATCTCTATGGCTTCTGGCTTTCCACCTGTAGCGGGAATTTTTACAGCTATTATTGGTGGTTTAGTGGTGACATTTTTGGGCGGCTCAATAATGACTATAAAAGGACCTGCCGCAGGATTGATCATCATCGCCTTGGGTGCAGTCACAGAGCTTGGGCAGGGAGATCCTATGCTGGGTTATAAATTGACTTTGGCAGTAATAGTTGTTGCTGGTATTCTTCAGGTGATTTTCGGTTTGGTAAAATCCGGTATCCTGGCAGATTTCTTTCCTTCAGCTGCAGTTCATGGTATGTTGGCAGCTATAGGTATCATTATTATCGCCAAGCAGCTGTTTACCATGATCGGTGTCAAGCCAGAGGCCAATGAAACTTTGGAACTCTTTGCTGAACTGCCGCATGCCTTTAAAGAAATCAACCCGGAAATTGCCATTATTGGCGGAATCAGTCTTTTGATTATGTTTTTGTTTCCCTTGTTCAAAAACAAGTATCTCAAAAAACTTCCTGCTCCATTGATTGTAATTTTAGTGGCCATTCCCCTTGGGATCTATTTCGACCTAGAACATGAACACAAGTACCTTTTTCTTGATGGTCATGAATATACCCTAGGCCCTAAATTTTTGGTGACTTTGCCGGAAAATTTGATGAGTGCCATTACTTTTCCTGATTTTTCCCAAGTATTTTCCATGACATCCATCAAATATATCATCATGTTTTCCCTGGTTGGTAGTCTTGAATCACTGTTAAGCGCAAAAGCCATTGACAGCCTTGACCCTTACAAAAGAAAATCCAATATGAACAAAGACCTTGTTGGGGTAGGTATAGGAAATACCTTGGCAGGTTTTATCGGTGGGCTTCCTATGATTTCGGAAATAGTCCGAAGTTCCGCCAACATCAATAATGGTGGAAAAACGGCTTGGTCCAATTTCTTTCATGGAGCTTTCCTATTGGTCTTTGTGGCCTTTTTTCCTCTCTTAATTCATCAAATTCCTTTGGCGGCATTGGCTGCTATGCTGGTATATACCGGATTCAGATTGGCCTCACCCAAAGAATTTTACAATACCTATAAAATTGGGACCGAGCAGTTGGTTATATTTTTGGTTACCATTTTATTTACCCTGGCTACTGATTTATTGGTCGGTATCGCTTTGGGTATTTTAACCAAAATGATTATCCATCTTGCCAATGGACTTCCATTGAAATATTTATTCAAACCTTTGTTTACTGTTGTGGAAAATCAGGAAAAAGGAGAGTATACCGTAGATGTGTTCCATTCTGCAGTTTTCAGCAATTATATCAAGTTGAAAAAATCCCTGGATGCATTGCCTAAAGGAAAAACCATAAGGATTGATTTTTCCAAAGCCAATTTGGTAGATCATACTGTCATGGAAAACCTCCACCACTATCAGCATGACTATGAACACCAAGGAGGAAAATTTTATCTGGAGGGTATGAGTCACCTACAAAAGAAATCCGATCATCACCTGTCAAGTAGGAAAGCTCTGAAAAGGATATAATTAAAAATGGCCCCAAATAGGGGTCATTTTTTCTTTATTTCATCTTGACTATGAGGTAAACAGCAACGCCAATGACAACAATCCCACTTATCATAAACACATATTCCGGACCAAAACTATACCAAATCAATCCAGCCAGAGAACTGGCCATCAAGGCTCCGATACTTTGGAATGCAGTATAGGTACCTATTGCAGTGGCCGTATCTTTTGGAAGGCTTATATTGGTTATCCAGGCTTTGGCTACTCCCTCTGTGGCTGCTGAGAACAAACCGTACAAGATAAACAAAGCGACAAACATCCAGAGTTGGTCAGCATAGGCCATACCCAAATACACCCCTGCAAAGACGAATAAACCAAAAACAAAGATCCTTTTCATTCCCCATTTGTCCGCAAATGAGCCCATTGGATAAGCAAAGAGGGCATAGACCAAATTGAAAAAAATATACATGCCAATCACATACGTATCTCCAAGTCCAGCGTCTTTAAGCTTCAGTAACAAAAAAACATCTGAACTATTGAAAAAAGTAAATATTAATAATGGTAAAACTAATTTCCTGTAGTCTATAGGGCTTTGCTTCCAATATTTTATAAAGTCTAAGAATTTTGTTTTTGAAATTGCCTGAGGTTTTTCTTTTCTTTTTTCCTTAATAAAAAATGTAAAGCCAATGGCCAATACACCTGGAAGAAAAGCCAATAAGAAAAGCATTTTGTAATCCTCTGGACGGTAAGCCAGATAGACCATTGCCAACATGGGGCCCACCACTGCCCCCATGGTGTCCATGGAGCGGTGAAAGCCAAATATCCGTCCTTTTGTGGCTGCTGTGGCTTCATCGGACAACAATGCATCTCTGGCACCGGTCCTAACCCCTTTTCCCAATCTCTCCAATGTCCTGGCGAAAAATATCCAGAGCGGAAATACATAAGCCACCAACAAAGGTTTGGAAATGGCACTTAAGGCATATCCAAACTGTACAAATGGCAATCGCTTCCCTTGGTTGTCGCTCAGTTTTCCAAAATATCCTTTGCTCAATCCTGCTGTCGCTTCGGCGAATCCTTCCAACACACCAATTAAAAGCACAGAAAAACTGATGCTGCTTAGGTAAATCGGCATGACAGGGTAAAGCATTTCGCTGGCCACGTCAGTAAAGAAACTGACCAAGGAAAGAATGATGACATTTCGGGAGAGGAGATTGGACTTCATTTTTCTTACTTATTTCTTCTCTGCCGAGCTTTCCATATTCTTTAAAAAATCTAATTTAGATTTTTTTCAAATTATTTTGCAAATGACCATTTGGAATTATACTGAAGTCTATTTTATCAATTGAAAACCTCCTTTTGAAAGGAATTTTGTGCCTGCTGCAAAGTCATTTTCAGATTTGATTTCTACCATACTATCATCCTGTAATCCAATATCGACCTTAGTCTTTTTTAAGTAATAAAGATCATTTTCTTGTTTTGTCAATACAAGTACATAATTCACATCATTGGCATTGATTACCGCGGTCACAGGTAAGGCTGTTTTTTTGTTGCTTTTGACGCCTATTTTTGCCTCGATAAACATGCCGGGCACCAGTAGATTTCCCTCTTTTTCATCATCCAGATGAACATGTATGTTGAGCATGCGTCTTTCGTTGATAGATTGTCCAATCAGAAAAATCTTGCCCATAAACTCCCTGCTTTTATTGTCAGGTAAGTAAAAAGTGACCTGCTGTCCTATTTCCAAGGCGATGGCATCCTGCTCAAAAACATTCAGCTCAATATGCAGGTGGTCTTTATTAATGATCGTCAATGCGATATCCGAGGCATTGAGGTAGGTACCTTGATTTACTTTTATGGATTCTATGTAACCTGAAATGGGGGCATAGATATTCGCCCTGGAAGTGATTTTAGTTGGGTCAAGTTCATTGGTGGAAATATTGACCAGTTGGAGTTTTTTGCGCAGACTTTCTGTTATTGCCAAGGTGCTTTTGTAATCGGACTCAGCTTTGGCAAAACTTTTTTGGGAAGAAATATTTTCTGCTATCAGGGTTTTTTGACGTTCATAGTCCGATTTGAGGTAGCTCAGTTGGCTCATAGCATCCAAATAGTCCTGTTG
The DNA here is from genome assembly GCF_042683085.1 of Shivajiella indica. Classification (NCBI taxonomy): domain Bacteria; kingdom Pseudomonadati; phylum Bacteroidota; class Cytophagia; order Cytophagales; family Cyclobacteriaceae; genus Shivajiella; species Shivajiella indica. The sequence continues at coordinate 118,213 of NZ_JBHUIV010000034.1, read as the reverse complement.
CATCTGGACAAATTCAGGGTTTTCTATGGTAAAGAGCACCTGTCCTTTTTGAATTTTTTGACCCACTAATAAATCAAAGCGGATGATATTTCCTCCAAAATAAGAACTGACATCAAAGCGTCCCTCAGCAGGAATATTGACCATCCCATTTGTCAGGATAAAATCTGAAAAGACATGTTCCCTCAGTGGATCAAAAGCCATTTGGGCTTTATCGAACTGATCTTGGGTGATGATGATTTCGCTGGAATCCCTTTCCTCAGGTATTTCAATGGCTTGGTCTTTACCTGTTCCGCATGAAGCAAATATGGCAGAGGGAAGTGCCAAAAGAAGGGTAATATGTGAGTAATTTTTCATTGTTTAGGGGTTGATCAGGTAATTGATTTCCAAGACAGTCATGTTATAACCTTGAAGGTTGATCAGATAATCGACTTCAATATTTCTGGAGTTTTCGATGAGAAGCACATATTGGAAGAAATCTATTTCGCCTCCTTTGAATGCCTGATTTCCCTGAGTGATCAGCTGCCTGCTGAGCTGCTTACCCTCCTCGGTGTAAAAGGAAATCGCTTCTTGGTATTTCTGCAATTCTATTTCCAACTGCCTTCTCCTGTTATCGAGTTGGAAAGTGTAATTTTCTGCTGCTAGACTTGTCTGCATCAGTTCATATTTGGAGGAATTGATTTTGGCTTTTTGTGCGCCAAACCAAAGAGGTATAGCAACCCCAACCTGTATCCCTGGATAAACTCTTGCATTTGGACCAGTATTTGTTCCCCGGAAAAACTCCCCATAAATGTCTGGTAGAAGCCTTTGCTTTTCAAGAGTAACATTATCAGTTTTCCATTGAACGGATTGTTTATAAAACCCGATTCCAGGATGGGAGTCTTCACTCCATTCACTGATTAGTAATAGGTCAAGTGGCTGGTCAGGGACTTCAAATACGCTGCCCACTTGTATGAGCTGCTCAAGCCTTACCAAAGCCTGGTTTTTACTTTCGGTGGTCTGAGCCAGTCGGACTGCTAGCTCCCGCATTTTACTTCGGGCAGTTAATTTTTCCAGATAGTTGGTTTCCCCCACATCATACCTTCTGTCAGCTGCATTGGAAAACTGCTGGTAGAGGCTATCCAAAAAGCGGTAATTATATTCAAGCTTCTGAAGATACAAAATGGTGTAGTATGTCTGGGATACTTCCTTGATGACCTGGTTTTGTGTAAGTAAATATTGCTGCTGTTCTACCAATGTCATGTCTTCCAATACCCTTCTCTGCTTACCATATACCGTAGGAAACTGAAGACCTTGATTGATACCAAACACTTTGTTGGAGAAACCGTTTTCGGCAATGTCATTTTGATCATGCCTGTAGAAAACCTGTGTTTTATCCAAATTGAAGCCCATAGGAACCATTGCCTTGGCAGCTTCCACTTTTTGGAAGGCTGATTGAAGTCCCAGGTTATTCTGTAAGGCAGAGTCTATCGCTGCAGTTAGGCTAAGTGATACTTTTTGTGGATAACCCTCGATAGGAAAAGCCAAGAATAACCAAAGAGATAGGTACAATACTTTAATTTTCATGGCTATTGTTGGTTGAGTGAAACATGGAATACAATACAGGAAGTACAATCATCGTCAACAAAGTGGCAGATATCAGTCCTCCTACTACTACTGTAGCTAGGGGCCTTTGTACTTCTGCACCGGCAGAAGTTGAAATGGCCATGGGCAAAAAACCCATTGCAGCAGCAGCAGCGGTCAGCAGCACCGGGCGGAGTCTTTCTTTGGTTCCTCTTAGAATTAGGGACTTAAGGTCTCCTTCATGTTCTTTTTGCAGTTCTTTAAAATGCTCTATCAACACGATTCCATTGAGTACAGCAATTCCAAACAGGGCAATAAATCCCACTCCTGCAGAGATACTAAATGGCATTCCCCTAATATAAAGGAGAAGAATTCCCCCCACAGCTGAAAAAGGAATGGCAGTATAAATCATCAGGGCCTCTTTGATAGAGGAAAGGGCAAAAAACAAGAGCAGGAAAATCAGTGCCAATGCTATTGGGACCGCAATTGCCAACCTTGCTTTGGCCATATTGAGGTTTTCAAATTGACCACCATAATCCACATAATAGCCTTCGGGAAGGTCAATTTTAGATTGAATGATGCCCTGGATATCATTCACAACTGATTGTAGATCCCGGTTTCTAACATTGACTCCGATGACCACTCTTCTTCTGGTATTGTCCCGTGAAATTTTGGCGGGTCCCTTGTCCAGATAGATTGCGGCAAATTCACTTAAAGGCAAAGAGCTACCATTGGGAAGGTTGACAGATGCCTGTCGGATATTATCGAGGTCCTTCCTGAATTCTAACGGGAACCTTGTGACCAAATCAAATTGCTTTTCTCCTTCGAATACTGTACCCGCAGTTTTACCTGCAAATCCCATGGTAACAATATCATTCAAGGTACTGATATTGATGCCATATTTGGCTATTTTCTCCCGGTCATACCGGATTTTCATTTGGGGTAAGCCGGCTGTTTTTTCTACAATAATGTCAGCTGCACCTTCCACCCCACGGATGGCCGCTTCGATTTCCTGGGCTTTTTGATTGAGTACTTCTAAGTCTTCACCAAAAACCTTGATCGCTAAATCAGCCCGGACGCCTGTAATCAACTCATTGAATCTCATTTCAATAGGTTGGGTAAACTCAAATTCTAAACCGGCGATCACTGAAAGTGCCTCTTTGAAGGCGTCAGCAAGCTCATCTTTGGTAGAAGCAGTGGTCCATTCTTTGGGAGGTTTTAAAGTCACGATGATGTCACTTTCTTCCATAGACATGGGGTCTGTAGGTATTTCTGCTGCCCCTATCCTGCTTACTACCTGATCAACTTCCGGAAAACCAAGCAGAATTTTTTCAATTTCAGTTGTGGTGGTAATAGTATTGCTCAGGGTAGTTCCTGTTTTAAGAACAGGCTGAATGACAAAATCACCCTCATCCAAAGTAGGAATGAATTCGGCACCCATTCTTGAAAATATACCTACTGCCGTGACCAAAATAGCAACCGCAAGAACCAAAACAGTTTTTTTTCTTTCCAAAGCCCAGCTTATCGACGGTTGATAAAGACTGTTGATCCAATCAATCAATCTGTTGGTAATAGTTTTCTTATTTGGATCAGTGGCTTTGAGAAAAAGGGAAGAAACCACAGGTACATAAGTAAGTCCCAGAATCATTGTTCCTAGCAGAGCAAAGCTGAATACCTGGGCCATTGGACCGAACATTTTGCCTTCAACACCTGAAAGTGAAAGAATAGGGATAAAAACTATGATGATGATGATCTGGCCAAAAACAGCCGAATGCATCATTTTAGAAGCACTTTCAACAGCTATTTTGTCTTTTTGGATCCTTGTTTCTGACTTAGAAAGGCCTAAAATCATTCCGTATTTTGCAGTCAGTTGGAAAGCAATAAATTCCACAATGATCACAGCGCCATCAATGATGATACCGAAGTCGATCGCTCCAAGGCTCATCAAATTAGCATCTACCCCAAAAAGGTACATCATGGAAAGGGCGAATAACAAGCTCAGAGGAATCACTGAGGATACCACTAAACCAGACCGGAAATTTCCTAGGAGCAGTACTACTACAAACACAACAATCAAACAGCCTAAAATCAGGTTTTCAGCTATCGTGAAAGTGGTTTTGTCGATCAGTTCACTTCTGTCCAGGAAACCGTTGACAACTATGCCTTCTGGTAATGTAGGTGAGATCTGTTCAAGTTTTGCCTTCACCCGATCGATAGTTGCTTTTGAATCCGCGTCTTTGAGCATCATCACTTGACCTAAGACTTTTTCACCTTGTCCATTGGCGGTAATTGCACCAAACCGATTGGCATGGCCAAATTTCACTTTTGCCAGATCCCTAACATAAATAGGCGTGCCGTTACGGTTTTCGACAACAATCAACCCAATTTCTTCTAAGGTTTTGACCTGGCCTTCTGCCCGTATAAAAAAAGATTCATTGGTTTTTTCGATATATCCACCTCCGGCAATGGCATTGTTTTCCTCTAGTGCTTTAAAAACCTGGAGGAGATCAATGTTCATGGCTTTAAGCCTCTCTGGACTGACAGCCACCTCATATTGTTTTAGAAATCCCCCCCAGGTATTGACTTCTACTACGCCTGAAATGCCAGACAATTGTCTTTTGACAATCCAATCCTGAATGGTCCGTAGGTCTGTCAGGCTATACCTATTTTCATATCCTGGTTTGACATCAATAATGTACTGGAATATTTCTCCAAGTCCTGTGGAAATGGGGCCCATAAATGGTTGACCAAATCCCATTGGAATATTTTCCTCAGCGGTTTTGATCTTTTCTGCAATCAATTGCCGAGGTAGGTAAGTTCCCATTTTATCCTCAAAAACAATGGTAACCACAGATAATCCGAATTTCGAAACAGACCGTATTTCTTTCACTCCCGGAAGGTTGACCATTTCCAGTTCTATAGGATAGGTTAGGTATTTTTCAACATCTTCGGTTGAAAGGTTTCTCGAAGTGGTGATCACCTGCACCTGATTGTTGGTCACGTCAGGAACTGCCCCAATAGGAATTTGGGTCAAGGAATATGATCCGAAACCTATAAGGCCCAGAACAAAAAGAAAAACAATGATCTTGTTTCCTACACTCCAACGTATGATTTTGTCCAGCATGGTTTTACACTTGAGTTTTAATTCACTCAAATGTACCCACCTCTGTCTTTTGGGTTTCTTAGGGAATTCTTAAGGTTTGCTTAAGATCAGTTTTATTCAGGGAAAATAAGCCGAACATCTGTTCCATGTCCTTTTTCACTGACTATGGAAATATAGATGCCTAGCTGATCACAAAGTTTTTTCACTATAGAAAGCCCCAGACCTGAACCTGGGACCTTTCCCAATTCAGCTGAATTTTCCCGGAAAAAGGGATTGAAAATATTTGATAAAGCTTCTTTTTCAATACCAATTCCCTGGTCTTTGATTTCTAAGAGATTCTTACTATTTTCTTTCCAAATGGTAACAGAAATTTCGGAATCCTCTTTGGAATATTTCAGGGCATTTTGGATTAGGTTGGTCAAAATGATGAAAAGTGATTTTTCATTTGACCTTATAAAAACAGGCATTTCAGATTTGTTTAGGAAATGAATCTGCCTGCCTTCGTTATTAAAGATGGAATCTATCAAATCCTGCACCATGCTTCCCAGATCGATCTCGTGGATATCCAATGCACCTTTCTGAGATCTTGCCAAAGCCAACAGCTGATCAATAATGCTGTTTAATTTGTTTATTTCTTCAAGTCCTGCTTTTATCTTGTTGATGTATTCTTCCTGTTCCCTAGGTTTGCGTATCAACACCTCAAAGTTTCCTTTTATGACAGAAAGTGGGGTTCTGAGCTCGTGGGAGGCATCTGAGGTAAACTGCCGCTCTCTTTTCATGGCATTTTCCAACCTGTTTAGGAGGTCATTGATCGCCTCAGTTAATGAATAGATTTCATCATGGTTTTGTGGGAGAGGAATTCTTTCATTGAGGTTATTTTGAGAAATCAAATGAGCCTTTTGGGTAATGCTTTGAACGGGTTTGATACTTTTACCGGCCAAAAATCTCATGGTCAAAAAAAGTGATATCAGAATCAAAGGAAATAGTAAAAAAAGAATCGTCTTTAAGTTATTAAGTAAGGTTCTGGATTCTTCGAAAGACTTTGCTACCAACAGAAATCCTTCCAATTTATTTCCTTGCCTGAGGGCAATCTGCATGGTTCTTAATTCCTGATTTCCCAGAATCTGGTTAAATCCAATTTTTGATTCCGATTGGTCTTTGATAAAACCAAGTCTTAGATTTCCCAAATTTGGGGATTTGTCCAGTTGCTTTCCGTTTGAATCTACTATTTCGATGAAGATAGGGTGGAACTGCGTTTCCTGATGTTCTCTTTCTTCCCACTCATCTTTGTGCAAAAACCGGATTTCCCCATCTATCAAGGTAATCTGATCCTGATGTACGGCTGTTTCCCGTTCCAGGTCATTGTCCATATTCCTGATCAGGGTCCAATTGGCAACTCCGTAAATCAAAAGGAAAGCCATTAAAACCAGCATTGCGGAGGCAGTGGTCAGGTAAATAGATAAGCGGATTTTGTAGGGAAGATTCATTTTTCTTGGGCTATGTAACCGACTCCTCTCACAGTTTGCAAATAGTTGTCTTCTTTGGAAAACCCGAGTTTCTTTCTAATTGAATTGATAAAAACATCAATCACACCTGTATCATAGTCAAAATGGATATCCCAGACACTTTCGATGATTCTGCTTCTCCGGCATACCTTACCTTTATTTCGAAGTAGGTACTCCAGCAAAGCAAACTCTTTTTGGGTAAGGATTATCTCTTCACCCTCTTTTTCCACTCGGTGGCTGTCTGTATAAAGTTTGATGGGGCCAAGGGTAAATACCGTGCTTTCTCCTGATTTTGGGCGAAGTTGCACATGGATTCTTGCAAGCAACTCTTCAAAATGAAATGGCTTCCTGATATAGTCATTTGCCCCTGCTTCCAGCGCAAATACCAGTTCATCAGTGGTATCTTTTGCGCTAAGAAAAATTAAAGGAGTTGAGGGAAAAACCTTCCTGAAATTTCTGGTGATCTCAATTCCGCTCATTCCAGGGAGCATCCAGTCCACCAACAATAAATCATATTCCCCACTCAACGCCATCTGAAGTCCCTTTTTTCCCTCTTCAGCTACATCTACAGCATAAGATTCCTCTTCCAGTCCTTGTTTAAGAAATCCTGAAATACCGGGTTCATCCTCTATGACCAAAATTCTCATGCTGTATAATGCTTATGATTTTTCCTAAAATTACATATTCTAAACAAACACTGGAAAATTGGATCAGGTGAAAGAAAATCAATAAAATAAAACCCAACCGTCCATTTCCGTTTGATTTTTGAAATCTTCTTTAGGAAATGCTACCGTTCCTTTTGTTAACCTGCTCTTTTTTACCATCAATACGGAGGATGGAGGCAATTTTTCCAAAAGCCAATCCTGTTCCTCCTTTAGATTAATGAGATTCTTTTTCCAATTTTCATTTTTTTCAAATTGGGTTTCCCTATTCAGGTCCTCTGACCCATCATAGAGGGAAATGATGTTTTTATCAGTTAAGAAGGACATGGAAGGCAATCTTTTGTCATAGACTATGATGTTTTCTTTTTGAGGCAGCTCTTTTTGAATAAATTCAGCAATATTTTTTTGGTCATTGGCCAATCCCGCATTGTTTGTGAAAAAATAGGTGGAGGCTGCCGTAATACCCATAATAAATATATAGGCATTAAAAACTGTCCTATCCCTTACCTTCATGGGTATGGCCCGTACAGAAATCAAAACTGAAGCGGTCACTATTAAAATAAAATAAAATTTATAGTTCAGTACGATTTTGGGGTCTATTAAAGGACTGATGGCAAGACCTATTAAGATCAGTAAATGAAAATAAAACAATACCCTGTCCCATTTCTTTTGGGTTTCCGCTTTTAAGCCCAACCAAATAGCTGCTGCAGCCAATGCAATTCCCGGATAAACCGGCAAAATATAAAGCACTAATTTCGATTTGCTGATGGAGAAAAAGATGAGGGGAACAAATACCCAAATGAGGAAGGGAAGTAGATTTTTGTTTTTTTCATTCCAAACTTTTTTAGCTTGGAAAGCTATGATAAGTATCCATGGAAAAGCAGTGCCTATGACAATTGGGATATAGAACCAGAAGGGTTGACTTCTTTTGAAGGTATCTGAGGCGAAGCGCTCTACTGTATGCTTAAAAAGGAAATAATCCAGAAATTGCCTGTCTTCTATAAAAAGGAATACAAACCAGCTCAGTCCGATTCCCAAAAACAAAAGTATGCCTGTTAAGTGAAACCATCCGTTTCCTGATTTTAATTTTAAAAAGATTTTCTGCGATATCAAAAGCACAACCGCCACAATTAATACTACTGGGCCTTTGGTCAGGAATCCCAGCCCCAACATCAAGTAAAACAGCAATAAATACCTTCTTTTCTCTTTTTTTATGTAGAGAAACCAACAATATATACCGGTAAGAATAAATAATGCCAGGTATCCATCCGTTGTCAATGCCCTTCCTGAAATAATGACTGTTGGAAAAGAGGCATATAACATTGAGGCATAAAAAGCGCTATCCTTATCCCCAAAGATCAATCCCCATAATTTATAAACCAGCCATATCTGCAGCAGGATAGAGATTTGAAGAAACACCCTTGCTGACCAAGCCGAAATCCCGAATATTTTGTAGGAAGCAGCAGTAATCCAATAGGTTATTGGTGGTTTATGGTAATGGTAAATGCCCATTAAAGTGGGGTGGAGGTAATCTCCCGATTCCAACATTTCTTTTGGAATTTGGGCATACCTGGCTTCGCTGCTTTCAGTTACACCCCAACTGCCCAAATTAAAAAACAATACCATTGCGGTAAAAATCATCACGGCCTGAAATCTATAAGGCTTGAACTTGACGAAAAGGGACATTGATTTTCTAAAGCTAAATTGATAATTCAAATAAAGATTGCGGAAATAAACAATCAATCCAAAAGATTGCCCAATAAACAGAACCGCATCTTTTCTGAATATCGCATATACAGATATGATTATTGCTCCCACTATACTTATATACCAAAAAGACACCGGAAAAGCAGATTCATTGATTCTTTCAGAATAAAGCCACTGGATGACAAACCTTGAAGTAAATATCACCTGTCCAATTGTTCCCCAGGTTAACAAAAGACTCTCAATTTCTGGATTGTCCATCAACTTTTCCCAATTATAATCAAGGCCAAAGACTAAAAATAACAGTAGTAAGGCAGGTAAAAGATAGGCAGAGGACCTGATAAAAAGTGGAAGTATTTTCCATTCCCCTTTGATCTGTAAATTCCGGATATAGATCAGATAACCTACCAATTGACCTCCAACAATCACAATGTCATTCCTGAAAAAGCCATAAAGAATCAGTAAAAAAGATGCAATTAGGCTCAACTGCCAAAATAGGGCAGGGGAAACCACTTTATTTTCTTTTTCCGATTTTAATAGCTGGACAATAAATCTGGCCGCAAATAGGCCTTGTGCAAATAGTCCAAGACCAAGAATCAAAAAATTACTCATATATCAAAGGGTCCTTTACTTCCGAAATTTGATACCTGATATTCCTTTTTTTAAGTCTATAGACCAGTAAGGTATCCAAAAAGGGCTGGACCATCCTATTAAAAGCATTGAATTTGGATTTCCCTTCAATTCTTGGAAAATGACTTACTGGAATGACCTTAACTTTTCCACCGTAAATTTGGGTCAGGGCAGGGAAAAAACGGTGAACTCCATTAAAAAAGGGAAGAGTGATTACAAAATCCCTTTGAAATATCTTTAAGGGACAACCTGTATCCGAAATCCCATCATTTAGAAAACTATTCCGCACCCAATTGGCAAAGCCGGAAGAGAGTTTTTTTCCAAAACCATCCTGTCGGTTTTGTCTTTCCCCTGTGATAAGCTGAAAGTCATCCATATAGGGTTCAAAAGTCAAAAAATCCATCGGGGTGGTCTGTAAATCAGCATCCAGATAACCTACCCATTTTGTTTTTGCATGGTCAAAACCTGCTTTAATGGCTGTACTTAAACCAGCATTCTTTGAAAATGAAATAAATCCAAAATTTGGATTGGTATCACAGACTGATTTGATTTTGGATATGCTTGAATCAGTCGAACCATCATTTACAAAAAGAGCAAATACCTTACAGCTGGATTTTTTTTGATAGTTTTCCAGTTCGGTTTTTATTCTAAGGATATTACCCTCTTCATTGAAAATAGGAACGATGATAGTGATAAGCTTCATTTTTTCTTTATATCGGACAGACGAAAAAGGGGGAACCCAGGCTTTCAGAATTTTACGAAAGATCCTTTGGTTAATCAAATCAAATGTAAAGCTACAATAAATTAAAATTTCTCCTTAATAATTATTTTTCCTTTACAAAAAACCAGGCAAGTTCTTGAAAACCTGCCTGGCTCATTTTCTATTTCACTAAAGGTTAATTGGATTGCCATCCTCCACCCAAAGCCCTGTAAATATTTACTTTGGCATTGAGCTGTTTGGACTTGATTTCAATCAGATCAATTTTGGCTTCTAATGCTTCCCTTTGTGTCAACAATACCTCTGCATAATCAGCCCGGGCAGAATTGAACAGATTATTGGCAATACCGATTGACTGCTTTAGTAATTCTACCTCTTTATATTTGGTTTCTTGACTTTTTGAATAATTATCCAATTTGGAAAGCTGATTCAGCACATCTACATAAGCATTTAAAATGGTTTGCTCATAGTGATAAATGGCCTGAATCTGCTGTGCATTGGCACTGAAGTAGGCTGCTTTAATTGCATTTCTGTTGATTAAAGGTGCCATCAGGTCACCCGCTAAATTGTAAAATAAGGATTCAGGACTAAAGATGAACTTTGGATTAAATGCCTGAAATCCGATAGCCGATGAAATACCCAAAGAAGGATAGAAATTAGCTCTAGCTACCTGAACATCCAATTTTGCAGCGGCCAGTTCAAACTCAGCCTGTCTTATATCAGGTCTGTTGATCAATAACTCAGATGGCAAACCCGCTTGAATGGCATCTATTTTAATATCTGTAAAACCTGAGGAGTTACGCTCTATTTTACTCGGAAATCTAGCAGTTAGGAAATTGATCCTGTTCTCCGTTTCGACAACTTTTTGTTTCACCTCATACTGAAGGTTCTGTGTATTTAAAAGTTGGGCTTCAAAGCGGTTTACAGCCAGTTGCGAGACCCTTGCCGCATCTTTCTGTTGCCTGACTACTCTCAAAGCATTTGATTGAATATCAATGTTTTGGTTAATGATATCCAGTAGATTATCTAAAGCCAGAAGTTCATAATAGGCATCGGCAATTTCTGCAATCAGGTTGGTTACCATAAAGTTTTTCCCTTCAATGGTCGCGAGATATCTGTTTAAAGCGGATTTTTTTGAATTCCTTAGTTTTTTCCAAATATCTACTTCCCAACTTGCATAAGCACCTAACATCACATCAGAGAAGGGCTCCGGGAATTTTTTTCCAGGTTGGATTTCAAGCTGATCTTCTACTGCCCCAAAGCGGGTGTATTGTCCCACTTTGTCCACAGCTGCTCCTGCACCTAGATTAATGAATGGCAAATACTCCCCTTTCCTTGCTCGGATTTCATTACTGCTGATTTCAATCTCCTGAAGCATGATGTTCAGTTCCTGATTGTTGGCAAGAGCTGTGTCAATTAAAGCAATGAGATAGTTATCTGAAAAATATGCTCTCCAATTTGTGCTTGAAAGAACATTGTTGGCAATTAAAGTATCAGCATAACTATCTGGAACGGACTTATTTTCAATTTTGGTGGCAACCTGAGGAGTTTTGCAGCCCCATAGGGAAAACATAAAGATAAACCCCCAAATAAATATGGTTTTTGAATTAATTTTCATCTTGTTTGTTTTTTCGTTGTGCGGCTTTAAGAAATACCCTGAGTTTTTTAATCTTTTTGATCAAGGAGGCTTCAGATCTGCTTTCTACAAAATCTTCAGACAATGGGTTTTCATCTTCCCCTTGGATCAATTTGCGTCCTTCAGCTATTCTTCCAAAGAAATAATAGAGACCTGGCACAATGATCACACCGAAGATAGTTCCCAGAAGCATGCCCCCTAATGCAGAAGAACCAATAGTCCGGTTTCCAATTGCACCGGCTCCTGTAGCCCGTACCAGAGGGATCAATCCTGCAATGAATGCAAAAGAGGTCATCAATATTGGTCTAAATCTTACTTTGGCTCCTTCAATTGCAGCGGATAATACGCTTGCGCCCTGATTGTGCTTTTGAACGGCAAACTCTACAATCAAGACCGCGTTTTTGCCCAAGAGACCTACGAGCATGATCAATCCGATCTGTGCATAGATATCATTGGCAAGCCCCATCATTTTCAACAATAAGAAGGAGCCAAATACTCCTGCGGGTAGAGAAAACACAACGGACAGGGGTATGATGAAACTCTCGTATTGGGAAGCCAATACCAGGTAAACGAAAATCAATACTACAGCAAAGATGTAAATTGCCTCATTTCCCCTACTTGCTTCATCAAAGGAGAGTCCTTCCCAGGCAATATCATATCCAGTGGGAAGGTTTTGGGATGCAACTTCCCTGATAGCGTCGATGGCATCTCCAGTGGTATATCCAGGAGCAGGAACTCCCCGGATTGAAGAGGAAGTATAAAGGTTAAAACGAGTAATTTCATTTGGCCCTTGGGTTTTTTTTAGGGTCACAAAGGAGGAATAGGGTACCATTTCATCTTTGTCATTTTTGACATAAAGGTCAAGGATGTCCGAAGGGAGTTTTCTGTATTCAGGACTTGATTGGGTATATACTTTAAAGAAAGTATTGAACCTCGTAAATCCCTGTTCATAAGTACTACCAATCAAGACGTTTAGGTTTTCCATTGCTGTGCCGATTGAAACACCTTTCTGCATGGCCTTTTCATTATCAATCTCGATTTCATACTGAGGATAATTGGCCGCGTAAAAGGTAAATAGGCCGCTCAGTTCTTTGCGTTTTCCCAAGGCATCCATGAATTCAATGTTGACCTTATCGAATTCCTGGTAATCAACAGAAGGGTTTTTGTCCAACAAGCGTAGGGAAAAACCATCTGAAGACCCGTAACCCGGCACTGCCGGTGGTTCAAAATATTCCACTACTGCTCCGAGATCCTGGGTTTTTTCCTCCAGTTCCTCAATGATTTCCTTTACGGAATTCTTCCTGTCATCCCAATCTTTCAAATTGATCAAACATGTTCCTGCGTTGGAGCCCCTACCTTCAGTCAGAATTTCATAACCGGCCAAAGAAGTGACAGACTGGATATCTTCAATTTCTTCTGCTATAGCTTGTAATTGCTTGGACACATCATTGGTCCTTTCCAACGTACTTCCCGGAGGTGTCTGTATAATGGCGTAAATCTGCCCCTGATCTTCATTGGGTATAAAACCCGATGGTAATGTTTGATTGATGCCGAATATTCCGAAACCAAATGCAGCCAAAAGTCCGAAAGTGATTACTCGTCTGTTGACGATAAGTTCCAGGAGCCTGGCGTATCTCCCTGTAAGTTTCTCGAATATTCTGTTAAACCAATCAATAAACATACTGATTGGCGTTTTCTTTTTAGGTTTACCATGATTGTTCTTCAAAATCATCGCGCAAAGTACAGGAGTAAGAGTAAGGGCCACTATACCGGACAAGATAATTGCACTGGCCATGGTAATAGAAAACTGCCTGTAAAAAACCCCGACTGGTCCGGTCATAAAGGCAATGGGCACAAAAACCGCTGTCATGATCAAGGTTATTGCAATAATGGCTCCACTGATTTCACCCAATACTTTTTTGACTGCTTTGAAGGGTGTCAAGTGTTCCTCTTCCATTTTTGCGTGAACGGCTTCTACCACTACTATAGCGTCATCCACTACAATCCCAATGGCTAACACCAAGGCAAATAAGGTGATGAGGTTGATTGTCAATCCAAACATCTGCATGAAAACAAATGCGCCTACCAAAGAAACAGGAACTGCAATGATCGGAATAAGCGTGGACCGCCAATCCCCAAGGAAAATAAATACCACCAACGCTACCAAAATGAATGCTTCAACAAGGGTATGCATAACCTTGTCAATAGAAGCATTGACAAACTTGGAAACGTCATAGTTGATTTCATAATCCATCCCGGGAGGAAAGTCTTGTTTCAATTCTTCCAGTTTTTCCTTTGTTTTTGCAATTACCGCACTGGCATTTGTTCCAAAGTTTTGTTTTAACACAATTGATGCAGAAGGATAACCGTCTTTGTTAGAATAAATGTCAAAGAACTCACTTCCTAATTCAATTTCTGCAACCTCTTTCAATTTCAAAATTTCACCTTCAGGAGTTGCCCTGATAATGATATTTTCATACTCTTCAGGTTTGTTGAATCTACCTTTATAAGTCAAGGTGAATTCCAATGACTGGGCAGTTTTTCCGGAAGCCTGGCCCAATCTTCCCGGACGGCCAATGATGCTTTGCTCTTCCATTGCTTTCAATACCTCTTCTGTGGAGACATTGTAAGCCCTCATCCTGTCAGGTTTGAGCCATACGCGCATGGCAAAGGTCCGGCTACCCAGAATTTGGGCACGGCCCATGCCACTGATTCGTTGTAATTCCGGTATTACGTTGACATTGGCGTAGTTATAAAGAAATTTTTCATCTGCATTTTTATCTGTACTGAAAAGGTTTACATACATCAGCATACTAGGTTGGATGGGTGTAATGATGATCCCTTCTCTTTGTACCAATGGAGGCAGGTTGTTCATGATGGCATCCACCCTGGTTTTGACATTCACCACGGCAGCATTTGGATCCGTACCCGGTTCAAATACAATCTGAACTGTAGCTTCTCCGGCACTTGTTGCATCTGAGGTGATATACTGCATACCCTGTACCCCATTGATGGCCCGCTCCAGAGGTATCAAGGTGGATTCAACCAATACCTGGGCGCTAGAACCTGGGTAGGCAATGAAAATATTTACCCTCGGTGGGGCAATATCCGGAAATTGTGAGACCGGCCTTGTATTGATGGCCAATATTCCTAGAAATACGATTGCCAAGGAAATCGATATGGCAAGGACCGGCCTTTGTATGAATTTACTAAACATATTAATTCAATTTAGGGTCCTTACTTATTCCGCATAAAGCTGAGTCAAATCAGCGATGATTTTGGACATTTCCTTATAATGGAAAAGTATCTTCTGTTCGTTTTTCACTTTTCGAAGACCTTCAACCAAGATTTTGTCCGTTTCTTTTAATCCCTCATGGACTGTATACAGGTGTGGCATTTCGGCACCAACTTTTATTTCCCTTGATCGGACTACCCCATTCTCATCGACGACATAAACGTATTTCCGGTCCAGAATCTCGAAGGTGGCTTTTTGGGGGATGAGAAGTGCGCTTGGTAAATCTACTGGCATCAGGATATTTCCCGTTTGGCCATTTCTTAATATTCCTTTTGGATTGTCGAAGGTAGCCCGGAAAGCAATATTGCCGGTTTCATTGTTGAAATCAGCTTCAATAGTTTCCACTTTCCCTTTATGCTCATAAAATTGATTATTTGCAAGGCGAAGGGCCACCTCAGTGGGATCTGATGGTTTAGGTTTGGTAGCATAATCAAAGTACTCTGCTTCAGGCACATTGAAGTAAACCCAAATGGTACTATTGTCCGAAAGGGTGGTAAGGAGCTCTCCTTCATCCACCAAACTTCCCAAACGTACTTCATTAAACCGGCCCACAATTCCATCAAAGGGTGCTTTTATTTCTGTAAAACCCAGATGAGCTTTGGCTAAGGCCATTTCAGCTTTAGCTTTTTCAAGCATTGCCCTTGATAATGCCAGTTCATTTTTGGAAACAATGCCGCTGTCAGCTAGGGATTTAGTATTTTGAAATTCAATATCTGCAAAGGAAACTTCTGCTTCCGCCTTTTGCATTTCTGCCTGGTAAATAATAGGCATTATCTGGAAAAGAAGTTGGCCTTTTTTCACTGCTTGACCTTCATCTACATAGATTTTCTGGAGATATCCTTTTTCCAATGCCCTTAATTCAATATGCTGTATGGAACGGATTTGACTTACATATTCGTGATGGATAACTGTATCTTTTTTAATGGGGCTAGTTACCAGGAAATTGCCCTCTTCGTGCTTTTCAGAATGTGATTTGTGATTGCAGCCTGCTAAATGAAGTACTGCTATAGAAATGAGGAAATAGTAAATTCTCATTTTAGTAAAATTTTATTTGATAAATGGAAATATGAACCTTAATTCCCAAGGAACTCAAGGGTGTTCATAATGTGGTGATTAAATAATCCTTTACTTTTAAAAAAGGATATCCTACTCAAAAAATCAGGTTAAATCACTCTTCCATGAATGGAATAATATATAATAGGGAGTCCTTGAGGTGTTTAAAATTTCGCAGAAAAACGAAAAGTTTTTAGCTTCAACTCTTTGAATCAACAACTTCAACTGAACTCTATCCCCTATCAAAAAACAATTGAATGTTTCAGATTCTTCTACTTCCGATTCGCCTTCTTCCTGCCCTTCATTTTCTTTTCCTACAGGTAAATCTGAAGGAGGAACACTGCTATGATCAAAATCCGAAATATAGAAATCCGATTGGCTTGTAGTTGAAATCTTGAAAAAATGAGTATCTTCATAAGAGGTTTGGGCTTGTAGATGGGTCGTCCCAAGAAACAGCCAAACCACCATTAATAGTGGTAATGTCAAAAATGTAATATGTGTTTGTTTTCTTAAAGACATGAAAACAGTTGAAAATTCTTTAAATGAAACACAAATCTATTGCTAGTAATTCATTTTTCCCTAATATTTTTATAAATATTATACACTCACCCCAAACAGATACCCCACCAATCCAGATAAAACCATAGCTATAGTTCCCCAAATGGTAATTCTCAAAACTGCTTTTTTGATACTTGATCCACCTGTTTTGGCGGATACGGTCCCCAAAATGACCAAGAAAAGGATGGTAAAACCATAAAGGAAATATTCCAGATTGGTCACTGGGAGCAACAAGATCACCAAAAGTGGCAAAATCCCCCCAGCAGTGAAAGCGGCTCCTGAAGCCAAGGCCGCTTGGATCGGATTTGCCTGACTGATTTCATTGATGCCCAGCTCATCCCGTATATGGGTACCAAGGGCATCTGCAGCGGTAAGTTCTTTGGCTACCTGTTTGGCGGTAGATTTGGTCAACCCCCTTTTTTCATAGATCTGTGCTAGGATTCTTTCCTCTTGCTCGGGCATGTTCTGAAGCTCCTTTGTCTCTCTTTCTATATCTGACTTTTCGATGTCAGTTTGGGAACTTACGGACACATATTCCCCGGCTGCCATAGACAAGGCTCCTGCCACTAGCCCTGCCACTGTGGCCAAAACAATGGGGTCTTTGGTGGTACTGGCAGCTGTCACGCCAATAGCAAGGCTGGAAATGGAAATTATCCCGTCATTTGCCCCCAATACCGCTGCTCTAAGCCAGTTACTTCGGTGGATGTAATGGCTATCAAGATAGTTGTCTAGACTAAGTGTTTTTCGTGTTTCCATTGTCATTACTCATGTAAAATAAAGGTAAAATATGATCTTTTATTTGGGAGATTTTTTGGGTTTGCAGAATTTTTCAATGAAACTAGAAAGGTAATATTGGAGAAAAATTTACTTTTTCATCTGAATTATTCAGGCTTAACTACAGTATTGGTCCCTCCTTTAAATTATTAGTAATTAGCTATTTAAAGATTGCAATATATATCTAAATTGAAGATGGATAAATTTTGAATAAGTTCAACGGGAATATAAGACGCTTTTTAAATTTATTTAATTTAGTTAAAAAAACCATTTTGATTTGATGGAAAATAATAGGATTTTGCTTGGCTCAGATAAATAATTTTCCATGAATCAGCCAAGACTTAGCCGCCAATTGGGATTGATGGGTTTGATTGCCACTGGAGTTTGTTCTATGTTGGGTGCATCTATCAATGTGGTGCCTTTTATGATTCAACGTCATGTGCCAGGAATTGGCCCATATGTGTTACCGGCCTTTATTTTTGCTGCTATTCCAGCATTATTTGCGGGATTAGCCTACAGTATGCTGGCAACAGCTATGCCAAGGGCCGGTGGAAGTTATATCTATGCCAGTCGTGGACTTAATCCCTTTCTGGGATTTGTTGCCAGTTTTTCCCAATGGTTCGGCTTGTCCATTGTAATTGGGGTAGTAGCCTATGTGACCATTCCCTTTTTAAGGGACGTGGCTATTGCAATGTCCTGGATGGGTCTTGCTGACTCTCTGGATACAGGCATGGTGCGTGTAGGCCTTGCCCTGCTGCTGATTTGGTTATTTGTCTGGATAAATATAAGGGGGGCAAAGTCTTATGAAAAAACCATTATTCCCCTGATGCTCTTAATGTTCTTGATGGGGGGAATTGTGATTTTTGCAGGATTCAACTTTTCTCCTAGGGATTTTTCCCTCGCTATCTTAGAAAAGGAAAACATTATTATGGATATCTTGCCCAAACCTGACTTTCATCTACCAACTTTCCTTTCGGCAGCAGCGCTGTTGTTTGCCAGTTTTATTGGGTTTGACAGTATAGCGCAGGCAGGAGGTGAAGCAAAAAATCCAACAAGAAGATTGCCCTCGGCTATTGGTCTGACCATTTTATTTGTCGGTTCCTATTACATGATTTTCACTGCTGCAGTATATCATGCTATTCCCTGGTCATTTGTCGCAGAGGAAGCCATGAGAAAAGATATCACCGCGCCAGGACTTTTAGGGTATTTATTGCCTGATTACCTGACCGTTCTCATTGTGGGAGGAGCAGCCATTGCATTGATCAATGATCTGCCTGCCATGTTGCTTTCTGTTTCAAGGCTTATGTTTGCATGGGCTGAAGATGGAATTTTTCCAAAAAAGATCACCAAAATCCATCCTAAATTCCATACACCCTATATTGCCATTATCCTGAGTGGGCTGATGTCAAGTATCGGAGTTTTGGGGAGTCACTTTGCCGGAAATTTCTTTTTGGGAATAGATATCATGGTTACCTCCATGATGGTTAATTTTCTGTTAATGTGTATCACATTGGTCTTTATAAGGAAAGCCAATCCTTTGATTGCCAAAGAAATAAAAATAATCAAAAACGATTCCATTAGAAAATTGATAGGTATATTGGGGTCGATTGTACTGCTGTTTTTCCTGACGGTTCATACCTGGAAAGATATTATCACAGAAGTGGGAGCATGGTATTTCCATTCAACCCCTATTTGGCTGATAGTAATGGCTATTGCCTCTCTCATATTCTATGTGAAACTTAAAGGAATGAAGAGTATGGGTATT
The DNA here is from genome assembly GCF_042683085.1 of Shivajiella indica. Classification (NCBI taxonomy): domain Bacteria; kingdom Pseudomonadati; phylum Bacteroidota; class Cytophagia; order Cytophagales; family Cyclobacteriaceae; genus Shivajiella; species Shivajiella indica. The sequence continues at coordinate 99,250 of NZ_JBHUIV010000034.1, read as the reverse complement.
GATACCCGATCGCTTTTCAAAAAATTACCTTGATTAAAAATGGATAAAATGTATACTGAGCTTGCCCCGGGTCTGAAAATTTCCCGCGTTCTGACCGGATTATGGCAGATAGCAGATATGGAGAAAGGCGGAAATGAATTGGACTCCTACCTTACGGGTATGGCGATGGCTCCTTACGTAAAAGCCGGTTTGACGACTTTTGATATGGCAGATCATTATGGTTCAGCTGAAGTGATAGCAGGTACATTTAGAGAAAAGCATGATTTAGGTCCGCAGGCCCAGTTTCTGACCAAATGGGTTCCTAAACCCGGTAAATCGAACAAGGAAGACACAAGAGGAGCTGTTACCAAAGCTTTAGAAAGACTGAAGGTGGAAAGCATTGACCTGATGCAGTTTCATGCGTGGAATTATTTAGATCCAGTATGGTTAGACCAACTTTTCTGGTTGACCGAACTGAAAAAAGAAGGATTGATCAAGCACCTAGGGGTCACCAATTTTGACGCTATCCATTTACGGATGGCCTGTTCATCAGGTATTCCGATTGTCTCCAATCAGGTTTCCCATTCTTTGATTGATCCAAGGGCCTCTGGGGAAATGGCAAAGGTTTGTAAAGAGTTTGGAGTGAAAATTCTGGCCTATGGTACGCTGGCCGGAGGCTTCTTTTCAGAAAAATGGTTGGGTAAACCTGAGCCTGCTTTTGAAAAGGAAGGCAATTGGTCCCAAATGAAATATAAGCGGTTTATTGATGCTGCTGGAGGATGGTCCAGGTTTCAACACCTTCTTGAAATTGTGGATAAGATTGCCAAAAGGCATAAAGTTTCCATTGCCAATATTGCTACCAAGTATATCATGGATCAGGAATATGTGGCGGGGGTTATTGTGGGTTCCAGGTTGGGCCAAAGCAGTTATATTGACCAAACATTGAAGCTTTTTTCCTTCAATCTTTCTGCAGTGGATTTAAAGGTTATCAACAGCGTTAAATCCATTTTATACCCCATTCCTGGTGATTGCGGAGACGAATATAGAAAGCCTCCTTTTCTTACAGCCTCCGGCGATTTGAGCCACCACTTGGAGACTATGCCCACACCTTATGATATGGAAAATGGTCCTAACGGAAGTTCCAAAGTGTTTAGTGGAACACCTTGGGAAAAAATGGCAGGCTATTGCAGGGCAGTCAAAAAAGGAAACCGCATTTATGTTTCAGGAACTACAGCAACCCATGGGGATAAAATCATTGGTGGAAAAGATCCTTTATCCCAAACCCATTTTATTTTGGATAAAATAGAGGGAGCGATTGTTTCCTTGGGTGGAAAAATGGAGAATGTGGTGCGGACAAGGATTTTTGTGGATAAGCTGAAAAACTGGGAACCTGTTGCCAGGGCGCATGGACAAAGATTTGCCAATATACAGCCTGCCAATACCTTGGTCGAGGCTAAATTGGTGGGAGAGGGCTATTTGGTTGAAATTGAAGCAGAGGCTGAGATGTAGGCACTTTTTCCTACTTTGGGAAATAAAATAAAATCAGTATTTCTGGAATTCTCCCACTAAGAAAATAATCGGTTAGATGATATTGGGCCAGATATTTATTGATATTGGATATTAATAGATATTTTTCCGGGAACAATCCACAATCCCCCAGAAATTTCCAATTGGTAAGAAGAAGGATAATCATTAAATGGAAATTTCTTTTCATGCTTTCCAAAATTATCAACAATTTGAAATACCTTAAATTATCAGAAATAATGAATATAAAATACATCTTTATTTTAGCTTTCCTTTTCAACTTATCCACAGTTTATGGACAGGATGAAACCAATCCAATTCCTGAACCTGTAATTTTTGAAACCCAACATGAGGGGACCTTCCATGGGCAAAAAATAAAATACAAAGCAATTGCCGGGGAGATGTTTTTGAAAAATTCGGATGGAGAGGCGGTTGCTGCTTTATGGTCTACTTCTTACCTGAAAGAGGACCCCAATCCCTCCAAAAGACCGGTTACCTTTATCTTTAACGGTGGCCCCGGCTCAGCGTCTATCTGGTTGCATATGGGGGTTTTTGGACCAAAAGTTGTCAATGTGGATTCTGATGCCAAAAAGGATGATGGAGCAGCTCCTTTTGAAGTTATCCACAATGACTTGGCCTTATTGGACCTTACAGATTTGGTGTTTGTAGATCCTGTTGGTACAGGGTTTTCCACAGTAATTGGCAAAGGGAAAACCGAGGATTTTTGGGGATTAACTGAGGATGCACGGTCTATTGCTCAGTTTATAAGAATGTGGATAACAAAGCATCAAAGATGGCAGTCTCCCAAATACATTGCTGGAGAAAGCTTTGGAACCACCAGAGCTGCGGCAGTTACTGCTGTATTGGAAAGTGGTGGTCAGGCCATGGCTTTGAACGGTCTGATCCTGATTTCCCAGGCATTGGATTATCAGGGTTCCACTTCTGATCATGATAATATTGCCTCTTATTTTTCTTATTTTCCCACGATGGCTGCTACAGCATGGTATCATGGAAAAGCCGGTCAAGGGAAAAAATTAGAGGACTTTGTACAGGAAGCACGGGATTTTGCTTACGATAAATATTTGCCTTCTCTGTATAAAGGGAATCAGTTATCCACAGAGGATAAGAAATCCTTGGCTTCCCAAATTGCTAACTTTTTAGGGCTTGATCAGGAATATGTATTAAGATCTGATAACCGCATTTTAACCTCCAGGTTCAAAAAGGAATTGTTACGAGTTGAGGGAAAAACCATTGGGACCTTGGATGGGAGGTATTTGGGCGAAGAGGGTGACCTGACGGCCGACAGGCCCACACTGGGAGATCCATCCAGTTATGGAATTGATGCTGCCTATACTGCTGCTTTGAACGATTACTTTTCGAGCTACCTTCAAGTGAAAATGGACAGGCCTTATCTCACCTCCAATGGTGCCATTGGCAGTAAATGGAACTGGAGACCTGTCCCTCAGGGTTCCTATTGGGAACCTTCTTATGTGAACGTAGCGAGAAGTTTAGGAGAATCCATGCGGAGGAATAAAGACTTGAAAGTTATGGTAGCCAATGGGTATTACGATTTGATCACACCATTCTTGGATGCAGAGTATACCTTTGCACGGCATGATATTCCTATGGAGAGGGTTAAAATGACCTACTATGAAGGTGGTCACATGATGTATAACCATAGGCCCGATTTTGAAAAACTGGTGAAGGATATTAGAGAATTTATGGGGAATTAATCGTAACTGATTTAGACCTTATTTTTTTCGAACCACAAAAGTCAACAAAGTGAACAAATGAGTGGTAATTAAAAGGTTCTTCATAAATTGAGAAAGGCCTGATCTTCTCTACTATTGTGTTTCTTATGTCACTTTTGTGGTTCGTTATTTAAAGGCTTACATCCGCTTTGTGTACCTTGTGACTTTTCGGGAAATTTGTTGCCCACAAAGCCTCAAAGTGACACCAAGTTATTTTTGTCTTTAGCGGGCATTTTTACATATGTGAATAGTCCAATAATTTTAATGGAAGAACTTTTGTGTTCCTGTTGTCACTTTTGTGGTTCGTTATTTAAAGGCTTACATCCGCTTTGTGTACTTTTTGACTTTGAGGGACAATTGTTGCCCACAAAGCCTCAAAGTGACACCAAGTTATTTTTGTCTTTAGCCGGGCATTTTTATAATGTGAATGGTTCCCTAATTTAAAGGAAGAACTTTTGTGTTCCTATTGTCCCTTTTGTGGTTCGAAATAATCCTTTATGGTTTTAACATGGGGAAAAGTCTTCGGATTTCTGCTTCAGTGGGTTGGGAGCCGTATTCACAGACTTCAAAGAGTTCAACATGTTTTACCCGGGATGCCATTTCCGTTCCATACCATTTTTCCAAGGAAGTTAAAGCCGATGGAGATATCTTACCGGTTCTTTTTGATTTCAGCCAGGCTATTCTTTCCTCTTTCCCTAGAGGTACCTCCTCTTCATATCTCCCGATCCAAGGTAACCATTCATAAAATTGGCTTTCGTGGGCATCCATGGCATAAATTTTTTTATCTATTACTGTGGTGATATCTACCGCAATGTCAGCACGGAAAGGATATGGCTTTTGGAAGTGATCCTGAAAATATAGGAATACCGGATTTTTACTTAATGGTGGCGTGTCAGGCGCAATATTCGGAACTCCGACCATATAGGCTGCATCCTGAACCAAAATGGCCGTATAGCGGTGGTCTGGGTGGTAATCATTGGAACGGTGGGAAATAACTACATCAGCATTCCATTCCCTGATTTTTCGGATAATTTCAAGGCGGATGGGAAGCGTTGCCAATAATTCTCCATCATGGTGATCCAAGACCTCATATGCTATACCCAGGCGCCTTCCTGCCTCTTTGGCTTCTTCTGTCCTTCTTTTAGCTAAGGCTCCTCCCCCCATTTCCATATGCCCGGCATCTCCATTGGTAACAGAAATGAATTTTACATGATGTCCCATTTCAGCAAACAGCGCAGCAGTACCTCCTCCCTTGATATCACAATCGTCCGGATGAGCCCCTATCATGATGATCTGTAAGGGTTTATTCTGGGCAAAGGAGAAATGGATACAGGAGAAAACGAAGAACAGGACAAATAAATAATTAGGTTTCATAGGCAAATTCTTTTGGGTAAAGATCTACCTAAGATACTAAAATCAAAATAGTTAGTGATCTCATTTTCCTTAGAAGGAAGATTATCCTTAAAAAACTTATCCTATTTTCTTTAAAGCTTTGTCAAACAAATACAAAAAGCTTTCCCGATTAAGATCAAAAAAAGCGGTAAGTTTCCTCACCGCTTTTTAAGACCTAGTTAATATTTTTACATTTTAGCCGAATAATTTGGGGCTTCACGTGTGATGCTCACATCATGTGGATGGGACTCTTTCACACCGGCAGCTGTAATCTTGACAAACTTCCCATTGCGCTGTAAATCTTCAATGGTCTTTGTTCCACAATATCCCATACCTGCCTGCAAACCTCCTACCAGTTGATACAATACTTCAGAAACCAATCCTTTGTAAGCAACTCTTCCCACAATGCCTTCAGGGACAAGCTTTTTGATGTTGTCTTCTGCATCCTGGAAATAACGGTCTTTGGAACCGGATTCCATAGCCTCCAATGAGCCCATTCCACGATAGGTTTTGAATTTTCTTCCTTCGTAAATGATCATTTCACCCGGGGCTTCTTCCGTTCCTGCCAAAAGAGATCCAATCATGATGGAACTTCCCCCTGCAGCTATGGCTTTGACCAAGTCACCTGAATAGCGTATTCCTCCATCTGCAATGACAGGTACCCCGGTTCCTTTCAAAGCTTCAGCACACTCAAATACTGCTGAAAGCTGTGGTACACCCACCCCGGCAATTACCCTTGTAGTACAGATACTTCCAGGACCAACTCCAACCTTCACGGCGTCTGCTCCTGCTTCAGCCAATGCAATAGCCGCCTCCGCAGTGGCAATATTTCCTACGATCACATCCAGATCAGGGAATACCGCCTTGATTTTTTTACATGCCTCAATTACACCTCTTGAATGTCCATGGGCTGTATCAATAGAAACCACATCCACTCCAGCATTTTTTAAAGCTTCCACCCGTTCTATAATGTCTGCGGTAACCCCAACAGCTGCTCCAACCCTTAATCTTCCATATTCATCCTTACAAGCGTGGGGCTTATCTTTTCTTTTCAGGATATCTTTATAGGTGATTAGACCGGTAAGTTTGTTTTCTTCGTCCACTATCGGAAGTTTTTCGATTTTATATTCCTGTAGAATTTCTTCCGCTTGCTCCAAAGATACCCCTGCTTTTGCGGTAATCAATCCATCCACAGTCATGATATCTTTGATCATTACGGTGGGGTCTTTGATAAACCTGAGATCCCTATTGGTGATAATTCCTTTCAGTACTCTTTTTTCATCTACTACCGGTATCCCACCTATATGAAATTCACGCATGATGGCTTCGGCGTCCCTAACTTTCGAATTGATATCCAAGGTAATAGGGTCCAAAATCATACCAGCCTGGGAACGCTTTACCTTTCTCACCTGGGCAGCCTGTTTCTCAATGGACATGTTTTTGTGGATAAAACCCAGGCCACCTTCCAAAGCTATTGCAATAGCTAAATCAGCTTCTGTTACTGTATCCATGGCCGCAGAAACCAAAGGAATGTTCAGCCTGATGTTTTTAGTAAGTTGTGTGGAGGTGTTGGTATCTCTCGGAAGGACTTCAGAGTAACCGGGAACTAAAAGCACATCGTCGTAGGTGAGTGCTTCAAAGAGGAATTTATCAGAATTTCTGTTCATGGCAAATATTAGGTTAGGTAACCCTATTTGCCCGTCAAAGATACAAATATTTTCCCTTGCCAATCAAACAGCTTTCAAAATAAATTTAAGTTTTAGCAGATTTGTCTCTCATTTATAGAATTTTATTCGGATAATCAATAAAAGATCACACAAGGTTTCATTTGAAATAAATGGATTTCCAGTCCTTTAATTTCAGAAAAGCGCAATCCAAAGGGTCCCAAAAGAGAAAATAAAGTATAAGATTCCAAAGATTGTGACAGCCTTTACATTGTTTTTAGCAAATATCCACGCAAAAATTGGGATCACCTGCAATGCATGAAGTCCAAAGAAATGAAAAACCCTTAGATCAATAAATCCTTTGGCCCAATTCAGAAAAAATATTCCCTCAAGACCATCCGGAGCCCCAATCGTATGGCCTAAATTGGCCGCCATGACAAAACCCTGGAGGCTGGCTATAATAAATATCAACATGCCAAGCTGAATACTTCTTTTATAACCTACAGGTAAATGTTCTTCATTTTTCAATAAGCGGAATGACCAAAATACCATAAGGGTATTGACAAAAATCGCGATCCCCATTATATTAAAAAGCATCGCATTGAATGCTGTAGTTATGTTAAAATGTGACATCTCACCCCTTGAAGCCTGTCCTATAATGATGACCTGTTCTATAAGCAACATCAAAATGATGACAATTTTAATTGTCTGAACCTTCCTAGGTTGAGAAAGGTAGTAAAGATACCATGCCATGGTCCAGGAAAAAGTACCTATAGAAAGGCAAAACTTCATAGGTTTATGCCAAATGTTTGCTCCTAAGAGCATCCTGTCATCATAAAAGGAAAGGATCAATAGAATAAAAAATGTCACAAAATTGAGCAGCCCAAACCAGCCCAAAGCACGACTTCTTTTAAATATTTCCCTAAAGATTTTCATCAATGAAAAGGGCTTTGATTGAGTTTTTTGATTTTTATGGCTCTAATAACAAAATAAGTCAACAACCCAACAGGTCCCAGCATAAAGGTTAAAATCAAACAAGGAAGGACTATCCACCTGTTGATATCTTTTTCCCAAGCATCCTTACTTATCCACATACCCACAAAAAGGTCAAAAGCCAGATAATGGATCCAACCTGCCAACAGTGCTTCATCGGAATGGAATAATGCACGTACCTCTGCAAGACTTCCAAACCCACCTTCACTGTTACCTCCCAAACCTTGGGTGATATAAAACAGATAGGTCAATGCTAAAACAATGAAAACACCTGAAAAGAGGGTTTGATAAATCCATTTCCTTGGGTAAAAAATAAATAAGGCCAACCAAGAGAAAAAAGCCAAAGTACTGGCCATCCCGAATACTGCTTCTAACGTCGTCATAGTGGTTTTTTTAGATCTGTAAGAAATTTACATATTAATTTCCAAAATCTAACACCTCTATTTCATTCAATTGAATCCCTTGAAGTGCCTTTCTTTTTTAATTTTGCAATATAGAACCCATCGAAACCGCTTTCCTGTGCCAATACCTTTTGGTCTTCCACCATTTCAAAATCTTTTCCTTTTTCTGAAGCAAGAAACTTTTGCACCTGTTGTTGGTTTTCAGAAGGTAAAATGCTACAGGTAGCATAAACCAGAATGCCGCCGGGCCTTACCATAGAAGAGTAGTTTTGGATGATTTCCTGTTGGATTCCCTGAACTTTCTCTATAGACTCTGGACTCAGTTTCCACTTGGTGTCCGGGTTTCTTTTCAGTACACCCAGGCCGGAACAGGGCACATCCAATAAGACCCTGTCAGCTGATTCTTTCAGTCTTTTGATGGTTTTGTTGCCCTCAATCACTTTGGGTTCTATGATACTGATCCCATTTCTTCGGGCTCTCAACTTGGTGTTCTGCAATTTCCAACCTTCAAGATCCATGGACAAAATCCTTCCTTTGTTTTCCATCAAAGCTGCCAGGTGTAGGGATTTTCCCCCAGAACCTGCACAGGCATCAATTACCCTCATTCCAGGTTTGACATCCAAAGCAGCGGCAACCAGTTGGGAAGAAGCATCCTGAACTTCAAACAAGCCTTCTTTAAAGGCTGCATTTTTAAAAATATTCTGACGTTTTCCCAATACTAGAGCATCTTTATAGCCTTTTGGTGCATAAGTTTCAATACCATCTTCGGCTAAACGTTTGGCCAATTGCTCTCTGGTGATTTTTAAGGTATTGACCCTGAGTACCACTTCAGCCTGTTGGTTGAGGGTATCGATTTCCTTATCCCATTTTTCGCCCAATTGAGCGGCTCCCATTTCATCCAACCAATCTGGTATGGATTGTTTTAGAGCTCTGTTGCCAATAAGGGCTTCATATTTGGCTTTGATTTTTTGGGGCTCAAGTGCTTTGAATTCTCTCCAGTCCGGTAATCCTTTTCCCTGTAAAACCCAATAGGTACCAAAAAGATGGTATAAATCCTTAGAAGGGCTCACTTCATTGATCAATCGCCACCATCGGACCATTTCATACACAGATTCTGCCACAAAGGCCCTGTCCCTGGCACCCCATTTTGGGTTGGATTTGAGGGTTTTTTCGATGACTTTATCGGCATACCTGTTTTGGTTGAAAATTTCGTCAATGGCATAGATTACCCCCTTGACCGTATTTGGGAAAAGTTTCATGGGACAAAGATAGTCAATACTGTTGATCAATTGACCTGGCCATTTACTTCCTTCTTTGAAGATCCTTTCCTATTTTTAAGCCATGGGACAGAAAAAATGCCCTCATTGTGGGGAATGGTCAAAGTGGACCACCAACATGAATGACCTTTGTGAGCATTGTGGGCAATCCCTTGGGGGGAAAGACCTGGAGTACCATCAAATAAGGGAACGGGATAAGCAGGCCAACAATGAGCAATGGATTTTTTATATCAAAGAAACAGATTCTGCTTTTATGAAGGGATTGAAAACTGTAGGAAATGTTTTTTATACTATTTATATAGCCATATTAACTTTTTTGGCCTGGTTGGTGGCTATAATGCCGGGATGATGCGTGTGTTCAAAAACCCTTATTTTGTTCTTGCCTGTTTGATTTTTTGGGTGAACCAAGTTCTGGAAAAGTATTTTGGTATTTTCATACCCTGGATTCACGAATACCTGGATGATTTATTGGCCATGCCGGTTGTACTGGGGATTACTTTGCAGATTTTCCGATGGATTCATCCCCAAAAAGGAAAATTCAGGTTTTCAAAAATTCAGGTGGCAGTTGGCTGGCTTTATTTTTCTTTCCTTTTTGAATTTTTATTGCCCAAATGGTCAAAAATTTATACCTCTGATATTTGGGATGTTTTGGCTTATGGGATCGGTTCCTTGGCTTTTTTTGTATTAATCAATGTAAATTCGACCTCTAATAATGCCCCAAAGCTATGACACTTAAGGAATTATTTCAGGAATACAGTGGAGCCCTTCAAAAGCTTTATCCTAAAAATGAAGCTGAATCCCTTACTTTTTTGCTTTTTGAGGAATTTTTAGGTAAAAAAAGGATTGATCTGCTTAGAAATGAAAATATGGATAAAATACCCGAAGCGTTGAAGGTGGCTCTGTGGAAATTGATGGCCGGTGAACCTATTCAATACATAATCGGAAAGGCCCCTTTTTATGGAAGGGAATTTTTTGTCAATCCATCGGTTTTGATTCCTAGGAATGAAACCGAAGAATTGGTTCATTTGATTATCAAAGAAAACCAACAATCGGGATTGAAGATATTGGACATAGGTACAGGCTCCGGCTGTATTCCCATCAGTCTTGCTTTGGAAATGGACAAACCCTCGGTTTATGCCATAGATATTAGTGAGGATGCACTGGAAACGGCCATAAAAAATGCTTCAGAACTTCATGCAAAAGTAGATTTCAAAATATTGGATATCCTCAAGGAAGAAATTCCTTTCCAAGATTTGGACATTGTGGTCAGTAATCCTCCCTATGTGCGCTATTCAGAAAGAGAACAAATGCATCAGAATGTCCTGGATCATGAACCCCACTTGGCATTGTTTGTCTATGATGAAGATCCCTTACTTTTTTACCGGGTAATTGCAGAAAAGGCTTTGAAAGTATTGAAACCTGGGGGAAAACTGTATTTCGAGATCAATGAGGCTTTAGGAAAGGATACCAAAAAGTTGATGGAAAGTTTGGGATATTCAAAGGTAAGGTTGGTCAAAGACCTGAATGATAAAGATAGGATGCTTGTGGGGATTTGTTAGAGATACATGTAGTTAAAGTTAGAATTTTTTTGGCAGTAAAGTTTCTCTGAGAAAGCGGTTTAAGTCTCAATATTGAAAATCTCCCCTATCCAGAATATGCCTTTGGAATGAAATTCTGAGATCCCTTCCGGAACATTGACCATAGTAGCATGTTTAATAGGGATTATCCTTGATCCGGCTGTATTTCGTATTTCTATAAGGGTATTTTCTAAAGCATACAATTGAATTGTGCACGATGTAAACCATTTTCTGAATTGCCCTGTTTTTACTGGAAAGTAACGGATGTTGCCATCCCATACAACCAGATCCAAAAACTCCAGCATAGATTCAAGTTTATATAAGTTCCGGTGATCAAAACCTATGATATTTGCAGCGGAATGTTTGGTAGCAATCAGGTATTGTAGCGATTCTTCTAGAAATTGCCCTTCTTTCACCCCTAAAAATTTTACAGGATATTGTTCTTCCAACAAATGGAAATTGGATTTTTGAAACTCCAGATCAGCGAGAATCAAATCAATTTTGATCCCCCAGGAAATAACAGTATAAGCTTCCTCCTGACTGACCAAAACAGTGGGGACCCATTCCAAAAGAGGGGCAATTTGGTCAAAATGTATACCTGTGGTATCCAAAATGACCAAGGCGGGTTCCTGCTGTTCTTTTACAAAATGGTGCGAAGACATATGAAATTATCAATTATCAATTACCAATTATCAAACTCCAAAACACAAACTCCAAATTTCAATCTCCAAATCTACTTTTTTGGCCACAATACTGTCTCAAAAGGATCAAGCCCAGAGGGCTTTGAAAAAGCGTTGGGCGTTTTTATAGGCCAATTTTTCGAGTTGGGCTATGCTGAGATTTTCAGCCAATTTTTCCAGTATTGCTGGGTACTTGGAGGCATTTTCCACAATGGGAAAATAGAAAGGATGTCTTGAGGGATCGGGAAAGTCCTTGGTATAAAAGAAGTCTGCACCGAAACACATTTGTTCTTCTGCCCCTATCTCAAACCCATAAAGGATATGCTCAAAAATCCGTTCCGGCTTCTCATTGTCCAAAAAGGCCCTGAGAAAGTTTATCCCAATGATTCCACCTCTTTTGATTACTTCCTTGGCAAATTCATCGGAAAGATTCCTTTTATGGTTCCACAGCTTTCTGAAGTTTGAATGGCTGGCAATGACCGGGATGTCCAGTTTTTGTTTTTCTATGTGATTGAGAATGCCTTCCGCCAAGAGGTCTGAAGTGTGCGAAAGATCGATGGCTATTTTTTTCCCTGAAATATAATCCAGCAATTTTTTTCCATCATCCTTCAGACCTATTCCTTCTGTGTAATTTCCCCCTCCAAACCTGTTTTCGGTGTGATGGGTCAAACTTATATAGGCCATCCTTCCTGTAAGTTTGATCAAATGATCCAACTGATGAAAAGCCTCTTTTATAGGCACTTTTTCTTCAGCAAGTCCTGCCGCATTTTCAATGGCTGTGACTAATCCGATTTTAGAATTCAGATTCATCCCGGATAAAAATTCAGCATCTGCCTGTACAACCTCTTTAGGGTAAGTCATCAACATTTCCCTGAATTTAAACGCTTGCCTGATAGCTAGGTCCATGCTCCCTGGTTTGACGTCTGTATAAATGGCGCAAACCTGCATTTTCACATTTCCTTTTTGTAATAAGGGAATAGCACAGGCGATGTCTTCAACTTTGTCTGCTTCAGCCTTTGGGATTTTAGCCAAGTAAGACAAAATATCGCAGTGGGTATCTATAATGGGAATTTGCATAAGGCCTGAAATGAATACCCAAAGAAACCAAAAAATGATACTTTTTTAATACTTTTAAGCTTTAATATGTGTATTAAAATTTAAAGAATGAACTATGCCTGTTGCCAAGCCCATTAATTTTCATAAATGGATAGAAGAAAACCGTCATTTACTCAAACCGCCTATCGGCAATCAGGTAATGTACCAAGGGAATGATGATTTTATAGTGATGGTCGTGGGAGGGCCCAATTCGAGGAAGGATTTTCACTATGATGAGGGGGAAGAGTTTTTCTATCAGATTGAAGGGGATATTGTTCTCAAAATAGTGGATGAGGGAGAGGTAAAGGATATCGAAATCAAGGAAGGTGAAATGTTTCTCTTACCTGCCAGAACACCTCATTCTCCCAGAAGACCGGCCAATACTATCGGTTTGGTGATGGAAAGGTATAGGAGACCAGGGGAAAAGGATGGATTTATCTGGCACTGCGAAAACTGTGGGCATAAACTCTACGAAGAATATGCCGAGATTACAGATATTGTCAATCAATTGCCACCGATCATGGAAAGGTTTTGGAGTAACCCTGAACATACAAAATGTAGTAAGTGTGGAACAGTGATGGAGAAGTAGGAGGGAAAGATGATTTCGAAAGTCGGATTTCGGGAAATGGATTTGGAACTTTGATCCCACCTGATATTCCGAGAAGGTTGTAATTTTGGGGTTTGGAATTTGTAATTTTGGGGTTTGGATTTTGGAATTTTAAAAGGTTTCCCCAACTGCAAAATAGAATCCCCTTGCCCCTTCCTGTCCGAAGGCCATATCCACAGCCAGATTCAGCCTGCCGGTTTTATTTAACATAACCCTTGCTCCGATACCTCCTGCAGGCCTGGTGGCTTCAAATAATTTTAATTGAGGTTGTTGGATATCAAAAATGGTTAATGATTCTCTGGATGTAGTGGTCACACTGCCAAATACAACCCCGCCCAATAAACCGTTTCGGGTAATAGGGAACCGATATTCCGTTTCAGCGGTCACCCAACGTTGGCCTCTAAACCTTCCGGCAACATATCCTCTGCCAATCCTGTTTCTCATGTCACTGGCATTAAATGGTAAATGCATATAAGGAACCTCACCTGAGAATATAAAATGACCTATTCCCCAAAACCCAAGGATATGTCTTGGTCTTTCTTTTGAAAGGGATTTAAATAGTCGGGTTTCTAGATACAATTGGTCAAAGGTTGTAGCCGAAGCTAAAAACTTAGAATTGATTCTATAGGATACCTGAATAAAATTACCCCGATAGGTATTTACGGTATGGTCACGGCTGTCAAATACAAAATTTGCACTAACCCCAGAAGTAGAATAACCGGTAGGATCTATTCCTTTTAATGTGTTATAGGCATAGTGACTTGTAATCACTGGGCTTTCTGCCTCAAGATCCAACAAAACATCATGAATATTTTTGTGGGAATCCAAGTGGTACCCAAGTCCCCCATAGATATTTTTCTTTATTTGCCTTAATGCAGTGTAGTGAAATCTCCATTGATTGAATTCCAATGGCTGTGAACCCTCAATTCCCTCAATGGGGAATTCGCCAATATTCCAGCCATGCCTTATGGGTTGCTCGTTGTCTGAACCCAATCCATAGGTATTTTCCGTGAATTTGGCATATTTTAAATCCAACAGCATTTCCCATTTATTTTCATTGGTCATGATTGTCCCCCGGACATTTGCAATGACCTGGTTTTTTGTCGTGAGAGAAATAGAACTGGATAAATTGGAAACATTGGTAGTCTCAGGATTTCCGAGGTACATGGCACCGGTAAAACCTACTCCATAAAAGAAACCCATCAAAGGATTGGATCCAACTGTAGGAACCAAAAAATACATTAATTTTCCTTTTTGAGGAATTCCCGAGGTATTTTTCTTGCCGGCCTTCTTCCCTCTGATTATCTGTGGAAGGTCAACTGAATCAATATAATTGATAATTCTTGGTTGGGTATGATTGACCTGGGCAGTGGTATGTTGAATCACAGGATATCCTGTAAAAAAAAGAAAAAAGAATAAAATATTTAGGCAAATAGATAACCTAAGATGGGAAAGGGCATAATTCATTTGAACCAACCTTTATATATATAAAATTAACTAATTCTATAACCTGTTAATTGAAATTACATGAGTTTATTTCGCAAGACTATATGAGTTTGTGATCACAATAAATACCACTATCATTAATATAGCTTCCAATACAGGGATTTGAATCGCAAAGGCCAGTATCAATGGCGTTAATGAAATCACTCCTTCAAAATAATTCCTTTTAAAGGGGAGAATAGGGTCAAGACGAGTATTAATTTTATGAAATGCCCATCAAGAATCAATCACACTATTGGAATAGACTTCATGATGGGCATTTTGTATTTTATATCAATTGGAAACGTGAATATTCAACTACTTCACTTCTACTACTAACTTAGGTATTCTGCCGTTGAATTTTGATCTGGCTTCGGCGCCAATTCTTTCTACCACAGGTGTGGCAAGGTCGATGCCCACATCGGCAGTTTCATCAGCAGAGAATATGCCAGGTTGGGTACGCTCAATTCGGCCTTCGCCAACTTTGGTTCCATCAATGGACAGGGTTCCCATTCCTCCTTTTCCTGGTCCTCCACCATCATAAGCAAAATCAAACACGATGGTATGCTTGCCCGGGGTCAATTTTGTCTTCGCTGATACTGTGTAGCGGTCAATTCCCAAGAAATTATAGTCATAAGCAACAATTCCGTCTTTTACATACAATGCCCAACCACCAAATCGTCCACCTTGAGCAATCAAAATACCATTGGCGGTGGTGCCTGCATGGATTTCAACTTCTGCGGTAAGCGTGATTGGTCGATTTTTGATATTGATGAATACGTTTTCTGACATCCCAACCATTCCCTCGGCAAGCGTAAGGGTCTTTCGGTCTCCTATGATATCAGGACGTCCTACATTTGCGGCAATCATTCTCTCGAAAGTACGGTCATCAATTGGCAAAGCATAATTCCTCTCCGCTTCTTTCATAAACAGGTCCTGCAATTCTTTGAGTTTTTCTGGATACTGACCTGACAGGTCATTTACCAAACTGAAATCATTCGCTACATCATACAGTTCCCAGATATCTTCTGATAACGGTCTGCGCGGTTTTTCTTCCCAAGGGGCCTTGTGGATGGTTCTTGCATACCAGCCTTCATGGTAAATGGCACGGTTACCGATTATCTCAAAATATTGGGTGGTGTGCCGCTCTTTCGCAGCGGCATCGTTGAAGGCGTATACAAGACTGATTCCGTCCATAGGTCGCTGTTCGATTCCATTCACGATTTTTGGTTCGGGCAAACCAGCCGCTTCCAGAATGGTAGGCGCAATATCTATCACATGAGCAAACTGATTACGTAATCCACCGTTTGCTTTAATTCCTTTCGGCCAGCGAATAGACATGCCTACCTTGGTACCACCATGATCAGAGCCCATCTGCTTGGTCCATTTATAAGGAGTATCAAACATCACTGCCCATCCTGCTGCCATGTGCGGATAGGTTTCAGGACTTCCCCACTTGTCATATTTTTTGAGCATATCTTCTACTGTTTCCTGCACGCCATTGAAATAGGTCATTTCACTGAACATGCCATTTGCTCCACCTTCGGCGCTTGTTCCATTATCTCCATACACAAAAATAATCATGGTGTTATCCGCTTGCCCAGTTGCTTCAACAGCATCCAGCAGTCGTCCAATTTCATAGTCGGTCATGTCCAAGAAACCGGCAAAAACTTCAGCCTGCCTGGTAAATAATTTTTTCTGATCAGCTGTTAAACTCTCCCAATCTTGAATAGCTTCAGGTTTTGGAGCAAGTTTGGTTCCTTTAGGGACAATGCCCATTTCAATTTGACGAGCCAGAATTTGCTCTCGCATAACATCCCATCCCCCATCAAATTTACCTTTCCATTTGTCAATGTAACTTTGAGGAACATGGTGTGGGGCATGTGTTGCTCCCGGAGCAAAGTACATGAAGTAGGGTTTTTCAGGTGTAAGCGCTTTTTGATACTTCATCCAGGCTACTGCCTGATCGGTCATGTCCTTCATGAAATGATAGTCGGGATCCTCAGGAAGTTCTACAGGATGTGTTCCGTCATATACAAAGGGGGCCCATTGATTGGTTTCTCCTCCAAAAAATCCATAAAACTTATCAAAACCCTGTCGGTGTGGCCAACGGTCAAATGGACCGGAAACACTGGTTTCCCAAGTTGAAGTTTCATGCCACTTGCCAAAAGCACCAGTACTGTACCCATTCAACCTGAGCATCTCGGCTAATGGCGCAACATTTTGTGGAATTTCACCTGTATTTCCAGGGAATCCAGTGGCCATTTCTGTTATGAAACCCATATTATTTGCCTGGTGGTTACGACCGCTTTTTATTGCAGCCCGGGTTGGAGAACACACTGCGGTTGTATGAAAGTTGTTAAAATAGATTCCTTCAGATGCTACCTTATCAAAAGTGGGTGTTGCAACCGGGCCACCAAAAGCACTGGTCCCTGCAAAACCAAGATCGTCGACCAAAACAAGAATCACATTGGGCGCTCCTTCAGGAGCTTTTACCTCAAAACGAGGTGGAATTGTCGCATTGCGAACATCCAATTCACTCGTGGTCGCTGGAATTGGTGTTTTTATTGGAAGGTTGGTTCGATCTATTTCTCCTGGATTAATACCGGATTCTTTTTTGGATGTTGAATATTGGTTTTGCCCACAAGAAAATAAAAAAGAAACCAAAACCTATAATGGATTCCTGTTTTCACAGCCATTCACGAAGTCAAATAGCCGACTTTTCACAGAACTTGAAACATTTTTGTAATTGATACTGGATGCTAATGGCGAAATTCTCTCATCGCCTTAGGTAAATGCCTATTTATTTTAAGTAAAAATTATTTATTCAATCCACTGACCCATGATTTTTGCCAACCCAATGTCAAGGTAGTGAAATCCTGACCTAAACGTACAATTACGCCGGTACTAAATGCAAATTTTAAAGAGCTAAACTTTCCAGTAGGCACCACGGCGGTGATTCCAAGCCGGGTGTTTTCTGCTCTGTCATCATTGACAATATTATTTAGAGAAGATTTCCCTCCAGCATAGAATGTACCGTCTAGTGCTACCCAAAATAGAGGGTTGATGTTGTAACTCAAATGGGCCTGAAATGCGCCCATTGGTTTTTGTGTTCTGACCACATCCCCAGGGAAAAATGAATTGTTGGCGGTGAAAAACCAAACACCGCTGTAAAAATCAGCCAGCCAACGTTTTCCAATTGGGTGTGAGATGGCCAGTTCAGGTCTAAAAGACCACCTGTTGGTTCCCAAATTGATCAGCTTGTCTTCGAAAAACTGGCCAGTCGGGGCAATAATATTTATACTTGTCCCGATAATGGTGTTTCTTTTGGCATTTCTTAATTCTTCCAATGTGGCTGCTTCGCCCCCAAAGACCAAAACGGAATACCTTAAACGCATATCTGCCAATCCGGAGCGGCTTACACTGGCAGATACCTCTTCTATATCTCCTGAAACTTTGGCCCAGGCATAAGGAAAGACCACCAATGCCTGTGAACTTAAACCAAAAAAGTTGAATGCATGGGAAATACCAATAGATGAAGTAAGCAAATCCGCTTTAATATTCTGAAGGGGTATGGTCGGATCTGTCACAACATCGCCAAAGGAATAACCAAGGCCGGTTACCAATACGGTTGTTTTAAGAGGAACTCTCATGTAGGCCCTTGGGTCAAGATCCTGTGAAAAAATGGGATGGTTTAGACAAAAAATGTAGATACAAAAAAATATTTTTCCGGAATATGAAACCTTAGCGTTCATTGCAGGGAACTGTTTGTACGAATATACAAACCTTTGCTAGCTGATTTTGAAATTAAGGAAAATTTAAAATCCCTTTTTCTTTCCCCTTGTACAAAATTAAACTCTTGGGTTTCTTGTCTATATAAAAATTGATGATATTCTGTTGACCTTCAAAATGCTCGATAAGAACATTATTGTAAACCTCAACTTGGTTGGGAGTTTCTACTTTTTCAGACTCCAGATAGAACCAGGCTGCTTCTTCTTCAATTTCAAAACCCAGATAATTCAGTTTCACCTTTTTACCGTTTACGGAGATTTCATTTCTTTCTAAAAGGTATTCCGCAGCCATTTTTTCAAGGGCATTTCTATCTGATGGGTTCAGAAAATCCACTTTGGATGAATATAGGTCTCCCAAAGCAACTTCCAGGTCATCCCAGAAGATTTTTTGGGCGATTTCCAAACGACCATTGTTGGTGTTGTATCTTATTTCGGTTAAGCTGATATAGAAAGGGTGAAAAAACACCTTCCATCCCAAAAAGAGAAGGAATATATAATTCAATTGCATTTGGATAAGCTTATTTTATTTTCTTTGCAAATTAGACATTAAACTTGCATCTCTGAAAAATAATTCAGGAATTAAAGGAATAAGCAGCGAATGGGACAGTTTCAACTGTATTTTCAATTGGGAATCCAGCATATCCTGGATTTAGATGGTTTTGATCATATTTTATTTGTAGTGGCACTCTGTGCCATTTATGTGTTAAGGGACTGGAAGAAAATCATCATTCTGGTCACCGCATTTACAGTAGGCCACTCCATTACCTTGGCATTGGCAACGCTACAATTGGTCAAAGTAAATGCTGAATGGGTGGAATTTCTAATTCCTGTGACCATAGGAATCACAGCCTTAAGTAATATATTTAAACCTAAATCATCCACTGGCAGGGGTATTCAGATCAATTACCTCTTTGCCATTTTCTTTGGACTGATCCATGGATTGGGATTTTCCAATTACCTGAGATCCCTTTTAGGCAAAGAATCTTCTATATTCGAACCCTTATTGGCATTCAATTTAGGTTTGGAAGTAGGCCAATTGGCAATTGTTGTCATATTTATGGTTACTTCCAGTATATTGGTAGGCATCATTGGCATAAACAGGAGAGATTGGGCTTTGGTCATTTCATCCCTTGTGTTGGGCATGTCCATCATGATGATGTTGGACACTAAATTTTGGTAGTATTAAATAAAAGCGCATAATCCCTCAAACAATAAAAATGAGAGTTTGAATTGGTTAAAATGAAAAGTTTATGAAAAAACTATTTACCCTAACATCCTTCCTTTTAATTATTATAAGCGCCATTCCTTCCTTTGCGCAATGGTCAGAGCAGAATCACGCCGAGCGTTTTGAGCAATTGGGGCCCATGCTTCGTTCTCCCAATGTATACAGAACGGCATCCGGTGCCCCTGGTCATATGTATTGGCAGCAAAAAGCGGATCATGAAATAGAAGTCGAACTGAATGATGATAACCAATCTATTAAAGGTTGGCAAAAAGTTACTTATTACAACAATTCCCCTGACCCTTTGAAATACCTTTGGATCCAATTGGACCAAAACGAAAGGGCAAAGGATTCCAATACCCCAAAAATCGCGGAAAGTACCATCAATCCAAGAATGAGCTTACGCCAGTTGGAGTCCATTTTGTGGCATGACCTGGACTTGGGGTATAAAATCCATTCGGTAAAGGATATGTCAGGAAAAGACATCTCTGTTACCATTGTTCAGACTATGATGCGGGTAGATCTTCCACAGCCATTGATGCCGGGACAAAGTACGGAGTTTACCGTGGACTGGAGCTTTAATATCCATGATAGGATGAGCTTTATCGGTGGCCGTCCGGGATATGAATTTTTCCCAAAAGATGGAAATTACCTTTATACCATGGCGGAATGGTTTCCCAGAATGGCTGTTTATTCTGACTTTGAAGGATGGCAGCATAAGCAGTTTGTAGGAAGGGGTGAATTTGCACTGACTTTTGGGGATTATAAAGTAAAAATCACGGTACCTGCTGACCATATGGTGGGAGCAACAGGGGTTTTACAAAATCCGAATGAAGTGCTAAGTTCAACAGAACTTCAAAGGTGGGAACAAGCTAAAAAGACCTATGACAAACCTGTCATCATCAGAACCCAAGTGGAAGCGGAGAGGTTGGAAAAACAAAAGGCCAGAGACAAAAAAACATGGGTTTTCCATGCAGAAAATGTAAGAGACTTTGCCTGGACTTCTTCCCGTAAATTCATCTGGGATGCCATGGCTGTCAAACAGGGAGGTAAAGATGTAATGGCCATGTCTTACTATGCCAAAGAAGGAAATCCTCTTTGGGAGCAGTATTCAACAAGGGTGGTGGCCCATACTATAAAGTCCTATTCAGCAAGAACTTTTGACTATCCTTATCCCGTAGCCATTTCTGTTGAAGCTACCAATGGAATGGAGTATCCTATGATCTGTTTCAACTATGGACGTCCGGATGAGGATGGCACTTATTCCGATGCCATCAAATACGGGATGATCTCTGTGATTATTCACGAAGTTGGGCACAATTTCTTCCCTATGATTGTCAATTCTGATGAAAGACAGTGGTCCTGGATGGATGAGGGATTGAATACCTTTATGCAATACCTGGCCGAACAGGAATGGGATAGAAATTATCCTTCCCGAAGAGGGCCTGCACATAAAATTGCACCATACATGGCCAGCGAAAAGCACCTTTTGGAGCCTATCATGACCAATTCTGAAAATATTATCCAGTTTGGTCCTAATGCTTATGCCAAACCTGCGACAGCATTGAATATCCTCAGGGAAACCATCATGGGCAGGGAGCTTTTTGACTATGCCTACAAAGAATATGCAGAAAGATGGATGTTCAAACATCCGACTCCTGATGATTTCTTCAGGACGATGGAAGACGCTTCCGGCATAGACCTGGATTGGTTCTGGAGAGGATGGTTCTTCGGTGCTGAACCTGTGGATATTTCTTTAGAGGCTGTAAATTGGTATAAACTGGATAACAGAACTCCTGCTCAGAAAAAAGCAGATGAGAAGAAGGCTGCTGACAAAGAAGCCTACCATATTTCCATGGATTATAACAAAAAAGACATTCCACAATCCGTGGTAGAAGCTGATCCTGCAACCCGGGATTTCTACAACAGCTATAATCCATTTACGGTAACCCCAGAGGATGAAAAAGCTTACAATGATTTTATGGCCTCTTTGAATCCAAAAGAAAAAGAATTGCTGAACAGTGGGCTGAATTTTTATGAGCTTAAATTCAGAAATGTGGGAGGTCTTGTGATGCCTTTGATAATTCAATTTAACTATACTGACGGAACTTCCGAGGTGGAAAGAATTCCTGCCGAAATCTGGAGACTCAATGAATGGGAAGTTAGTAAAGTGTTTGCCAAGAAAAAAGAGGTTTCCAATATAGTGTTGGATCCCTTAAGGGAAACAGCAGATATCGATGAGTCCAATAATTATTGGCCAAGACAGTTTGTACCAAGCCGATTTGAACTGTTCAAAGGAGCTGGAGGCGTCAGAGGAGCTGCAAGGGGAGATAATCCTATGAAACGTGCTCGTACTGGAAGATAATGAATTGAGAAATAAAATAAAAAGCCCTGAAAATTGACTTTTCAGGGCTTTTTTGGTTTTAAAAAGTTTTCCTTTGAGTAAAAAATGATGTAGGAAACTCGTTGGCGATCATTTCATTGATAACCAAAGATAGAGTTCCAAGCTCCTGTGAAATGATTTCCCACACAGCACTTAGCTTGAGGTTGAAATACTCGTGGGCAATGAAGTTTCGGAATGATTTGACTTTATACCAGGGATAGGTATAGCGGTTAAGTATTTCATCATCTACATGATTAATGGCCTCTTCGATAACAATAAACTGCATTAAAACTGCTTGATGTACCAACTCATGTTTTTCAAAGGATTCTTTTTCCAGACCTTTGGTAAATCTTTGAATAGACTCGATGGCTTGTTGGATGTGTATAAGTCTAGCCTTACTTTTGAGTCTCTTATCTTTCATAAATCAACCTCAAATCTTTTTTTATCTCTTGAGAAGCTACTGAATCAATCGAGTCATAGAAACCAATATCAACAGGCATTTGCAAGAGTCTCTCTAACACGAATTTGATATCTGCTAAATCAAAATAGGAGGTATCCTCCTCAGCCTCTATGGCTAGGTCTACATCATTTGGAGAGATGTTGTCCTCACGGGTAAAAGAACCAAATATCCATGCTTTTTTTACTTTAGAAAAATTAGCGAGCTCATTGCAAATCGCTTGTTCAACTTCTTTCTTTTCATAAAAAAGGGACGGTATATAAGCTGCTTTTTCTTCTGCAACAGACAGTGCTTCCCGCCCTAACATTTCTCCATTGATCTGATACAGCAACTTATCAGACATCCATTTTACCAATAAGTCGGATTCAGCCACGTTAAAAAACGAAGCTAGCTTAATTACCTGGGCCTTGGTGGCATTTCTTTTTCCTCGTTCTATTTTACTCAACAGGCCTTGATCGATTTCCAAAACACCGGATACCTGCTTCAACGAAAGCTTCCTGCTCTTTCTTAATTCTCTTATTAGCTCTCCAAAATAATCCATGTAAAACCTTTATTTTATAAATTTAGACAAAATTTGTCAAACTAATAAACGCTCAGCCTCAAAATATCCAGAAACAGAACCGCACGATTGAAGTTGTTTTATGGAACAAATTAAATTTGACATAGCAGTAAGTAATTTTAGTTTCTGTTGCTTAACTTGATCTTTTTAAATACCAAAATCTAATTATGAAAAAACTCCTCTGCATTATCCTGGTTTTCTTATGTTTTCAGGTGTCTGCCCAAGATATTTTCAATTCCTCCCTACCCTTAAAATACCGCAATATAGGTCCCTTTCGTGGTGGCCGGTCCGTTACAGTAAGTGGAGTCGTTGGTGATCCTTTGACCTATTTCATGGGTACTACAGGTGGTGGAGTGTGGAAAACAACAGATGCAGGACAGCATTGGAGCAATATTTCAGATGGATATTTTACTACAGGCTCTGTGGGTGCCATTGCGGTTTCAGAAAGCCATCCAAGGATCGTTTTCGTGGGAATGGGAGAGCATGCACCACGTGGCGTGATGACTTCCTATGGAGATGGGGTCTATAAATCCACCGATGGTGGAAGCACTTGGAAAAAAATGGGATTGGAAAAAACCCAACATATATCCAGGATAATCATCCATCCGGAAAACCCAGATATTGTATTTGTCGCTGCGCAGGGCGCTTTGCATGCTGCCAATGAAGAAAGAGGGGTTTATAAATCCACTGATGGTGGGGAAACCTGGGAGCGAGTACTTTTTGTGAACAGTTTGACGGGTGCGGTAGAATTGTCCATGGACATGAACTTTCCCGATGTACTGTATGCTGCCATGTGGGAACATCAGCGTCTGCCCTGGAAAGTGATCTCAGGTGGGGAAGGAAGTGGGCTTTATAAGTCTGTTGATGCTGGGAAAACATGGGAAAGGTTGGAAAATGGCCTCCCTAAGGAAATGGGAAAAATGGCCATTGCCGTCTCCCGTGCAAATTCCCAAAAAGTATATGCATTGATCGAAAGTGATTCGGAAAAAGGATTGGGTGGCTTGTTTGTATCTGAAGACGGAGGGGAAAGTTGGACTAAAGTGAGTGGTGACAACCGCTTGGTTCAGAGAGCTTGGTATTATATTGAAGTTTTTCCAGATCCGAATGCAGAACATACCGTCTATGTGCTTAGCGCTCCTGCCTTACGGTCTATCGACGGCGGCAAGACCTGGGAAGTATTGCCTAATGCCCATGGAGATTATCATGATCTTTGGATCAATCCAAAAAATTCCAACAATATGGTCATGGCAGATGACGGAGGGGCAGCCATTTCATTTAACCATGCCAAAACATGGTCCAGACAGGACAATATGCCCACGGCCCAGTTTTACAGAATAAATACGGATAATCAATTTCCATATAGAATTTATGGAGGCCAGCAGGACAATACTGCTGTTGTCATCAACAGCCTGGCTTTGGGAAGGGGTGAGATAACGCAGGAACACTGGAATTATTCGGCTGGTGGTGAGTCTGCCTTTTTGGCCTTTGATCCGGATGATCCAAGGTATGTGATGGGGGGAAGTTATCTGGGTACCATTGAACTATTGGACACCAAATCCCAAGCATCTACCAATGTGATGATTGCTCCGATACAATATCTGGGCAGGGACGCCAGTAATATGAAATACCGCTTCAACTGGAATGCGCCTATCATTTGGTCAAAACATGAGCCCGGTACCTTTTACCATGCTGCTCAATATGTTTTGAGAACAAGGGATATGGGGAATTCCTGGGAAGTAATTTCCCCAGACCTGACCCGTAATGAAAAAGAAAAGCAGGGCAAGGGCGGAGGCCCATATACCAATGAGGCTGTAGGAGCAGAAAATTATGGAACAATTGCCTATATTATCGAAGCTCCACATGAAAAGGGGGTATTCTGGACAGGTAGTGATGATGGATTGGTTCACCTGACCAAGGATGGTGGAGCAACCTGGACTAATGTGACACCTAATGGAATGCCCGAAAGTTTGGTAAATGCCATCGAAGTATCTCCCCATGATCCCGGAACAGTGTATATTGCTACCACCCGGTATAAATTCAATGATTACACACCTGCTTTGTATAAGACCACAGATTATGGTAAAACCTGGACCAATATCAGTAAGGGAATACCTTATGGTGCTTTTACCCGGGTGGTTAGGGAGGATACCAAAGTCAAAGGTTTACTTTATGCCGGTACTGAAACAGGCATGTACCTTTCCCGCAATGGAGGTTCCAGCTGGGAGCCCTTCCAGCTCAATTTGCCGGTAACCCCTATCACAGATCTGAAGGTGGCCCATGATGATCTGGTGGTGGCTACTGCCGGAAGATCCTACTGGATATTGGATGACCTGAATGTGGTCAGAGAGATGAATAAGACTGTGGATAAACCACAACTTTATACCCCTGATGACGCGGTCATAGGCCATTGGTATTCTTCCATGAATTCAAGCGAGGCCACTGGAACATCACCGCTGTCAGGAGTGAACCCTGCCAATGGCGTAGTGATTTATTACCATCTTCCGGAAAACATTGCTGATACCACTCTTCTGACTTTGGAAATCAAGGATGAAAAAGGGAACCTTGTCCGGAAATTTTCCAGCAAAAAAGACACTAAATTCATTGCTTATGATGGTGGACCATCACCGGAACCAGTACTTTCTGTTAAAAAAGGTCTGAACCGTTTTGTCTGGGATATGCGATATCCTACCATGCCAGGGCTTCCTAAAGCCTATATTGAATCCAGTTTCAGGGGACATAAAGTCATACCGGGTACCTATACCCTTCATCTCAAATCAGAGCCTGGTGAATCCAGTGTAAGGTCTAAGGTTTTGGATAATCCTTTGTTCGAAACCAGCCCGGCTCAATATGAGGAATATCATACCTTTATGCTGGAAATGGAGACTTCCTTGACTGAAATGCATAATATGGTCAATAAAGCCATGGATTACCAGGTACAGCTGAAAAGCTTCTTGGATAAAATAGAAGGAGATGAAAGCCGGAGAGCTCTCTTGGATGAAGGAAAAAAACTGCTCCAAGCCATGCAGGCATGGGATGAAGATATGGTCCAGAGAAAGTCCAAAGCCTATGATGATGTGGAAAACTTCCCCAATAAGTTTACAGCCAATTACCTCTTCCTGATGAACCAGACGGAAAGTCAGATACCAAAAGTGAATCAAGGATCGAGAGAACGATATGCAGAACTTTCAGCACAATGGGAAGTGCTCAAAACGGAAGGGGAACGCCTGATTAATTCGGCAATTCCGGCTTATAATAACTTGCTCCAGGAAGCCGGGATAGGGGTGTTGTTTGTCAAGTAGGGAAATTGGAAGGCGGATGTCGGATTTTCAAACCATTAAGAATTTAATGAATTAAGGGTTTTCATTAAGGTTTCGGAATTTGGAAGGCGGATTTGGGACAGTAAATGTTCCGGATAAAAAATTGAATTTGGCTCCCACAAAGGCGCGAAGATCACTATGGGCCATAGGTTTCGGATTTCGGTAAAGGAATTAGTAATTATGAATTAAGAATGAGGAATTAAGAATGAATTCCCGCACGTCCCTTGCGGTTTAAGAAAGATGGTTCACGAAAAGGGTGCAAAGAATAATACCCAAAGCTTCGCAAAGAATCATTGATTGAATTGCCAAAATCCCTTAAGGACATTGGCGTTCCTTGCTGTTTAAATAATTGGCCACAGTGCCAAAAAATAATTTCCACAAAATCGGCACTGCATAATCTAAAAACCCGGCCTTAAGAATTTTGATTTTGGTGTTTGAATTTTGGAATTTGATTTTTTCAGGAATCAAATTTATACTCATTCTTGATCACCTCTACCCTTACAGATCTGGCGGAATGCGATAAAATACGCCATTCCTGAATGATCTTTCCTCCCCAAAAATCCATTTCCACTTTCAATACCTCTCCATCAACCTTCCATTTTCCGGAGAAATCCTGTGTTACTATGGGAGGTGTACCGCAAAAACCCGAATTTGAACGGTTGATTAATTTTCCGTTTTCTTGAAAAATAAAACCATAAGTATTTTCCTTCAGTGCATTGGTCCGCTCCATGGAAAATCCAGTCTCATTGTATTCAAGATTAGACCATGATCCTAAGGGGAATTCACCGCTTTCAAATGTCATGGTTTCCTGATCCATGCAGGAACTCAGCAGGAATAAAAAAGAAAAAAGGAGTACAATTTTTTTCATGGCTTCTTTAATTTGTTGCCATGACGAAAATTATACCCCAGGTTGTTGTGGTTAAAGGGAAAAAATAATTAAAAATCCAAAATCCAAAGGTACCAAGTACCAAGTACAAAGTACCAAGACTAAGACACCGACATCCACATCTCACTTCCGACATTCGAGACATCCAACATCCTCACAATACCTATCTTTTGTCCACTTTGATAGAGCCTCCCGAGGTGGAAAGAGTCACAGGTATGCCGCCTCCATGGACTTTTCCGATGATCTGATCCCTGGTTTTTACCCCTTCAAAATAGGCGAGCTGTGAAGATACACTCCCCCCTTTGATATTCAGGTCCATACCTTCATCTTCAGGAAGGGTTACACTGATGCTGCCCCCGCTTGCTTTAAGGGAAAGCTCTCCTTCCAGGTTGACAATATTGGCTTTGATACTACCTCCTGAAGAACTTGCAACGATCATACCTGAAACCTCATTCAAATTTACACTGCCTCCTGAAGAATTCACGGAGATCTCTCCTGAAAATTCGTCTACTTTTACCGATCCACCGCTTGTATTCAACACCATAGTTCCATCAAAATGATTGATAGAAAGGCTTCCTCCTGAACTTTTGGCTGTTAAATTTCCCTCACAAGCTGAGATCTTAATACTTCCCCCACTGCTCTTGATATCATGGTTTCCTTCCAGGCCTTGAAGGGAAATCGATCCTCCACTGCTATTGAAATTGGTAGACATTTCCTCCGGAACCTGTACCTGTATGGAAAAACTGATGTTGTTTTTGCCAAAATTCCAATTGGATTTGTTTTTGGATTGTATGGAAACCCATACCTTATCCCCAGACTGATCCACTTCTACCTGATAGTCGTTTAGTCTTTCCTTTATTTCTTGATCATTCACATCCACCTCTTTTCCATTTCGTCTGGCAAATATTTCCACATACACCTTGTCCTCATCCCATGAGGAAACAGCAATACTGGAACCGGAAGAGCTGATATCCAAAGATTTAATACCTTCCGCGGAAAATTCTTTAGCAATGTAGGGATCAGCAAAAAATACCATTCCCTTTTCTGCATAGGAAAAAAAAGGGAGTGACATGAGGTAGGTAAATAATAGCAGTTTTAGCGTTTTCATAGCAAGTTTGGTTTAGGTAAAACATATTTTACCAGATTCATGCCATTATCAAAAAGGCTTACAACAGGCTTATTTGATCTTTTTTTAGCGGTTTGCCCTGTCCGATGACCGTATTTTTGACCGCATACGAACGAAATTAAATTACCAATTACCAATTACCAATTACCAATTACCAAAATTCAAACTCCAAAATCCAAAACTTCAAACTCCAACTGGTTCAAGACTTTGCCTTGGACCAAAACAATGCACTATCCAGGCTCTTACCTTAAAAATTCACATTGCTTATCCCCGGCGATTCTATACATTTTCCTAAGTGGATAAGATTACGGTATTCGACCCCAACAGGGTCGTATGTTTATAGCTGTCAATTAATTCTATAGGCATTTGACCCCAATGGGGTCACACAGTTTTTAAAATTGCATTTAATGATTAGAATCTATTATTAATGAAATTTTCTAAATAGAGTTTTGGAAGTACAGAAATTTATCAACCCTCTTTAATTCATGAAAAAGTGCTTTCTGAAGAAATTATGATGGGATATAAAAAGTTTATTTGGATTGGTAACCACTCATTTATTATCTTTCTTTTTGATCAATACATCACGGAGGTCGAAAAAATGCAATCCAAAATAGCTACCATCAAATTCCTAAATGCGATGCGAAAAAGGACCAACCAAAGATTCCAAATAGCTTATGAAGAGTAAAATATCAGCATTCACCCTGATGGTGATTGGTTTTTCCACATTTTTATTGGGGTGTCAGGTAAAAGAAACAGGTCAAATAGACCAACTTCCCAATATTGTGATCATTTATTTGGATGATTTGGGTTATGGGGACCTCAGTGCCTATGGGGCCACTGAAATCCAGACCCCAAATATGGACCGGCTGGCCAATGAAGGACTCAGGTTCACCAATGCCTATGCCACCTCTGCGACCTGTACGCCCAGTAGATATGCATTACTTACAGGAATATATCCATGGAGAAATGAAAACGCCAAAATTTTACCGGGTACCGCTCCACTCTTGATTGACGTGGATCAAATGACCATTCCCAAAATGCTGAAAACTAAGGGTTATCACACCGGCGTGGTAGGAAAATGGCATCTGGGATTAGGGGATGGATTTGCAGATTGGAATGAACCCATTTCCCCAGGGCCCAATGAAGTCGGATTTGATTATTCCTATATCATGGCTGCTACCCAGGATAGGGTACCTACGGTGTATATAGAGAATGGAAATGTGGTAGGTCTTGAAAAAGAGGACCCCATTTTGGTAGATTATGATCAAAATTTTGAGGGGGAACCTACCGGATTGGATAACTCTGAATTACTGAAAATGAAATGGCACCATGGGCATAACAATAGCATTGTGAATGGGATTCCCCGCATAGGATTTATGAAAGGCGGTGAAAAGGCCAAATGGATAGATGAGGATATGGCCGATGAATTCCTTCAGAAAGCCCAACATTATATCAAAAATCAGCAAGAGGGCCAGCCATTCTTCCTTTATTATGCCTTGCAGCAACCCCATGTGCCCAGGACACCACATCCACGATTTGTGGGAAAATCAGGTATGGGACCCAGAGGGGATGTGATCCTAGAGGCCGATTGGTGTGTGGGGGAACTCATGAAAACTTTAGAAGAGGAAGGGCTTTTGGAAAATACTATGGTGGTCTTTTCATCAGACAATGGCCCTGTTTTAAATGATGGCTATTATGATGATGCCGTGGAAAAATTGGGGAATCATACCCCGTGGGGACCTTTGAGAGGAGGGAAATACAGTCTCTTTGAAGCGGGTACCCGGGTCCCATTTATGGTTTATTGGAAAGGAAAAATCCAACCAGCGGTTTCTGATGCCTTGGTTTCCCAATTGGATTTCCTGACTTCATTTTCCAAACTCGTCGGAAGCGACATCCGCACGGATGACAGCATGGATATGCTCTCGGAATTATTAGGTAAAACCCAAGACGGAAGAGAGGAACTGATTATTGAAGCCACTTCCCGCACTGCTTTGAGATATGGGGATTACGTGATGATTCCGCCTTATGATGGTCCTGCTATCCAAAATCAGGTCAATATTGAACTGGGAAATGATAAGGAATTCCAGCTGTATAACCTTAAAAATGACATTGGTCAAAACAATAATCTCGCAGCTTCCGAACCCGAATTGCTGGAAAAACTCAAAAAAAGGTTTGAAGAAATCAGGGGAAAAGGTTTTGGTACTGTGGAGGAATTGGAGTTGAAATAGGTGAATTTCAAAATTCAAACCCCAAACTCCAAACCCCAAGCTCCAAATCTCAAAATCCAAAATCTAAAGGTACCATGTACCAAGTACTAAGTACCAAGAGATAGACTCCGACATTCGACATCCGACATCAGAAATCAATTATAATCCACTCTTACATTCGCGCCGGAAGTTATGGCGCTGACTGGGATTCCACCGCCATTGATGGTCCCTTTGACCAGGGTTTTTTTGGTTTCTCCTTCAAAATTGAGATGCTTGCTGACCACTATGCTGCCACTGAAATTAACTGTCATCGGCAGTTCCTTTGGTAATATCAAATCTATACCTGCTCCTTTGGAGGTCATGGAAATTTCTTCCAAGGGTTTCACAAAACTTGCTTTTATGCTTCCTCCTTCTGATAGGGCGATGGCTTTTCCACTGATGTCAGTTAGGCTCATGTTGCCTCCCGATGAATTTGCTTTTATAGAACCGGAAAAACTATCCACCCTTAAGCTTCCTCCTCCTGAATTCAGGTCCACTTCCCCTTTAAACTTATCCACAAAAATGCTTCCCCCCGAACTCTCTGCACTCATCTCTCCTTTACAATCAATGGCCCGAATACTTCCCCCATGGCTTTTGAGCTGTTGCTTTCCATCCATTCCGGCCAGGGTAATGGATCCCCCATCTGTATTAAAAAAGGAATTTTTGGATGGAGGGCTCATTACCTTGAAAAGCAGCAGGATATTGTCCTTACCGGACTTCAGTCTCGATTTTTTTTCATAATCTACCTGAATGATCAGTCTGTTCCCTACTTCTTGAACATTGAATTGATAGGCTTCCAGTTTTTTCTCCAATTGGGGGTCATCCCAACTGACGGGTTTGTTGTCCCTCAAGGCCAGCACTTCCACATAAATCCGGTCTTCTTCCCAAGAATTGAGCTGAACGCTAAGGCCTTTGGTCTGAAAATCCAAGGTTTCAATGGTTTGCCCTGAAAATTCTTGGGAAAGGATGGGCTTGTCCTGATTGCTTTGCCAGGCATAGCAGCTGATTGGGCCAAGTATTAAAAACAAGAAGAGTAGCTGTTTCATATCGGGGTCCCTTATGGTTTTTTTATTGAATAAACTGAAGAAGTGACTTAATTTGACTGTCAGAAATATTTTCCTTTTCAGATTTGTCATAGATGGATAATAAAAATATGGTATCCTCAGCTACATAAAAATGGGTAATTACTCTTGCCCCACCTGATTTTCCTTTTCCTTTTGAAGCAATTGCAAGGCGGATTTTAAAGCAGTTATTTCCAAGGGAAGTTCCGGCAGTAGGATCAATTGAAAGTTGCCTTCCGAGTTCAGCTAGTTCGATTTTTAGGGAAGGGTATTTTTTCATGAGTTTTTTGGCTTCTTTACGGAAAGGGGCGATAGTAGCTACTTTAAAGCTCATCGAGAAACTCGCTTAAAGGTTGGGCTTTTTTCTTTCCAGCTTTAATTTGGTTTACTTCCTCTACTGCTTCTTTCAAACCTGCCAAAATTTCTGCTTTGTACGGTGTAAGGGGTTTTGCTTTTACAAATTTAAAGTTACTAAGCAGTTCCAAAATAAAAGCAACTTTTTCATCTTTTATGTCCAATAGTACTTTCATACCTAATCCTTTTTTTTAAAGAAAACGCCTTTTTTGTTTATAAGTTCAGGAATAATTTTGATTACCAGAGAGATCAAATGCTTTTGGTGGTATGCTAAACTGTTTATACTCAGGAAGCATTTTTGAAATTTATCCTTTACCCAAAAATAGTCAAATTTGTATGGCAAAGAAATGAGAAGCATGATTCTGTTTAGAACTTTTCAAGTTTCGTTTTCAGACAAAGCTGTAAAAAGGCAAAAAAACTGCCCCATCTTGGGGCAGTTTTAACCTAAACTAAGCACTATGAACTAAAACGGCAAATGGTGCCTGCAATTTCCGGCACGTGAGCAATGAATTTAAACCCGGAAAGCAGGACTTAAAAGTAGAATTGTTCCATATTATGGATATTAACCGAAGAGTTCCTTGCTGAGTTGCATGAAATTAAACTTTTAAGTATTGAATGATTTTATGGTTGGGATAAAGGATTTTTAGGGAGGGTTTTTCCTTGGTAATTATGAATTTTTCACTGTTCAGGATTAAAAATCACAAACAGCCTGGTTTTAGTTTGTTCTACTTAGTTTTAAGCTAAAAATTCCTTTTAATTCTAGTTGCCGGCCATAATTTATCCCCAATGAAGTTTTGTTATTCTTCCACTCTGGTATAGGCCATTGGCGTAGGCGGGGCGCAGTTGGCCAATGATCTCGGGGTGAGAACATCATTGCAGCCCAAAAATGTAAGCACCAGGATATTGTCATTTTCTTCCAGGGAAAATTCGGCAATTTCGTCAGGTATTATCCATTCCAGCTGTTCTTTTAATAGGCTGGTCTGGCTTGGTGGGTTAGAATAATCCTCTGCATAAAATCCCCTGATATTAGACAAAACCAAGTTGCCTTCTCTTTTGGAATATTTTCCCTTGGAGTAACCTATAATTCCGGGTTGAAGCTCTTGCGTCTGAATGGTTCTTACAGAGAAACTTTCAAAATTTCCATTGGTATTGAATACATAAGAAACAATCCAAGAATCTTCTTCAACATTAAATTCCTTTTCCCATTTCCCTACCAATTCTTTTGGAATAATGACTTCCTCAGATTCTACACAAGAGAAAAAAAATAGTACCAAGATGGAGTATAGTAAAGTTTTTTTCATAGTAAAAATGGGTTAAGATTGATCTTGGTTTTTTAACGTGCTTTTGTTTCGGAGAGTTTAAGTTTAAACTAAAATATTTTTAACCTAAAAGACTGTTAGCCAGTTATTTTATAGAAATAAAATGAACCACAAAAGGAACAAAAGTAAACTTGACCTTTGAGGCTTTCAAAACCTCGAAGGGCTGACCTAATAAGAGGCCATCCAATTTCAAAAACAAACTTAATGTCTTGGTTCCTCTGTCTGCCTGAAGGTAGATTTAAACTTCAGAAGTCGTCCCGCCAACCTTTGAGGTCTTTCACGCCGCAAAGTAAGGACCTCGAAGGTTTCTGGTAAGAAAACTACTTCACTTATCGTGAATTCCCAGCTGTTCTTGCCTAGTCAAAAAAACTGCCCTTAATGAAATCCTTTATCCGTTAACTTATTGGTTCTCACCTACCCTACACCCTGGCCCCTCGCTAAAATGATCCCTGTGGATCATTTCTTCACGCTCGGTCCTCCTTCAACTCCTTAATGGTTCAAAAAATGCCCTTCTTATTTCGACAATTGATGACAATTAATTTTTTATCCTGATCCTTTTCGGGATCTTTGGTAAAGGAAGAAAAAAGGAATTTTTATGGAAAAGCAGCAATATTGTCCGATATGCCAGCAGGAAGTAGATTATTCCTCCAGGTATCCCAAGTATCTCTGTGGTAACTGTATGGACCTTTGTACCGATGCCAAAGGAAGGCCGGTGGCATTTTACAATACCAGTATTTCCGGCCATGGTTGTCAGGGGGAATACAAGGATACAGAAGAGCGTTATGAGGGAAATATCTGCTATGTAAATGGCATTCCCTGCAAAGCGGAAGAGCACCATTTTGGAGGGATTGTGGTGGAGGTGGTTTAGGAGGGGATTTTCAGTGATGGAAAAGAAAGATAAAATCTATGACCTTATGTTTAACTCATTAGAAGATGATGGGTTTTTTAAGGCACTTGAATTAAAGTATGGGAAAACTGTTCCTCTTTATCATGCTACGGATTTATCATCCTATGAAAGGATTAAAGAGGAAGGCTTGGTGTTGAATGAAGGTAAGAATTACTTGCATTGGGGACATTCAAGTCAACTTTATTTTCAAATAGGTAAGTCTGATTATTTAGATAGTTTTCGCTGTGTCTTATTGAAATATGATGCTCCAATTGATTGGTTGGCTCAATTAGCATTTGCAGATCTCGGTAATGTAACCGTGAAAGATGAAGATTTGGAAAAATATGGAGTAGATCTCGAGCAAATTACTTCTTCAATGAAAGATTTCCTCAAATATTACATATGGAATAATTTTAAGATTGAGGGGATGGAGATTGCGATTATGGATTTAGATTTGATTGGTATTGGGGAGATTTTTCCGGAGAGGGTTTTATAAAGTGTGTTTTTAAAATCTTACCGAATTACAAAAATTCAGTGTAGACGCTGAATAATTAATTTATATTTTAGTATTTCCTAAGGATTTAAATTTTAGCTTTTATTATGAGACAAGGCATTTATGAGGAGCTGATTACTCAACTTGTTGATTCTAAATTGAGGGAATTAGACCAGGAAAAGTTTTTTATAAAAAAGAAACCACTTGATAAAGAAGAAGCAAAAATTGTACTTTCCCAAAGTTTTCAATTTGTCTTGAAAAGAGCCTTAGGCTTGATATCTTCCGAGGATCAGGTTTTAAAGCAAATCGAATTGGTGAATAAGTTGATTCGAATTTTAAAAGACTCTTTAGATGAGCCAGACTTTGATTTTGATATTATAGATATAAATGCCAAAATCCTAACAGCTGTTTATTCAAAAGTTGATTTTGGTTTTTCAGATTTTGATAAATTTTTAAAGGAAGTAACACCAAGTACTAGATTGTTACATAGTTCTTTATTTACAGGTGGTGGAGGAAATCAAAGTTTTCAATTAGATGGTGAGCTTCAAAAAGAGATTAACTCTTCAGATGAAATCGATTTTTTAGTATCGTTTATAAAATGGAATGGCTTAAGACTCCTTCAAGATCATTTGATTGATTTCACAAATAGGGGAGGAAAGCTAAGAGTAATCACCACGACATATGTAGGTGCTACGGACGCTAAATGTGTTGAGTTTCTCTCAAAGTTGAAAAATACAGAGGTTAAGGTTTCTTATAATACTGAAAATGAAAGGGTTCATGTAAAATCCTACATGTTCAAGCGAAGCACAGGATTTCATACCGCTTATATTGGTTCGTCCAACTTGTCTAAAGCCGCTTTAACCAAAGGGTTAGAATGGAATGTTAAATTAACGAACAAAGAAATTCCTCACGTCTTAGATAAGGCGTTCAAAACTTTCGATACTTACTGGCAAAGTTCAGATTTTGAAACTTATGTTCATGAAGTGCATGGAGATAAATTAAAGGTTGCGCT
This sequence comes from Shivajiella indica, assembly GCF_042683085.1. Classification (NCBI taxonomy): domain Bacteria; kingdom Pseudomonadati; phylum Bacteroidota; class Cytophagia; order Cytophagales; family Cyclobacteriaceae; genus Shivajiella; species Shivajiella indica. The sequence continues at coordinate 63,716 of NZ_JBHUIV010000034.1, read as the reverse complement.
TAAAAAAGGAAAATTCTCTGGAAATCAAGGTAGTATTAACCTGAATGTGTTTGATATTAAGCCATATAAGTTTCAGGAAGAAATCTTAGAAAAATTAGAAGTTGAAAGAACTGTTCATCATCGGTATAAAAATTTAGTAGTTGCTGCTACCGGTACTGGAAAAACTATTATTTCTGCTTTTGATTATTCCAGATTTAGAAAAGTCAACCCTGGAGCAAAGTTTTTATTTGTAGCACATAGGGAAGAAATTTTAAAGCAATCTTTAGCAGTTTTTCGTGGCATTTTAAAGGATTCAAATTTTGGTGAATTATGGGTTGGTGGATCGACTCCAAATCAATTTGATAATGTCTTCGCATCTGTTCAGACCTTGAATAATAGGATTTCTGATTTATCCTTAAGCGAAGATTTTTATGATTTCATCATCATTGATGAAGTTCATCATATTGCAGCAAATAGTTATAGGCCTATTCTTCAAAAATTTAAGCCAAAAATTTTACTGGGTTTAACTGCTACCCCAGAGAGAATGGATGGAGCGGATATTCTCGAAGACTTTTGTGATCATATTGCAGCGGAAATCAGGCTACCAGAGGCTATGAATCAAAAACTCCTATGCCCATTCAACTACTTTGGGCTAACCGATACAGTTGATTTGGCTAACCTAAATTGGTCTAGAGGTAGATATGTTCCAAGTGAATTGAATAAAGTTTATACAGGCAATGATTTAAGGGTCAATCATATCTTGTCAAATCTTGAAAAGTACCTTACGGACATTCAGGATGTTCGAGCACTTGGTTTTTGTGTTACTCAAGATCATGCCAAATATATGGCGGAAAAATTTGTATTGGCAGGCTTAAAGGCAGATTATTTAATTTCAAATGGACCAACAGATAGAAGTTCAATTGGAGAAAGACTTACTAAAAAAGAGATAAACTATTTGTTCGTAGTTGATATATTTAATGAAGGAGTAGATATCCCTGAAATTGATACTGTTTTATTTTTAAGGCCAACAGAAAGTTTAACCATATTTCTTCAGCAATTAGGAAGGGGGTTGAGACTTTCTGATGGTAAAGACTGTTTAACAGTATTGGACTTTGTTGGAAATGCTCGATCAGAATATGATTTTGAAGGGAAGTTTAGGGCGATGATTGGGAAGACTAGCCAATCCATTTTGAAAGAAGTTGAAAATAATTTTCCCCATGTTCCACTGGGCTGTAGTATTATACTTGAAAGGCAAGCAAAGGAGACGATTTTAAAAAATATCAAGGAGGCCACAAGTCCAAATAGAATTCAACTTTTATCAAAAATTAGAAATTTTAGACATCAGACAAGCCTTCCATTAACTCTCAAAAACTTTACTGAATTTTATAGAATTCCGTTGCCATTGATTTTTAAGCGAGGTTCTTGGAAAAGGCTTTGTGTTGAAGCGGGTGTGATGGAAGATTTTGATTCGAAAAATGAAAAAGAATTGGTAAGCTGTATTGCAAAAAAATGGTTGTCAACAGAATCATCTTCTTATTTTAACTTTATAAAAAAGCTAGTCAAATCGAAGTTTCAGTTTTCTTTCAATAGTTTGAATGAAGAAGAGAAGTTGATGTGTATGATGCTTCATTATGACTTTTGGCAAAAGGAAGGAGGTTTCGATTCCTTAGAAGATAGTATCAAAGCAATTGGTAGAAACCCGTTTATAGTGGAGGAAATGGATGAGGTCATCGATGTTCTGTTTGACAAGGTTTCTGTATTAGAAAGGGAGATAGAACTACCGTACAAACAACCTTTAAGATTGTATGCTCGATATACCAGAGATCAGATTTTGGCTGCATTTAGCTTAAGTACATTCGAAAAGAGATCTTCCAATAGGGAAGGTGCTGCAGAGAACAAGCATTTAAATACGGAGTTACTATTTGTTGACTTATTAAAGTCTGAGGAAGATTTTTCGCCGACTACCATGTACAATGACTTCGCGATTAATGAGCGAAAATTCCATTGGGAAACTCAAAATTCAGCAAGACCCGATAAAGGCAAAGGTTTAAGCTATATTCAACATAAAGAAGAAGGAAAAATTATTCTCTTATTTATCCGAGAACAAAAAAAGAATGAATTCAAAAACACTACAGGTTATGTCTTTATAGGTAAGGCTGAATATGAAAGTCATTATGGCTCCCAGCCTATGAGTGTTAATTGGAATTTAGAAGAGCCAATTCCTCCGTATTTGTGGTCAGCTTCTGCAAAGCTTGCCTAATTTGGACAAAAGCTCAGGCTTGGTATTCTTGCCCTTGATCTGGGACATGTTGAAAGACCGCTGAGGGGTGGTGTAAAAACCTGCTTCCTCCGAAAATCTGGGCACAGAGATTTTCGGTTCAGGATAGGGTTTGATGAGGGTAGGTTTCGACTTTTTGACCATGGCTTTCAATGATATGAATATAACTCAAAAAATGATCATCATGGATTATGAGGTCAAGCTAAACCATATGGAATGGACTAAGATTACATTGTTGGGAATTTAAAAACGCCTGATATGTTAAATATCAGGCGTTTTTGTCTAATTATTCAGATAAGCCAGACAGGCTTCTTGACAATTTTTGCATGCTTTGGCACAGGCCTGACAATGATCGTGTGCATGTTTACCACATTCCTCAGCACATAGGCCACAGATTTTCGCACAATACTTAATCAGATCATTTACTTCTTTGAAACTCCCTGATAGCACCTGAGCAGTAGTCAAGCATACAGAACCACAGACATGATCTGTTTGGATACAGTCTTTCATATGGTTCACGTCTTTTTCCTGAAGACATGCATCTGCACAGTGAAAACATGCATTGGCACATTCCTGAAGTTTGATAATCAGTTCGTTACGTTTCATGGTTAATTTGGTTTGTTGTTACAAATTCATTTAACGCTTTGAAAACATGCAAATACCATTCCATTAACAGGAAGCCCATTTTGAGACTTATGCCCTTCTAACAATTTTTACTTTCAAAGACCAAATTGCCCTTATGATACAATTGCTTCACGGAGGATAACCTGGCCACGGCTTCGGCGGAACAAGAGGCCGCCACCAAATTGAAGCTGGCTTTATCCCCGACTTTGGGCCAGACCTGATTGCCGTCTTTGTCCAATGGCGTTACGCCCTTAGTCCCAATGCCCAGACATCGGGACAATCCAAATTCATGGTTGTACCTGTATAATTCGGCCATGGTCTTGGCCTTATCCAACATACTTCCTGTGCCAAATGGCTGCCAATGGTCCGTCACACAGTCTGTACCCGCCATGACAGGAATGCCATGCTCTATGAGCTTGGGAATAGGCATCACATTATACCCTATCGGCACGGTGGTGGTAATGCCGATCTGCGCATCTGCAAGGGCTTCGCAGGTAGCTTCAAGGGTTTTGCTGTCCAAGGCTCCCAAAATAAAACAATGGCTGAGGTAAGTTTTTCCTTTCAATACCGGGTTTTCCTTGACTTTGGCTATCAGGTACTCCACTGTTTGCAAGCCTGACTCACCTGTTTCATGTAGGTGTATATCCAGGCCCTTACCATAGTCCAATGCCAGTTGCACGGTAAAGTCCACAGTCTTTTCAATATGTCCGTCGATAGAATAGGGATCCACGCCTCCGATAAAATCAACACCCATGCCTGCTGCCTCCCGCATCAGGTCCTGTGATCCGGAGTAAAAGACGCCGTGTTGGGGAAAGGCCACCAGTTCAGCACCAAAACCAGCTTCTTTGGCCTCCAGGGCTTTTTGGAGGTTTTTCAAAGAATCCAGTTTGGAAGTAGGCTCTATGTTGACATGGCTTCTGGCAAAATCGGTTCCTTTGGAATGCAGCAGTTCAATCAGTTTCTTGGCCCGCTCCGTGGAATGGGGCAAAAGTGTGGGGATGACCTCTTTCTCATGTTCGATCAGCTCTTTGACAGTCCGGAATTTACTTTCCCTTGCCTTCCAAGGTCCACTGTAGTAGGTTTTATCCAGGTGGATATGCATGTCCTTCATGGCGGGCAGCATCAGGTATCCTTGGGCATCAATCGCATCAGCAGCAGGGTTGTTCGGAAGAATTTCGCTGATTTTCCCATTCTCCACCGTTACGGTGAAAAGCTTGGTTTCCGTAGCAATGACTTCAATTTCATCCCGGATAAAGCCGGTTTCCATCCTTACATTTTTAAGCATGAATTTGGAGTGGTGCTGGTTTGGATACATTTCACTGCTGCTGTCGGCAAATCCAAAGGTAGGAGACAGAAAACCTGCACCTGTGAGGGCGATGGTTTGGGAAAGGAAATTTCTTCTGTTGAGCTGCTTGTTTGACATAGTGTAAAGTTTAGGACCAAAATTAGGCATTGAGAAAGAAATCGTGTTTATGGGGAGCTTCGATAATGTTTTTGCCTTGGATGCTGTGATCTAAAATGCAGAGCCCCTCTAGGTTGTTGGCCTGGAATTCCTTAAGATCCAAAATAGGGAAAAGCGTAGTTTTCTGGTTTGGGTTGCCCATGTATAAATCTATTGATTTTTAATTGTAAGGAAAAAATCAATAATTTTTGTTTGATGGGTCTGTACCTTATACAGTATCCCAAGGGGTATTTCTGAACAGTTTTTATAATTGGGTCTTCCTTCCCTTGATATGGGATAGATTGAAAGACTAATGTGCAGTAGGCAAGCTAAAGCAGATAAAACTATAAATAATGCAGCAATAGATTAAATCTTATCTTTTATATTCTTTTCATTAAAAGTTTTTTAACTTGATTCCCTAAAATCCTTTAAACCAGCGCTATTATGAAATCTAACCTATTATTAATTGCCTTTTTGACAATATCCTTTTTTTCCTGTACTTCCCGACAGGAAGGGGAATCTGATGGGGTGTATCAGGAAACGGTGGAAATAGATGGCCCCACCAAGCTTTTGGTAAAGGGAGCATTCAATCTTTTCATTTCACAGGGAGACCTGGAATCTTTGACCATTGAAGGAAGCGAAGATTTGGTCAAAAAGCTAAAAATAAACCAAAATGGGGATGTACTGGAGTTAGTTTACCAGGAGGAAAATGTTAAATTATTCGGCAAGGAAGGTCTTAAAGTCAATTTGACTATCGCAGATCTCAAGGAATTGGAATTTGAAGGTGCCGGAAATATACAGACAAAGGGCCAATTGGATCTTGATGACTTTCAGATTGTAGGAAAAGGTGTGGGCAATATTGAAATGGATCTGGATGCGGATCAAGTGGATGCGGATCTGAATTTTGTGGGCCAAATGATACTCAAGGGAGCTGCTGATCAATTTTTGCTTTCAAATGAAGGCGTCGGCAATATAGATGCTTCCCAATTTTGGGTGCAGAAGGCGGAAATAAACAGTTCAGGAATTGGCGCAGTTTCCGTGCACTGCGAGGGGGAATTGTCCCTTGAAGTCAGCGGTATAGGCACGGTGAGTTATACCGGAAATCCGACCATCGTATATGAAAAAGTAAGTGGGATAGGCAAGGTGAACAGGAATTAAGGTCCGAAGTCGGATGTCTGATGTGGGATGAGGGATGAAGGGGGAAGGTAAAATTCGGATTTCGAAAGGCGGAATTCGGAAGTTGGAATGGATGGCGGTGTCACGTGTCTTGGTACTTTGTACTTGGTACATGGTACCTTTGGATTTTTGATTTTGGAACTTGATACTTGGTACATTATGGTACCTTTGGATTTGAATCTTTTACTTTGTAATTGATCATTGGAAATTTTCAAAGATTATGCGCCGTGAATGACTTGTTCATACCCCACATTTTTTCCTTATAAATCCTGGCATTCGGAAATAGGCGCTTCATCTCTTGGTGGCTGATCAGGCGGATTTCCTCGAGATATTGCCTTGCATGCCCGGGATCCCATTTCTGCATCCTGCTCAATTTGGTTTTTGTCAAAATACCGTATGTGAATTTTTTTGGGAAATATTGCATAAAGGGTAGGGCATAATGGGCTTCAATAAAAAAATGTTTGTTGGGAGTCTGTATAAAATATTTCTTTCCGACCCGCATGCATTCCTTGGCCATCTTCTGCTGGTTTTCCCAGGTATAAAGGTGCTCTATCACAGAATTTGAAAATACCAGATCAAATTGGCCATCCTCAAATTGCGACAGGTCAGTTGCGTCTCCTGCCTTACTTTGTATGCCTTGGGGTAAATTCTTTTCTTCTTCTAAATTGAGTAAAGTAATCTGAAGCCTTCCCGAACGGAACATTTCTTTGTCTTTCCAGAAATTGGCTGTTCCTCCCACATCCAATACTTTTATGGCTTTTGATTGAGGAAAATTATGGTCAATTAACTGTTCAAAAATTTGGAACCTTTTGTTTCTTAGCGCGTAACCTAAGGAATCAGGTTTATCAGAAGAAGCCAATAAGGCTTTAAAATAATTCATAAATCGCGAATGCTATTTCGATTAAGGCAAATTTGGGACATTTTGAAATTTATTCTTACAAAAGTAATATTGCTTAGTTATAGTTTGCTAGTTTTGTGTAAAAATTAGATAAGGGTTATTTTCTTTTCAACTTATTGATTTTGACCAAAAATTTAGAAAGCGTGTGAAAAACGTTTTCAAGGATTAATGTTTTAGTTTATATGAAAAAACGGTTTGATAGGTTCTTCCCTTGGCTTTTTGTGTTAGGAGATGTAACCGTCGTAATCTTCTCTTTCCTACTTACATCTTTTCTTTTAGGTAGTCCTGCAAATTATGATGGTCCGGATAATGCCATCTTTCTGATATTTATCATGGTTTGGATGGTAGTCACCGTGCTCCGAAAGGATTACAGATGGGAACGGACTTCCAGACAGGATAGCCTTTTTAATAAGCTGATAGTTTCTTTACTATGGTTTATGGTCATTGTAGCCATAGTTTGGATGCCGATGATCAATGAGGGGAGATTCTTGTTTTTTGGGGTACTTGGCTTGGTTCTGTTTCTCTTTATCAGTTTTTATAGGATCAGTGTTTACCTGGTCCTCAAAAAATATAGATCAAAAGGATTCAATTACAGAAATGCTGTTATTCTTGGCAGGGGAGAGGTCGGAAAGAAATTGGAGGAAGTGCTTGGCAAAAGGAAAGACTTTGGGATCCGTTTTATGGGTTATTTTGATTTCAACAAGGAATTGGCTCAAAGTAAAGAAATGCTCCAAAAGTTTTTTGAGGATGCCGTCAAAAACGAAATTGACATTATTTATATCAATGAAATCAGGGATTCTTATCTGATCAAAAAATTGATTGATTTTGCTGATGAGCATTATATCAAGGTTAAAATAATTCCCAGTGATTCCTTACAGCTGGAGAAAAAGTTGTCATTTTCAAGGTATGGGGATCTGTATGTGGTCAATGTCAATGAAATCCCACTGGATAATGTAATGAACTGGGGATTGAAAAGGCTTTTTGATATTGTGTTTTCACTTTTAGTAACGGTTTTCATCTTGAGCTGGATGATTCCTTTGGTCGGATTATTGATCAAACTGGAATCCAAAGGACCTATTTTCTTTATTCAGGAAAGAAATGGGGTAAACAATAAGGTCTTCAAATGTTTGAAATTCAGGTCCATGACCCCTAATGATTATTCAGACACCAAACAGGCTGTGAAAAATGACCCAAGGGTGACAAGAATCGGGGCCTTATTGAGAAAAACTTCTTTGGACGAAATGCCACAGTTCCTCAATGTTTTGTTTGGTGACATGTCTATCGTGGGCCCAAGACCTCACCCTGTGCCCATGAACCAAAGGTTCAGCACTTACATGCAGAAATATAATGCAAGGCATAGGATTAAGCCAGGAATCACTGGTCTTGCGCAGGTTAAAGGTTATAGAGGTGAAATATTATATCCCTATCAGATCCGTTCCAGGGTAAGATTGGACTATTTTTATGTTCAGAACTGGAGTATCTGGATGGACCTTTCGATTTGCTTCAGAACTATAGCTGAGATATTTGTTTACAGGAAAAATGCTTATTGATAAGCAGCTGAAATGTGGGTATTGTGGGAATAGAATCAGCTTTAACAGGCATCATGTTAAAGAGATGATGTTTGGGTCAGGGCAGATTTTTGAATATGCCGAATGCCTCGGATGTGGAAGTTTGTATCAACCTAATATACCGGAAAACCTTTCTGAATTTTATCCTAAAAATTATTATTCCTTTAAACAATTGGAGCGATCTTCTCCTATTAAGATGCTCCTTAAAACCATCCGATATCAATTTTTCCGAAATGGATTGACATTTCTAAAACCGTTTTATGGGGACTGGTTGAAATTTACCAAGGTGTCCAAGCATTCAAAAATCGCTGATTTGGGATGTGGTCATGGACAATTGCTCTATGAATTATTTGCCTCTGGATTCAGAAACTTAGAAGGATACGATCCTTACATTGAAAAAGAGGTTATTATCAATCCTTATTTGACCCTATTCAATAAATCTGTATTTGAAATGAAGGGGAAGTATGACCTCATCATGATGCACCATGCCTTTGAACATATGGTCAATTATGCAAAAGCTATTGAGAAGTGTTTTTCCTTACTGAATCCGGGGGGATATTTATTGATTCGGGTTCCCGTGACCGATGCACAGGTTTGGAAAGAGGAAGGGGTAAATTGGGTGCAATTGGATGCGCCCAGACATCTCACCATACCCTCTACCAAGGGACTTATAGCATTGGCAAAAAGTATTGGTTTTTCTGTAAAAGGAATTGTCTTCGACAGCACCTCCTTTCAATTTTGGGGGACGGAACTTTATAAAAAAGGTATCCCACTTAAGGAAGGAGAGGACAAACTACAGGCAATATTCAAAAGTGAGCTAAAAGAATTCCATAAAAAAGCCCTTCTCTACAATAAGAAGGGCATTGGGGACCAGGCCTGTTTATATTTTTACAGGGCTTTTTGATCAAATTTTCAACAGCGCATCCAGGAAACTCATGGTTTCTCCTTTCTTTTTGAAAATCAGCATGGGTACCTGATTGTTGGCATTGACCAGTTTTTCGGCAAAGCTTCCGAGTAAAGCTGCCGCCGAGGCTGTTCTTCCCCTGCTGCCCATCAAAATCATGTCAGCACCATTTTCTTTGGCAGTATCAATGATAAATTGTCCTTCATTCCCATCTTCTCTCAAGATAAAGAGGCAATCAAATTCGGGAATTTTATTTTTGGTTAAAAACTTTTGGAAATCATTCCTGGCATGGGATTCCATAATCTGGGCAAATTCCTCATGGCTTTTACCGGTTTTGTAGTAACCAATGGGGACAGAATATACATGCATTCCTAAAATTTCTGCATCTATTTCATCAGAAAGCCTTTGGGCAAATTCCAGTGTCAACACCGAATGGTCGGAAAAATCCAACGGAACCAATAGCTTTTTGGGCAATCCTGCATTGAACCTTTCCGGGAGAAAGAGCACTGTACAGGGAGCCCTATGGGCCATATTTTTCGCCAGTGAACCACTACCTTCCAATTGCTCTTTTCTACCCATAATGAGCACATCCACATCTTTTATTTTGGCCCATCTGAGCACTGTTTCCATGGGTTTGCCTTCCTCAACGATGACTTCCATTTCTAAATTCTCAGGAAATTCGGCTGCGTCGACTATTCCCATTATTTCTGCTTTGATAGATTCATCGGTGGGAACCATCAGGTCAGGATACTTTTTGATCAGCTCTTCAGGAATGGAGAGATCCTTGGCTACATGGATAAAATATAATTTTTCTATTCCAAGTATACCGGAGATAATAGCTAGTTTCTTGATGAGAATGTCATCCATCTCGGTAAGGTCCAAACCGACCATCGCCTTAGTAAAATTCTTCATAATTCTATGTCTGCTTATGAATTATCAATTTACATTATAAAATATTCTTTTGAAAAATCTTCCTCAAATTACTGTAAAGCTTTTTGAAATAAACGGTTTATGGGTACGAAATCAGATATATTTGTGTTGAATGGCGACAATTCCGGCAAAATATTTTATAGCACTGGTACCTGAAGGTAAAATTCAGGAAGAAGCTACCGCTTTGAAAGAGGAAATGAAAAACCTTTTCAATCTAAAATATGCCCTAAAATCACCTGCCCATATCACGATCAAAATGCCCTTTGAGTGGAATGAAAACAAGGAAGATAAATTGATTTACAAACTGCAGAAATTTTTGGCAGGAATTGGGGTTTTTGATCTCAAATTCAGGGATTTTGACCGCTTCGGCAGAAGAGTGATTTTCGTTGATGTTCTGCCAAGTGCAACCCTTCAATCCTTACAGGAATCCTTGGGGAAATTCTGCAAATTGGAATTAAACCTGATCAATGAGCTGAGCGATAGGGCCTTCCATCCCCATTTGACCATTTCCTTCAAGGATGTTAAACCAAAGAATTTTGACCTTTACTGGAAACACATCCAATCCAAGCATTTTAATGCGGACTATCAGGTCAGAGATGTAGCGCTTTTGAAAAGGATGGAAGGAAGATGGAAAGTAATCCACCGCTTTCCTTTGACAGAAGCTTAACAGCTCAATTTTTTGCCTTTTTGGCTTTTAAGGTGCGGAATACTTCCAAATATTGGTCGGTGACAAAATCCCAATTGTATTTTTGGGTGAGCCCTTCTCTGGAGCTTGAACGAAGTTGCTCCATGGCAGCTTCCTCCATTTCGGCTTTTTCTGTGATTGCTTTGACAGATGCTATATTTTTTTCAAAAAACCATCCGTATTTTCCATTTTGAAGCATTTCCTGATTGAAGACTGTATTTAGCGCCAAGATGGCGCAACCATATCCCAAAGCTTTCAACATGGAAGGATTGGTTCCCCCGAATTCATGTCCATGGTAATAGGCATAGCAATTATGAAATAAGGCTTTCAGTTCCTCGGGGTCGGTGACATATCCCGTAAATACTAGTCTACTATCCTGGATCTGCTTGAGTTGGGAAGCGTAGGCATCCTTATAGGGCACATCTCCCACCACTACCAGCTTCCTCTTGGAATTGGAAGCCACAAATCCCTTGACCAACAAATCGGCATTGTTGTCAGGCACCATCCTTCCGACGATAAGGAAGTAATCCTGTTTATCCAGTCCCCATTTTTTGATTTTTTCCGGATCAGAATGGAAAGAAGGATTGGCACCATAGGCAATGACGGTGGATTCACAACCAAACATATCCTTGTAAATCTTCTGCATGGCATCTGCATCGTTGATGATGTGGTCATACCATTTGGTGGACATTTTTGAAGACCATAAAAAATACTTGGCTCCCATGCCTTTCCATTTTGGTCGGAGCCATTCCAAACCGTCCACGTTGATGGCAGTAGGTTTTCTGAATAATCTGGATATCAATCCAAAAGGACCGTTGGCACTGTTGACCACTAAAATTACATCTACATCCGACAAGCAGGCATGGACCATAGAGAAAAAAGAATGGGTCAACTGGGAAAGGCTTTTTTGTTCTATGGCAGGCATATACACCAGCTTTATACCATTTACCTCTGATGGGCGATTGCTGAATAGGGATCGATGGCAGTAAACCGTCACTTTCACACCCCTTTTCTGCAGGCGTTCTCCCAGTTCTTTGACCAAAGTTTCATAGCCACTGTACACATAAGGATAGCCTCTTACTCCGAGTATGGCTACTTTTAAATTGCTGTCAGTTGTTTTCATATAAAGCAATAAATTTCCGTTGGAAAGATTCTTTGGAGAACATTTCCATGGCCCTTTTTCTTCCTGCCAGGCCCATGGCTGTACGCACGGATGGATTTTCAATCAACATTCCAATTTGATTGGCAGCTTTTTGGGGATCATTCCAAGGAATCAGCAGTCCGGTCTCCCCTTCTTTGACCATTTCGCAGGCACCACCATGGGCAGTTGCTATTACCGGTATTGCCGATGCCATGGCTTCCAGGATTACTGTTGGCAAAGGGTCAGGTAAAATGGAAGGCAGGACAAAGATGTCCAGACTTTGCAGGAGGTCAGCCACATCGGATCGGAAACCCAAATAGCTTACTCTTTCCCCTAAACCCAAAGTTCTGATTTTTTCCTGCATCTCTGAAAGAAGGTGTTCAGTGCCTGGAAATGCATCACCGGCTATAATAAAATGAATGTTGGAATATTTTTCGGATAAGATTTTGGCCAGGTCCAGGAAATAGCCCTGCCCTTTCCAATGGCTGACCCTTCCAATCATTCCAATCCAGATTTTATCCTTTTCCGGAGGAGCAACCTGTTCACGGATGGATTTATTTCCTTCAAGGAAAGGGGTATAATCAAGTCCATTGTAAATCAGATGTAATTTTTTTTCTTCAATCTTATCTTTCCAGTTGTCATATACAGCCTGTGAGACCACGATGACCTGATCGGAAGTTTTTTGTATCAACATTCCCAAAAATTTGCCTAACCAGAATGGGGAAACGATGATTTCATGGAGGTGAAAAATATGGCGTTTTCCGGTGCTGTATGCCAGCCAAGCACCAACCAAAACAGCGGAAGTATTGGAATAAATAATGTCAATGTTTTTTTCGACAATCCATCTTTTCAAGACCTTTTTTGCTTTCCAAAGTACCTGGGCCCTATTGAATAAGCCTTTGGGATTAAAGTACTTTCTCCTTAAAATACCCAGTCTTTGAATGATGACCTCAGTCCCGATTTTTCTTAATTCTTCTGCTAAAGGACCTTCCTCCGAAAGAACAACATACACTTTATATCCCTCTTGTTGTAAAAAGTCCACACTGTAGAGCAGGATTCTGCTGGCCCCGTAGAGGTCAGATGAGCTATGAAGCATGAGCACATTTTTACCCATCTAAGCTTCGTGATTTAATGACTTTTGCCGGATTACCGGCTACTATACTGTAAGGGGGCACATCTTTGGTGACTATGCTTCCTGCGGCCACTACTGATCCTTTTCCTATAGTCACTCCAGAAAGAATGACAGAATTTGCAGCAATCCAACAGTCGTCCTCTATTTTAACAAAAGACCGGGTCACTCCTTGATCTATCATGACCTTGTCCAGCTGGTCAAAATTGTGGTTTTCTGAATAAATACTCACCCTAGGGGAAATCATGACATTGTCACCGATTTCGATATAACCAGAACAACCAATGTAGGAATAGGCTCCGATATTGCTGTTATTGCCCATTTTCAGACCAATTCCCGGCTCTCCTCCATAGAGATTGGTAGGACGGATGATGGCATAACTTCCAATGCTGACCTTATCTCCGAATATCAGACCTCTTTGGGATAGCCCATTGACCTCACAGTGGTCCTGAAGGATAAAATTTTTTCCGGCCTCAATGTAGTGGGCCTGCCGGAGTGTAACCCCTTTTCCCACTAAAAACAATCCCCTGATTTTTTTAAAACGCCATCTGTGGGCAAGGCCTCTGAGGATACTCCAACCCAAGCTCCAAAAGGTGCCTAAAGTTGACCGATTGTCCCATTCTTTTCCAAACCTTTGGGAGAGGTCCATACCGGTAAGGGAGGAAATTGTATTGCCCAGAAAATTACTCATCCAGAAGTGATTTAAAAATATCCTTCAAAGATAGAAAAAACTTCTCCGTGGTAAATTCTTTGAGCCGATTTATCCCTTTTTGTGCCAGTTCCTCTCGCAAAGTCCCATCTTCTGCCAGCTTTTTCATAGCTTGTTTTAAGGAATCAGGTTCATTTTTTTCCAAAACCAATGCCGCTTCTCCCGCCACTTCTTGAAGTGCCCCTTGGTTGGAAATGATTACAGGAAGCCCAAAAGAAAATGCCTCCAATACAGGAAGTCCAAATCCTTCATTGGCAGAGGGGAAAACATAGGCCAAGGCATTTTGAAAATATATTTTTAGCTGATCTTGGCTTACATAACCGGGGAAAATGACTTTTCCTTGAAGTTGCAAACCCTCCACCAGGTTTTGAAGCTGATCAAAATCATCCAAAGCCTCCCTGGGTCCTCTTTGGCCTACCAAATAAAGTCTGAAGTCTTCAAATCCCTTTTCCTTGATCAGTTTCCCAAAGGCTTTGATCAGCAGACCGAGGTTTTTACGCTTTTCCATCACCCCCACATGTAGAAAGTATTTTTCTTTATTTTCCAACCTTTTCGGCTTTCCTTCTGGAAGATGTAAGCCTGAAGATGGATATGCCACATCTATCCTTAGCTTTTGGAAAATCGGGAGTTTAAGCAGTTTTTTCTTAGAAAATTCAGTAATGGTTACCACAGAGGCATTTTTCTTAAGGCCTTTTTTGAGAAAAAAAAGGTAGTACTTCAACCAAAGGCCTTGGTAATGTTCCGGATTGTCCCAAAAGAAAGTGTCATGTATGACAGAAACTTTGTGCCCTTTTCCCCATGAGGGACTCATGATATCAGGGCTTAAAATCATGTCCGCGCCATGCTTATAGGACAGCAGTGGCAGCCATAATTGTTTTCTGAAAAAGTAAAAAGCTTGGAACAAAAGGTTCTTTAGGAGGGAAGTTTTTCCCTTAAAAAACCTGCTTGTATTTATCTTTTCAAAATCAGGGCTCAGTATAAACTCAAATTCGCTATTCTGTTGTTTCCTGATCTCCTCACAAAGGGTTTGGATATAGGTCTTGATCCCGGTCTGTGCCACATGCAGGTAGAAGATATCGATCAGGATTTTAGGCTTCCTCATGTTGTGGTGTTCCTTTTGGGTACTGGTTAATGGAGCAATAAATAGCCATTTCTATATTCCAAACATAAAATGAATAACAAAAAGAAAGTTTTCTTGCTTCATAACAGTTTTGCCCTTCAAATGATCCTGAAAATTAAGTGAATTTGAAGGAAAAAGCATTCATTGGGGAGACTGAAATAAGTATTTGGGAAAAAATCCTAATTCTATACAAGGAATCCAAGTTTCTAATATTGGATTTCTTTATCGGATGGATTTTATGATTCTTTCCAATACTTCCAACAGCTTTTCTTTATCTATAGGTTTGGACAGAAAGTGATCCATTCCAACTTCCAAACATTTTTCCCTTTCAGTATGAAGTGCACCTGCGGTGAGGGCTATGATGGGTGTGGAAAAACCAGCTTGTTTTTCAATACTTCTGATTTTCAAAGTGGCTTCATAACCATCCATTACGGGCATCTGCACATCCATAAAGATTAAATCGGGTCTGGATCTTTGAAATTGTTCGACAGCTTCTTTACCATTTGCACATTCAATGACCGTTGAATCCGGATAATAGGACTTGATGATGGTTCTGAGCAGCAACATATTCAAGGATACATCTTCAGCGATTAAGATACTTATGCCTTCCCTGTTTGTGGATCTACCTTCTCCAGTGTCTCTCTTTTCATGAGAAATTTCCAAGGTATGGAGGTTGCTGATTTTATTCAAACAATTGAACAATTCAGAAATCTTGGCCGGTTTGACAAGTTTTGCATCAATTTTCAATTCATGAATTGAATTTTCCAATCTGGCATCATCAGCCGAACTATACAGGATGATTTTAGGCAATTCTACCTGGTGTTTTTCGGCAAACAGCTTTTTTATCTCGCTGATCGTGGTTATGCCGTCCACAAAAGGCATGTGATAGTCCACAATCAACACATCAAAATGGGGGTCTTTATCCAATAGGGTAAGTGCCGAAATGGCATTATCTACCGATTGGGTTTTAATATTCCAATGGGCCAAAATATGTTCAAGAATCGTCCTGTTGTTTTTGTTATCATCGATGATCAAAATCTTTTCAATATTGATCAGTCCATTATATTCAATGGAAGGTGTCCTTTTATATGATTTTTTAATGGAGAAAGAAAAGACAGAACCCCTGTCAATCTCTGATGTCAAATTAATTGTGGATCCCATTTTTTCTGCCAACATCTGGGAAATCACCAATCCAAGACCAGTTCCTCCAAATTTCCTTGTGGTGGAGGAATCCGCTTGGGAAAAAGATCTGAATAATTTGGCCTGCTGTTCTTCTGAAATACCGATTCCAGTATCCCTTATTGAAAAAGTGAAAATGCCTTCCTGTTTGACGGGATCTGTTTCTTCAAAACTGATGGATAATTCTACCTCTCCTCTTTCGGTAAACTTGATCGCATTGCTCAGAAGATTGACCAGAATTTGTTTGATGCGGATCTGATCCAAAATGACATATTTTGGAATGTCAATCTGAATATTGAGGAGAAATTCAATGTTTTTCTTTGCAGTATTGTATTTTACTATGTCGGCTGTCTGTTCAGCCAATTCGATTAGGTTGGTTTCCACCTCTTCCAATTCCAACTTTCCTGCTTCAATTTTTGAAAAATCAAGAATGTCATTGATGATTCCGAGGAGGATATGGGCAGATGTATTGGCACTTTGCACATATTGAAGCTGTTCATTGCTAAGTTCGGTATTGATTAGAAGATCTGTGAATCCAATGACGCCATTCAAAGGAGTTCGGATTTCATGGCTCATGTTGGCGAGAAATTCAGATTTGGATTTATTGGCCGCTTCTGCTTCTTCTTTGGCATTGATCAGGTTCCTTTCGAGAACGGATCTTTTTTTAATATTCACCAACATCTCTGCATACACCAATAACAATTGGAGTTCCGTTTCGGAATAAGGATGGACCCCTTTTACCCAATCAAAACCTACAAAGCCCAGTAATTCTTTTTTGTACAACATGGGAAAGGTGACCAAGGTCTTGATATCTTGGGGAATCAAAATATCCTTCAAAGGGCCTTCCTCCAATTCTTCCACTACAGGTACGCCAAATATTTCCCGTCTTTGATGTTTTTCCACCCAATGAGGAATATATTCCATAGGAAGGCCTTGAAGATTTTCAATTTCCGGACTGACCCCTTCAGCGCACCATTCATAGGTATTGGAGGCGGTCATGTCTTCAAAATTATATTCAAAAATGTAGGCCCGGTCTGCTTCAACAAAATGACTCAATTGCGCTAAGGACTTTTGTACATTATTCTCTAATTCCTTCAGGTCCATATTGATATACTTGGAGGAAATATCAATAAGAATTTGTTGAAGCTCCAGCTGCTTTTTTAAAGATTCTGTATTTATAAAGGCCCCCATTTTTTCACCTTCCATAGGTTGGTTATTTTTAATTTTAAAAACTCAGATTCAAAACAAAAGTATTTTTTCACATCATAAGATGCAAAATACTTTTTATGAATTACATAAAAATAATAGAAAAACAAAGAGGCGGGTGAATTTTAAAAACTTTTATTTCAAGAGATGATTTCAGAAAGTATCATATATTTCAGCTCTGTTTTTCTTTCCCAGCATCTTGAAAATCTTCCTTTTGAGTGGGAATAAAAACTGCAATCTGTCTTTGATGAGATGTATAGAATGGAGATAGGTTCCTGCGAAAAGGTGTTTCTGACTCTGACCAATTTCAATGGGGGCGGATTTATGATTTGGATCCATTTTTACCATTGCCAAACCTCCCCACATTTCCCTGTAAGTATCGTTATGCCAATAGGATCCTGTAACATAATCCAATTCTGCGTAAGTAATATGTTCAGGATGTTTTTTCAAAAAATCCCGGATACCTTTTCTACATTCGGGATTGAAACTATCATGCATGAGTATGGTGACAGGATGGATATGTGGATAACTATAAATTGCTTCCAAATCCCTATAAACACCTTTTCTGGTATGGTCGCCATCTACCAGAATAAAATCCAGACGGCGGTTATCATTTTTAATCTTTTCAAAAATATCAATCAAGCAACGGGAGGAATCCCCAACTACAAATTCCACATTTGAAAATCTGCTGGCCAATAAATCCCCAGGAGCCTTACTGATATCTATGGAATACACATTTTTGGAATAGTGGCTGATTACTTGGAGACTTCCCCCTTGGTAGGTTCCTATTTCAATAGCTACATCAGGTTTTAGTTCCTGTAAAAGGCCTATTAAGGTGTATTTTTCTGCTCTGGACATTTGCCAGTTCAAGGATTCATCTACTTTGAAGCTGGAAAAAAACGGTTTACCGATATTGTCAATCATAATTCAATTTTGGCAAAGGTATAAATTTCCTTTCATTTAATTTTTCAAAATGCCCAAAGCCCCGTTCAAATAGGCTTAATACCTGGCCTAGATTTTATGTATCTTCTTTTCAGGCAATCAATGTTTTTTGGTAAGTGATATTTTGATAGGCGTGCACACTGTAACCAACCATCCACCAAGTGAGCCAAGAAACATATGCGTACACTTCAGCATTGGCAGTAAACAGGGGCAAGAGTAATCCAAATTTTACCGTAGCAGCAACGAAGGCAATTCTGGCAGTCATGAGGTTCTCTGTTCGGTTGAAAACTTTTAAAGCAGTACGTATTCCATAGAAAAGGATAAGGATATAAATGAACATCCCAATCCAACCTAATTGTACACCAAAAATCAAAAATTGGTTTTCGCCGCCAACCCGGAGTTCTTCTTCCACGCTGCCTACATTACCGCTCATGGCCAACCCTATCCCAAATGGATTGGCAATCATAGAATCCAAAGCAATAAGCCATTCCAATACATGGCCTGCACTGGAAGGGTTTTCAAAGGTAATGGTGTCCACCACGAAGTAATAGAAATCATCTGAAGCAAGGAATACTACATAAAACACAAAAAACAGGAAAAATCCGATGCCCAGAAAGATCAACTTATACAGCCTGAAAATCATGGCAATGAAGAAAATCATGACAAAAAAAGAAAGAAATGCTGCCCTTGATGAGGCGAAAAATAGACTTCCTAAAGAACATAACATCACCATGGTATATACGAACCAGTTTTCTCTTTTACTGGATAAAAACCAAATCAGTCCTGCTGAAAAGCCCAAAAGTACGGAACTGGCCAATTCCAAGGGGTCGGAGAAAAATGAGGCCAATCTTTTGGTCGTTGCCTGTGTTTCAAATGTCCAGGTCAGCCCAAAGTTTCCGGTCGGCTCCATGTCATTAATTGCCTGGTTAAACAAAGCATAACCTGTTAGGGATTGTAGATGTGTATCGATAGTTTTTTCAAATAAATTGACAAAAAATGCCCCTATTGCGATCAGGAATATCCCTTTAAATAAAAACTTTATTTCCCTGTCATCAAATAGGGTATTCCTCCCCATAAAGTAAACGAGGCCAGGGACTAACATATTTTTAAAGTAAAGCGCTTTATTGATGGTGCTTGCTTCACCTATGGGGATTACCATATAAATAAAACCCATTGTCAGTAAGGCGAGGAAAAGTATATCTACTTGATGAAACCTGAATGGGTAGTCGAATAGATTTTTTTGGAACAATACAAAACATATCAGAGAAGTCAGGATTACTATCTCCTTTAAAAACTGAAATAATTTTACGATTAATTCAGAACCTGTAGTCAGGTACGTGACACTCAGCACAGTGGTGTAAAAAGGTAAAAAAAGCAAAAGAAAGTAAATTCCATATTCCCATTTTCCATACAATAACATTTTACTAAGGACCCAAAAAATGAGCCCAATAGTAAGTAAGGTTATGATGGATAGAATTATTAGGGACATAAGGGTTCATTATGATGATGGTCCAAAAAAATACCGTCCCGAATACCTTTTGCCACTGCTTTCATTTTTTTGAATCTCCCTCTTATACAAAAATAGCTAATCCAGATCAAATACTTTCCAATATGAAATGGCCATGCAATTACCCAAAAAGGAAAATCGAGATGCCGTCTAAGTTGGAATAGTTGGTTTCGGCAATAAAGGTAAAATACGGTTGGGCTGATCATGCCCTCTTTATGGGCCTTTTTAGAAGAAGCACCGCCTTCATGGTATATGGTGCTTTTCGCTGCCAAGTAAATCAAATAACCTGCTTTTCTTATTCGTAAAGACCAATCCACATCTTCAAAATAGGCAAAATAGGATTGTTGCAGTGTCCCAACCTTTTCTATGATTTGTCTGGGAATAAGGATACAGCAACCTGTTGCCCAATCCAAAACTTTATCCTCAACTTTCGCAGTTTGAAAATTCTTTTGACTATCCAGTGTTTTGGCAATCCCCAAGGGCGCAATATATCTACCTCCGGCACTCCAAATCTTATCCCTTTTATCATGAAATAGGATAAGAGGTTGAACCATCCCTACATTGGGGTGACTTTTTTGTACTTTCAACAACTCATTTAAGAAGTCGGGCTCAACTTCTGTATCATTATTCAACAATAAAATAAAGTCAAATTTATTTTTTATTGCATAGTCGATACCGGCATTATTTCCTCCTGTAAATCCAAGATTTTTTTCATTGGCAATAAAAACCGGGGTTTCAAATTCACGCTTTAATTTTTCAAAAGAACCATCTTCTGATCCATTGTCTACCAGTACAATGGTGTAATTGGAATAATGGATCTGCATTAGGGACAGAAGACACCTTCTGCTAAGGGAATATCCATTCCAATTAATGATGATAATGGCCACCGATGAGGGTTCTTTTGAATCCATGAAATAAATCTTTGTTTTTTAAGAAGATCAATAGGGTACAAATGATAAAAATAAATACTTCTGTGGAAAGCAGGGCAAAGCATAGGCCGATGCCTCCATATTTTGTGGTAAGAATCAAAGAAACGGAGATCATATAAAGGCACATGAGCCAAGAAGAATTGAACAAAAGATATTTCTTATCAGTGACCAGTAAAATGAGCACATTAGGGATATTGAAGGATGCCAATAGGGGCACGAATGCCAATACCCTGAGATAGCTCACGGATTCTTCCAAAGGAGATTTAGCCAGAGCCTGAACAATGAAAGAAGCGGAAAAATACGTGAAAAGGGAAAGCCCCAATCCTAAGAAGACAGCCCAGATATAGACTTTTTTCAGAAATCTGTAAAATTGAGCGGTATCGGATAGGTATTTTTTGGAAGCATTGGGAAAAACCGCCTGAATAATGAGGGCCGGTAACAAACGGAGGACCATGGTAATCCTTTCTGCCAGGCTGAACATGCCCAAGGTTTCGGCATTGGCGAAGAAACTTAGAATAATCAAACCTCCATTTATGGAAATATGGGAGGTTATATTTGACAAAAACAATAATATATTTTCTTTCAGGGATCGGAAAATCTGCCTGAGTTTGGGTTTATAAAAAAGGATTTCCAATTCATAATGGATATAGACCAAAACAAAAAGATTGATAAATAAACCTGCACCTCCCAGGATAAAGTTCACCCATTTTGCCTGTTCGGGTTGGTGTATAAACATAACAATACCCAAGAGATAAAGGAGTTTACTGAATACGTTGGCCATGGAAATCATCTTCATTTTTTCCATTCCCTGAAAAAACCAAAGAGGAAGGGTAGCTTCTGAGAAAAGAAGCAATATGGAATACACCAGGATAATCTGATATTCCCTGAATAAATTGAATGCAAAAACCGCCACAAGTATGAGGGCTGCAGCAAAAAAAGCCAGGGTAACTTTACTGAATATGATATTGGAAACCAAATGGGATAGGTTTTCTTTGTTTTTTTGGTTGATGGCCACCTCTCTTGGTCCGCTCAGATTATAACCAAAGCCAACCAGAATATTCAAAAGAATGATGACGGAAAGTGCCAGGTTAACCAAACCAAATTGATCTACCCCAATAGCCTGTATCAATAAAGGCATGGAAACCAATGAAATCAGGATATTGGATGATTGGATAAAACCCAAAAAAATAAAATTCTGAATAGATTTATTCTTAATCAGATTGCCGAATTGATAAGAAAATATTTTATCAAGCATGATTAAAAAGTCTATTCCTTTTTCTCCGCGACATGTAAACGGTACAACTGTCTTACATAGATATAGAACAGAGCTAAAATTCCTACTATCAGCGCGCCAAATACCATTCCTTTCAATAACCTGATTTCAGTTCTTTTCAAAGGAAATCTGGGGGTATCGATGATCTGGATCAAAGGAGAATTGTTTCGGTGATTGACTTTTGCAATCTCCAGGTTTTTTACAATTTCCGCATAGACAGCCGAAGAGGCTGTGACATCCACCTGCCTTTTTCGTGCTTCCACTGTGGCTGTCTGAAGTATAGGATTGGGGTTAGGAACCCGGTCTGTGGTACTGGCATAGGCCAAAATGCTTTCATCCAACAGGTTACGCACACTATCTGCCTGGGACTGAAGTATGGCCAGGTTTTCAGCTGTTTTTTTCGTTTTGGTCTCAAAATAAAAAGTATTGACATTTTCCACCAAAGTTTCATTGAAGACCTTCGCAAAAGGCTCATCTTTTGAAGAGACATTTACCTGAATGATCGAGAGTTTTCGGTTAGGCTTTTCCACTGCAAGGTGCTTTTCCCTGATCAATTTTGAAACCTCTTTGATGACAGAATCCTGGGTGACTGAAAAGCTTTCCCTTGGAAGAGAAAAATCCAGTTTTGAAAAATCAACTTTTCTTTTCCATTTTTTGTCCAGTTCCTGAAATTGTATGTACCGGTCAATCAAAAGGGAATTTACATCAAATGGACTCAATAGGGTTTTGCTGAGCATATTATCTGATTTGTATAGCTCCATGATATTATCTCCCTGAAATAATCCGCTTGTTGAACCAATAGATCCCAGGTTGACGCCTATTAGAGAAGCCAGACCGGACATCTGGCCTAAGCTGGACATGTCGCTTTCTTCCAGTACAAAGGTAGTCTCTGCATGGTACACCGGTTTTTTGAGAAATGAGGTCAAAGCCCCTAAAATCAAACCAATACTGCCCGCAAGTATTAAAAATTTCCATTCACCAATAAAAAACCCGATCCAATACCGAAACCGTTGGACAACTTCTTTAAGGGTAATTTTATCGTCTATAATATGCTCCGCCATCAGGGATTAATTTGGGTAATGACAAGTACAAGGGTAGCCAAGGCTGTGGCAATTCCGACAAATTCAGATGGACGGATTGGAACCCTAGGGCCTTTGGTAGGGACAATGATTTCTGATCCAGGCATCACATTAGGATAGGACCTTATTCCCATAAAGCTTTTTGTCCTGGACACCTGCCCATTTGCATATACAATATAGGACCGCTTTCTATTTGCCCTGATATCAAATCCTCCGGCACGGTCGATATAATATTTCATGCCTTTGTCTTTTTCAAACCGAACGGTGGCGGGATATACCACATCTCCCCTTAGCCTGACTGTCTGTAATTGTCTTGGAATGGAAATAATATCTCCTTCTTCCAATATCAAATCCAAATCAGATCCAGGATTTCTTAAAATTGCCTCCAAATCAATAGCTACTGCTTCAGTCTGTCTGATTTTTATGGGAGCCAAATCAGTTTTTGTTTCAGTGATGCCGGTGATCACTTCCCTTTTTGTGGCTGCTGCGGAATATCCTTCACTGCTGTCCTGTGGGCTGGTTCCCAAATCTTTGAAAAGACGTTCCAATAATAGCTCCTGAGCTTCCGTGTTGTTGGGATCCAACAATAGCTTTTGCTGTAAATCCAATAAATTCCGCTGTCTTCTGACCTGTTCGGACTCTGTTTCGTAAAATTCTGTCCTTCTGATCAATGTCGCTCCTTTGGCATAGGCAAAAGCTGTCAGACCCCCGGCTCTTTGAATTATATTGGAAATTCTTTCATCAGCAGAATATATGGAGAATATACCCGGAGAATTGACCTGGCCTTCCACCTTTACCAATCTATCCAAAGAGAAATTGGGCTTCCTCCTGACCAAAACCATATCATAAGGCTCAAGGGAAACCTGAGAATTCTCTGCTGTTAAACCGCCTTCCACACTGACTTTAATCAGATCTGAAAATGTACCTGATGTCGTTTCCTGTGACCTCCTGGCAATTTCCACATCTTTGGCATTTGCAGCTTCTCTTAAGCCTCCTGCCAAAATAATCAGCTCTTCCACTGTCATATTCTTGGAAAAGGGATAGGTTCCCGGATTTTTTACTTCCCCACCGATCTGTACATAAACTTCTTCCTGAAGATCATATATACTGGAGATCCGGACTACATCTTCTCTTTTGAGGGGTATGTCTGATGAAGAACCATTCAAAAGATCCCGTAAATTGACAGTCAATACTTCCGTGCTCAGGTCATCAAAAGTTCTTAAAATGCTGGCTCTTTCCAGATACGCATCCCCTCTTAACCCCTCCGCATTCTGGATAAGCTGGCCTAGGGTTAAGCCTTCTGTCAGCGAATAATTGCCTTCTCTGAAAACCGCCCCTTTGATCTGAACCCTATTGGTATATCTGTTGAGCACTTTTCCCACCACATATTCATCCCCTCCTTTGACAAGGAAAAGGCCAAATTGGTTGGCATAAATATCAGATACAGCCCTTTCCTTGCCGGTTATTCTTGTGACATTAATTCTCTCTTTGAAAGCCTCATCCGTAAACCCTCCTGCATACCTTAACAGGTCTTCAAAATTATCTCCTTCTTTAACTTCAAAAACTTTGGGTCTCTTAACCTCTCCTGTGATGCCTACTCTTGCTAAAAAGGGTTCTACCAGCACCACATCCTGGTCCTGCAAAGTGAATTCTAAGTTTGTCTTCCCATTGACAAGAAAATCGTAGATATCAACTGTGGCAATGTTTTTCCCATTTCTGAGCACTTTAATGTTGCGCATGGTGCCGTTTTCATTCGGACCTCCGGCTGCATAAAGGGCATTGAATACGGTACTGAAAGCACTTAATGTGAAAGTGCCGGGAAGCATTAGCTCTCCTACCAAATGAACCTGTATGGTTCTCACATTGCCTAAGGTCACCTGAACAAAGGTACTTGGGTTGGAACCCCCGATTCCAGGATAATATGCTGAAAGTCGGTTTCTAATAATTCCGGATGCCTCTTCAATCGATTTACCTGAAACACTGATGGGGCCGATATTATCCAAAATCAAAAATCCATCCGGATTGATATTGGCTTCATAATATTGTTCGGATTGTCCGTAAATATCTACATACACCATATCCCCAGGGCCCAGGATATAATTTTTTGGAGTAGCGATATTCAGATTGGGTTCGAAACTCAGTCTCCTGTTTTTATTGTAAAAAAGATCTGCACCGAATAGGTTTGATTTTTCATTTTCAACCCCTTCTAAATCAGACGGGAATTTCATGATCCCCTGAGAAATCTGGCTAAAGTCCACTTGCTTCCTCGGCTCTCTTTTGGATGCAGAAGTTGTAGTTCTGGATGATTTTCCTGCCAAATCCAGTTCTTCTATTCTTTTCTGAAGTTTCTCAGCTTCTCTCGCCGGAAGACCCCTCAATCTTGCCATCTGGACCAATTCCATTTCTGTTATTCCAGCCTCACCTGCCCTCCTGATCAATTCCCTGATTTGATCATCTGTAAGCTCATCCACGTTGATTGTTGAAATATCCGCTAAGTTTTGGGCATCAGCTATAGGCGGAGAAATCAATAGTAAAGCAAACCCAATTAAAAGGTAAGCAAAATATTTCAAGGTGGTGTCAACGGCCTTATTGTTCCTCAAAGAATAGTTTCTCATATTTTTTAACCCCCAATTACAGTTTGACTACATCAAGCTGCAAAAGCTATTTGGGTATTTTTTCTGATTAAAATAGAATAAAATCAGTGTAAAGATAATTATTCCCTCTTGGAAAGAAATAGCCTTTAAACTAAAATAGGGATTAGGCTTATTACTCCGTACAGTTTTTGCAGATTTCAATCTGCTTCCTGTCCTCCAAAAGGGTTTTTCTGAAAGTCTGGTATTTAGGGGTTTTCCAAATAAGCTCAAAGGGTTTTTCAGCGACATTTCCCATTACATGGGAGCCATCTTTATCAAAGCAACAGGGAACCACCTTCCCATCCCATGTAATTACTGCACCCTGCCACATCCTCCAACACTTATTTTCAATGTTTTTTTTCAGTTTCCATTTTCCAGATCTATCCTGGACATATCTCGAATATTTGGTATCTGAGGGTATAAGATCCGAACCGTTTTCGAAATTGTAAATTTGTGTGGTTTTTAATTGCAGTTCATCTACCCCAATCTCTTTCGCCCATTTTTTCAAATCCGGAATCTGGTGCTCATTTTTTCCTGTAACCAAAAATTGAAGTATGATTCTGGGAAACTTGCTGTTCAGTTCATTTCTTCGGGAAAGAAAAAGTTGAAGGCCTTCAGTTACTTTTGTCAAATTCCCCCCAACCCTGTAATGTTCATATACATCCTGGGTTATGCCGTCCATGGAAACTATCAATTGCTTTAAGCCAGATGAAATTATATCATCCACATTTTTACTTGTGAGGTAATGGGCATTGGTGGAGGTGGAAGTAAAAATTCCCTCTTTATCAGCCAAATTGACCAATTTCGTAAATCTGGGATGAAGGAAAGGCTCACCCTGAAAATACAAATGAAGATAAGTAAGATATTTTCCGGTTTCTTGGATGACCTTTCGGAATAGTTCCTCATCCAACATTCCGGTTGGACGTGTAAAACTCCTTAATCCACTCGGGCATTCCGGACAACGGAGGTTACAACTGGTGGTCGGTTCGATGGAAAGAGTTGTAGGGTAGCCCAATAGTATAGGTTTTTTCCTCCACCTGCTAATATGAAAGGATAGATATAAGGCAAAAATGTTGGAAATTTTTTTCCAGGTAAATTGCTGTAAAAATGCTTTTGCGGTAATCCATTGATTTTTCACATATTGAAGTAATCAAAATCCTTTGAAATAAAAAAGAAGCTGCCCCAAATCGAAGCAGCTTCTTAAAACAGCCTACATGAAAAACTTATGGTAATAAAACAGAATCAATTACATGTATCACACCATTTGTCGCATGGATGTTCAATGCTGAAGGCACTAAACCTGAATCATTGATCTGAAGAGAACCCAAATTAACGGTCAAAGTGGAACCCTCCAATAAAGATGGCAATTCGGCACCTTCTCTTAAATCCTGAGAGAAAGCTCTAGCAGGTACTACATGGTATAATAATACGTTGGTCAATGTTTCTAAAGGAATATCATCCACACCATTTACGCCTAAAACTTCGTAAAGTGCTTCAAAAGCAGCATCAGTTGGTGCAAAAACAGTAAAATCATCATCGAATCCACCAGTGAAAGCACCTGCTAAATCTGCTCTAACCAAAGCAGCAACCAGTTGGGTAAATTCAGGAGTAGCTGCCTGAGTGGAAGCAATAGCAATTTCTGCAATATTTTGCGTTGGAGGAGTAATGACATAATCCAACACGTGGATAATACCATTTGAAGCAGCAACATCAGTTTGTACAATCCTAGTGTTACCATTGATCCACAATTCTCCATTAGGAGCCGCACTTACAAAGAATGGATCTCCAGCTACAGTATTTACTCTTCCGGCACTTACAGCTGAGGATGGTACTGAAGCACCCAAAACATGATAAGTCAGAACATCCGCCAATTGATCCGAGGCCAAAAGTTGATTTGCTGTAAGATTATTATCTTCCAGAAAGCTACCAAAAGCATCGTTGGTTGGGGCAAATACTGTAAAAGGTCCTGGACCTGATAAAGTTTCAACCAAACCTGCAGCATCCACTGCTGCTACCAAGGTTGAAAAATTATTGTTGGCAGATGCCACTTCGACAATGTTAGGATCTTCCTGTACCGGTGGCATATCATCGTCATCATTGCAAGATGAAAATCCAACCGCAACGACTAATCCCATCAAGGGATATTTTAAAATTGAGCTGAAAATGCTTTTCTTATTCATAATTTTTGTTGGTTTAGTGAATAAATTTCATTGGTAGAACACAGAGGAAGCCTTTAGGTTTAAAAAAATTTGGAAAAATTTTAATAATTATCAGTAAGAATTATGTAATCGTGTACCAACTGCATGAAATTGTAAATGAAAATCCTGTATATACATTAATTATTTTGACAAGTATTGATTTCAGAAAAGGAATAAGTATCTATTTATTGACGATTTCCATTAATTTGTGTCGGTTAATATTAATTTGATATAAAACATTTTCAAGATGAGTTCAAAAAATATCCTAGCACTTACCTTCACGTTTTTTTCTATAATTCTTACTTCCTGTAAAAAGGAAAGTCAGGACTGTGTGCTGGACAAGGAAATTCTTGCTGTTGAAATAAATTTGGATCTTGAAAGGCTAGAAGATAAATTTTATAAGGCGCAGGAAACGGGGGAAATCCTCTATTTGTTGGAATCCTATCCTGAATTTGCAGAAAATTATTTACAAGTAAGTCTTTATGGCTCCCGAGAGAAATTTGCAGATGAATTGATCCAGGGTAATCAGGATACCTTGATGATGGCTTTATATGAAGAGGTGAATAAAGAATTCAAAGACATGAGTGGTTTAGAAGAGGATTTATTGACTGCCTTCAAATACATCAAATATTATTTTCCGGAATTTAAAATTCCAAAAGTGTACACTTTTGTCAGTGGTTTTGCCTCCGATATTTATATTGATAAAGATATATTAGTAATTGGTTTGGATTATTTTTTACCTTTTGAACATCGTTTTCAACCACCTGATTTACCTCAATATATTACCAAGCGCTATCAGAGGGAATATATTGTACCGATGGTTGTCACTGCTATTTCTTCCCAGTTTAACAAAACGGATCTCAATCAGAATTCTCTATTGGCTGAAATGATTTATTATGGTAAGGCTTATCATTTTACCAAAAGTATACTACCATGTACTCCGGATGAATATATTATAGGTTACACCTCGGAGGAAGTTGCTTCATGCTTTAATAATGAGGTCTATATCTGGTCATATTTTATTGAAAATGATTTGTTGTATACTACAAACCCCTTTGAAATTAGAAAATATATCGGGGAAGCGCCTTCTACAGATGAAATCAGTCCTCAGGCACCGGGAAGATTGGGAAGATGGTTAGGTTGGAACATTGTGGATGATTACAGATTGAACAACAATCTGGATTTACCGGAATTGATGCTGGAGTCAGATACGGAAAAAATCTTTAGGCAGTCAGGGTATAAGCCCCGCCTGTGAAATTTCCTTTTGACGGTTTTGTGTTAAAGACCATAATTAAATGTTCCACAGCCTTGTCTTTTGAAAAATGTTGCTCTGAGAGTTTTCTGGAATTTCGTTGCATACTTTCAAGGAGCTTTGGATCCCTTGCCAATAATTCGATTTTTCGGAAGGTTTCATTGGGCTTTTTAGGATTATAATAATAACCCAGTTCATGGGTTTTTACCAGGTCATAAACCCAACCTTTGTGATTGACAAGTATGGCTTTACCTGCGGCTAAAGCATCAAAAAATTTATTGGGACTATTTGTTTTTAACACCGGCAAGTGGTCAAATGATATGAATGCTATATCTGCTACATTCAATAGTTGGCTAACTTCCTGTTTAGAGCCAAAAGGGATATAATAAAAATTCCGGAGTTCCAGTTGTTTCGCTTTTTGGAGCAAATCGGGTATTTTCGATCCCTTTCCCATTACGACAAACTGAAAATCCTTTTCATGCTCTTGGGAAATTCTAGCAAGGTCAAGGATTTCTTCCACTGCATTGACTTTTCCTATGGCACCTGTATAGGCTATGGTAAAGGTGTTTTTCAATTTTAATTCTTCAATTATCCTTTGGTTTTTAGGGGCAGGATAAAAAGCTGTGGTATCTGAAAAATTAGGAATGATGTGTATGGTACAGCCTGGACACTTTTTTCTTATGCTTTCCGCAATACCTGGAGAAAGGGCAATTACTTTAAGTGCATGTTTATAAATTCTTTTTTCCAGACCGTAAAGCAATTTTTTTAATAATGGGTTTCGAATGGCACCAACTTGTATGGGGGCGTCAGGCCATAAATCCCTAACCTCAAAAAGGTAGGGTAAAGCAAATTTCCTTTTTGCCCATAAACCAATCAGGCCAGTGGTCAAGGGGGTTGAAGAAATGTAAAGAAAATCAGCCCTTGGTATTTTTTTTATCCATTTCCTTGCGCCATGTACAAAAAATAAAAAAGCAAATATACGTCTGAGAAAACCATAACTTTGATCATAGCTGACCGGTAAATAATGCACTTTAATACCATCAATGATTTTCAGATCATAAAAGGATTTATTATGTGCAGTTATCAATTCCACATCAATTCCCTTTTCCACCAAACCTTTAGCCAAATAATAGGAACGGGTAGCACCCCCCTCTTCAGGAGTTAAAAAATATTGGTGTATGTAGACGATTCTCATTACTTATTTGCCTCAAGCCACGATGCCAGGAGGAAGAGATTCCAAATTTGAAGGAATTGCCTGCCTTCTGCCTTTGAAGGGTCAAAACCTAAATTACGCATTTTTTCCGGAAAATGTTGACCCCATTCATTTTCCATTTTCCTGATAGGCTCTATTATCCAATCTAAAAAGCTTTTTTCCTTGGTCCACTCTGCCAAGGGTAAGCCAAAGCCCAGTTTCTTCCTTTTGGAAATGAAGCCAAGCCCTCTTTTTTCCAAAGCCTCTTTGATCCATTTTTTACCTATTTGTTCATGAATTTCCTCTTCTGTCAAACTTTGGCTCAATGAAATCAAATTACAGTCTAAATAGGGAGACCTTCCCTCTATACCATGTGCCATACAGGCACCATCATGGATCTTCAGAACATCATTCACCAGATAAAAAGAACGGTCCCATTCCAGCGCGTTTTTCAAGTGGAATTCAGATTTTGGATATAAATTCAAAAAAGAATCCAAAAATTCTTCAGGTATATTTTCCAAAGCAGCCATTTGAAGAAATGTTAAATCAGAATCATCTTGGATACTTTCAAGCATTTTCTTCAAATTGGAGTTGAAGATTTTAAAGGGTAAGAGTTTTTTTAAACCTTTCCAAAAAAACGGATGTCTTAAATATTTCTGAAAAGCAAGGTGTCTGTTATAACCTCCGAATAATTCATCCGCACCAGCTCCTGTGATTAATACTTTTACTTCTTTGGAGGCCTCTTTGGCGATCATCCAAGTTAAAAACCCTGCACTGTCTCCTATGGGTTGATCCAGCGAAAGAATATAGGAGTTCCAATTATCCTGGAGAGTTTTTAAATCAATTTTAATTTCTCTATTGAGGGAAAAGTATTTTTTTCCAAATTTTTTTACAAAATCCGGATCTGAATATTTGCCCATTTTCCCAATATCAAAAGTGGCGGTATATGTTGGAAGTGGCTCTCCGGTTTCTTCATACCATAAGGCATAAATTAGACTGCTGTCAGCACCACCACTTAACAATTGTCCTACCGGCCTTTCTGCATGAAAATTATGGATAACAGCATCTTTCAGCAGGTCTTCGAAATTTTCCCGGGTCTTTTTTTCCTGATTGGATTTGGGAAATTTCCATTTTAATCCGGCAACTTCACTTCCTTTCAAATCAAAAACCCAGGCGTTTCCGGGAGGAAATTGCTTGATGTTTTCAAAGAATGTTTCCGATGGATAGGAATGCCTTTGGTAGAAATAAGGAACAAACTGCTTGGTGTCAATTCTATTTTTAGGCAACAAGGCGATCCTTATAGCTTTGGATTCGGAGGAAAAATATTTTTTCCCATTTTCTTCAGCATAGTATAATGGCTTTTCTCCCGAAGGGTCCCTGGCAAGGATCAGTTTATTTTTTGATAAATCTGCAAAGGCAATTGCAAACATGCCTTTTAGCTTGGGTATACCATTTTCACCATAGTACTTGAGCCAATACAATAAAACTTCAGAATCGGAATTACTTGAAAATACAAAACCTAATGTCAAAAGCTCGTTCCGTAAATCCTGATAGTTGTAAATTGCACCATTCCAGACCAAAACACATTTCCGTTCCCTGTCCCACATGGGTTGGTTGGAAGCATCACTTAGGTCAAGAATCTTTAACCTGTTTCCTGCAAAATACAATGATTCTGAAACCTGGGTGAAATCAGAAAAGTCAGGCCCACGGTGAGCAGTTGACCTCATCATTTGCTGGATAAGGTTATTACCCGGATCTTCACCTACAATGACATTGATACCGCACATTATTTTTTGGAAGGAGGAAGGGTGTTTTCCAAGTCTATAAGTGAACTTTTATTCTTTTCGAAAAACCTGCAAAAATGGCTGATCGGACATTCCAAACATTTTGGTTTTCTGGCCAGGCAAATGTATCTGCCATGTAGGATAAGCCAATGATGGGCGATGTGGATGTGTTTTTTGGGGATGTTTTTGATCAATTGCTTCTCTACCTCTAATGGAGTTTTGGCATTTTGGGTAACCAATCCCAATCTTTTTGATACCCTGAATACATGGGTGTCCACGGCCATGTTGGGTTGGTTCCAGACCACAGAGGTGATCACATTGGCTGTTTTCCTACCGACACCGGGTAGTTTTATCAACTCCTCTACAGTAGATGGAATTTCACCATTAAATTCTTCCACCAATTTCTTGCCTAAGCCGAGGAGATGTTTGGTTTTATTGTTTGGGTAAGAGATAGACTTGATATAGGGGAAAAGCTCATCAAAGTTGGAAGATGCCAGGTGTTGTGGAGTTGGGAAGTCCCTGAAAATCGCCGGAGTAGACATGTTGACCCGTTTATCTGTACACTGTGCAGAAAGAACCACCGCCACAAGAAGTTGATAAGGGTTTTCATAGACCAGTTCGGTTTCTGCGACAGGCATATGATGTGTAAAATAATCAATAAAAGCAGCGTATCTTTCCTTTTTGAGCATGATTCTTGATATGTTGGTTAGAAAATTAAGGTTTATTCGATTGAAATTGAAGTCAAACCTGATTTTTACAACAAGATTAACTTGTTTTCGTTTATCATTCACTGATTCAAAACTGTTTAATTATGGAGCAAACCAAATTTTTGAAGTATTTAGCCCTTCCAGTCCTGATTTTGTTGTTATTTGTTCAATCCTGCCAGCCCGATAAAGAACCTATAGAGGATGAGAATGTAGCCATGGAACTTTTTGATGTATCCTATGGTGATCATCCCAGACATAAGATGGATATTTTTCTCCCTGCAAACCGCACCAGGGAAAATACCCGTTTATTGATATGGATCCATGGGGGTGCCTGGGTAGATGGGGATAAGGGTGAGTTTGTGGATTTCAAACCTTGGTTTGAGGAGGTGCAGGATGATTATGCTTATATCTCTTTGAATTACCGCTTATTTGATGTGGCCTCAGGAGCAAACAAATTTCCCAGTCAGGAAGAAGATATTAAAATGGCTCTGGATTATATCAAGCAAAAGCTACCTGAATGGAAAGTTTCTGATCAAGTGATTTTGTCAGGAGGAAGTGCTGGAGGACATCTTGCTTTATTACATAGTTATAAAAACAATTCTGATGGATTGGTGAAAGTTGTTGCAGCTGTTTTCCCTCCTACCGAGCTATTTACACTTGGTAACGGTAATCCTTTGATCACTTTTCTATTACAAACCCTGGTAGGAAATCCCGAGACAAATAGTGACATGTACATCAATTCATCACCAATTAATTTTATAGATTCCCAATCTGTTCCTACCACTTTCTATCATGGTGATGCAGATGAGGTAGTGCCAATAGATCAAAGTTACCTACTTGAAGAAAAACTTCGGGAAAATAATGTTCCTCTATATTTTGAATATTACCCAGGGCAGGGACATGGTTTTACTGATCAGACTTATCAGAATATGATCAGGAAAATTGAAGAATTTATCAATTTGCATTTATAAAAAAACCTGAAAGCTTAGCTTTCAGGTTCACCGTTAATCTAAAACGATTTGATTTTTTCGAGTCCTGTAGAGTTGGCTTTCCTAAGAATGCTTTTTACTACTTTTTCGGAAGGTTCGAGAATGAGGTCGTCCAATTGTTCCATTGTGCTCAGCATTTCCAAATATTCTTGCATCAAAGATTCTTCTTCATGCAAGGCCTGCACTAGCTTTTCATTCTCACCCTCACTCATTTCCTGGTAGATATATCTAAGCAGGTCATTTGGGGTAAAAGGTTTTGTCATAGGCAAAATTTAATTGTTTCATCTTTTTTCTCATATTGATCAATGCATACCTCATCCTGCCCAAAGCAGTATTGATACTTACACCAGTTTGATCAGCTATTTCCTGAAAACTTAAATCCATATAATGACGCATGACGAGTACCTGCTTTTGAGATTCAGGTAGTTCATCAATCAGCTTGCGGACCATCTCTAAGGTATCTTCTTTTACGCGTTGATCCTCTACTGAATCATCAGCAAACTTCATTGTGTTGAACAAACTTTCGCCATCTTCCATTATTATGGTAGGATAGCGTTTACACTTCCGGAAATGATCGATAGCTAGATTGTGCGCAATTCGCATCAACCATGGCTGAAATTTTCCTTCTTCGTTATACCCATCGGAGTTCAAGGTCTGAATCACTTTTACAAACACATCCTGAAGTAAATCTTCAGCAACTCCCTTGTCTTTTACTATTAGATAGATAGTGGTATAAACTCTTGATTTATACTTATCCACCAAACATTCAAATGCGGTTTCATAGCCGCTTCTGTACTGGGTAATCAG
Source organism: Shivajiella indica (assembly GCF_042683085.1). Classification (NCBI taxonomy): domain Bacteria; kingdom Pseudomonadati; phylum Bacteroidota; class Cytophagia; order Cytophagales; family Cyclobacteriaceae; genus Shivajiella; species Shivajiella indica. The sequence continues at coordinate 29,457 of NZ_JBHUIV010000034.1, read as the reverse complement.
TTCAGAGTCTTTAGGAAGAATCCTTTTGCTCATACAAATTGACTTTAAAATAACGTAGAAGTCTAAGCCATAGTATATGTTGAGGGTGAAACAATTTATTTTACGCTAAATCAAATGTATTGATTCAGAAACATACATGCAAAAAAATTGGGAAATTTTTAGAAGGAAATCTAATAAAAAAATAAATTATGGATGTATATAGGATTTTTTTGTGTTTAAAATGCAATAAAATTTTGATAAAAAAATTTATACATTTTTAAATTTTGAAGGGTTCAACGATTTAAAAACGATTATTTTTAGGTTTATTATACTTGGGTAAGAAAAATAATGTTAAAAATTGTGCCAATTTTAATTTTTGCCCAGAGTTTATTTCCGAAAATGAGGACCTTTTTTATCTAATTTCTTACCTTCGTTTTAATAAACGAAGAAGTATGGAATTAAGCGGAAAAATTGTTCAAATTATGCCGGAAGTAAATGGAACCGGTAAAAATGGTCAGTGGAGAAAACAGGAATTTATTATTGAAACCCAGGGAAATTATCCTAAAAAAGTCTGTATTACGGTTTGGGGGGATAATATTGACCAATTTGGAGTCAATGTGGGAGATCAGGTGAACGCATCCATTGATATTGAAAGCAGGGAATATAACGGAAGATGGTATACGGATGTAAAAGCATGGAAAATGGAAAAAGCAGGTGCTGCTAAAAAAGAAAATTACGCAGGAACCACTTCTATGCCGGATGTGACCAGTTTTTCGGATGACAGTTCGGATGATATTCTTCCTTTCTGATTTTCTTAGCTAATACTTATTGTGCCTCGGTTACCCCTTAACCGAGGTTTTTTAATAAACCCAAAGTGAGAACCATTCCTGCTATAATACCTCATGGGTTAAATTGTCTTTCCCCAAATAAATAACCCATAAATGCACCCCCGATCATAAGAATCAGTGCAATTAAAAAAAGGAGCAGCAATATACCCAAAGGCATTTCCCAGACTTCAGATCCTATTTTAAATCTTATATTTTTTTTGAGATCCATTTCGTATACAAGATAGCCAAAAAAAGAAAGCGAGCATGTTGGTTTGCCCGCTTGTCAATCAATCTAGTAAACTTTCAATCAATGTCTATTTGCCTAACGCTGTTCTCCAACCTTTTGTTTCAATTTCCTTGGCTGAAATTTCAACTTTTTCTTTCAGATCCATTTTAAATTTGTCCATATTTTTCGCAATAACTGGATCAAATGCTCCTACTATGGAGGCAGCCAATATCCCGGCATTCTTAGCCCCATTCAACGCAACGGTTGCAACAGGAATACCGCCAGGCATCTGAAGAATGGACAATACACTGTCCCAACCATCTATGGAATTGGAGGATTTGATGGGTACTCCGATGACAGGAAGTGAGGTCATAGAGGCAACCATCCCAGGTAAATGGGCCGCACCACCTGCTCCAGCTATGATAACCTTTAAACCCCGTTCTCTGGCAGATTGGGCATAATTAACCATTTTATCAGGGGTTCGGTGAGCAGACACTACAGTCAGTTCATAACTGACCCCCAATTCCTCCAAAGCTAAAGCAGCTTCTGACATAATGGGCAAATCTGATTTACTGCCCATGATAATTCCAACCTGTACAGTCATGGTTTTATGCTTTTATTTTGATCAAAGATTTTATTTCCGAAGCTCTCTTTTTGAGATTATCCAGATTTTCATCAATAAGGGTAACATGGCCCATCTTTCGGAATGGTTTGGTCAATTTTTTTCCATATAGGTGTACATATACCCCCTTTTGTCCCATAGCTTCTTCAAGCCCTTCTACAAAGGCCTCCCCAGAATAGCCATCCTCTCCCAATAAATTGACCATGGCAGCAGGACTTCTCAGTTCAGTATTTCCCAATGGCATGTTCATCACAGCCCTTAAATGTTGCTCAAATTGTGAGGTAAAATTGGCTTCTATACTGTGGTGGCCACTATTATGGGGGCGTGGAGCTATTTCATTGACCAATACCTCACCGTTTTTGGTAACAAACATTTCAACCGCCAATAGACCTACCAGATCCAATTCATGAATCACATCCACCGCAATTTTTTTTGCCTTCGATTCTATTTCTGGAGAGATTTCTGCAGGAGCAAAAAGAAATTCCACCAGATTGGCCGTAGGGTGAAAAGAACATTCTACGGACGGATAGGCCACCACATCCCCTTTTTTATTTTTTGCTACGATCACTGAAATTTCCTTATCAAAGTCAATGAGTTTTTCCAGAAGTCCCGGTGCATCAAATGATTTATCCAGATCAGTTTGGCTTCTAAGTATCTGAACTCCCCTTCCGTCATACCCTTCCCTTCCTAGTTTATTGACTGCAGGAAGAAATGCTGCATTATTAATGACTTCTTCCCTATTTTCCGTCAGGATAAAATCAGCCGTTGGAATTCCTTTTTCTTTGTAGAAAGTTTTCTGCAACCTTTTATCCTGAATCATCCTGATCAGGTGAGGTTGCGGGTAAACTTCCTTTCCTTCAGAAGCCAGTTTTTCCAAAGCTTCTGTATTGACATTTTCTATTTCAATGGTAATGATGTCGCAGTCTTTTCCAAAAGCATATACGGTGTCGAAATCAGTCAATTTGCCATGGACAAATTTTTGACAAATAGATTGGCAAGGGGCATGGATATCCGGATCTAATATATGTATATCAATATTGTAATTGATGGCAGATTGAATGATCATCCGTCCAAGCTGTCCACCTCCTAAAATTCCTAAAGTCTTTTGTTGGTAATTTTTTTGCACAGGGATTGGCATTAGTCCGCCCAAAAATAACAGAAAAAAGTAGCATCCGGAAAAAGTCAAGGAGATTATACAAAAACCCTTGAAAAAGGGCTTTTAGGATACATTGGAATTTGTTTTATACCGTCCGGCCTCCAATCAACCTTAACAGTATGGATATAACCGCCAAGACCAATAATATATGTATCAAGCCTCCCAAGCTGTATACAAAGAACCCGAAGATCCATCCAATGATAAGTATGATTGCAATTAAATACAGTAATGAACTCATGGCATTTAGGGTTAAGTTAAACAATTGGTTATGAACAAGATGAAACAATGACTGTGCCAAAGGGGTATTTTACTGAAACCTAATTCCCATCAACTCCATTAATTTGTGGGCATTGAAACTTGGGCATGGACCTGATTTGAGTTTATAATCAAACGAAATTTCCCTGTCCTCAATTTTGCTGTGGAAACTACTGTTGACCAAAAACGGGAGGTCTTTTTCCAATTGGCTTAACTCAATATCATGGGTAGAAATAATACCTTTGGATTTTGTTTGGGATAATTGTTTGATCAAAGCTTCACTGCCCATAACCCTATCTATAGTATTGGTTCCTTTCAGTATTTCATCCATCAAATAGAATACCTGAATTCCACTTTCCGCTGCTTCCAAAATCTGCCGGATCCTTGCTAACTCTGCATAAAATGAACTCACACTTTCTCCCAGACTGTCGGAATTCCTCATGCTTGTGTATAGTTGGAAGGGACCGCATTGGAATATCTCTGCAAATGGTCTTAATCCTAAATTGACAAGTACCATATTGATTCCAACGGTCCTCATAAAGGTAGTTTTCCCGGACATGTTGGATCCTGTCAGTAGAACTGTCTTTTGGTTTTTTTCCAAAATGAAATCATTTCCTATGGATTTTAGGGGAGGTATTAGAGGATGATGCAGGTTTTTTGCTTCAATTATGGTATCCTTTTCCCAAATAACATCACCTTTGAGTTCCTCTTCATTCGAAAAGGAAGCCAAAGAAACCATGACCTGCCAATGGTCAAATATGCCTTCAATATGGGATAAGTCATTACTGAATTCCTTCTTCCATTTTTTAAGTCGCCAAAGCAAAAAGAAATCAAGCCAAAATAAAAGGTTAAAAATAAGATAGACCAGATTGAACCTGTTTTGGATCATAAAAGAAACCTGTTCCAGCGATTTCAGTCCTTTTGAAAGTTTTCCATTTTGAAATGGCCGGTGCAATTCCTTTAATTTATGGCTTACGAAGAATTCATTTTCCAATAAATCTGACCAAATTCTAAATGTTTTTATATCCCCTTCATTGGGCCAGACCAAGGCTGCATTGTGCAAGTCTTTATAAACAATGGATAAAAAAAGTAAACCGGCCAAAATCCATAATCCAATCCATGAAGTATGAATGAAACCAAATGCACCAGCCAATAGCAAAATCATGCCAACTAACGGCCCAAGTGCTAAGAAAATGTAATAGACTTTGGACCATTTTTCATTTCTGTCCAGCCATTGGTAAAAAAAGGCCTTATTTTTCTCGCCTTTTATAAAAGCCCTTCCAATTGCTTCAAAATTCCGAAGGAATTTTTCTTTTTTTCTTAATTCTTCTGTTGCATGAAAATTTTCAATCGCAGATTGCTGATTGATCTGACTTTTTATGTTATCTGCAAGAAGTTGACGGCCGGAAACAGACACAGTATGATTGATGAGTTGGAAAAGTGAGTGTGGTCCAAAAAGATCTAGATCATTGCAGAAAGGATGTTTTTTGTCCAAAAAATCCAAACCAGGGTCCAACTCATTTAATTCTCTTGCAGCTCGTTTCTGTTTGACCTCATCCATTCTTTCTAATTCTATCAGAAAGCTTTGAAGATCAGTGTAATAATTAAACCTAATTATTAGCCAGATAAAGGTGTATCCTAAAGGAAATAGTAATAAAAGAATTGATTTTTGATCAGTAAGACCTACAATTAATAGACTGATAATGACAAAAAATAATATGAGCCTATTGACAGAAATAATAAATGCCTTTCTTTTGGCATTTTTAAGCCCCAATGAAATGTTTTTTATATTTTCAGGAATTTTCATGGCGCAAAGATAGGTAAAGAAGCAGGTCCAAATAGAAACCTTAAAGAAACTATTGGAAAAGGCATTTTCATTGAACTATATCCGAAATTCATTGTTCTTTGATTGTCCATAAGGCAAGATTTTGATTCCAAATCTTCAATAAAATATTTACGTATAAAGGATATGATGAAAAAAATTCTAGTGGGTTGCCTATCAATATTGATCATTGGAAGTTCTTTCACAATGAGGGAAGATAATCTATGGGCTTTATTTGCCAAAACCAGGTTTATTGAAAAATTGAACCGGGAATTTGGTATGTATTTTTTATATCCAAAATTCCCTGAGGAACTGAAGGCTTATGAGGGTAAAACGGTGACCATTTCAGGTTTTTTTATTCCTTTAGACATTAACGATTCCAATATTGCAGTAGTTTCTAAGTTTCCAATGGCAGAATGTTTCTTCTGTGGAGGGTCAGGTCCTGAAAGCATTGTGGTGGGTTACCTAAAAAAGAAACCGGGAAAAAGGATAAATACCGATGAGATTGTGACTATCCGGGGGAAACTGAAACTTAATGAGGATGATATTGAAGAGTTGAATTTTATTTTATTGGATGCTGAACTCATATTGGAAAAATGAAAAATCCAAAGAAGAAAAATAATACAAAAATTAAAATTCAAGAAGAAAAAGCAGATTGGGATTTTTCTGAAGGATTTGGAGGAATACCGGAAAATGTATCTCTTACACAGAATATTGGATGTGGTTCTAAACCCTTGAAAAACAGGAGAAAATGATTCCAAAATTTGGAGAAAACAGTTTTTTTTTGACTATTTTTCCGCAAACAAACCTACATTCTTATGAAGACAAATCACCCATTTTTAAAGCCATTATTAGCCTTACTCGTACTATTCATGACCGTATCCTGTACCGAATCGGTAGACCCTTTGCCTCAGGAAGATGCAACGCTTATTCAAGAAAGTATAGTAGTTAATGCAGCTTTTGAGGAGGCAGATAATTTTGCTTTAACAGCTTTTCAGACACAGGGACCAGGGTTCCGTTCTGTCTTGGGATTAAAAAGTGACTTGTGCAGCACAGCAAAAGTTGAGGTTTTTCCTGAAAACAAGTCCATTCAAATTGATTTTGGGACAGGTTGCAAAAGTGCAAGCGGAATTGAACGCAAAGGTAAATTGATCATAAGCTATGCGGAAAGCACTGAGCAAGGATTTGTTATTTCAACCACTTTTTCGGACTACCATGTCAATGGGCTTAAAATTGAAGGAATGAGAAAATTATTTTACCGTGGATTTAATTCCAATGGAAATTACTTCTCATTTGAGAGTGTCATTTATGACGGAAAAGTAACATGGCCTGATGGGAAATTTGCTACTATTGAAGGAGAATTTCCCAAAAAACTTTTTCTACCTAATGACAATGAAGGAATCAAACTTGAAGTTACCGGTGGTGCCGGCGGTACAAACCGCTTAGGGATGAATTATTTTTATACCATTGAAAAACCACTTACATTCTTTCAGGAATGTACCGAAAAAGGTAATTGGATACCTTCCATGGGAATCATTGAAATTACAATTGCAGAATCAAATAAATTCACTGTAGATTATGGTGAAGGGACTTGTGATAAAGATGCAATAGTCAATCACAATGGGGCCTCATTTCCTATCAAATTTGATTGATCCGGTATTTTGGAATAAATAGCAGAAATCCCTTGATGTAGATGATTCAGGGATTTCTGCATTTATTGACATTGGATAATTAAAAAAGCCGGGTACTTCGGTTTAATGAAATACTAAGCCTTTGCTTTAAATTCAAGGATAATTTATTTTTTGTCTCTCTATTTTTTTCCTTCCGGATAATAATGATGGATATCTCTTTGAGGGAAAGGGACCTCAATATCATGGGCTTCAAGTGCTTCTTTGATGGCTTCCATATTATCCCAGTACACAGGCCATAAATCGGCTGAATCGGCCCAACAACGTATGGTCAGATCCAAAGAACTGTCGCCAAAATTGGTAAAATAAACTACAGGGTTAGGATCATCGTGGATTCTTTCATCTTTTTTTAAAACATCTAGGATTACTTTCCTAACTTTTTTGAGATCAGTGCCATAAGCAACGCCGACAGCCATATCTACCCTCCTGGTTGGTTTTTGGGAATAGTTAATTATGGGATTGTTGGCAAGTGCCCCATTGGGAATCGTGACCACTTTATTGTCAAAATTCCTTACTTTGGTGTAGAGAATATCAATACTTTCCACCTCCCCAATAGTACCTTGGGCCTCAACTGAATCCCCAACCCTAAAAGGTTTGAATACCAGGATTAAAACACCCCCTGCAAAATTTGAAAGAGATCCCTGTAAGGCCAAGCCTATGGCCAAACCTGCAGCACCAAGAATTGCCACAAAAGAAGTCATTTCCATTCCAAGTGTAGTTGCAACACTGATCAGTAACAATACCCAAAGGATGGCATTCAGAAAACTCTTAAAAAAGGTAGAAAGGGAGGGATCTATCTCGTATTTTTCCAGTGCAGCAGACATAAGTCTGATCAGCAACCGAATGACATATCGGCCTACCAAAAGTAAAATTAAAGCTTTTAATAGTGAAGGGCCGAATTGAAAGGCAAGGTCAATGGCTTTTTCTTTGATAATTGATAAATTGTCAATGTTTAAATCGTAATCCATAAAATTTAGGTTTTAGTGGAAAATAAGGTTATGATTCTGGCGTATATGCAATGATTTTCCAGCGAAATGCCCAATGCCAGCTAATTTCAAAATTTTTAAATCCAGATGCTTTCATCAAATATTCTATTTCTTTTTTCCGAAAACTTCTCAAAACGGAAAGAGGTCCGTCGTTTTTCACCATAGGTGAATGGGAGAAAAGAGCAGTTAAAAGCTTGATGCTGTAAAATGCAAGCGGATGCCTGTGCAGGTCATTGATGACCAAGGCAATTTTTGCCTTAATAATAAAAGTGGAAAAAAGGTTAATTAGTTCCTTGTCTGTAAAATGATGGGTAAATAAAGTACAGGAGATGATATCTACCTTTTGGTCTAAAAATGATTTTTCGAAAACATTTTGAACCTGAAAGGAAACATTTTTCAGGTCAGCCAGATTTTCCCTTGCAGCGGCAATCGTGTTGGGATTGGCATCAATTCCGATAAAATGACAATTTAAATTTATTGATTTTGCCCAATTGGCCATTACGCGGATCATGTCACCTCCACCACAACCTATATCTGCTATTGTAAAAGACTTGTCTGGGGAATTTTCAATTATTTTTTTTAATGCAGAGGTGGTTACATAATTTCCGCCAAGAAGTTTATTGATCGTTCTTAATTCTTTCAGTGTCTGAACCAGCACAGGTCCATCTACTTCCAGGTCATCCATGATCTCTTTTTCAACACTTCTTGTTGTAAATTTTACCATTATTTTTCCAATAACATGGTTTCCAATGTCAATCCAGGTCCAAAACCCATAGCTAAAATGTTGCCGCTTTTTGTTTGTTCTTCCAACCATTTTTCTAAAACAAAAAGAATGGTTGCGGAGGACATATTTCCAAAATCCCGCAGGACTTCGTGGGAGGCAAAGTTCTGGTTTATGTCCAAACCAAAAGCTTCTTCCACTTTTTGTAAAATTTGCCTCCCCCCCGGATGAATTGCAAAATTCTTCAAGGTTGACAATTGAAAATAATTCTCCAAGTGGGATTGAATTACTTCGAGACCTTTTTGTAACAGATCCGGTACATATTTACTTAATTTCATTTCGAAACCAAAATTACCGATTGACCATGCCATGTCCTCCTCCCCATTTTTGAAGAGTTTGGAATCATATTTGGCAATTCCCAGTCCGGATTTTGATTTGCTGATTAAGGCAGCTGCTGAACCATCCCCGAAAATGGCATTTGCAAGCAAATTGTCTTCTGTGTAATCCTTTTGGAAGTGTATGGTACAAAGTTCAACTGAAACAATTAATACCTTAGCCTTAGGAGAAGAATCACAGATCTTGTCGGCTAATTTTATAGCATTGAATGCTGCATAGCAACCCATGAAATGGAGAGAATACCTTTCCAGATCGGTTTTTAATCCCATTTCATGAATTATCTGAAGTTCCAGCCCAGGAGCAAACATTCCTGTACAGGAGACCAAAATCAAATGGGTTATTTCTGTTGGATAAGTCATCCCCTTTTGAAGACATCTGGTGATAGCTTTTTTTGCCAAATGAAAGCCGTTTTTTCGGAAAACTTCCATTCTTTGCTGTGTACTTGGAAATGGGGTCAGGCTGTGGTTTTTTGGGAAAAAACTGAATTTTTGAGGATCGTCATACTTGAAATCTTCCAGAACACTATAGCGATGTTTGATCCCTGACTGTCGATATACAAAATTGAGCTTACGCGATTCTACAGCGTCAAGACCATGGGCGATTTTCATAAATTCCCCAATTTGCGTTTGAGAAATACCTTCGCCTGGATTCGCTGTTCCAATACTCACAATATGATTGTTCATCAACTTAAGTTTATTTTTTCTAACTTGGATACGAAGTTAAAACATCTCTTAACCGCAAAAGTTAAAAAGAAAAGCTGATTATGTTTAGGTGGTCGAATTGGAAACATTTGAGAATTCCCTTCTCTTTTTACTTAATGCCAGTATTTTTCTTTGCACTGGCATTAACCCCAAATTTGAGCGGGGAAACACTTGTGATCGTTTTTCTTGCTTTGCACCTTTTTTTATATCCTTCCAGTAATGGTTATAATAGTTATTTCGATAAAGATGAAAAAAGTATCGGTGGTTTAAGAAACCCCCCAAAGGTTTCGGTAGGGCTTTATTACCTATCCCTTCTCTTTTTTCTAATTGCCTTAGCATTAGGTATTTTGATCAATTGGCAATTTGTAAGTATGCTTTTGGTTTATGGCCTGGTTTCAATGGCTTATAGTCATCCATCTATTCGATTGAAAAAATATGCTTATGGCAGCTGGATAGTGGCAGGATTTTTTCAAGGGTGCTTTACTTTTTGCATGGCCTATGCAGGTTTGAGCAAATTTGGATGGGAAGTATTCTCCAAATCCCATGTGATCTTTCCTGGATTACTGACCAGCCTGATGCTCTGGGGTTCTTATCCTTTGACCCAGATTTACCAACATGAGGAGGATGCCAAAAGAGGAGATTTAACCCTAAGTTTAAAATTGGGCATAAAAGGAACATTTTCTTTTTCAGCTTTATGGTTTTTGATTGCAGGAATAGCTTTCACCTGGTTTTTTATTGATAGAGGTCAAACCCATGTCATTTTTGCATTTTTGGGGGCTATGCTTCCTGTAGTACTTTATTTTATACTCTGGTTTTATTTTGTTCGGGAAAACCCTGAAAGATATGTGAATTATTCTTGGGCTATGTGGATGAACAGGGTTTCTGCCTTGGCGTTGAATGTTTTTTTTATTTGGTATTTTCTTGAAAACACCCAGGTACTTCAGGTCTTTTAAAATAAACGCACAGCTATTATCTTATTCCCTATGGCTTTATATTCAGAAGTAACTTCCCCAGTAGAAAAATCCAATAGCAAACCCTGCATATTATCTTTTTCCGTGCTGCTCCAATAAGTCCCACCTTCGAAGCCAACTAATTCATTCAAGTATAATTTTTCACGGATTTCCTTTAGTTCATCTATGGAAGGTAAAAACCAGTCTTTATATCCGTTTTGATTGAAATCTGCCAATACATGCATGCTGCTCAACTGATTGATGGCCCTGTTTTTTTGATTATACAAATAGCTGTTTATTTCGCCACTTCCTATGGTATTGGAAGTGCCAAGGGGAATAAATTGATGATCAAACCAAAAGGTGTTATAATAAAGGCTTTCAAAACTTAAAGCTTCCATGTACCTCCAGCCCCAATCGTAATTTCCCATATCAATAAAAATCAAACCGCCACCTGGACCCGTTTCAAGCAAGGAATAGTCTGCCTCAGGCAAAGTTTCAAAAACTATTTCATTACTATAAGCCAAGCCTGCCTTATTTTGGACAAATGCCCTCACATAAAATTTTGTATTGGGTTGTAAGTCAAAAATCTTACTGTCATATGCACCATAAAACCTTTCATCATCCTGTACGGTGTTTTGGAGATCTGGATTGGGTTGTCTGCTTATCGTTAACCCCCTTCTAACCACACCTCCGGTACCATCATTAATCAGTCGGGAATGTATCGTTACCCTCACTGCACTCACGCTTTCAGGTGATTCCAATAAGATTTCCGGCAATACCTCAGGGTCATTCTGCATACAGGAAATCCCGAGAAGAATAATTAAAAAAAGACTGGGTAAAATGTTGAACTTCATTTCACTTGGTAATTGGAATCAACTAAAGTTAATGGAATTTGATCAAAAAACTTCCCCGTGTGTTCTTTTAATTATTTCCTTAGCCAAAAAACCAGAGTTTTTTATCAGCCCTACTGCAAATTCAGATACTTTTCTTGAACCGAATAACCACTGTACTTTTCTACCTATCCATAGACGTCTTCTAAAATGATGATTCCATAATCCAGCGTACTGTAGTTCAATGGCATTTCTTTCTTTGTTCTGAAGAATAGCCTCAGCAGCCAGTTTCCCTGTATGGATGGCGATGGCCATTCCATTTCCACATAAAGGTGTGATCAAACCCGCAGCATCCCCAAGCATTAAGATATGGTTCTCTAAGGGTTTTTTGGGAGAAAAATTAACCTCATTGATAACTTCAGGCTTTTCAAAAATAAAATCACTGTTGCGAAATAGAGATTTTAAATGGGGGTTTTGGAACAAAACAGCCTCCTCCATGTCAGGAATATTTCCATATTCCTTAAGTTGGTCCTTGGAGCCCAAATAACAGAGATTGTACTTTTCTTCTTCTATTTTATTCACCCCGCAATATCCCCCTTCGAAATTATGAAGGGCAACAGCTTCTGGGTCAAAATCGGTAAGAATATGGTATTTCACTCCGATATAGGGTGAACGGGTAGTTATAAATTGCCTGTCGAGTGACTTATCAATTTTAGACCTTTTTCCAAAAGCACCCAAAACAAAATTGCTTGTCAATTGACTTCCATCACTTAAAGTCATTTCGAAATGCTGGTATTTTTCTTTGAAATTAACATCTTCCGCTTGTTTCTGGAGGATGAATTCAACTCCCGAATCTTTTGCTTTTTTATATAGAAAATCATCCAGTATATATCGGCTGATGCCAAATCCGCCCAGGTCAAGTGGTATTTCTGCCAATTTTCCATTTACTGCACTTAATTGAAACCTTGAAATTTCTGAAGGAATGAAATCCTTGGGATATAGACCTTCCCTTGATAAAAATTCCCGGACTTCATTGGAAATATATTCCCCACAGACCCTATGGAACGGGTATTTCTTTTTTTCTATGAGTAAAACTTCCCGGCCATTTTTAGCCAACTGATGCCCAGCAATCAATCCGGCAAGCCCCCCACCAATAATAATGATGTCTTTTTGAAAAGTTTTCATAGATGCCTATTATTAGAGAGATATGCCGTTTATCAAATTTGTAGGGATTAAATTAATAAATACCTCCTCCTAGGAGTTATTTTCAAAAGTTTAATAATCATTCAACCATTATATTAAGAAGAAGTTTACCCAAATACGATTTAAGAGGGGTTTTTTAATTCTTTTTTTGGGATGATCTTGGTCGGAGATCAAGCATTTGCCCAAAAGAAGAAGCCAAAAACCAAACGGAAGCCACAGCTCCTGCCCAGGCCCCTGCCAGGCACCCGGCTTCAAGGAATGGAATTAAACCCTATGCTGAAGTATTCATAAAAAAAGCCAAGTTAAAAGAAGGTTTATTTATGGTTCATGAGGTACAAGGGGAGTACTATTATGAAATCCCTGATACTTTGAATCAGGAAATAATCTTTATTTTTACACATTCGAATAAAATACATAAGCATGTCTATTGATCCAGAACATATCCTTTATGAGCACAAACTTCGGATAACAAATTGTCGGAAAGAAGTTCTTAAAACTTTTCTTAAAAAGAAATCAGCACTTTCTCACTCTGATTTAGAGGAAATTTTAAAAAAAGATTTTGATAGGGTTACCATATACAGGACTTTGAAGACATTTTTGGATTCAGATTTGATCCACAAGGTCCTGGACGATAGTGGAGCAACAAAATATGCCTTATGTGCTCATAGCCATGAAGGAAATCATTCACATGATCATGAACATGTCCATTTTAAATGTGAGAAATGTGGGAAAACGATCTGTATAGATGAAATAAGTCTGCCAAAAATAAAATTACCTGAAGGTTATATAAATAAAGAGGTGAATTTATTGGTAACAGGAATTTGTAAAAAGTGCAGTTAAACTTCTAAAGGATCAGAGGGACTTTTTCTTTTTGGGCTACTTGTTGGCCAGATTACTCCTGGTGGAAGGTCAATTTTAGGAGGAGTTAAATCTTCAATACCCCCATCGCCATCATCATTGTTGCTATCTCTTCTTGGCATTTTGGTTTTGGTCATTGTGGCTACAAAATATATCAATACCACATAGGCAAAACCACAAAGTACCAAATCTATCACCAAGCTACTCATTTTATTAAAATTTGTGATTAAGTTAACAATTTTGAACTTAGAAGTCAATGTATTAACCATTTACCTTCACATTTGATTTATAATTAACCGAAAAAATTTGGAGTGGTAAGATTCAATTTGTGAAATAATGGATATAATAGGATATTTGCGCTCTGAAAATTTAAAATAATGATAGTTAAAACAAAGAAATATCAATTAGAAACAGGGACTTATATTAAACTGGGCTTGCTAAATATACTAAAGCAACAATGGTGGGTTATATTAATAGCCATTGCCATAGCATGTGGGTATTTTTGGATTGCATCCTGGTGGTGGATAAGTATGGCCATTTTAGCTTATGCGCTTTATTGGCTTTTTTGGGTGATACAGTTTGCCGGGGTTACCCAAATGGAACAGAATAAAGTCATTTTTGAAAAAATGGCTTATGAAATAGACAGCCGACAGATCCTGATGAAACTTAATGTCAAGCAGGGAATGCCCATCAAATGGGATATGATAAAGAAAGCAGAGATGACAAAGGATGCGTTTATTCTTACTATGTCAAAGGCACAGTTTATTCATCTTCCCTTTAGAATTTTCAATTCGGAAAATGACAAAAAATTTGTAGAAACAATCTTGAGACGAAAAGAATATATCAAATAAAAAAATAGCCCTGGAGACTTTCAGGGCTATTTTTTTGGTATTTCTGATCTTACATGGAAGGAAGGATCACTGTATCAATTACATGAACAACACCATTTGAAGCTTCAATATCAGCAGCTGTAACTGTAGCATTGTTTACCATTGCTTTTCCATCTTTCAAGGTAATGGTGATGTCAGATCCCTGGGCCGTTTTTGCTTTCATACCATTTTTTAGGTCTTTTGAATACACTTTACCAGGCACTACATGGTAGGTCAGGACCGCAATTAATTGCTCCTTGTTTTCAGGCTTTAAAAGTGTTTCCACTGTACCTGCAGGAAGTTTTGCAAAAGCTTCATTGGTCGGTGCAAATACTGTGAAAGGACCGTCTCCCTTTAATACATCAACCAATTCTCCTGCTTGCACAGCGGCCACTAATGTGGAAAGAAAATCAGTTTGAACTGCAAGGTCAACTATGTCATTCTCAGCATAAATTGTGGAATTTTTGTTGGCAGTAAATGCAGATGTTACAAAAAAAGCAACAAGCACTGCCACGTTTAATAATTTTTTCATAATAATAATAGTTTTGGTTAGTAGATGTATAAGAAAAAAGTATATGTCATTGTTTATCAATTTTTTAAATAAAATGATATTGATTTTTTTGTTTCTAAATCCGGGGAGTTCATACCTTATTTAATTAGTTTTGGATCATAATGAGGCCGAAAAATTACATGAATGGTTATTCTATGGTGCCGATTCCGATTTTTGATACCTCGCTTTCTAATCTTACTTTTGGTCATGCAAATCAAGTTATTGGCAATAGGAAAAACAGACAATCAGGCAATTCAATCTTTAATAGATGAATATCAGAAACGCCTTGGTTTTTATATCAAGTTTGAAATGGAATTTATCCCCGATATTAAAAATTCAAAAAACCTGAACGAATCAATTCAAAAAGAGAAAGAGGGAGAGCAAATTCTCAAAAAACTTCAGCCATCAGATGAAGTCATTCTTCTGGATGAAAAAGGAAAGCAGTTTAATTCCATCGAATTTTCAGAATTCTTACAAAAGAAAATGAATTCAGGATTAAAGCAATTAATTTTTGTTATTGGAGGCCCTTATGGGTTTTCTGAAAGTGTATATTCCAGGGCCAATGGGAAAATATCGCTATCAAAAATGACTTTTTCCCACCAAATGGTCCGGATTTTTTTTGTGGAACAATTATACAGGTCATTTACTATCTTAAGGAACGAGCCGTACCACCACCAATAAAGGCAACTTTCAGGGTACTTAATGGCAGTCATTTTTTTGCCTATTGGATTCAAAGTAGACTACAGATTTTCTATTTTAATTTTTGCCACTTGAATGTATTTGAATTCAGAGGCATCGTCTGTCCATACCAACCAAATCCAATCCTTGTTCCGGCTGATTTGAGGAAATCCACTGGACCGTTTTTCAGAAGAAGTAGCGATTGTTATTGGTTCACCAAATTTTCCGTTCCTACTCACTTTTCTTATCATTATTTTTCCTTCTTCCATCCAACTTACCAAAGCGTTTTCTTCATCCAATAATTCTATGTCAACCCTTCCAATGGTTTTTCCGAGGTCTATTTTAAAGGGCGGGTCAAAGGTTTTACCGCTGTTTGAAGAAAAAGAAATTTTGACTTCAGGATTATCTTGTGCTGCGGTATACCATGCTACTGCAGCGGAATTACCTAAAGAGGATACCCTTGGGCCATTGACCGGGCAAGCAGCTATTTCCCAAAGATCCAAATAAACAGGCATGGTGGAGGACCAGGATCCATTTTCCCATTTGACGATGCCCATATCCCTGATTTCATTTTCGGACCTATCCCTAAAAATCACCAAAGGGCCATCATTTGTGATTGCCGATGTGGTTTGGCAACAATCGCAAACCCTTTCATCCAAAATCCATTCTTCCAGCTTTTTCCCATCATTATCCAATATTGCAGCTCTCAAAGCCATCTGACCATGATGGGCATGGTCGTGGGTATCATGCCCTCCTCCTGTATTCCGACCATCCAACCAACTGATCAGCATGTTTGATCCCCAAGGTGTCATGGAGACAAAACCATGTTCAGTTTCGGTATTATCATCATGTAGAATAAAAGGAGTGCTCCAATCTACACCATCTTGGGAAAGCGTTACCATAATATTATATGAAAATGTTCCCGGACCACTTTTTTCTAAAAATAAAGCAATCAATGTGCCGTCATCAAAAGCACTTATCTGAGGATAATCCGCCCAATTGGCAAACCAGTTTTCACCTTCAGCCACGGTAACGGGCGCTGACCAGTTTTGTCCTTCAAATGCAGATAATTTCAAACTGCTATTTTTCTCTTCTTTTTCTATCCAAGTAAGGTAGGTTTTACCTTTTTTTGAGGTAAATAAGTAGGGTTCCTCAGAATTTAAATCATCCTTTTGTATGGTTTTGACAAACTCAACCTTATCTTTTTCCAGTTCCAGAATTTGACTTGGTTTTGGCCTGCATGAAAAAAGGGCTGCCTGTAGGATCAGCCCTGTTAAAGCTAAAAGGATGTAGTCATATTTTCTCATTTTCATTCCGTAACCACCATTTTAAATCCTTCCCCATGAACTGTAATTATCTGGACTTTTGGATCATCTTTTAGGATTTTCCTGATTTTACTTAAATATACATCCATACTTCTGGCGTTAAAATAGGAATCATCTCCCCAAATTTGTTTTAAGGCATGACTTCTATTTACCAACTTGTTCATTTCAGAAGCCAAAAGCCGGAGAAGTTCATTTTCTTTAGAAGTAAGTTTAAAATTGCCGGATGGGCCTTTGATGTACTGCTCGTCATAATGTAACTCAAATTCACCAAAGGTGTATACTTTGAGGGCTTGAACGTCTGAGGATTTTTGTGTCCTTCTTAAAATTGCGGCTATTCTAAGCAAAAGTTCCTCCATGCTAAACGGCTTGGTGATATAATCATCAGCCCCGATTTTAAGCCCTTCTATGATATCCTCTTTGAGATTTTTTGCCGTCAGGTATATGATTGGGAGATCCTCCTGGACTTTTTTGATTTCTTTTCCAAGGGTGAATCCATCTTTTTTAGGCATCATGATATCCAAAACGGCCAGATCATATTTGTCTTTTTTAAATTTTGACCAGCCTTCTTCTCCATCTCTGCAAAGGGTAGTCTCATATCCTTTCATAGTCAGGTATTCCTGCAGAATATCGCCCAGATTAGGGTCGTCTTCTACAACTAAAAGTTTTGCTTTGCTCATTGTCTTTTGGGGAGTTTAAGGGTAAATGTACTTCCTTTTCCAAGTTCACTGCTTACATTGATTTCACCGTTATGGGCCTCAAGCATGGTTTTGACATAAGCAAGACCCAGACCAAAACCCTTGACATCATGTACGTTTCCTGTAGGCACCCTGTAAAATTTATCGAATATTTTTTTTAGGGCTTCTTTGGACATACCTACACCATTGTCAGAAATTGAAATAAAGATACTTTCATTTTGATCCCAACATTCTATTTTGACAATGGGATTTTCTTTGGAATACTTTATTGCGTTATCCAATAAGTTATTGAATATATGTGAAATATGAAAAGCATCAGCTTCCAGGTAAGGCTCTTTTAAGCTTGTATGAAGGGAAATATTTCCCCCTTTATTTTCTACTTGCAGCCCAAAACCGGTTTTGACATTTTCCAAAACCTCTTGAATATTCAGCATTTCAATCTTTAGTTTGAAATCTTTTTTATCCAAAGTTGCTGCCTGTAGCACTTTTTCGACTTGAGTGCCCAATCTTTTGTTTTCATCTTTAATAATCCCAATATACCTATTTCTAAAAGTATCCTTGTTAAGCAATTCCGGATCCTGCAAGGCTTCCACAGCCAAACTTACTGTTGCAATGGGTGTTTTAAACTCATGGGTCATATTATTGATGAAGTCATTTTTAATATCAGACAAGTTTTTTTGCCTGATAATGACTTTTATAGCATAGATAAAACAGAAAATGACTATTCCGATAAACAACATGGAACTCAATACAGGAAGCCAAATTTGCTGAAGTATAAATAGGCGTTTGTTGGGAAAATTGATCAATACAAAATTCTCTTTCCCCAGGAGGTCACTGGGGAACAATCTGGCCTGAATTCCCTGGGAAAGCATATTCGCATCTTTTATTGGCCCAAATGGAATCAGTTCTCCTTCATCATCGAGGATGCCCAATTCAAAAGATTGATCAATCCCTCTTTCTTTTAAATGGTTTTTTATCAGCGCTTTTACCTGGGCAGAATCTATACGCTCCAAAATATCCTTTTGGCCTTCCAGTAACTCTTCCCAGGCCTGGTTCATGGCCTCAATCTTCAAATTGGTGTACCTTATTTTTTCCAAAGCATCCCTTGGTACATTGTATTCCTCTATAAATTCCTGATCAAAGCCATACCTGTTCCTACCGAAAGATTCGATGGAATTAAGGTATTGTAGCTGTCTTTCCCTTTCTTCCAAAAGTATGGCCATCTCGTCAGGGGTAAAAATAGAGGAAGCAATCTGGGGGGTTAGGTAACTGAAAAAGTTATCCAAATCGGTAAATAAAGATAAGTCCATACCCCTAGATTCTACAAGTCTTCTAAACCTCTGACTTACTGAAGGCATGGGCTGCTTCATCATGGAATCAGTCAATGAAGGTCTCCTACGCACAACAGGTCTTTGCCTTATCTGGACCTCAATAGGTTCAATTTTCTGAAAAAGAGATTTTTGCAGGAGGGTATCTTTTGCCAAATATGAAAGAAAAATGTCACTTGTTTCCCCTTTCTCGAGTTGATCTATTGCAGAAGATAATGATTGATAAACGTTTTGTTCAAAATTTTCTTCATTGATACGCAAGGCATTGTTCACCCAATAATACTGGAAACCAATCAGCCCTATGCTGGCGATTGACATCAAAAAGATGATTAATTTCATTTGGGCTTTTGACATTTTGCAAATTTACAGGATAAAATAAGCTTGGTCAGGAGCTTAACAATTTTTAACAGCCCAATGACCATGTATTGAATCCATTAAATTGTAGATTTTCATACATTTTATTGGAATCCCAAAAATCCGAAAATGTTAAATCTGAGAATAAAGACAAGTTTCCATGCTCCTTTTTTATTGCTATCCAATCCTTATCTTTGGCGTTTAAAATTAATTTCATGGAAATCAAGGACAATCAGTATCAAATTCAGGGGGTTTCTTTGACCCAGCTAGCAAAGGATTATGGTACACCTTTATATGTATATGATGGGGATAAAATCCTGGGCCAGATAAAAAAGCTCCAAGAAGCATTTTCAACGGTAAAGTTGAGGATCAAATATGCCACAAAGGCTCTTTCCAATATCAATATCCTGAAGTTGGTGAAAAAGGCAGGAACCGGGGTAGATGCTGTTTCAATTGAGGAAGTCAAATTATGCATGTATGCAGGATTTGAACCCCAGGAAATCATGTATACGCCCAATTCAGTTTCCTTTGATGAGATTCAGGAAGCAGTTAATTTGGGAGTGATGATCAACATTGATAATATTCCCATGTTGGAACATTTCGGTACTTATTATGGAAATAAGGTGCCGGTCTGTATCCGGCTGAACCCCCATATTCTTGCCGGTGGAAATGCCAAAATTTCGGTTGGTCATATAGACAGTAAATTTGGAATTTCCATTTTACAGTTGAAGCATGTGCATAAAGTGGTTGATGCCTATGGTCTGAATGTAATTGGCCTTCATGTGCATACAGGTTCTGATATTTTGGATGCAGAGGTATTCTTGAAAGGTGCTGAAATTTTGTTTGATGCAGCAAAGGAATTTAAAGGGTTAAAGTTTCTCGATTTTGGTGGTGGTTTCAAAGTGGCCTACAAAGTTGGAGACATATCCACCAACATCAAGGATGTAGGAAATAAGGTATCAAAGGCTTTTAAGGAGTTTTGTAAGGAATATGGATCTGAATTGGAAATTTGGTTTGAACCCGGAAAGTTCCTTGTTTCCGAAGCAGGATACCTTTTAGTTAAAGTGAATATAGTTAAATCCACTCCCGCGTCTACTTTTGTGGGGGTAGATTCAGGTTTGAACCATCTTATTCGGCCCATGATGTATGATGCCTACCATGATGTGGTCAATATTTCCAAATTGGATGGGCCTGAGAGGGTCTATACTATTGTTGGATATATCTGTGAAACGGATACTATAGCAGCTGACCGGAAATTAAGAGAAGTCCAGGAAGGTGATATCATTGCAATAAAAAATGCAGGTGCTTATGGTTTCTCTATGTCCTCCAACTATAATTCAAGATTGAGGCCCGCGGAAATTTTAATATTGAATGGCAAGCCAAACCTAATCCGGGAAAGAGAGACCTTTGATGATATTCTTAGACATCAGGTTCAAATTGAGATTTGATTCAAAATTTTTAAAGAGATAAAAAAGCTGCCGGAATTTCACCGCAGCTTTTTTTGTTATTTTTCCTTGATTGTACACCAAAATTGGACTTCTTAATGGTTCTTAATATGAAACGCTAAACCAAATTGAAATTTTTTTTAATTTTTTTTTAAGAATATAACTCTATCAAATATTTCAAACCTTCATTTTAAATCAAATAAAAAGCTGATTGGCCTGATTTTTTTGAATATGGTATTATAGCGGGAAAAATTTCACTTTTTTAAGACGTATTTTGTTTATTAGCACACCCCTTCGAAACTTGCATATTCCATATTTTCTTTAATAAATTAAGAAAAATAGACAGAGTGTAAGTATATCATTTTGTTTTATTTGAAAAGCATAAAATTTTATTTTAAAAAATGAAATACAAAATTATATGCGCAAATAACAAAATCTATGCTTGTAAAGACCCTATATGCTGCAATCAATCATAGGACATGTCATTCTTTAGGAAAATAAGTTTTTTACTCATAAGCCTTCTGATTTTTCAGATTGGATTTGCTTTGGCTTTGCCCAAGTTGTGGGGAACTTATTCTCTAGGAAATCATGGATTAGGAATACCATCCTTTTCGGGAGAATCAGAAACGGAAGAGTCACAATTAACTGTCAAGGTATCCGGTAAACTTGCGCTTTGTCATCATTTGGACAGAGGGCATATCATTTTGGAAGTCACAGGTGGTTTGCCACCCTATTCTTTTACCTGGAATAACCTCGAGAAGGTTCAAAACCGGTATAATTTATACGCGGGTACTTACACTGTATTTATCAAGGACAGTAATGGCAAAGAACATGAGGAGCGGATTATCATACAGCCTCCTTTTCCCCTGATCGTAGAAATGGGAGCTATTCAGCAAGCAAGTTGTTCAAATAATTCGGATGGAAGCGCAAAAATCAACATCAAATTTGGAAGAGGAGAACCATACAAAATTGAGTGGAGTCATGGTTTGACGGATGAATTGGAAGCAGAAAATCTGGCGCCTGGAACTTATACAGTCAGGGTAATAGATATGTATAATTGTGATGCTACACTCTCTTTCGAAATAAAATCCGGGGCAGATTCCTTTGAAATCAAGGAAAATGTAACACAAATCAATTGTTCAGACAATGCAAAGGGTGCAATTTCTTTAGTGCTTTCTGGGGGAAATGCTCCTTATTCCTTCCTTTGGTCTAATGGTAGTACTTCTAAAGATATTGAAAACCTTGAAGCAGGTATCTATGAAGTGACCATCACAGATACTGCCGGATGTACCGTTACCAAATCATTTGAAATCAAATCACCTTCCTCTATGGAATTGTCTGTAGGCAGGGTCAGGCATAACCAGTGTTTTGGTTCAAATGAAGGAGAAATTGATGTTGAGGTCAAAGGAGGACAGGAACCTTATACATTTTTATGGAACAATGGGGCAAGTAGTAAAAACCTTAAAGATCTACCCTCAGGGACCTATACGCTAAAAGTTAAAGATGCTAATGGCTGTGAAATAAGCACAGTAGTGGAGATTGAGCAGCCAATTAAGTTATCCGCTAAGATAGAGAGCTCAATTGATGTAAACTGTGAAAACGGAGAGGCAAAAGGTTATGCCTGGGTAAGAATTGAGGGAGGAAAAAGTCCTTATACCATTAATTGGAGCAATGGAGTTACCGATAAACAAGAGATTGAATTTAATCAACCGGGAGAATTTGAGGTGGAAGTGGTGGATAGTTTTGGTTGTAGGACAACAGAAAAAATAAGAATTGAATTTCCATTTGATAATAGTATAGCTGGCAGGATAGATTTCAAGGTAAGGAAACTATCCATTTCTTCAGAGTCTGAAGTACAGGTTTTGGAACCATTGGTTTTTGAAAGTGAGATTGCTGAAGATTTTATAGCATGGGAATGGGATTTCGGTGATGGGGCAGCTGCAAGCGAAAGAGATCCTGTTCATGTTTTTAAAAATCCGGGTGAATTTGATGTGGTATTAAGGGCTTATGATATCTATGGATGTTCCTCAGTACAGCGAAAATCAGTAAGGGTTTTGGAAAAAGATGAATGGATTACCATTCCCAATGCTTTTACTCCAAACGGAGATGGTCTCAATGATTTTTTCATGCCTGTATTAAAAGGTGTGGTCAGTTTCGAAATGAACATTTTTAATCATTGGGGAGAACCTCTTTATACCCATCAGGGGCTGGAAGGAAACGGATGGGACGGCACCTATATGGGCAAATTGCTTCCAACGGGTAATTATGTCTATAAAATTTCATTGAGCACTATCAGCGGGGATTCTATTCAAAAAACTGGTACGCTTACCATTGTTAGATAATTTATGAAAAGGATATTTTTAACATATTGCATGATGACATTGGCATTTTTGGTTAAAGCCCAGGATATCCAATTCTCTCAATTTTATGCAGCTCCAATTTATTTAAATCCTGCTTTTGCTGGGTCATCAGAAATGACAAGATTCGGGGTAAACTACAGAAACCAATGGCCTGGATTGGACCATAGTCTCAATGCCTATTCTGCTTACATAGATCATTATTTTTTCAATTTAAACAGTGGCTTGGGTTTAATTTTAAATGGTATGAATGAGACTATGGCGGGCCTGAGGACTTCTGAGGTTGGTATTGCCTATTCTTACCGGGTCCAGCTCGGCTTCAATAGTTTTTTAAGATTTGGAGGGCAGGCAAGTTTTTTTTCCAGAGATGCCAACCTGAGTCAATTTGTATTCGGTAGTCAAATAGACCAAACTTCCGGAGCAATCGGTGATTTTAGTGGAGAATTGTTGGGCAAGGATAGCAGACACCGTTATATGGATTACCATTTTGGTATGCTGTTCAACAATGAGTATGGATGGATTGGAATCTCTGCCCACCATGTAACCCAGCCCAATATTTCTTTTGTGGATGATCAGATCAGTAAATGGCCCATGAAACTTTCTGCCCATGGTGGTCTGAAGTTTGATTTATCAAATGGGATGGTGAATAATTTTATGAACAATACCCAAAACAGGAGAGAACTTGTTTTGGCGTTCAATTACAAGCACCAGGATCCCTTCAACCAGTTGGATGTAGGAGCACAAATGAATATCCAACCTTTGGTTTTTGGAATATGGTATAGGGGGCTGCCAACGATGGGCAATGGGATGCCCAATAGTGAATCTTTGATTGGGCTTTTGGGAATTGCACTTGGTAATGGCCTTGATATTGGCTATAGTTATGATTTTACCCTTTCCAATCTTGGACAGGCAAATACTGGTGGTGCCCATGAAGTATCTATGAGATTATCTTTTTTGACCGGTGATCAAAAACAAGCCGGACGTAAAGGCAGCATTTTGCCTTGTTTTAAATACTGATGACACTATTTTATATAGTGATTTTTTTGAACAAATAGACCGTTAAAGGGATTATGGTGTCATAATCCCTTTTTTTATGTCCAAGATTTTAAGATTGATTCTAGGAGATCAGCTTAACTGCCAACACCTTTGGTTTAAAGAAAAAAACAAGCAGGTGCTTTATGCTATGATGGAAATGAGACAGGAAACTGATTATGTAAGACATCATGTGCAGAAAGTCATCGCTTTTTTTGTGTCCATGAGAAACTTCAGCGAATGGCTAAAAGAACAAGGACACGAGGTTTTGTATTTGACTTTGGATAATCCCGAAAATGAACAGGACCTTGAAAAAAATCTTAAAAAATTAATAGAAGAAAGTGGCGCTACACATTTTGAATACCAGCTTCCGGATGAATATAGGTTAGATCAACAAATAAATAGTCTTTGTAAGGAATTGAACATTTCTTCCAAAGCATATGATACTGAACATTTTTTGACTTCCAGATCTTATCTGTCTGAATTTTTTAAAGGGAAGAAAACTTTTTTGATGGAAACATTTTATAGGGAAATGCGGAAAAAATACGGCATTTTAATGAAGGGAGGTGAACCCATCGCCGGAAAATGGAACTTTGATCAGGAAAACAGGAATAAATTAAAAGACCCCTTATTGATCAAACCGCCCAAGAGCTATTCCAAAAATGTTACTGAAATATTGCATTTATTGAAAATGAAAGGGGTAAAAACCTTTGGAAAAATCAATGCAGAAAAATTCATCTGGCCAACAACCCGGGAAGAAAGCCTGGATTTATTGGAATATTTCTGTCATCAATTGCTTCCCAGGTTTGGAGAATACCAGGATGCCATGTATTCAGGAGATATCTTTCTTTTTCATAGCAGGTTAAGTTTTAGTCTTAATGTAAAAATGATTTCACCTTTGGAAGTGGTAAAGAAAGTGGAGCATTACTGGTATGAAAATCAGAATAATATTGGTATTTCCCAGGTCGAGGGATTTATCCGTCAGATTATCGGATGGAGGGAATACATGCGGGGGATATATTGGGCAAAGATGCCTGAATTTGCTACCCTCAACTTTTTTCTTCATGAGCGGAAGCTTCCGGATTTCTTTTGGACTGGGAAGACCAAAATGAACTGCCTAAAACTTGCCATTAGCCAATCATTGGAATATGCCTATGCCCATCACATTCAAAGGCTAATGATAACCGGAAATTTTGCTTTGCTTGCAGGTGTCCATCCCGATGCGGTGGATAGGTGGTATTTGGGAATTTATATTGATGCTATAGAATGGGTTGAAATAACCAATACAAGGGGAATGAGTCAATATGCAGATGGTGGTATAGTCGGCACTAAACCCTATGTATCTTCAGCAAACTACATTGATAAAATGAGTGATTATTGTAATGGATGTTTTTACAGTAAATCAAAAAAAACAGGAGAAAGGGCTTGTCCTTTTAACAGTTTATACTGGCATTTCTATGTCAGGCACGAAGATAAATTGGCAAAAAACCCCAGAATCGGGATGGTTTATAGGACTTGGTCAAAAATGAAGGATAAGGAAGAAATCCTCCGTCAGGCGGAATTTTATTTATCCAATATAGATGATTTATAGTGTATTAATGCATACGGTTGTATTTCCGCATTATTTCAAGGACTTTATCAACAGGTAAAGACTTAACTACTCTGTTTTCCTTCCCGACCATATCCTGAGCTGTGAAGAGCGAATTGATAATTGCTTCTTCCGTAGCTTCAATTGTTGCCAAAAAAAGAGGACTCATGTCATCATTCCTTAGCAATTGAGGAGTTTCTAAAACTAAGGGATTTTCCTGATGTCTAATGCGGTTAGATCCATAGGTTGAAAAGGCAATAACATAATCACCTGAACCATTGGAAGCAATTCCCCCGGTTTTAGCCAGTCCCATCATGGCTCTTTGAGCCATCCTTTTTAGATTCCTTTCGTTTATCGGAGCGTCTGTAGCCACAACAATCATACAGGATCCATCCACAGATTCCAATTGGTTTTTAAAACTGTATTGATTCAATTCAAACCCTATTGGAACACCATCAATTTGTAAGACGCCTCCAAAATTACTTTGGACCAATACACCTACAGTATACCCGCCTAGTGATTCGGGAAGTTTTCTCGATGCAGTCCCAATGCCACCTTTAAATCCAAAACAAACTGTCCCGGTTCCTGCCCCTATATTTCCTTCTTCGACGCCTTGGTTTGTTGCATTTTTAATAGCGCTTAATACATCTTCTTTGGTAATATGTTGACCGCGGATATCATTGAGAAATCCGTCATTTGTCTCACCAACAATGGCATTCACCGATTGAACCTGTTCGTTACCCGGAATATTTAATGTATATTCAATTATCCCCTTAATTCCCTCAGCTACACTTAAAGTATTTGTTAAAATAATAGGGCTTTCCAGATTCCCCAATTCTTCTACTTGGGTGCTTCCTGCCAATTTTCCGAAACCATTTCCTACAAATACTGCAGCGGGCACTTTTTCCTGATACAGATTGCCTGAATGTGGTATTATAGCGGTTACGCCTGTTCTGATAGTTTCACCTTCAATTTTTGTTAAATGACCTACTGAAACCCCTTTGACATCGGTAATACCATTTAACTGTCCGGGCTGCATTATCCCAATCCTGATCCCATATTCTCTTGGTCTAAGTTGTTGTCCCATGCTGCTTGTTGTAAATAGGAAGAAAAGAATGATAAATCCATAGATTTTCGTATTCATTGTTGAGACATTATTTTGCAGGTAAAATATTTTGATCTGATAAGTCAAAACCACTTCAATAGGCTTTCGATAATTTTTTTGCTTTTGATTCCATAAGGAGGATAGATAGGCTTCACTGCCGTCAGTCCAATTCTTTGTTTCATTACTGCTTTTTCATTGCTGAAGGCTAAAAAACCGAAGTGTCCATGCGCCTTGCCCACACCACTGTTATTGACCCCCCCAAATGGCAATTCGTTTTGTAAAAAATGGAGCGCGCAATCATTGGCCACTGTCGCACCAGAGGTGGTTTCTCTAATGACTCTTTTGATCATCTCATTATCCTTGGAGAAAACATATAGGGCAAGCGGTTTCGGTTTGAGATTGATGTAGTTGATGGCTTCTTCCAAATCAGCATAAGTAATTACTGGCAAAACAGGACCAAATATTTCCTCGTGCATGATATCCATTTCTTCGGACAATCCGGATAAAATCGTAGGTTCAAAAAAATTGTCCTCCTCGTTGACATATCCTCCCCAATAAATTTGAGCACCTTTCATTTCCGCATCTGACAAGAGGTGTTTGATTCGTTTTAAATGTTTGCCATTTACAATTCGTGTATAGTCTTTTGATTTTTCCACCCCTTTGTTTTTGGGGTCGTACATTTTTTGGATATTTTCTTTGAGTTCATGTAACAAAGCCTCTTTTACCGCAGCATGTACAAGGATATAATCAGGGGCCACACAGGTTTGTCCGCAATTCAATAATTTTGTCGCTATTATTTTTTCGGCTGCATCTTTAATGTCTGTTTTTGAATCAATAATTACCGGAGATTTCCCACCTAATTCCAGGGTCACAGAACTCAGGTGTTCTGCTGCAGCTTTCATGATAATTTTACCAACAGATGGGCTTCCTGTAAAGAAGATATGATCAAATGGTTTTGCCAATAATTTTTGGGCGACATCGACATCCCCTTCAAAAACCGCCACTTGGCTTCTATCAAAGGTTTCCTCTACCAATCTCCTGACCAAAGCGGAAGTATGGGGGGTCATTTCTGAGGGCTTGATGATAGCTGTGCATCCTGCTGCTAGGGCAGATACCAGAGGTCCCAATGCCAGACCGAAGGGATAATTCCAGGGGGCAATAATCAGGCATGTCCCTTTAGGTTCGTAGTGGATATAGGATTCACTACCCAACATGGTAATAGGGGTATGTACTTTTTTTGGCCTCATCCAGGCATCAAGATGCTTGATCGCATGTTTGATTTCAGAGGTTACAGGGTAAATTTCCGTTATACTGATTTCAGGATATGGCTTTTTAAAATCTGCATGAATGGCCCTATTGATGTCTTCCATATTGGATTTTATCCAATTCATCAATTTATTTAACAAAGCAATACGCTGGTTAGCAGTGCTTTGTCTCATGATCAGGGATTGTTTTTTTTGTGCTGTAAAAACTTGATCTATAAGAGAAGCTGTTATTTCTACGGTAATTTCCATGGTTATTCTTTTTTCTATGGATTGGTTGATTAATTTAAGTAAGTATTTTGAAAGGAGAAAAATTTATTTCATATTGGAATCTGTTTGAAATAAACATTTCACACATTCACCCGTTATTTTATCATCACCCAAGTTTATATTGTTATGTACTGGAGTTTGGAAAGGATTATTCCCCAAGAGATTTTGGGAGATAATCAAAAAATGAGGTTGATCAAGGAATACCTCCAAAAAATTAAAAGTGAAAAACTTAGTAAAACAAAAAAGGGCTAAAAAGCCCTTTTTTTGTGTCTTTTCCTATTTTTTTATACCTTCTCAATCATTTTCATCCCTACAAAAAAGTATTTTAAAATAAATTTTTTGTATTTAGATAAAAAAATATTTGGGTTAATGCTTGACATGAAAAGCAAAAAACTGTATGTTTACGTCATAAAAGTTATTTGGAACTTTATCTGTTGACCTGTGAGGGTCAAAAACCGGTCCCTAAGGGCCGGTTCCGGATTGAAAACAGGAATCGGGACGGATTGAGTGTCCCGGAAAAGAGAGGGCTGCCGCGGCCTGTAAATGCGGCAAAGGACCATATAAATCAAATAAACCGAGAAGTGATGAAAAAGATTTTTAACATTTTGTTGGCGGCGGGCATTTTTGCGATGTCAGCGGGCCGTACGGAGGCCCAGCAGCTGCCGCAGTTCAGCCAGTACATATTCAACGGCCTCCACATCAACCCTGCGTATGCGGGCTACAAGAACGAGGGCTATGTACAGAGCACGTACAGGAGCCAGTGGATGGATTTTCCGGGTGCCCCGCGCACATTTACGGTGACAGCCGACCTGAGTGCCAATGAGGGCAAGATGGGTTTCGGTGCGTCCTTTCTTACCGACCAGATCGGTCCGACCCGTACGACGACGGCACTTTTGACCTATGCGTACAGGCTGCAGACGGGTGACGATTCCTTTTTCAGCCTTGGTGCGAGCGGCGGTTTTTCGGACTATATGATAGACGGGGACATGCTGCGCTACAACGACCCGAACGACCCGAACATCCCGGAGGGCCGTCTGACGATGCTGACGCCGAACATGAACCTTGGTGCCTTCTGGCACAGCAGCAGGTTCTATGCGGGGCTGAGCGCGTACAACCTTGTGGGGAAGGGATCCCTTGAGCGTGAGGACATCGCGCTTGCGTTCCACGACGTACATTTTTTCCTTACGGCGGGGGCGATTTTCCCTCTTGGGGACAAGCTTCAGTTCAAGCCGAGCTTTTTGGTGAAGGAAGTTAAGGGTGCGCCGACGTCCTACGATCTTAACGGGATGTTCCTGTTCATGGAGCGTCTGTGGCTGGGCGGTTCGTACCGTTCTAACGTGAAGATCTGGAACGACAACCTGGAGGACAACCTGAACGGC
>NZ_JBHUIV010000033.1:0-511 GCF_042683085.1 Shivajiella indica | reverse complement strand
TGGCTCCGGGATGGAGATTGCACCGGGTGAGTTTGTGGTCTCTAATGGGACAGCTATGGCAGAGTGGTTATATGGGCTGGAACCGGGTACCACGTATCATTTTGCAGTATTTGAATACAATGGAACGGGGTCGGAGACTTTTTATCTGAAAGATCCCTATTTGGCAGGCTCAGGCAGTACCTTGACAGGTCCAACGGTTCAGGCGAGTGATTTGACTTTCAGCAATGTTACGGGGAATTCGATGACCTTAAACTGGACCAAAGGAGACGGCTCTTCCCGTCTGATCGTGGCCCGAGTAGGTGCTCCGGTAGATGCGGAGCCAGTGGACCTGGTCGGCTATGGATCAAGCCCTTCATTTGGCAACGGGGTCCAATTGAGCCCCGGAAATTACTCGATCTACAACGGATCGGGCACCAGTATGAATTTGACGAATCTTTCTCCTAACCAGACGTATCACTTTTCAATTTTTGAATTCAACGGGAGTAGTGGAAGGATTTACCTGAGGCCTGGC
>NZ_JBHUIV010000032.1:0-634 GCF_042683085.1 Shivajiella indica | reverse complement strand
CTGACTTTGTCAGGATGACGGCGTGCCTTTTGCATAATGAGCCTACGAGTTACACCTCACTGGCGAGGTTAACCCCGTAGACGGGGGCAGCCGGAGCGAAAGCGAGTCTGAACAGGGCGCGTAGTCAGTGGGGGTAGACGCGAAACTTTGTGATCTACCCATGGCCAGGCTGAAGGTGCGGTAACACGTACTGGAGGGCCGAACCGATAAGCGTTGAAAAGCTTCCGGATGAGCTGTGGGTAGGGGTGAAAGGCCAATCAAACTGAGAAATAGCTCGTACTCCCCGAAATGTTTTTAGGAACAGCGTCGTGGAACGTATTGATGAGGTAGAGCTACCGATAGGACTAGGGGGAGTCACATCCTACCAAATCCTGACGAACTCCGAATGCATTGATACGGTAACGGCAGTGAGGGCTCGGGTGCTAAGGTCCGAGTCCGAGAGGGAAAGAACCCGGACCTACCGCTAAGGTCCCGGAATTTACACTAAGTTGAACAAAGGCGGTCCAGCTGCTTAGACAGCCAGGAGGTTAGCTTGGAAGCAGCTATTCCTTTAAAGAGTGCGTAACAGCTCACTGGTCGAGCGGCAGGGCGTCGATAATAAACGGGCATCAAGTGTAATACCGAAGCGTAGGAT
>NZ_JBHUIV010000031.1:0-721 GCF_042683085.1 Shivajiella indica | reverse complement strand
AATGACTGTGTTGTAACAACATACTTCTTCTTGCGCTTGACCAGCAGGCCTTCCGAACGTAACAAGCCAAAGAGCCTGTCCCTTCCTATGCTGATCCCTAACTTCTCGGTATCTTCTCTGATCAGCTCCAGAAGCTTTCTTGTCCCCATCATCGGATGAATCCTCCGGTGATCCCGGACAAACTCCAATACCAGATCGTATTGTGCTTCCTCCTTCAGCTTGGAGTCCATCCAACCATAATATGCTGACCTACTGTGACCAAAGTAAGCACAACCGGACTTAACGCTCACTTCTTCAGACCTTTTGGAAACAGCCCGTTGCCAAAGTTTTTTTTTAAATCCGTCTTGTATTCATCATTGGCAACATCTATCAGCGTCTCAAGCATCTTGTTGGCAACTATCGAATCGGCCAGGGCCAGTTTTAACCTCTTGTTCTCCTCTTCCAGTTCCTTAAGTCTTCTCTTCTCGTCCATAGTCTCTATTCTAACACTTTTGTTTAACAAATGATCCCTGCCAAAGGACCTGACCCACCTCTGGATCGTCTCCGCTCCTCTAATATCATACTTCTTTTGAAGATAAGAATAGGAACTTCCTTTTTCCAGCTCCTCCACTACTTGCTTCTTAAAGCTAATACTGTACCTGTTGATTTCTCGAACCGTTTTTGTCATCTTTTTCCTGTTTTTAGTTTGACTTAATCTGTCAAGCTATTTCAGGACGTGACA
>NZ_JBHUIV010000030.1:0-2156 GCF_042683085.1 Shivajiella indica | reverse complement strand
CGGGAATACACTGTCCGTTAAAACAGATCGAACCCTCAGGACACTCTATACCCGCACATAACGGATCCCCTGCTTCCATCAAAATCACCGCATCCGGTACATCTGCAGTCACAGGACCAAAGGATGCATTCAGGTAGCCCGATTTGGAAAAATTAAGGCTGGATCCATAGCTAAGCTGTACGCTGAAATTCCCCTCGGAATCCGTAAACACATCCTGAGTCCAATCAAATTGACAAAGCGTACACTCCCCATCCAATGTTATTTTTGCTCCGGCTAACGGCTCATTGGTATCCAAATCCCGGACAGTTCCCGTAACCGTGAGAATCTCGGGAATACACTGTCCGTTAAAACAGATCGAACCTTCAGGACACTCTATGCCCGTGCATAACGGATCACCTGCTTCCATCAAAACCACCGCATCCGGCACATCTGCAGTCACAGGACCAAAGGATACATTCAGATAGCCCGACTTGGAAAAATTAAGGCTGGATCCATAGGAAAGTTGGACATTGAAATTACCCTCAGAATCCGTAAACACATCCTGAGTCCAATCAAATTGACAAAGCGTACACTCCCCATCTAATGTTATTTTTGCACCGGCTAACGGTTCATTGGTATCCAAATCCCGGACTGTTCCCGTAACCGTGAGAATCTCGGGAATACACTGTCCGTTAAAACAGATCGAACCCTCAGGACAAAGACCTCCACAAGGATTAGGTAGGACTTCTACTTGAACAGAAAGCTCTGCAGAGCATCCATTTTGGTCTGTTATCAAAACTGTGTAGACTGTGGTTTCGGTAGGCTGCACCGTAATACTAGCTGTTGTTTCCCCAGTACTCCACAAATATTCTACACCTCCTGTAGCCTCAAGAAGCAGGGATTCCCCTTCTACAATTGAGGTATCTTCGGTGACAGATACAATGGGGACAGGATAATTTTCCACAGATACAGTCAATTCATCATTTTCTCGATTGATGTCCCCTTCAAGAATCAGAAAGACCCTTAGATCATAAATTCCCTCATTAAAGAAATCAGCTGATTGAATAAAAGTGTAAGTAAAAGTACCATTGCCTGGAAGAAGGTTTTCTCCTGAAACCTCTTCTATCACAGGAGTTCCTCCATTAATAGAGTATCCCAAGCTAAAGACCTCTACAGGAGTAGAACTTAAATTGGAAACTTCAACAATGATTTTTTCTGCCTCACTCAAATCACAGGACGATTCAGGACTGAGCACTGCAGAAATAGCCAGATCATAATTCTCAAAGGTAGCTTGAGTCGAGGTATAGGCTGGAGCCAAATACAATTCACCCTGTTCAGAAACGGTATATTCGAAAAATGCCAAATGATAAGTGACTCCGGGACTCAATCCTGCAAGACTGAAATTTTCATCCAGACCGTTGTAAACCACAAAATTTCCTGAACCAATCTCATCCCCTTGGCCAAAAGTCGAATTTGCAGAATAAGATGCAAAATCAGCAGGACCGGCATTGACAGCAGACCCTGCCCTAGCCAATACCAGTCTTCTAGTTCCATTTCCTTTGACAAAAGAAACATCAAATGAATTGAAACCAATGTTGGAATAGGTGGCATTCGAAGTCTGAACAGTTGGTCTTTCTCCAAAAGTGGCCAAAGCAAAAGAATATCCCGGTCTGAGGTAAAGCTTGGCTTGGGATCCATTGTATTCAAAAAGCGCAAAATTATAATTGGTACCCGGCTCAAGGTTGGTAATATTTACATTGTTTCCGTTACCGGCTGCAAGTGCAAAGTTTCCTGTTCCTATTTCAGTCCAGCTTGTCCCAAAGTTGGCAGAAGTGCTGTAATTGGTAAGATCCTGAGGCTCCACATTTACAGGCCCATCCTTTCTTCCGATCAAAATCCGATTTGCACCATCGCCCCGAGTCCAGGAAATATTGATAGAGTTATTACTTCTGCTACTGATAAAGGCATTGCTGGATTGAATCATTGGAGTTGAAAGAGTGCTTCCAGTTCCTGCCAAATAGGGATCAGTGAGGTAAAAAGTTTCCGATCCTGTTCCATTGTATTCAAATACTGCAAAATGATACGTGGTACCCGGTTCCAGCCCATATAACCACTCTGCCATAGCTGTCCCATTAGAGACCACAAACTCACCCGGTGCAATCTCCATCCCGGAGCCA
>NZ_JBHUIV010000029.1:0-1247 GCF_042683085.1 Shivajiella indica | reverse complement strand
TCTTCTAATTCACCAATTAAACCTCTGATTTTCAATATCAAGGATTTTGTTTTTGACAGTGCATATGTTTTATTGATTATCAAGGTCCTTGCTGACTTTGATTTTCGTCCTGTTTTGGTTTTAGGCTCCACTCTATAACAAATAATGTTGCAGAGTGAGATGATCAGAGTCTTGGCATAGAAGTCCTGCTGGACCGCCCATGCTGTTTTGCCTGAAAAATCAGATACTTCAAGTCTTGATTTGATCAGTTTATATGCTTCTTCTATTCCCCATCTCTGTTTGTACAGGTTTATGAGTGAGGAGGCGGTATATTTTTTCCTGTCCAACAGCGAAGTCGCATATATTGATATTTTACCCTTCCTGTTCTTTTTCTTGATCAGTCTTACGGTCATCGTTTGGGACAATGAGGGATACTTTTCAAGCAGCCAACTGTACTTTGGAGGAAGTATTAGCGTATATTCCGCATCAGTGGAACTGCTTGCGGAAAAATCCTCGACACATTTCCACCAATTGTCCTTCATCCTGAAAAGAAAGTCGGCCCCTTTTCCTTTGAGCTCAAAGAAAAGTCTCAGGGATGCATAAAACCTGTCGCATACAAGAAGATCCCCTTCTTTAATATGTCCAAGATGGTCATGGCAAAGAGTGGCTTCTGAAGTGGTATAGCTTTCCATGCCAGCATCCAGTACAAGGCCGTTGTAAACATCATATAGATAGGATATCCTGCTCATATAATGCCCTGCATCTGCATTGGGCCCAAAACCATGATAGCTGAACTTCTCTGACATAGAGGGATGATCTGGGAGCTCTAGCGTTGACCCATCAACAGAAAGCACCTTGTGCCCCTTCCATTTCTTGAACTTTGCATGTTCGTAAAAAAGACTGCAGATCAACCTGTTAAGCTTTTTGAAAACTGTGTAGCACAATTTTTTCCTGGCCTGGGTAAATGCACTTTTAGTGGGCGAGAAGGAAGATTCCCCGAAAAACTCTTCAAGACAGATATTAAGTCCTTTGTTGCTCTTTGACAAAATAAAAAGCACGAGAACTTCAAAAGAAAAGAAACGGTCACGAAGAAAATCTTTCACCGAAGTCCTACTTTCGATGATAAATTTTTCATAACTTAGTTTTAACTTGAATTCATTTACAATTAAAGTTTTAAGGCTTCCTGCACTCCCTGCTTTCGGAAGCCTTATTTTATATCTCTAATATAGTGAAATTCAGTCAATTAACCGCTAACTAAACGGCATTAA
>NZ_JBHUIV010000028.1:0-1714 GCF_042683085.1 Shivajiella indica | reverse complement strand
TGGTAGGGGAGCATTCCAACGTCGGTGAAGGTGCATGGTGATGTGCGCTGGAGATTTTGGAAAAGCAAATGTAGGCATAAGTAACGATAATGGGGGCGGGAAACCCCCACACCGATAGACCAAGGTTTCCTGATCAACGTTAATCGGATCAGGGTCAGTCGGGTCCTAAGGATAACCCGTAGGGGATTCCGATGGGAAATGGGTTAATATTCCCATACCGCACATACAGGTGACGGAGTGACGGAGCGGTGAAAGGACCGCGCGGTGACGGAATACCGCGTTAAAGGGAGTAGGTATTGGGGCTGCAGTGAAATGCGCAGCCTTAGCCGAACCTGACAGTACCGGGCGTCTTCGGACAACCGGACAGAGTCCCTAAAAGCTTCCAAGAAAAACTTCTGGCGATAAGCGTATGTGCGCCCGTACCGCAAACCGACACAGGTGGTCAAGGAGAGGATCCTGAGGTGCTCGAGTGAGTCATGGCTAAGGAACTCGGCAAAATAGCCCTGTAACTTCGGGAGAAGGGGCGCCCCTGAGCGATCAGGGGCCGCAGTGAAAAGGCCCAGGCGACTGTTTAGCAAAAACACATGGCTTTGCGAACCCGAAAGGGGAAGTATAAGGCCTGACACCTGCCCGGTGCCGGAAGGTTAAGAGGGGATGTTAGTGCGCAAGTGCGAAGCATTGAATTGAAGCCCCGGTAAACGGCGGCCGTAACTATAACGGTCCTAAGGTAGCGAAATTCCTTGTCGGGTAAGTTCCGACCTGCACGAATGGTGTAACGATCTGGGCGCTGTCTCAGCCATGAGCTCGGTGAAATTGTAGTCACGGTGAAGATGCCGTGTACCCGCAACGGGACGGAAAGACCCCATGAACCTTTACTGCAGCTTAGCATTGGTATCGGGTAAACGATGTGTAGGATAGGCGG
The DNA here is from genome assembly GCF_042683085.1 of Shivajiella indica. NCBI lineage: Bacteria > Pseudomonadati > Bacteroidota > Cytophagia > Cytophagales > Cyclobacteriaceae > Shivajiella > Shivajiella indica. The sequence continues at coordinate 792 of NZ_JBHUIV010000028.1, read as the reverse complement.
GAGGCTATGAGACTGTGTCGCCAGGCACGGTGGAGCCGCTGTTGAAATACCGCCCTTTGTTTGCCTGGTATCTAATCCGCCTGAGGCGGAGACATTGCTTGGTGGGTAGTTTGACTGGGGTGGTCGCCTCCAAAAGGATAACGGAGGCTTCCAAAGGTTCCCTCAGCACGCTTGGTAACCGTGCGCGGAGTGCAATAGCATAAGGGGGCTTGACTGTGAGGCCGACAAGCCGAGCAGGGTGGAAACACGGGTATAGTGATCCGGCGGTACTGCATGGAAAGGCCGTCGCTCAAAGGATAAAAGGTACTCTGGGGATAACAGGCTGATCTCCCCCAAGAGCTCATATCGACGGGGAGGTTTGGCACCTCGATGTCGGCTCGTCACATCCTGGGGCTGGAGAAGGTCCCAAGGGTTGGGCTGTTCGCCCATTAAAGTGGCACGCGAGCTGGGTTCAGAACGTCGTGAGACAGTTCGGTCCCTATCTGTTGCGGGCGTGGGAAGTTTGAGGAGACCTGACCTTAGTACGAGAGGACCGGGTTGGACTGACCGCTGGTGTACCGGTTGTGGTGCCAACTGCACTGCCGGGTAGCTACGTCGGGAAGAGATAAGCGCTGAAAGCATCTAAGTGCGAAACTCCCTCCGAGATGAGACTTCCGAACAGGGCCGTCAGAGACGATGACGTTGATAGGCTGCAGGTGTAAAGTCAGTAATGACAAAGCCGAGCAGTACTAATAGCCCGAAAGCTTACTTCAGGTCGCCCTGTTGCATTTTCTGCGAGACATATCAATAAGA
>NZ_JBHUIV010000027.1:0-1657 GCF_042683085.1 Shivajiella indica | reverse complement strand
TCCTGACTTCGACACTGGGACACCCAAAATCAAAAATTGAACATTTTTGCCAGTTTTCGCTGACTCTCGTTCAAAAGCAAGGTCTTTCTCAGCTTTTTCCCTGAAGATTTGAGTTGCATTTCAACAGTGTAAATCCCTTTTGCTATTTCTATTGCTTTTTGCGGTGAGAGTTTGGATCCTTTTTCAAGCAGCTGACGTTCCAGCTCTTTATACACTTTATAAGCAACGAAAGCGATGCTTATATGAGCTTCTATTCGGCGTTGTCTGTAATGAAAAACCGGCCTGACTTTGATTTCGTTTTTGGTTATCCTGAAGGCCTTTTCTATCTTCCAGAGGTTGTTGTAATTCTCGATGACTTCGTCTTTGTCAAGGTTTGTGTTTGTAATATATCCTTTGAGCCCATCCCATTTTCCATCCTGTTCAAACCTAACCATATCCAGGGCAATCTTTACCTCTCCTTCCATTTTAAGATACTTATTGTAGCCCCTGTTATTGATGTGGCTTTTTTTGAGCTTCCCGGTTTTTAGTTGTTTCTCAAGCTTTTTGAGCCCCTTCTCCCTGTTGATTCTGTCCTTTTTGGCTCTCCTGTCTGAATAACTGACAACCATTCTGAGTCCGTCCTCCCAATCCAGCAATCTGCTCTCACCGTTTTCAAGTTCAAGGGCCAATATCCTCTCTTTCCTTTTATCTGCAGAAGTTCTTAGTCTTGCTCCCAGAATAAACCCGTATCCGTTGTCGAGCAGCTCTTTGACATTGTTTTTTGAAAGCAATCCTGAATCAGCAACAACAATCGGAGCTGGTAAGCTATACTTTTTCCTAAAAGTCTCTATGACAGGGATCATGGTATGTCCTTCAAACTTATTGCCCTCAAAAATCTCATAGGCCAGTGGATATCCTTCCAGTCCAACAAGCAGTCCCAAAACTACCTGGGGATTCTGGTGCTTACCTTCCTTGGAAAACCCGGTCTTTCTCAGATCATCTTCCTGATCCACTTCAAAATATAGGGTGGTGACATCGTAAAAAACGATATTGATACTCCCTCCAAGTATTCTCTTGGTGTGTTCAAAGCTGATTAGCTGGATTGTTTCCTTATAATTGTTGTAAAGCCTGTCCATGTACCTGTACAGGTCCTGAACCTGAAACTCAAGCCCGTGATAGGTGAGCAGGTAATCGCAGGTCTTCAGTTTGCTGGCAGGAAAACTGATTCTGGAATAGACAAGCCATCTAAAAATATCATCTTTGATTACATTGAACCCAATATCACTGAAAATCTTATTCAGAAGCAGCTCTGTACCTGAGACAAGGATGTTATCCACGCTTTCCAAGACAGAATCGGCAATACGTTCCTCATCATTGAACGGAATATCAAGAGTGCCTTTATAGTTTTTAATCCATTCTTCTCCAAGAGAAACAAGTCTTTCAACTTCAGACTCAACGGAACTGCTTCCAATCGTTTTGGCGACCCTGTATTTACCCTTAATCTTCTCGATTACCTGAACACTGATCTTTCCACTTTTATTGGGTTTTCGGCGTACAAACATGTCTAAAAATAATAAAAAACATATCTGGGACACCCAAATCAGCAACCCGAAAATTACAAAATATTAAATATCAATTACTTATAATCAAATGGGACTGACGACTGTCGAAGTCAGGA
>NZ_JBHUIV010000026.1:0-741 GCF_042683085.1 Shivajiella indica | reverse complement strand
CGGGTAGACCTGAAGGCGGTAACCGCGAGGAGCCGTTAAGGGTAGAACCGGTAACTGGGGCTAAGTCGTAACAAGGTAGCCGTACCGGAAGGTGCGGCTGGAACACCTCCTTTCTGGAAAGACGCCCGGGGGTGTCGTTTTCGTATCCGCTTTCAAATTTTATTATCAAATTAATATAAGGGGCTTGTAGCTCAGGTGGTTAGAGCGCTACACTGATAATGTAGAGGTCCGTGGTTCGAGTCCACGCAGGCCCACTTTATATTGAAATAATGGGGGATTAGCTCAGCTGGCTAGAGCACCTGCCTTGCACGCAGGGGGTCAACGGTTCGAATCCGTTATCCTCCACCAAAACAAAAGTTTATATGGAACTTTTACAGATTATTGGATCTGGCTAGAGTATCCCGACTGGATGTCGGGAGGGTCAACGGTTCGAATCCCTGCCTGACGGCAGGCAGGCGTTATCCTCCACCAAAACAAAAGTTTATATGGAACTTTTACAGATTATTGGATCTGGCTAGAGTATCCCGACTGGATGTCGGGAGGGTCAACGGTTCGAATCCCTGCCTGACGGCAGGCAGGCGTTATCCTCCACTTCGTTCCATTATGTTGGAACACAGTTCTTTGACATGTTGAGCAGAAAATGCAACAGAGTATTGGTGTATGTTCCATAATTGGGATATACGCCGAACAAGAGACTGCATATGTCCTTAGCAAAAGGGGGATGTATGTAAAGAGTAAGTG
>NZ_JBHUIV010000025.1:176254-608996 GCF_042683085.1 Shivajiella indica | reverse complement strand
TCTTCCCATCCCGAACAGAGAAGTTAAGCCCTGCAGCGCCGATGGTACTGGGGTTACACCCGGGAGAGTAGGTCGCCGCCACATTATTAAGACCCTCAGGAGATATCCTGGGGGTTTTGTGTTTTAAGGGGAAACTAGACTCAAGACACAAGACTCAAGACACAAGACATAAGACATAAGAATTCGGATTTTGGAGGGTGTAATTCAGAGACAGAGATGCAAAGGGTATTTTCTCTTGTGCACTTTTGTGACTGTTGTGGTTTAAAAAATCTTCTTTCCATTTTCGATATGGTTGTCTTTCCCACTGAGACACCAAACAACACAAAAGATGAAAATTAAAAACCTTGTGTTTCTTAGTGCTTTAGTGGGACAAATGGTTGGGATAGGCGGTGCAAAGAAAGGGTTTAGACTTTACCTTTTGTGTTCTTTTGTCACTGTTGTAGTTCGGAACAATGTGGTTTCATTGAGGTGTTTTTTATATACTCAAACCTGTTTTTGAAAAGCAAGTACCTAATCCGACATCTTTTTAATGTTACTTCCCGAAGGTAAGTATTGATAGGAACTTTAAGGTCTTATTATTTTATTTTTTAGGTTATTAGTTTTCCCGATAAAATTCTGATGAAATTAAAATAGTGCTAATTAAATATTGGCTTTTGATTCAAATCCATTATATTAGAAATCAAAGTTTTTAATTCGATCTTTTATTTTATGAGTACTATTTAGTTTGATTTATAAGATGCCACAACTACGTCAACTAGCAGCTATAATGTTCACTGATATAGTCGGATACACGGCATTGATGGGAAACGACGAGCAAAGGGCTTTTGAGCTGTTAAGGAAAAACAGAGAAATCCATAAACCGGTCATAGAAGAATTTGGTGGCAAATGGATAAAGGAATTAGGTGATGGAGTTATGGCAAGCTTTCCTTCAGTTAGCAATGCTGTATATGCCGCAATTAAAATACAGGAAGCTTGTCATGAGGCAAATGCATATGAGTTGAGGATTGGGATCCACCAGGGGGAAGTAATATTTGAGGAGGGGGATATTTTTGGAGATGCAGTGAATATTGCTGCCCGGATACAGGCTTTGGCTGCCCCATCGAGTATTTTGGTTTCCGAATCCGTTCAAAGGGACCTATCCAATAAAAATGATATCCAATCTGAATTTTTCAGAACAGAAAATTTAAAGAATGTAAAAGAACCAGTTAAGGTTTACCGCATATTTTTAGCTGGCATTGAACCGAAAAAACTAAAGCCTCCCAAACTGATCAAATCCTCCATCATACCAGAATATGAATTCGATATCCATATCAGCTACCGTTATAATGACAATAATTACGATGGTTGGGTGACAGAATTTGTTGAAAAACTCCATCAGGAGTTAGGCGCAACCTGTAAAGACAAGCTATCCATCTTTTTTGACAAAAATCCTGAGGATAATAGATTACAATTCGAACATGAGGATGGTAGTGTCTCTTCAAAAATCAAGTCTTTGATATTCTTGCCAATTATTTCACAAACCTATTGTGATGTGAATTCCTATGTTTGGCAGAATGAGTTCAAGGCCTTTAAGGAACAAATCAAATCCGAGAAACTTGGAAATAATATCAAGCTTCAAAATGGAAACTCCATCTCAAGGGTCATTCCGGTAAAAATCCATGATATTGATATGGAGGATGTGAAATTATTGGAAAATGAACTATCGGGAAGTTTAAGGTCCATTGATTTTATTTTTAGGGAGGATGGCGTAAACCGTCCATTACTGCCACTTGATGATGAGAAACAAGGCAACTCTTACCGACCTCTTTATAGGAATCAGATCAATAAATTGGCCAATGCAGTTAAAGAAATCATTTCAGGTATCAAACAATTCCAAAAAGAAAACGTGTTTGAATACTCTTCCTTCTCACCGACTTTAACCCAAATTAGGCCAAATGTAATATCCACCTCTATTTCAGGGGCAAAAGTCCAAATGGGTGAAAAGCAAAAGCCCAATATTTATCTGGCATGGACTTCCAATGACCTGAAGGAAAGAAGGGAAGAGATGGCCATTATCCTTCAAAAAGCAGGGTTCAATGTTCTGCCATCTGTAGATTGTCCGGCTGATGATGAAATATTTAAACAGCGCGCAAAAGAGGATATACAGAAGTGTCTTTGCTCATTACATATGTTAAGTGGAGAATTTGGAAGGAGGTTTGAATCAGAGGATAATGTTTCTTTCCCCCAATTCCAATTTATGGAAGCAAAGAAAAAAATTGATGATCCGGGTTCCGAATTTCAAACATTTATTTGGATTCAACCGGATTCCCAACAATCCATGAAGCCGTCACAGCAGGAATTCATCAGATATATTCGTAATAATATTACCCGCAATATGATGTTTTCGAACAGTGCAGGACCTATGCAGTTAGTCGATGATATCCGTGTAGTAATGATGAAGGAAAAGGTCGAAGTTCATGATACCAAAGACACAGAAATATTCTTTATTTTCAACCAGCAGGATGAAGAGGATGCTAAAATCATTACAGACAGATTAAGCTTGGAATATCCGGTTGAGATTATGAATATTATGCCGGATGGGGAAGATGAGTATCGGGAAGTTTCTTCACAACAAATCCCAAAAAGTAAGTTGGCTGTCGTTTATTTCAAATATGCAGCAGATTGGGCTTTGCCATTTATCAAACAGATTTGGAAAGAAGTTGGAGGAGCATCTTCTCCAACCCCCTTATTCTTTGTAGGGGAAGATGATCCTAGAAGCAACCTCGCAAGGAATTTTAAAGCACCAAAAGTGGTATCTACGATCGTTCCAAAAGATGAAATTCCGGCTGAGGTAAAAAAAGTATATACCACCATTGTTAATCTTAAGTAGGGTGATTTATGTTTGAGGATTTTCAAATATGTCCCTATACCGGTTTGCGCTCCTTCACAGAGGAGGAATCTCTATATTTTAAAGGTAGGGAAGACGATATAGATGCCGCAACGGCCCAGCTTCAGAGAAATAAATTTTTAATGCTTACCGGGGCCTCTGGAGACGGTAAGTCTTCTCTTGTCTATGCAGGTATTATCCCTAATGCCAGATCAGGCTTTCTCAAATCAAAATATTATCAATGGTCAGTCGCTGACTTCAGGCCGGAAAGATCACCATTCAAAAATTTATGTAGGGCTTTGGCCCAGCAGTTGGACATTGCTAACGAAACAACAGTTGAGTCTGAATTAAGGCATGGATTTTCTGCCTTGGCCGACCTTTATAAAAATTCAAAACGCTATCTTGATGAAGAATCCATTTCATGGAAGGAATCAGATGATAAATCAAGGAATAATTTAAAAAGGAAGGCCTCCAATCTGATTATTTTGGTGGATCAATTTGAGGAATTTTTTACCAATCCGGAAAATTATGATAAAGGGGTGCCTTCACAGGAGGCCAACCTGGTACTCAATCTACTCCTTGAAACAGCAAGGATTGCACTTGAAGATGATCTACCTATTTATATCATCTTCACCATGCGCTCCGACTTTATAGGTCAATGTGCCGCTTTTCGGGGATTGCCGGAATATATTGGATTTTCCCAGTTTTTTGTGCCCCGACTAAACCGCTCTCAATTACAGCAAGTGATTGAGGAACCGGCAGTTCTGAGCGGCAACAGAATAACGAGGCGTCTTACCGAAAGACTGATCCATGATTTGACTGAAGGAGTTGACCAGCTTCCTATCCTTCAGCATGCCCTTAATCAGATATGGCATGCCGCAAATAATGGAAAAGATGAAATGGACCTCATTCATTATGCCATGGTAGGAGGTATGGCTTCTGAAGAATTACCTGAAGATCAAAGACAAAAATTTAATGTTTGGTTTGATGGCTTGTCATCCATAATTAAAGACTGTTATCATGAACCTAGCCTCCAAAACGTATTAGATACCCATACCAATAAATTATTTGAACAGGCTTCTTCTTATTGTTTAGAAAAAACCGGGAAGAAAATTAAAAAAGAATTAGCGCAGGCTATTATTAAAAATGCTTTTATCTGTTTGACTAAAATTGACCAAAGCCGGGCAGTAAGAAACAGGATGACCCTCAGGGAGATCACTGATATTTTTGGAAATAAAGATGTTGGGGTAGAGGAAATAGGTGCGGTCTTGAATATCTTCCGTGAACCTGGGAATACTTTTATCCGCCCCTTTATTTTAGAGGATGAGAAAAGTCAGCAGCTCCAAGAATCAGATGTTTTGGATATCACCCATGAAAGTCTTATTCGGAACTGGGAATATCTTGAAAAGTGGGCAGAGGAGGAATATGAAAATTATACTGTTTATCTGGAATACGAACAACAACTCAATCGATGGGTAGAAAGTGGAAAATCAAATGCTTTTTTGATGTCTATTGGACCTTTGACCTATTTTGAAAATTGGATCAATAAATTAAATCCCAATATCCATTGGATTGCCAGGTACTTGCCTGAGGACTTAGATAAAGATAAGAAATTAACCAATGCAAAAACCATACTTAGGAATTCCCAGGAATTTCTTGGCAAAAGTGCCAGAAAACATATTGTGACAAGGACAGTCATGCGGTATGGTGCCAAAAGGATAGGGATTGCTATTGCTTTGTTGGCATTTTTGGTGTTCAGTTCATTTGCCATTCGCCAATACCTGAGACAGCAGAATTCTTATGTCCTCAATGCTATTCATTCGGAATCCAAGGATCTGATTAACAACCCTAAAGTGGCATTTGAGGATAAAATATACCTCATAATTGAACAGTTGAAACTTGACCTTACCAGTGTTGATGAGGTGGTAAATAGCATTTCAGATCCAATAGAAAAAATCAATATTGCAAATGGTATAGCCTCCCTGTTGATTTTTCAGGGATTGGATGAACCAAAAGAAGAAATTTTTAGAAGTTTAGGCATTGCTGATAGCTTATCTGCTCAGTATGCGGTTCCAGGTAATATCAATTCCTCAATTTCGGCTATTTTAAAAGAATTGAATGATTCACGGGTAACACTCGAATTGACCTATTATTACAATCCTGACCCACAAGTTGACATTTGGAAAAAAGCAAATGCCAATAGAGCGGGTAGAATGGTATTGCATATTCTTGAAACCCAACCGGAAGATTTCACTGATATAACGAACCTTACCCTTGCATTGGAACATGCAGTTAATTATAAAGTATTTTCTTCGGATGAAACTCAGCGGCTCATCCAAATTCTTTCTCCATTTGAAAATGAAAGTCAATCAGATTGGATAAACGTAAATTTTGATGCAGATAATTTGCTACCAAGAGGGAATGGCAATTACGGCTTTAGATTTAATGGGTTATATCAGCAACTGGCCTATTTATACGCTTCACAGGGCAATACTGGAAGGGTATTGGATTGTATGGATGTTTTATTGGCCAACGCACAAAACAATTACCAGGGAGATTATGCCGCAGGGGCTGATAATGCTGCCAATATTGCCGCTGTGTATTATAAGTACGAACAAGAGACTGCATTGGATGAATTTGTAAAAGGATATATTTCAAGAAAAAATATTTCTTCGGAGGAATTTTATGCACGTCTTTTGGGAAGAATGCTTAAAAGCATAAATACATCTTATAATTTGCATTTGTTCGGTTTTATGGACGAAAGGCAAAATCTAAACCTTCAGTTCAGTGACAGGGATCAGATCGGATTTTTCTATACAAAATACAGAGAAGCTGTTCTCAAGAGTCTTCCCGATAACGATGAAAGGAATTATTTAATGGCTCTTTCTTTTAAAAATGAAGGGATTTTAAAAAGTTTAAACAAAGAAATTCCAAAAAGTAATGAATTGACTACGGTCCAATTTTTTGATAAAGCATTTGAACATTATAATAAAATATCTTCCTCTTATTTGGAGCAGGCAAATACGGTTATTGGTGTTGCAGCGACGGACAATATTATAGTTCCCAGGAAGTTTTTATTTCTTTACCCTGATTTAAGAATTGGCTTTCCTCCTTTGGAACCAAGAGTTTTCTTTTTCTATTATTTTTCTGATGTTTTTCTGGAGTATCTTCTTGAAAATCAAATTTTGGATTTCTTTTATCCCACCAAAGCTGAACTTGATTATTTCAATTCATGGATGCTTAGCTATAATTCCAAGATGTTTCAACCAAATGGTTTCATTGTGAAACCGATCCGTTATGAAATCTTAAAGGAACTTGAAGCAAAACTAAATGAGAGGCCTGAAATTTCACAAGTGGACCTGAACTGGCTATACTTATACCTAGGTGAATTGGCTTATCAGAAAGAAGATAATAGTGCGATGAAATCTTACTATGGAAAAATCAATTCTGATATTCTTTTAAACATTCTACGTTCCAGGGAATTTGGCAATCAAATCAATAACCATTCCCTAAGATTGATAGCTACTGCAACAGAAGGACTGGCGAATTCAGGGGATTTTGAGGAAATCGAAAAATTATTAAAGCCATTCAACAAAGCAATCAATAGATCCTCTATATATGCTTATGCTGCAAAGGATCTTCTCAATAAGAAAACCAATTCGGAAATGGCCAAAAGGTTATTGGACTCCGCAAGGGTGGAATTCGAAAGGACTGGAATAGTAACTACATTCCAGCCCCATAAAGCCCAACTCGCTTATGCCAGTACTTTATTTGATCCAAAAGAAAATTTAGAGCAGTCTTTCAGGATCATAAAAAATCTTACTCAGAAAATTTTCGCTATCCAATTTATTGTCCGTTCACAAGCTTTTCATGCTAACCTTTATGAGGCAAAAAGGATGTTTCCGGAAAATATTTCTGATGATGATTATTCAATATTTTTAAGTGAAATTCTACTTGGCTATGCTGCTGGTAATGTCGAATTGAAAGATACATGGTCAGAGTTTCAAAAAAATTATCCTTGGTTTTACACGCGTTGGATTTTTTATATAGATGAAAGCAGCTGATATGAATATATGTCCATATACCGGTTTAAGGTCATTTACTGAAGATGAAAGCATTTATTTCAAAGGTCGGGATCATCAGATTGATCAGCTTAGTGCTTTGTTGGAGGAGAATAAGTTCCTGATGGTAACCGGTGCATCCGGTGAAGGAAAATCATCTTTGATTTACGCTGGTTTGATTCCCAATGCCAGAGCAGGCTTTTTTAAAGCAAAGTATACCAATTGGGTGGTAGCAGATTTTAGACCTGAGCGCAGTCCTGTCAAGAACATGGCCTCAGCTATTGCTGAGAAATTCAACATCCCAGATTCCACCGTTGAAATAGAATTGAGGAGGGGTTTTTCTTCAATGATTGATCTCTATACCAATTCGGATTTTTATATAGATGAACAGGATGAAAAGTGGCAACAATTGGAGGAAACAGAGCAACGGAAAAGGAAGCGAAAGGCCTCTAACCTAATGATCATTGTAGATCAGTTTGAGGAATTTTTTACCAATCCGGAAAATTTTTATAAAGAAGCCCCTTCACAGGATTCCCAAATTGTGGTGAATTTGATTTTGGAAACTGCCCGCATCGCTCTCATAAAAAACATTCCTGTGTATGTAGTCTGTACCATGCGTTCAGATTACATAGGACAATGTTCAGCATTCAGAGGGCTGCCTGAATATATCGGTTTTTCACAGTTTTTTGTTCCTCGGTTAAAAAGAAAGGATTTAAAGCAGGTCATAGAAGAACCTGCAATTTTGAGTGGGAACAGGATTTCCCAAAGACTGATTGAACGCTTGGTCTATGATTTGGCTGAAGGTCTGGATCAGCTACCTATTTTACAACATGCGCTGACCCAGATTTGGTTGGCAGCAGATAGTGGGTCTGAGGAAATGGACCTGATTCATTATGCAAAAGTTGGGGGAATGCCTGCTAATGAATTGCCCGACAATGATCAGAAACTTTTCCTACAATGGTTCAAAACTTTGCCTGAGCATCAGCGGGTTTATTATCATCAGACGGGATTAAACAAAGTCATAGAAATCCATGCCAGCATTTTATTTGAAAATGCATGGGAATATTACAATAAAACAAATCCCGAAAACCCCATTTCGCAACAAGAAGCCAAGCGGATTATAGCATTGACTTTTAGTGGTTTGACCAAAATTGATAATAGTAGGGCAGTGCGGAATAGGATGAGTTTGGGAGAACTGACCGAAATCATCAATACGCATAATCTTAATTCGAAAGTTGTAGGAGGAGTTTTGAATATTTTCAGGGAGGAAGGGAATTCATTTATCAGGCCTTTTAAGACAGAGGACCCTGACACCCATATTTTACATGATAATACGGTTTTGGATATTACCCATGAAAGTTTGATCCGGAACTGGAATAAACTTAACGCTTGGGCAAATCAGGAATTTGAATTTTACAGTATCTATTTGGACTTTAAAAAACAGCTGGACCGTTGGAAGGACAATGGGAAAAGCCGGAATTTTTTGTTGCCTATAGGCCCACTTTCATTTTTTGAAAATTGGTATGAGGAATGTAAGCCAAACGTAGGTTGGATCAAAAGATACTCAGAAATCAAAAAGGATGATGAATTAAGAACAAAGGAAGCCAAAAAACTTTTGGATGAGACAAAAGAGTTTCTAAAGCGAAGCAGCAGAAATGCATTTTTTACCCGGACTTTTATGAAGTATGGGCCCCAAAAGATAGGAACTTTTTTTGCCATCTTGGTCATGGTCGTATTGAGCGGCTTTTATTGGTATGATGCTGAACAAAAAGCGAATGAACGGGTCATTGAACGTGCCAGAAAGGAATCATTGGTGTTCCTAAGCAGTCCTGAGGTGCTCAATCAGGATAAGGCAGTTTATTTGCTGGCAGAAGAGCGTTTTGAACCAGGTTATTTGACCTCCTTCTTGTCTTCTATGGATCAAAAGGACAGAATCACTCAAGCCATTGATACTTATAAATTTTTGATCTATGTAGATAAGCATATTGATGACCCTATCAAAGATTTAATCATTGATTTTATTTATGGGGATCTGAAATCACCTGATGCCCAAATTGAATCCGATTATATTTTAGCACAGACTAATAAGTTTCTGTTCATTTTGATGAGGGATAATTATTATAGCCCATCAGTTGCGAAGGAGAAAATAATTTCAGATTTGACTGAAAAGAACAAGCAAAGAGTATTGGATTTTTATAAAGGAACAGGTCAGTTTAGTCCAACTGTTCCATTTGAACTTAATTTGGCCATTCAGCTTTGGCTTACAGCTGGAAAGGCAAAAATAAAGCAGATTGATGAAGTCCTTTCAAATATTTCCCCAAAAGAAAGTGAGGAAGGTAGAAATGCATTCTTAAAATATTACCCTAAGGGCAGTTTCGAACCCAATGGAAGACTTCCAACAGATTTTAACAATGGTTATCATACTTTGGCTTCTCTGTATGCCAGTAAAGGAGATATTAATGGGGTAGAATGGGCATTTGATCAATTACTGGATAATGGGCAAAGGGAATATTTTGAATTGGGCAGGGTATTCAATAACCACCAAAACATCTTAGGGTATTTGTATCAATATAAGTTTAGAGATTTAGCTCCAAGATTAGTGAAATGGATCTCAACCAATACATTTGATAATCCCGAAATAACCGTTTACCGAAATACAATTATCCGCTCAGGATATATTACCCATTTATATATTGGGGCCAATCTCGAACCACAAGCTTTGCGGTCTTATAGAGGTTATATTTATCCCAATCTTTTCTTTTCTGAAAGATATGTTTTTGATCAGATGAGTGAGGATTATGAATTTTATATTAATCAGATTAAAGACATATCTGAGCGCAATTATCAATTGGCTATCAATACCAAAAGAAGGGCTGTTTTTACCCATAAATATTGGTTTGACCGTCAAATGGAAATCAATCAGGAGTTATTGGATTCTTGGTTTGATTTGGCATTTGATTATTATTCGACGTTAAACCCTGCTTTTTTGGAAGAAAAAATAGCCTCAACCATTCCATATTTTGGTGATGGGGTAAGAACAACACAGCCTACAAGAAAAGAATTGTTCATTTATCCAGATTATCGGGACGGTTGGTTCAGCTGGAATTACCATTCAGATATTTTCTATCACTATATGGATAGGAAAGGATTGCTGTCAAAAATGTTTGAGACTGGTGATGATTTACAAACCATACATTTTTGGATCGCGAAAGCCTTTGAAGTAAAACCCTTTCCGCCTCCAGGTACATTGGACAATAATTACATACTTTCTGATGAGACTTTAACCCAGGTTTTGAATTTTATTGAGAGGCACCCAAAAGGTGCTGAGGTGGACAAAAATCTGTTTTATCTGATTTTGGCCAATAGGTCATTTGAAAAGTCGGATACGGTGAAAGGATTTGAATATTACAGAAAATTTGACCAACAATCTATCTCGCGGTCTTCGAATAAATATGAGTATGTAGAAAAAAATTTCTTTCTCAACATGATGATCCAGCTTGCGGTAAATTTAGCCCAATATGGGAAGACTGAGGAATCTGTTGAGTTGGCAGAAAGATTTCCAAGTGATGCTGAAAAGGCCTTCCCTTATATCTTAATGGCAAAAAGAGCTTATCAGGGTAATTCGGATCCTCAAGCTTTTGTTTATTTGGATTCAGTTTCCTCCAAAACAGCAGGTCTGGATTTTAATGTTTTACCACAATCTTTGGATAGTAGACCTTATTTTATCAATGTATTATCCACCATTGGCAGTCAAAGCATCAATAATCTGACACTTGAAATTCTTAGAGATATTCCTGAACAACGAAAATTTGATGCGGTATTTCAATTGGTTTCAGGAATAGCAAGGGAAGGCAATTATTACAGGGCATTGATGGCAATCCCTAATAGCCTGACAGAGTCACAGGATCTGCGATGCAGAGGCTTGATTTTGCTGGAGGCATCCAAAAGAAAGGAAATTGAGTCGGGGGATAGTCGCTGGAAAGAATTGGACAATTGGCTTGGATGGACTGAAACTTATTTTAATTTCTTACCAAACTGATGAAAAAATATAACACCTATTATTACCTGTTATTTGTCCTTTTGGTGATGGGGGCATTTGCTTCTATGGCCCAGAACAGCTATGGTTTTAAAATCATGGGAATGGTCGCCTTTGTTTTTGGCTTGTTATTTCTAACCCAGTTGGTTTATCATTTGAAGAATAAATCAAAAGTTGATTATTTAATAATTTGTGAACTGATAGGTTTGTTTACTATTTCAATCATTTTGGGTTTAAGGGTGTTTTACATACATTTTGAGTTGGTTGAATTATTATTCGGATTGGCAGGAGGATTGCTTGTGGCTGTTTATTCCATTAAAGTATTCAAGTTATTCAAAGAAATTATTCAAAAAAATAAAGTCCTGGCCTGGTTGGTCTTTTGTTTTTATGCTGCTTTGATATTGTATATCCTATCGATGACGGTTACTCCGTTCTTGCCCGTTTTTTCGGAAGTTTTTGGTATTATCGCCTTTGGTTTACTTGTAATTTTTGTAGTCATTTCCTACATCAAAAAGGAGCTTTACTATGGGGCGGAAAAGGGAACTTCCGTTTCATTTATTGCAAAAAGTAAAGACAGGTCTATTGTTTTAATGTCATTGTTCCTTTTATTCACCGTTTATATGGGACTTTCTAAATTGGAAGTACTCCCTAAAATGTATTCGGATGAATTCCCACAGGCGTATTTTGAATTGGTCAATAATGCTGAATTAGGTTTGGAATCTGCCAAAGATGGTAAATTGAGACATGAGGAATTTAAGGAGAGATATGATCAGTTTTTGGAGAATTTTTCAAAAAGGAATGAATAAATCTTGAAAACCATGAAGTGGTTCACCCTTGAATAGCCAACATGAAATGTATCGTTAATATAGGTTATGATTGTACGTCAACCCTACAAGAGGTTGAAGAGTTTTAGGGCTTATAATAGAATACTGGCAAATAAAATCAAAAGGAAATTAGGGCGTTTAGCCATTTTTTTTTTAAACCTTTGTAACGGAATTGAGTAAAGCGAGTATAGAAAAAAAGCGCATGACACCGCCACGCGCTTTTCTAGCATCAAACGAACTCTAAAATGCTGTTAACTTCCGCACATTTCACACCCCTCCGGATTATCCAGGGAGCATGCAATGGCATCTTGTTTAACCGATTTACTCATATCTAGGGCTTGAGGAGTAGCTGCTTTTTTTTCAGGTTCCAAAGCAGACTTGTCAACAGTAAACTGTATTGCGCTAGTAGCTGCCTGTGATCTTAAATAGTACATACCTGTCTTCAATCCTTTTTTCCAGGCATAGAAGTGCATAGAGGTCAGTTTACCGAAGTTCGGATCCTGCATAAACACGTTCATGCTTTGGGATTGACAGATATATGCCCCTCTGTCTGCGGCCATATCTATGATAACTCTTTGGGAAATTTCCCATACTGTTTTATAGATATCCTTGATATTTTGTGGTATTCCGGGAATATTCTGAACAGATCCATTGGCTGCAATCAATCTGTTTTTCAAGGCATCATTCCAAAGTCCTAAATTAATCAGGTCTCTCATCAGATGCTTATTGACTACGATAAATTCACCTGAAAGCGTTCTTCGGGTATAGATATTGGAAGTGTAGGGTTCAAAACACTCATTGTTACCCAATATCTGGGAAGTTGATGCAGTAGGCATAGGTGCTACCAATAGGGAGTTTCTTACCCCATATTTTTTCACTTTTTCTTTCAGTTCATTCCAAGCCCATCTTCCTGATTTTGGGGATACTCCCCACATATCAAACTGAAATATGCCTTTTGATACAGGAGAGCCCTCATAAGTTTCATAGGTGCCTTCTACTTTAGCTAGCTCCATAGAGGTTTCCATAGCAGCATAGTAAATGGTTTCGAAGATGTCCTCATTCAAACCTTTGGCTTCTGCAGATTCAAAGGGCATTCTGAGCATGATGAAGGCATCTGCCAGACCCTGTACCCCAAGACCAATTGGTCTATGCCTGAAGTTGGATCTCCTGGCTTCCTCCACAGGGTAATAATTCACATCAATCACTTTGTTGAGGTTCCTTGTAGCTACTTTGGTTACCTCATATAATTTTTGATGGTCAAAATATTTCTTTCCATCCGGCTTGGTAACCACAAATTTAGGAAGTGCAATGGAAGCAAGGTTACATACCGCCACTTCATCAGGGGCTGTGTATTCTATGATTTCAGTACAAAGGTTGGAAGACTTGATGGTTCCAAGGTTTTGCTGGTTTGATTTTTTGTTAGCGGCGTCCTTGTAAAGCATGTAAGGGGTCCCAGTTTCAATTTGGGATTCCAAAATCTCAAACCATAATTCCTGAGCCTTCACCACTTCTCTGGCTTTTCCTTCCCTCTCGTATTTTTCATAAAGTTTTTCAAACTCTTCTCCGTGACAGTCTGATAAGCCCGGAGCTTCATTAGGGCAGAACAATGACCAATCGTCATTTTGTTCTACTCTTTTCATGAACAAATCAGGAATCCACATGGCGTAGAACAGGTCTCTTGCACGCATTTCTTCTTTACCATGGTTTCTTTTCAGTTCAAGGAAGTCCTTAACGTCTGCATGCCAAGGTTCCAGATAAATGGCAAAACTGCCTTTCCTTTTTCCTCCACCCTGATCTACATATCTGGCGGTCATGTCGAAATTCCTCAACATCGGCACTATACCATTGGAAACACCATTTGTCCCTTTGATGTAACTGCCTTTAGCCCTGATATGGTGTATGGAAAGTCCAATGCCTCCAGCCGATTGGGAAATCTTGGCACATTGCTTCAAAGTATCATATATCCCATCTATACTATCCTCTTTCATAGTCAAAAGAAAGCAAGATGAAAGCTGAGGTTTTGGTGTTCCGGCATTAAATAGAGTAGGAGTAGCATGGGTGAACCACTTCTGGGAAAGTAAATGGTATGTTTCAATAGCTGATTCGATATCTTCTTTATGGATACCAACGGCTACCCTCATCAGCATGTGCTGAGGTCTTTCTACTACTTTACCATCAAGTTTGATCAAGTAGCTTCTCTCCAGGGTTTTAAAACCAAAATAATCGTAATCAAAGTCTCTGTCGTAAACAATTGTCTCATCCAGTTTGGCAGCATGCTTTTTAATTACCCCATATACATCAGGTGCAATCAGGGCAGCATTTTCTCCAGTTTTTGGATTGATGTATGTGTACAGCCTTTTCATGGTATTGGAGAAAGACTGACTGGTAGTTTTATGCAAATTGGATATCGCTATCCTAGCTGCAAGGATAGCATAATCCGGATGTTGAACCGTAAGAGAAGCACATACTTCAGCGGCAAGATTATCCAGTTCAGTAGTAGTAACACCGTCATAAAGGCCATCGATAACTTTTTTGGCCACTTCAATTGGATGGATATATCGGCCATCCAAACCATAACACAGGTTTTCAATTCTGGTAGTGATCTTGTCGAATCTAACCGATTCTCTACGTCCGTCTCTTTTGATTACTAACATGATTTCTTGGGTATTTTTAGGTTGATGGATTAAGGTATTTTAAAAATCCTCTTCTATGGAGAATTTAGGAGAGTCGGCAGTTTCTTTGGATTTCATCACTCCAGCTTTTTGGTAGTCACCCACTCTTTTTTCAAAGAAGTTGGTTTTTCCCTGAAGTGATATCATGTCCATGAAATCAAATGGGTTGGTGCTGTTCCATACTTTGCTGCAGCCCAACTCAACCAAAAGTCGGTCGGCTACAAATTCTATATATTGGCACATCAGGTCTGCATTCATTCCAATGAGTTTGACCGGTAATGCTGAAGTGACAAATTCTTTTTCAATTTCAACGGCATCTTTGATGATTTCAGTAACCGTAGATTTAGGTAAAGGATTTACTACGTGATTGGTGTACAAATGACATGCAAAATCACAGTGCAAACCCTCATCCCTGGAAATCAACTCATTGGAGAAGGTTAGCCCTGGCATCAGGCCTCTTTTCTTTAACCAAAAAATAGAGCAGAAGGAACCTGAAAAGAATATACCTTCCACTGCGGCAAAGGCAATCAGTCTTTCCTGGAAATTACCGTTGTCAATCCACCTTAACGCCCATTCTGCTTTTTTCTTCACACAGTCAATATGTTCTATAGCATTTAAAAGTTTGTCCCTTTCTGCATTGTCTTTGATATAGGTGTCAATTAAAAGACTGTAGGTCTCTGAATGGATATTTTCCATAGCGATCTGGAAACCGTAAAAGAATTTAGCTTCTGTGTATTGAACCTCTGCTACAAAATGTTCTGCGAGGTTTTCATTCACTATACCATCACTTGCGGCAAAAAACGCCAGAACATGAGAGATAAAATGTCGTTCTCCATCATTAAGATTTTTCCAATCTTTTAAATCCTGACTCAGGTCTATTTCCTCGGCAGTCCAGAAGCTTGCTTCAGCTTTTTTATAAAATTGCCAAATGTCATCATGCTGGATGGGGAATAGTACAAATCGGTTTTTGTTCTCTTGAAGAATCGGTTCTATCTGTTGCATCATTCTCTTTATTTTAGTTGTAATCTTTAAAGGTTAGGCCTTTAAATCTTCTAACATAAGCTGGAAATAAAAGGCTGTCTTTTGAACAGCCGTGAACAAATATGACCAACAAAAATTAAAAATAAAACCCCTAAAACCCCGTATTCTTTAGTTTTTTGAATGTTAGTCAAAAACATTATAAATAACTGAAAATAAACATATTATTATACATTAAATTAATAATTACTTTAAGTTATATCGGCCTATAAGGACTATAAAACTTTTTTTCAAATACCTAAAAAAAATTAAATGACTTTCAAAAACATAATTTTTTGAACTATAGTCAAAATTTATTTTCTCAATTTTATTTTTTTAAATTATTGAAAATCAATTAATTATAAAAAATATGATTTTACTAAGAATTAGATGTAACGACGTTGTTAAGACTAATTCAGAAGCCTGTTTTGAAATTTAAAGAAACTAGGAATTTCGACTCTTCATATTTTAATAAAATCCTCATTCTCTGATTCCGGGGATGGGATGGTGGATAATCTTTCCCATACATATATGGGGACTTGAAAAGGTTTGGTTTCAACTCAGATCAATTTATCATTGAAAAGTGTTGTTATATAAGAAGTGGTTTTTTTAATTTCTTTCAACATTGGTTTTTTATTATGGTATAACTTGGTATATTTGCACCTCAATTTCCTAAAGCATTTAATAATATTTATGTACGCAATTGTAAACATCGCAGGAAAGCAGTTCAAAGTAACAAAAGATCAGCAGGTCTATGCACCCAAGTTGCAGGGCGAGGCTGGCGCTTCCGTGGAATTTGATCAGGTATTGTTGGCTGATGACAACGGTACTGTATCAATTGGGGCACCAACAATAGCAGGTGCCAAGGTATCAGGTAAAATACTTGATCATGTAAAAGGTGACAAAGTAATCGTATTCAAAAAGAAAAGAAGAAAAGGTTACAAGAAGAAAAACGGTCACAGACAGGATTTTACTAAAATTTTGATTGAAAATATCTCATTGTAAGATTTCCCCGGAAATCCTAAACTAATAAAGTTATGGCTCACAAGAAAGGTGTCGGTAGTTCCAAAAACGGTAGAGAATCACACAGCAAAAGACTTGGTGTGAAAAAATTTGGTGGTGAGGCAGTTATTGCCGGTAATATCATCGTAAGACAAAGAGGTACCAAGCATCATGCCGGCGAAAACGTTGGTGTAGGTAAAGACCACACCCTGTTTGCACTTGCTGATGGTAAGGTTAAATTCAAGAAAAAATTTGACGGTAAGTCTTATGTAAGTGTAGTTCCTGCAGAAGCATAATACAACCGATGCAATTATAGGAAGGCTCTTCATTTATTGGAGAGCCTTTTTTTATTCAACCCTGTTTGCTTTGGTTGAGAAAAGATTCCTTCTATTTATTGCAAAAGCTGAGTTTCTATGAATTTTTAGCCCAATTTTCAACCAATAATCATTTTTTGCACACATTTAATTCAGTTAAACACTAAATTCCCCAACACTAAACTAACCTTCATGCTATGAATAAAATATTACGATTGCAGTTGGTCTTTGTGCTTGCATTATTCTTCTTTGGATTGGAAGTGGCACAAGGGCAGACTTATGAAGAAAAACTTTATGATGCAGTTCAATGGCGCCTGGTGGGTCCGCACCGAGGTGGCCGTTCGGCTACTGTGGCCGGTGTGGCTTCAGAGAGGAACACCTTTTATTTTGGTGCCACAGGCGGTGGGGTTTGGAAAACCACTGATGGAGGCCGAACTTGGGCCAATATTTCTGATGGTTATTTCGGAGGATCTATTGGGGCTGTTGCAGTAGCAGATGCTGACCCAAATATCATTTATGTAGGAGGTGGGGAGAAGACAGTCAGGGGCAATGTGTCCTATGGTTATGGTTTTTGGAAAAGTACCGATGCTGGTAAAACCTGGGAAAATCTCGGTATGGAAGAAACCAGGTTTATTTCCAGGATCCGTATCCACCCTACCAATCCAGATGTAGTTTATGCTGCTGTTTTGGGAGATATTTTCAAACCCACAGAGATGAGGGGGGTATACAAATCCACTGACGGGGGGAAAAGTTGGAACAAAAAACTGTTTGTCAATCCGCAGGCTGGTGCTGTGGATTTGATTTTAGATCCCAACAATCCTGAAGTGGTTTATGCCACAACATGGGAATTGAAAAGGACTCCTTACAGTTTGGAAAGTGGTGGTCCGGGTTCTAAAATGTTTAAGAGTACTGATGGTGGAGAAACCTGGAAAGAAATTTCAAGAAATAAAGGCCTTCCTTCCGGTACCTTGGGAATCATGGGGATAACGGTTTCCCCATTGAACTCAAACAGACTTTGGGCCATAGTAGAGAATTTGGATGGAGGTGTATTTCGTTCCGATGACGGAGGAGAGACCTGGGAGAAAACCAATGATGACAGGAATTTAAGGCAAAGAGCCTGGTATTATACCAGATTATATGCCGATACACAAAGTGATAGCACCTTATATGTCTTAAATGTGAGTTATCACAAGTCCACAGATGGGGGCAAAACTTTTAAAGGAGCCAATGCGCCGCATGGGGACCACCATGATTTATGGATTGATCCAAAAGACAATAAAAGAATGATCATTGCTGATGACGGTGGGGCACAGGTGTCTTTTGATGGAGGTGAAACCTGGTCAACTTATATGAACCAACCCACAGCCCAATTTTACAGGGTAACTACTGATAATCATTTTCCTTACAGAATTTATGGGGCACAGCAGGATAATTCCACCATGCGTATTGCCCATAGAAATGAGGGTTCTGGTATCACAGAAGAAGATTGGCAAGAAAGTGCAGGATCAGAATCTGGCTGGTTGGCTGTAGACCCAACAGATAATGACGTGGTTTATGGTGGTAATTATGGAGGATTGCTACAAATGCTCAATCATAGGACAGGTGCTAGAAGAAATGTGAATGTGTATCCTGACAACCCTATGGGACATGGTGCAGAGGGGATGAAATATCGTTTTCAGTGGAATTTCCCAATTTTCTTTTCACCCCATGATCCCAAAATTTTATATACCACCTCAAATCAGTTCCATAGGTCAACAAATGGAGGGCAAAGTTGGGAAACATTTAGTCCGGATCTGACCAGAAATGCCAAAGAAAAACTGGGTCCTTCAGGTGGCCCGATTACGAAGGACAATACATCTGTGGAATATTACAGTACCATTTTTGCTGCGGCAGAATCGCCTTTAAAAAAAGGAGTACTTTGGGCCGGTTCAGATGACGGTTTGGTACACGTTTCCGAAGACAATGGAAAAACCTGGACCAATGTGACCCCAAAAGATTTGCCGGAATGGATTCAGATCAATAGCATGGAAGGACATCCTTTTGAAGAGGGTGGACTGTATTTTGCTGCCACATCCTATAAAAACGGGGATTTCGCACCTTATCTGTACAAGACTACAGATTATGGAAAGACCTGGACTAAAATCATCAATGGAATAGATGCTCAGCATTTTACAAGGGTAGTACGTGCTGATCCTGTGAAAAAAGGGGTTTTATATGCCGGTACTGAAACCGGTATGTATATTTCTTTCAATGACGGAGAAAGCTGGAAACCATTTCAGTTAAACCTTCCTATTGTTCCGATTACGGACTTAACCATCAAGGAAAACAATCTGATTGCAGCAACCCAGGGAAGAAGTTTCTGGATCATAGATGATCTAACAGTGCTGCATCAACTTTCTGAAGAAGTGGCCAATAAACCATTTCATTTGTTCAAGCCGCAGGATTCCTATAGATTGGATGGTGTGAGAAGAGAATCAAAAACCGCTGGAACGAATAGACCTGGAGGAGTTTTGGTGTATTATCAGTTAAACCAAGAACCAAAAGAAGAAGTCAGGATTGAAATCTATGACAGCAAAAGGAATTTAATGAGAGAATTTTCTTCCAAGGGAATTGAAAAAGATACTTTGAAATATAAGACAGGTTCAAATGAATTCAATTGGAATTTGCGGATTCCAGATGCCAAAGGTTTCGAAGGTATGATCATGTGGTCAGGTCCATTGAGAGGGCCGAAAGTTGTCCCAGGGGATTATATGGTCAGACTAATAGTTGATGGACAGTCGCAGGATCAGAGTTTTAAAGTTCTGCCGGATTTGAGATATCCGTCAACTCAGGAAGACCTTCAGGCACAATATGATTTTCTGCTAAAAGTCAGGGATAAGCTGACTGAGACCCATGAAACGATTACGCTGATCAGAAAATATCGGGCTGAACTGGATACCATTGTCCAAAAAAATCCACGACAAAAAAGGAGGATAGAACCTATAGTAAAAACCATATCGGACATTGAAAAAGAACTGTATCAGACCCAAAACAGTAGCGGTCAGGATCCCTTAAATTATCCTATCAGACTGAACAACAAACTGGCCCATTTAAACTCCATAGTTGGAACGGGTGAATTCAGGCCAACCGATGGGGCTGAAGAAGTAAGGGTTGAAATTACCAGACAGATAGATATTCAGCTAACAAAATTCAGGGAAATAGAAAAAACCCAGATTTCAAACATTCTGAATATTGAGGAGATGAAAGCAGAACTGGAAAAGAAATAATACCTTATTCTGTTTATTAAAAAGTCCTTGTCAAAACTATGGCAGGGATTTTTTGTTAAATATTCAAAAAAATAAGATCGAAGTATAGTGAAAAAGGATATTAATAGATTTTAACAATTAATTTTACCAAAATTATAATTTTCAATTAGTAAATAGGATCAGAAAAGTCAACCAATTAATTATTGAACAGAGCATGACAAAGTCAATAAAATATTTGCTACTCACGGCAGTAATAATTCTGGGAGTGGTTTCAATGCCAAACCAAGAGGTATTTGCCCAGAAAAAAAAGAAGAAAACCGAAACCACTGCTGCAGCTGCACCAGCCCCTGAAAAAAAACCGGAAAAGAAGAAATTGGAAGATGTGGTCAAAGGTCATGAGAAATTTGAAGGACTCTTTACTTTTTACCAGGATACGACGAGTGGAGAATTGAAAATGCTGATCAGCAAAGAACAATTGGGAAATGAATACCTGTACTTTTCGCAAATAGGAGACGGGGTGACTGAAGCGGGTAACTTTCGCGGCTCCTATGGGGAAAATAAAATTTTCAAAATTGAAAGGTATTTCAACCGCGTAGAATTCGTGAGTCAAAATACCTCCTACTACTTTGATCCTGAAAACCCACTTAGCCGTTCGGCTGATGCCAATATCAGTCCCGGAATCATGGCAAGCGCCAAAATTGAATTTGATGATCCAGAAAAGGGTCTCATTCTCATCAAAGCGGACAATTTATTTCTAAAGGAGACATTTTCGCAGATCAAAAGACCTTCATATCCAGGAGAATCTCCAACCGCATTTAAATTAGGTAACTTGGACAGTGAAAAAACGAAAGTTCTGGCTGTCAGAAATTATGAAAAAAATACAGACCTAGCTGTTGAATATGTATACACCAATCCTTCTGTTTTAAACGGAGGTTCAGAAGCGGTGACAGACGGGAGAAATGTATCCATTAAAGTTTTTCACAGTTTGATCGAACTACCTGATAATGGCTATGAACCCCGATTTGATGACCCCAGAGTTGGATATTTCACAACCAAGGTAACAGATATGACTGCCACCAGTCCTACTCCATACAGGGATTTGATACATAGATGGGATTTGAGAAAAAAGGATCCAAATGCTGCTGTTTCTGAACCTGTGGAACCTATCGTTTGGTGGATCGAGAATTCTACGCCTCATGAATGGAGAGAAACGATTAAAAATGCGGTTTTGGAATGGAACAAGGCATTTGAAAAGGCTGGTTTTAAAAATGCTGTTCAAGTGAAGATCCAGCCTGATGATGCAGATTGGGATGCAGGTGATATCAGATACAATGTTTTGAGATGGACGAGTTCGCCTAACCCACCTTTTGGAGGTTATGGACCTAGTTTTGTCAACCCTAGAACTGGACAGATTTTAGGTGCAGATATCATGTTAGAGTTTGTTTACCATACCAATAGAGTTGTATATGACAAGGTTTTTGGAGAGGAAAGTGCTATGGATACTGAATCTGGAAATTGGCATAATGGTCATTTCTGCACTGTTGGGACCAATTTACAGCATAATATGATGTTCGGTCAGGCTTTTCTAAGGGCACATGGCGCCTCTGAACTTGAGATGGAAGGGATGAAGCAAGAAGCCATGGCAGAATTGCTCATGCATGAAGTGGGACATACTTTGGGCCTGAACCATAACATGAAAGCTTCACAACTGTTTTCTCCTGATCAGTTGGCAGATAAAAACTTTATAAATGGTAAAGCCCTAACAGGATCAGTTATGGATTATATCGCTATTAATCTTGCTCCTGATAAGGCAAATCAAGGCCATTATTTTAGCACCACAGTTGGTCCTTATGATATCTGGGCAATACAGGCAGGATACACTCCTGTAAATAATCAAAAGGAATTGGATGCTATTTTGGCGCTTTCAACCAAACCTGAGCATACTTTTGGGAATGATGCCGATGATATGAGATCGCCTGGAAAAGCAATTGACCCTAGAGTAATGATCGGAGATTTATCCAATGATCAGATTGCTTATTCCATCCATATGATGGAGACCTCTAAAAAACTGATGGGAGGTATCAAAGAGAAATTTTCCAAAGAGGGGCAATCTTATGAAGAGTTAACCCAGGCCTTTAGTGTATTGATGGGGCAACATGCAACAGCAGGAGGTGTCATTTCAAGATTTATTGGCGGTGTCTATGTCGATAGGGCCATGGTTGGCCAGGAAGGCGGAACCCAACCTTTTACCCCAGTGAGTCTCAAGGACCAAAAAAGAGCATTGGATGCCCTGAACAAATATATGTTTGCCCCAAATGCCTATGAAATCCCTGATGATTTGGTCAATTACCTGTCCAGACAAAGAAGAGGATTTGACTTTTTCTCCGGTCCTGAGGATCCCAAAATCCATCAAAGGGTTCTCAACTCTCAAAAGAATGTTTTGGCACATTTGACCCATCCGAACACCTTACAAAGAATGGTGGATTCTGAGCTTTATGGTAATCAATACAATGTCGCTACATTTATGAATGACCTGACCAAGGCTATTTTCGATGCTGATATTAACGGTAATGTCAATTCCTTTAGACAGAACCTTCAGATAGAGTATGTAAATATGCTAAAAGGGATGGTTTCCGGTCCTACTAGCAACAGGTATAACCACCTGGCCAAATCAGCTGCCCTGTACAATTTGAATTATATAAAAGGAAAGGCAGGCAATGGAACGGGTAATGTTGCTTCTAGAGGACATAAGGAACATGTCAGGTTGTTGATAGACAATACCCTGAAAGAAGTAAAATAGTTTTGATTATTCTTTCTGAAAAAACCTCAGCCCGACAAGGACTGAGGTTTTTTTTGATTGTTTTTAGTTCTTTTAAAAATTTTTGATTTTTTAAGGGTAGTGCAATTTATGAAACAGGAACAATTTCGACCCCTTCAGGGTCGGGCGAAATTAAACGGATATCTTTTATCCACGGGCGGCGGCCCGTGGCTAATCAAAGTTTGACCCCATTCGGGGTCTTTGATTTAAAATGGAAATCGAATAATGACCACAGAGTGGTCCAACTTTTCAGTAGCCCCCGGTGCAACGGGGGGTAAACAGTTTCGATGAAAGGTGTCAACAACCCCGAAGTGGGTTGAACTTTTCAGAAATGGAATTTCTACCCAAAGCTGTAAGGTATCCAAAAAAACTGGGGCAGGGTGCAAACTCCGCCCAGTTAAAGAGATTTCTTATAATTTTCACTTTTCCACTTCCAAAATTCTACAGGTCTACTATGGGCAAAAGCTCTATACTCTTCAAAAAATGTTAAAAGATTTGCTGTTCTGGTAATAGTTGGAAGATAGTATTCCCCACCATATACAGATAAACAATTGTTTAAAATTGATTTTATTTCATTCAAAATTTCGAATAATTCTTGAATTTCTCTATTAGAAAAGGATTCAAATTCAAAAGGTTTAACTTTTTTATTTTTATCTATGTGGGCAATTTTTGAATCTCTTAATGTTAGGATTTTCTTAAAAATTGGTGATTGTCTTATCAGTTCAATTTTTTTTAAATTATTTAAAAATTTAGAACTGTAATCATTACCCTTAATATTTAAAATTTTTTTATTGATTTTTTGTAAACTAGCAAAGTGATTATTACTCCTTCTTTCATCTTCTATTTCCATAAGTTTGGTAATTTCAAGGATGAAGGTACTATGAAGAGTGAAAAGATAAAATCTAAAAGTATCTGACTTTGAAATAGGTTTAAACTCCTTGCTCTTATGAAACAATATACTAGTAATTTCTAACAGGGTTTTATTTGCAATGAACAAAGATAATTCACAGAACTTAAAATTTTTTGGAATTTCCTCTTTCACCCCTCACCCCCTTCCACTATCCTAATCTCCTCCTGCGTCAATCCATACAACTCATACACCAAGGCATCGATCTCGCGGTCGATGCGGCTGATGTCGGATTGTAAGGCTTGGGCTTTGGCTTTCTGTTCATGAAAATAAGCCATCCATTCCGCTTCTTCTGACAGACTCAACTTCACCTTGGCCTTGGCCAACTCACCCAAAAATCCCTTGAAGTCCAAGTCAGGCCAGTTTTCTAAGCTTGATGAAACTTTTTGAAATTCAAATTTTGAATAAATGAATTGAAAGACTGAATCTTTAAATTCCTCATAATCATTTTTCAATTGTAAAATTTGACTTACAAATTGATCCAATTCAAAATTTTCAAAATCATTTGGAATAGGAATTTGATTTATATATTGACTTTTTAATCTTAAATAACCACCTCTAGCCTTTACACAAATCGATTCTAGAAAAGATTTTATAAGATTTGAGTTTAATATTCCCAATAAACTTTTTGAATTAGATGGTATTCCAAAACAAGTCATATCCATTAGCTGATTTTTAGCTAAAGTAAAGTTGACATCCAAAGAAATATCTGGATAAATGATATATTCTGAATCAAATGGGAAATCTATCTTAATCTGCTGATATTCATAGTACTTTTTTGTACCTGTTAATACTCCTTGATCGATAATGGCTCTTTTCGACAAAACTTCTTTATTTCTTTCAAGGTGACGCCATTCGTTATTATAATCATTAAAATTCTGAAGAAGTTGAAACTTACCGTCCTCAAAAAAATAGGGGAATAATATAATTTGATTGGGAATTAAATTGGAGTACCTTTTAACATCTCTACCAATTATATAAGGTTTTAATAATTTAGAATTCTTTAAATCGCTCGGTAAAAAATCTTTTTTGAAAATATATGCTGCATTTGAACCAGTTTTTATTCCTACTTGGGGTTTAATATTAATTTCAAAAAGTGATAGGTTATCTTTCTTCAATT
Organism: Shivajiella indica; assembly: GCF_042683085.1. NCBI lineage: Bacteria > Pseudomonadati > Bacteroidota > Cytophagia > Cytophagales > Cyclobacteriaceae > Shivajiella > Shivajiella indica. The sequence continues at coordinate 584,114 of NZ_JBHUIV010000025.1, read as the reverse complement.
TATCGAACAATGTAAATAATTCATCATTCAATGAACTGTTTTCATTCCAAGAGCCCAATCTATCAAATAATTCATCTTGTTCAACATTTATAAAATTTGATAAAAATCCTGCAAATTCCTGAAAATTGCTGTTTCCAACCACCATTAATTTAGACTTATAACTTTTGGGTTTAGATTTTTTAAATACAATTATTGACGGATATGCAATTATTCCATCAAAAACATCCAAATCCTTAAAATCTATATATTGTTCTATGCATGTGTTTTGAGTTATGAATTCAATTAGAATCTTTCCATACTTCGTTTTGGTGTATTTACTTGAAACAATAAATGCAATTATTCCTTCTTTAACGAGAATATTATAAGCCCTTTCAAAGAAATAAACATACAAGTCCGCTTTTCCGGAACCGACTTTATATTCTTTTAATAAATATGATTTATCAATATTGCTTAATAACTCATTTCTCACATAAGGCGGATTCCCCACCACCACATCAAACCCTCCTTTTGCAAAGACTTTTGGGAATTGGGCTTGCCAGTTGAATGCCAAGTCTCCTGCTACTTCGGGGTCATCGATCAGGGAGTTGCCTACTTTGATATTGGAACTGAGGGTACTGAGTTTTCTTCCTTTTTGGGCTGTGCGAAGCCATAAGCTAAGGCGGGCGATCTCCACGGATTCCTCGTTGATATCGACGCCGAAGATGTTGTTCTCTAGGATGTGGTTTTCCACGTTGGGGAAGACGATGCTGCTTCCGAAGAGCATGGATTCGAGTTCGTCCAGGTAGCGGTGCTCGGCCATCAGGAACTCCAGGACCTGATTCAGGAAAGCACCTGATCCGCAGGCAGGATCGCAGATAGCGAGTTGCAGCAGCCATTCCCGGTAGGCTTTGAGTTGGGCGACAAGTTTCTGCAGCGTGTCTTTCTTCCTCCCGGCTTTCCCCTTGGCAAATTCCTCATCGATGATGCCGAGTTCGGCTTTTTTCTCTGTGCAGAGTTTGCCGACGGTATTGTCCACGATGTATTTGGTGATGTACTTGGGGGTGTAGAATACCCCGTCTTTCTTCCGCTTAGTTTTGCTTTTGTCCACGGTAGTCCCTTCCAGAGAAGCGCGGACATTCTCTATATCGTTGAGACTGTGTTCGAAGATATGCCCAAGGATATTGGTGTCCACTTCGGATTCGAAGTCGTACTCGGTAAGTTTGGTGACATGCTTTTTAAGTAGGCTATCAGAGATAGTCAAGCTGTCCAGCAGTTCATCAGGCGCAAAGAGTCCGCCGTTGTAGGCATGGATTTCGGCTTTGCCGGGAAGTGCCCGGCCTGTATTCATATAGCCAAAGTACTTTTTGAACCGGTCATACAATGGCCTGTACTCGTCCATTTCGGCGAGTTTGACCCATTGCTTGACGATCTCGGAGATAGAGTTGGGCGGAAGCAGTCCCTTGTCCTCGGCAAAGAAGATAAAGAGAAAGCGGTCGAGCAGCTTTTGGCTTTTCTTATAAAGTAAAAGTTCGTCCTTTCCGGGATTGTTGGCAACCATATCCTGCCAGAGTTCCTGCTTGAATGCCGAGTAATCCGCATAAAGTTTCTTGGTGACCTGCTCTTCGACAAGCAGGGATTCTGTCTTGATCTTTTGGGGGATACCGGCAAGGAGGTTGTCCTTTTGCAGCAGCAGCCATAGCATTCTAAACTCTTCCTGCTGCATGTGCAGTATGGAGAACTCGTAATAATCTACCGCATTGTGGATATAGAAGCGCAGCTTTTCAAAGTTGCTCGTGATGACATAGATACAGTCGGGATGGTTGTTTTTGTAATTGAAAGCCTGATCCCTGATTTTTTCCAGGTCTTTGGTATCTGTCCCTTTCAGTTCTATGACGGCGATGGCTTTGCCGTCTTTAATGATTGCACCATCCGTTTTCTTGCTGTCCTTGATGTTTTTGAGTTCCGTGGTCAGGTTAAAATCCGGATCGGGATTGATCGTATAGCCCAGGATATTGACAAAAAGTTCACGGAGAAATCCCTCCTGAAACTGTTCTTCTTTCGATGCCCGGATATTTGCCCGGCGCATGGGATCGTGGAAAAAAGCCAAATAAGCTCCAAAAGCAGCATTCATGGGTGCCTGTTCCTGTGCAGAGAGGTATTTCTTTAAAACTGAATTCTGAAAAAGAGCCATAAGCTAAATTTGATCAAAAAGGGATTCAAAATGTTTGGTTTTTGAATATAAGGAATAATGTAAAATTTCGGTATAGGTTTAGCATTTTTCAGTTGCATTCCAACCCAATCCTTTTTAAGTGTTCAAGCGGTTTTTTATTTCCTGAACTAGATTTTGGAAATGGTTTTTATTCTCTAAATAAAATTGGTACTCAACTCCGGATCAGGAGTATAAATGGATTTAAAAATAAAAACTGATTTTATTGATTGTTCAATCAAATGATTAATGAAAAAAATCATTTATTGATTAGGTTTAGAATGTTTTAGAAAGGAAATTTAAGCACCAATAATTGAAAATATTTATTTATCAAATTAGCAAAAAATCCAAATTATCATCATGAATTACACCGAAAATTACAGAGGTATAAAAATTGACGTTCAGGCTCCACAGGTTGACCTTCCAGAGGGATTACAGGCCCAGATCAGAAAATCCATTGACAAAATTTCCAGATTTACCGAAAATATCAATGCCGTTGATCTATATTTTAACATTTCAGGCAAAGGGAAAACGGCGGAAAGGATTATTGGTATGAGAGTTGGAGTTCCTGGTCCAGATGTTTATTCAGAGGAGAAGGGAAAAGAAAGATGGAATACCATGTTGAGAAGCGTTACCGACAAAAACATCCGTCAGCTTCAGAAGGATAAGTAAGTTTATCTGGTTTGATGGCCAAATTCGAGTGCTTACTTCAAGTAAGTGATATTGATCGATATTGGATATTTATGGATATTTTGGTGCCTAGCAAGGCGCGCAAGCATCTTTCAATATCCAATATCCATTTACATCAAAAAAAATCTGAGTATTCGTAATCTTTCACGTAGCCAATATTATATCCTAAAGGTGGTGAAAGTTGAAGAGTTAATTATTTAGTCACTTTTTTTCTTGATAAAAAAAGTAACCAAAAAAATCAAGACGGCGGAATCCTATCCGCGCACAAGGCCAAGGCCGGCCCGGTCCGCCGTCATCCTCCCCGCCCCAACCCGAAAACTTGAATAAAAATTTGAGATTCTTTTGAAATAAGCTTACGTGTAAAATTCCGAAGAGTCAGAAATAAAAATATTGGAATTGATTCAAGCAAAAGCGCTTGAATTTTTTTATTAGTAACATATTTAAAATGGCCTGAAGCTTTTTATTTGTTCAATAAAATTCATTCCGCTTTGTGGGGAGATTATTAGGATGAAAACAATGCCGAAAATTGCTCCGTATAAGTGGGCACCGTGGTTGATGCCATCATTACCTTTTTTGGACTGGACGTAGGTATAAATCAAGAATAACAATCCCAATACAAATCCCGGAAGACAAATGATTCCGAAGAGGCAGATATCTGATAAGGGCATGATGACTATGCTTCCAAATACCGCGGCAGCAACCCCACCTGACGCCCCTAAAGCCCGGTATCGATAATCGTCTTTATGCTTAAAATAGGTAGGAATATCAGCAATTACGATTGCCCCAATGTAAAATAGCACATAAGTCGCCATACCAAGTCCTGTCCCTAACCTATACATCAGGAACATTTCGATTACCCTTCCAAAAAAGTAAAAGGTGAACATATTGAAGAGGAGATGGATATTGTCTTTATGGACAAAGCCTGATAGCACAAATCTATCCCATTGATTTTTGGTATGGATCAGGTATGGGGTAAACATCCACCTTTCCAAAAGATCCGGTTTTTTCCAGGCCTGATAGGAGGTCAATACTGTTATACCTATTAAAATAATAGTAGCGCTTAATTCCATCCGAATGGTTTATTTTTCTCTATTGACCAGGTCTTGGGTCAATTTTAACAAAGCCTCATAAGCATCTTGATTGGGGACCTTTAATGCAGCATATTGGGCAAAACCCTTGTCAAAATATTCCTGCATTTTGGCTTCTGTCAGTTCTTTGATTCCTAATTCATCATAGATGGCTGTAACTGCATTGACTTTCTCTTCTTTGTCAAATTCTTTTGCCGAAATCCATTTTTCCAATTCGGTTTTATGATGTCCATTGGCCATCTCTTTGGCTTTGAGCAAAAGGAAGGTTTTTTTATTGGATATGATATCCCCGCCCACCTGTTTGCCGAATTTTGCTTTGTCAGCATATACATCCAATAAATCATCCTTCAACTGGAAACCAATGCCGATATTCACTCCAAAATCATACAGGTGTTGAACTTCATCTTGGGGTGCATCTGCCAATACAGCCCCAAATTGCAGTGCAAAACCTAATAGGACAGCAGTCTTTTGTCTAATCATATCAATATAGGCTTCTTCAGTCACGGTATCCTGCGTTTCAAAATTCATGTCATGCTGTTGCCCTTCACATACCTCTGCTGCAGTTTTGTTAAATAGCCTTAGGCATTCAGGGAGTTTGGCAGAACTAATCTCCAAAAGCATATCATAGGCTTTCACCAACATCACGTCACCGGATAAAATAGCCGTATTTGGATTCCATTTTTCATGCACTGTTGCTTTACCCCTTCTCAAAGGTGCATCATCCATGATGTCATCATGCATCAGAGTAAAGTTGTGGAACACTTCCACCGCCATTGCCGGTGTTAAAATATGTTGGTAATCTTCCTTGTACAAGGAATAGGCCATCAGAGTAAGAAGTGGACGGATTCGTTTTCCACCTAAACTCATCAGGTAGGAAATGGGCTCATATAGTTCTAAAGGTGATTTTCCGTATTCGTATCCCTGAACATGGTTTTCTAAATCCTGTAAAATTTTATTTACGTCTTTTTTGTTTTGGCTCATTGTCGGCAAATTCCAGATCAATTGTTCTTCTGTCAATATCAGTGTTAACTACTCTGACCATGACTTTGTCTCCCAAAGTGATGATTTTTTTATTTCTTGTCCCAATCAGACGCATATTTTTTTCATCAAAGTCATAATAATCATCATTCATTTCAGAGACTTTTACCAAACCTTCACACTTGGTTTCTGTGATTTCAACGTAGACTCCCCACTCGGTCACTCCGGTCACAATACCATCATAATCTTTTTCTTCGGCAAGGGCCATGTATTCCACTTGTTTGTATTTGATGGAAGCTCTTTCTGAATCTGCAGCTCTTTTTTCCCTATCCGAAGAATGCAGACATTTTTCTTCCCAAGATTCCGCATCAGGAGATTTTCCTTCATCAAGATAATGTTGTAAAAGACGGTGCACCATCATATCGGGATATCTTCGTATAGGAGATGTAAAGTGGGTATAATGTTTAAATGCGAGGCCAAAATGACCTTTTGGCTCCGTAGTATATTTAGCTTTTGCCATACTTCGGATTGCCAATTGCTCCAGGACATTTTGTTCAGGTTTACCGACTATTTCATCCATCAACCTATTGAGGACAGTGGAAACTCTTGTTCCTTCTCCTAATTTTAATTCATGACCGAATTTTTTGGCAAAATTGGCGAAGGTTTCCAGTTTTTCTGAATCTGGATTATCATGGATTCTATACACAAATGTATCCTTACCCTTATTGCGGTTGTAGACAAACTCAGCCACAGTCCTATTTGCGAGAAGCATAAATTCTTCGATCAACTTATGAATATCTTTTCTTTCTTTGATCATCAAACCCAGAGGTGTCCCTTTCTCATCTAGCTTGAATTTAACTTCAACCGTTTCAAAATTGACTGCCCCTTTGTCAAACCTTCTTTTTCGGAGTTTTTTGGCCAGCTCATTCAAAAATGTCAGTTCCTGGTAAAAGTCCCCTTCTTGGTTGTCTATATTTTCCTGCGCTTCTTCATACGCAAATCTTCTATTTGAATGGGTTACCGTACGTCCGATCCAATGTTTTAAAACATCTGCATTTTCGTCCATTTCAAAAACACAGGAGAAAGTTAGCTTATCTTCATTCGGCCTGAGGGAACATAAACCGTTGCTCAACCTTTCAGGAAGCATAGGGATAGTTCTGTCCACCAGATATACCGATGTGGCCCTGTCAAAAGCTTCTCTTTCCAAACCGCTTTTAGGTTTGACATAATAAGTTACGTCTGCAATATGTACTCCTATTTCATAATTGCCATTCTCCAGTTTACGATAGGAAATCGCATCATCAAAATCCTTGGCATCGACGGGGTCTATGGTGAAAGTGGGGATATCACGCATATCCTTCCTGTTTTTGATCTCAGAGGAAGGGATTTCATCAGGGATAGCATTGGCTTCCTCTTCTACATCCTTAGGATATTCAAATGGAAGACCAAATTCAGCCATGATGGAGTGAATTTCCACCTCATGTTCTCCTGCTTTTCCCAAAACACGGATCACTTTTCCGGTAGGGTTTTTATCTTCATCCCGCCATTCACTGATCTTTACCACTACTTTTTGGTTGTGCTCTGCGCCGTTCAAATCTCCTTTATGGACAAAAACATCATGGTGCATTTTTCTGAAGTCCGGTACCACAAAGGCGTATCTTGGGGAAATTTCCACCCTACCAACAAATTCATCCCGTAGCCTCTTGGTGATTTCAAGGACTTTTCCTTCAATTCTGCCAGTACTACCTTTACTTGGGTAAACCATGACCCTGACCTTGTCCCCATCCAATGCATGCTTTAAATCTGCTTCTTTGACAAGTATGTCTTCTTCCATTTCATATTTGGCATCTGGCCGGATATAGGCAAATCGTGGATTGACATAATCCACCTCTCCTTCGATGAATTCAGGTTCCTTGATGGAGGCAAAATAATTTCTTGGACTTTTTGAAATCGAACCCGCAGCTGCCAGTTTATGCATGACAGACTCTACAGCTCCTTTTGTCAGGGAATCCCTGATTTCTAATTTTTTAATAATCTGCTTTGCATTGAATTCCTGCCCAAAATTATTGTCCAAAAAGTTGAGGATTTTTCGGGCCAACTGGGCGGCATCCATTACCTTTCCTCCTTTTTTCTTTCCTTCTTGCCCTCTTTTATTAAATTTTCTTCCCATAAAAATGAGTATTTGATTTTTTCAATAATATAATGATTCTATTTTTTCAAAGAATAAAAATTCAAACATTGATTTTTGAATTGTTTAATTACTCAGACAATTTTTGCTTAATAAAATAACTCAATCTTTAAAAAATGGGTTTTTACCCATTTACAACTTACCAAAGTTGAAAAACTTTATTCTAAATTCTATAAGGATCAGCAAAAGAAAATAGTTCCAAAGGACCAAATAGGTAGGTTTGGCAACTTGAAATTAATGCGTACTTTTAGTTAAAGTTTAATCATATGCAACGATTATTATTTTCCTTGATATTTTTCTTTTCATTACATTTTGGATTTGCCCAGACTTTTGAAGGTGTTTTTTCCGGAAATCTGAAAGGGGATACTTATGTTTTGAAAATTAAAGAGCAGGGAGAATTGGTGATGGGGGATTGGCTGGATGCATCATTCAACCAAAAGGGTTTTGTAGGAAAGAAAGAGAATAAAAAAGTAATAGGAGTCATAGGTTCAGAAGAAAGTGAGCATGAAATAACCGCAACTTTGGATAAACAAATGCTCAGTTTGGTATTTGTGGCCGATGGAAGCGAAATTCAAATGAAAAGGCTTTCCAAAAATCTGGATTATGATCTCACTAAAGTTTTTCCGGATGCCAGCGGAGCATTGAGGGAACAAATTATTGGAATCTGGATTTTAAAGGAACAATATAAGGTTGAAAATGGGGAGAAGGTGTTTTCAAAATTAACAGGGAAAGATTATATGACTGCTATCAATCCAGATGGAAAATATGTGCTTGATATCAGGGGATTTAGAGATGCAGAAGAAGAGGCTAATACCCCACAGCAATTCCGTATGAAAGCTTCGGATTTTTACGAAATGTCACAGATGTTTTCATGGAAACTTGTTGGAAATAGCATCCATATCTTCCCAACCCAACCAATTCCAGGAGTGCAAACCAATCTTGTAAGAAGTATTGAATTTGAAAATGAGAAAATGATATTCAAAGATAGTAGTCAGGGCTGGATAGAAGTTTACGAAAGAAAAAAGTAGTTTAATCGTTTGCTTGAAAAAGTGCTGATTTTGAATTGTCAATAAAAAAGCCCCGTAATTCCGGAGCTTTTCTTTTCCTTATGGTAGGGGTGGTATCCGTAATACCTGTCCTGGATAAATCTTATCAGGATGAGTCAGCATGGGTTTATTGGCCTCGAAAATGACATTATATTTGTTGGGGTCTCCATAAAACTTTTTCGAAATTTTGGAAAGGTTGTCCCCGCTCACTACTGTATGAAACTGGGCTTCAGGGGCAGGCTCCACAACTTCCATTTTGTTTTCGACTTGTTCTACTCCGTCGACATTTCCGATTGCCAGAACAATTTTTTCTGCCTGTTCCTGCTTATCAACCTCACCTTCAACAGTAACAAAATTATCCTTAACGCTGATTCGAAGTCTTTTAAAAGGTAGGTTCAGACCTTTTACATGTTCAAGAAGTGCGTTGGCCCTGATTACAGGAATTTCTTCTTTCGGTGCCTGCATTTCTTTTCCTCCGAAAATTTTGGCACCTGCTCCTTTGATAAATGAAAATATTCCCATTAGAATAAATATTTAGTTGTGGAAAATGAATATTCGTTACGTAAATCCAATTTAGTGAAAATGCGCTGAAATTGATAGCGGAATAGGGTATTGTAACCTCAATATTAAAATTGCTAGCTCCTATTCATCATCCTTATTAACAATATCTAACTCAATTTCCGGGGGTAGCCCTTGAAAAGCCAAATACACTTTTGCTGTAACCAAAACATCTCTTAAACAGTATTCCCGAATACTTTTGATATCATTTTTGAGATAATAGGTTTCATTGACCATGGATCCATCAATGTCTTCTTTAGAAGTCGGTATATCAAAAATGGAAGCCAATAACTCCAGTCGGGTATAGTGTTTATAATCTCCGAATTTCCACAACTCCAGAGTATCCAAATGCCTGATTTCCCAAGGTTTTTTCCCAGCTAATTGCAAGGGCTCAGGTAGGGGCAGCCTGTTGATAAGAATTCTCCTGCTCAAGTAAGGGAAATCAAATTCTTTTCCGTTGTGAGCACAGAGAACCCAAGGTTTCTTTTGAAGTAATTGCACAAAACCTTCCAAGGTATCGTATTCGCTATCTCCAAAAAAACTTTTGGTCCGGAACTCAAGATTTTCATTTTCAGCCACAAAATGGAAGTAACCTACACCTATGCAAATCACTTTGCCGAATTCTGCATAAATCCCTGCTTTTTGGAAAAATAGACTGCCTTCTTTTAATTTATCCTGCTCTTTTGGTCGGATATGCAGTTCTTTTTTAAGCCATTCCGCTTTCAGTCTTTCAGGTAAGTGGTTAAAATCCGACTCTAAAGAGGCAGTTTCAATGTCCAAAAAGAGTATGTTTTCCAGTTCAATTGAAGAAGTTGACATGGCAATTTATCCGATTTTATTTCATGCCCCATCAAATTTCAGGACAGTTAATTTCCTTAAGGATGAAGTTATCTTTTATGTCTAAATCTTCCAAACTTATGCTTTCTATTAAACGGATAACTTTTATGGACTTAAAATTCCCTCTAGACCCAATTCAGGGATCCATAGCAAATTTTCCTTTTTTACCATACCTGCTTTGAAAACAAACTTTTTATCGAAAATCTGATCAAGAATATAGTAACTCACCCAAAATTCATTGTTCAGTAAAAAAAGATCAGGATCAATAGGTTCAATTTTGGCGATGGATTCAGCACCGAGTTCCTGGATCATGTGTCTTAGAACGGAGGTTTTTTTCTCTTCTCCGTTTATGTTTCCGTAGCCCTTGGAAGTAATCATTACTGTATTGAGTTCAATCAGGTTGAGGTTAATGATATATACGCCCCATTCCTCCATGCCGTTTACCATCTCTTTTGCTATGGCCAGTTTTACCCCGGTGACTGGATGAAAATCAATATCTTTTTTCATTTTTTTTTGATGCTAATACCTAGATTCCAGAATTTGATTGATGGTTCTTATACCCATTTTATAAATATCTTAATATCAAAAATAACCCATAATATCTGCTCTAAACCCCTAAAAATGCTGATATTCCTATTCACCAATATTTCTACTTTATTTCAACCCTATTTGATTCAAGTCAATCCACCAGCTCCATCTCAAATAGGCGGGCTATGTTCATTTTAACTTTTTCTTTTACTTCATTTTCATCCACAGGCCTTCCCAGTTCCAGGTGCATTGAGGTTACTGCTTTGTCGGGAATTCCGCAGGGTACTATATTGTTAAAATACTCAATATTGGTATTGATGTTGAAAGCAAAGCCATGCATAGTGACCCATCTGCTTGATTTTACCCCCATGGCGCATATTTTTCTGGGATTTTTTTGTTCAACCGGGTCTAGCCATACCCCGGTTAGTCCATCTATTCTTCCGGCTTCAATACCATATTCAGCTAAAGTCAGGATGATGGCTTCTTCCAAAAGTCTAAGGTATTTATGGATATCTGTAAAAAAGTTTTCCAGATCAAGAATAGGATAGCCAACCAATTGGCCGGGACCATGATAGGTAATATCTCCTCCCCGGTTGATTTTATAGAAAGTAGCCTGCTTATCTGCTAGGCCCACCTCATCGAGTAAGAGATGGGATAATTCCCCGCTTTTTCCCAAAGTATACACATGTGGATGTTCAACAAAAAGTAAATAATTTTCTGTTACCAGCTGCTCTTCGGGGGCCAATTTCCTGTTTTGGATTTTCTTTTCTACAATTTGTGCAAAAAGTCCCTCTTGAAAATCCCAGGTTTCTTTGTAATCCTTTTGCCCTAGATCTAGAAATTTTACTTTTTTATTGATAACTTGATTCACGGTTTTTCTTTATTGCTTTGAAGGAACGCCTTTTTTTAAACTTTGGTTCTTTTTTTCGCAAAGAGAAGCTTTAAGTTTTTTATTCAATTTTTCAAAATTAAACAATAATTGTTATGGCAGAACATAATGAGAAAGGAAAGCAGGCGGAAGAATGGGCTAAAGATTGGCTCATAGGAAAAGGGTATGAATTTTTGGATGCCAATTACCGCTATAAACACGCAGAAATTGATCTGATATTTAAATTTAAAGGTTTATTGATATTTGTGGAGGTAAAATACCGGAGTGGGACAGGTTTTGGGTATGCAGAGGAATTTGTAGATTATACCAAAAGAAAGTTGATTGTGAAGGCGGCAGACCAATATATCCATGAAAAAGACTGGCATCATGACATTCGTTTTGATATAGTAGGAGTATATAAGGATAAGAATGGAAATGTTAATTTCAGACAGTTTGAAGATGCTTTTTATTAGGTTTTGCCAATGTCAGGGGAGCAACATCTGAAAATTAGGTAATAATTGAGTTTTCCTCTTACCTTTGGTTAAAATCCATTCCATGAAAAATATATTTACCAGCCTAATTTTGTTGGGGATACTTCTTTTTTCAATCAGTTGTAATTCCAATATTTTAGAGAAAAAAGCCAAGGCAGATGCTGAGTCGTTTTTAAACAATGTTGATTACCCTCAGGCTTTAATGAGACATCCTATGGTAGAGCCGGAAGACATCCCCAAGGCTTTAGCAGATCAGAATAAACTGAGAAATCTGGAGAATTTTAAAAATTCAATTTCGGAGATTTGCGGAAATTCCAGGGATTTTAGGCTAGTTGAAACTTATAGGAAGATAGGGGATGATGGAGAAAAGTTTATAGCATTGGAATATTCATTCTGTGATGAAATCATTGTTATTTTTGGATATAAACTAATAGGAAATGGGGTGAAGCTTTATAGTATCTGGCCTATGTCTAAGGAAGATAGGCCCAAGGATCTTTTTGGAAAGGAACAATCCTGGTAAGGGTTTAACGGTTAATTTCAAACAAGTAAAAACCATCTCCTGGCACATTTGGATTCTCTCCATATGAAAATAGAGGAGGACTGAAAAGTCCTCCTCTATTTTTTTAACTATTTGGCTTGAATTTTTCTACATAATTCTCTACAGGAGGTAGCGATTGAAGGTAAGCAAAAATTGCTTGAAGGTCAGCTTCTTTCATTCCTGCATACATGACCCAGGGCATGATGGTCTGCATATCTTCTGGCCCCACTTTTTCGGGAACATAGTGTTCTCCGTACATTTTGAATCTTTGTACAAACATATCACTGGTCCAATTGCCTAAGCCACTTTCATGGGGTGTAAGGTTAGGAGTTGTCAGAATTCCATTCGGAAGTGCAAATTCCCTTCCTCCGGCAAATGGTTCTCCTGTGTAACTTCCATTTTCAAATTTGGTATGGCAATCTCCACAAGCTGCGGCATTGACCATATATCCCCCATAAGCTACCTGATCAGAGGGGTCAGGTTTTTTTGTTAAAGAAGCCTCAGTGGGTATAGTCCTCAATATGAGGTTAAATGGAAAGTCAGCTTTGGACTGAGGACGAACAACTTCAACAGGTTCTAATGATCTTATGTAGGCAATAACTGCTTCAATATCATCAGCGTCGATTTTTCCATATTTTTCATATGGCATCACTGGAAAAATTGGAGTTCCATCTTTTCTCACCCCGGTGGTTATCAATCTGAAAAGTTCACCATCTGTCCAATCACCTATTCCAAATGGAGTGATATTGGGGGAAAAGAAAACACCCGGAAAGCCCATACTCTGATCAAACCTTTCACCACCGGTTGTTTCGGTACCCGGAACAGGCGGTCCGGAGAACAAGCTGAAATCCCTTTCTGAATGGCAGTCCACACACATCATGACGTGATAAGCCAGGTATTTCCCATGTTCCACTTTTTCAGGTGTAATTTCAACTTTAAGATCTTCCGGAGGAGGACCGACATTGGGAAGGGCAAAGGAAATGTAACTTATGGCTCCTACAACGATTACCAATATTGCAGTCACAATATAAGCTGATACTTTAAGAAACTTTTTCATAGGTTTGCTGGGGTATTAGAATTAATAATCTTACAAATTTCTAAATCATCTAACTTTTACTTATCACCCAATTGGGTGATTTTCTTATAGATTTTTTATTAAATGATGTGATGGGTGGATAAGTCAATAATTTTTTAATCTATGGACCAAATCAGTTCTGTTAAGAGCTTCTGTTTTTGAAAATATATTTTTAAGATGAGTTTTGACAGTGTTTTCACTGACAAACAGCTTTTCGGCTATTTCGTGGTTGGTAAATCCCTTTTCTACCAGTTCAATTATTTCCTTTTCCCGATTTGTTATAGGACTCAAAAGGTTTTGATTCACCTTTTCAAAGTCAATGCTTTTTCCATTTAATATTTGGATTAAGTCTTTAGGCTTGTTGTTCTTTCTCCATCTATTCAAATAGATAAAAAAAGAGGCAAGGGTAAGTATAAACAGCAGGGATAGAATTATAGTATTCCTTTTCTTTTTCAATTTTTCTTTGGACAAAGCCAGTTCCTGCATCTGAATACGTTTATCTTTTTCTAAGGCCTCATACTTTGCCTGCATTTCCTCAATCGCCCAATGTTTTTGTTCATTATTGATACTGTCATTGAGAATGTTATAAGACTTCCAATACTCCACTGCCCTTACCGGTTGGTTGAGAATTTCATAGGCCCTCGCCATTTCTCTGCTTACCAGTCTTTTTAATTCAAGTCTTTCTGAATTTTCCAGCATTTCATTTGCATTCAGTAATTTTTTCATGCCTTCCTCTGGATTTCCAGATCGGACTTCAATGATTCCCAAATAGGCCATTGCAGCAATTTTCTCATAAATCTTATCAGCTTTGAGCTGACCAAATCCCTCCGTAAAATATTTTTCAGCTTCATCCAAATGCTCGAGGTTATACAATGCCATTCCCCTGCCTATTTTGATTTCTGCCATATTTGGACTTTTTCCCTTGGTTTCGGATAACCTTTCAGCTTGGGAAAACTCCTCGAGACTTTTTTCAAATTTATTACTGTAGGAATAAAGTAAACCGAGATTATACCTCGAATTAATAATGCCTACTGTATCATTTTCCTGGATTTTTATTACCAGAGAACGTTCATAAATTTCCAATGCTTTTTTGAAGTTTCTTCTTTTGCGGTATATCACTCCGAGGTTATTTAAACTGTATGAAATTCCTTCCTGATATCCGATTTTTTCAGAAAGAAAAAGGGCTTCCTGATAATTGCTCATCGCTTCTGAAAAATTGCTTTGATAATAGAGATTTACTCCTAAGGCATTTTGCAATTTGGCCATGCTCAAGGTATCATGTTGGGCTTCTGCAAGATCAAATGCCTGTTTTAGTGTAGAAATTGAGGGCTCAAATCTGTCCATAAATTCTTCTGCCAATGCCATTTGGTAAAGATTCCAGATTTCGCCCTTAATGAATCCCAATTCTTTTGAAAGTTGGATTCCCAATTCGCTGAAATATAAAGCAGAATCCAAATTTTCCTCCAAGTAATAGTAGGCAAGGTCTCTATATATCCATACTCTATTGGTGTCTTTTTTGCTTTGGTTTATTTCTCTTCTTAACCTTTGAATCTCATCTTGCCCAAGTGCAGGTTGAAATACAGTATCAAAACCTATCAGAATAAAAATAAATATTGTAATAATGGTTTTTTGAATTTTATTATTTCTTGATAATCTGTCAATTTCCATTATTATAATTGGATTTTATTAATTTAAAAAAAGCAAAAAATTAGAAAGAAATTGTTCTTGAAACTGTATTTAAATAGAAAATTTACTTAAAATTTTGCGTATATCCAATTTACTGTTGGATTATTCTTTATTAGTTTTTAGAAAAATTAAAAAGGACTCAATTGAAAAAAAATGTCTGAAATTATCCCCATTTTTCCATTCTATTATAAAAGGTTCTTCCTTTATTTTGATGCGGATATCTTTTTGAAATGGTAAAAGATTTCTTTTTCTCAATGCCAAAGTAAGCCATTGGGTCAAAGGGTTGGATTCTTCCATTTCCAATTCTTTTGATTCATGTAAAGCCTGAACTTTTCCACTGATCTTGTTAAATTTTAGGTTTTCAGTTGGTAACAAAATATCCAGTTGCTGACGAATTATAAGATCTTCCGGAAGGCCGGTGATTAAGGGAAGTCCGCATTGCATCAACCAGAATTCATCAGCGGTTTCAATGGCTATTTCCAGGTCATGGGTTGTTACCAGCACAGCCTTATTTTCCTCTTTGGAGATTTTTCTTAGCAGGTGCATGATTTCAAATCGGTTGACCAGATCAAGATGGGCAGTAGGCTCATCCAAAATGAGTATCTCTCCATCTTGGGCCAGCGCCCTCGAAATCATGGCTTTTTGCAATTGCCCATCACTGAGTTCACTGAGTGGGGTATCAACAAGGTATTGGATATTTGTCGCTTCAATGGCTTTTCTGACTTTCATTTCATCGTTTTCTGAAAGTTTACCCAGCCATCCGGTATGGGGAATTCTCCCTAGTTCAACCAATTGCCTTACCGTCAATGTTCCTGTCCTTATTTTTTCAGTTAAGACTACAGCGATTTTTTGAGAAATTTCTTTGATCCCATACTCCTTGATTTCTTTGCCATTCAGTATGATTTTGCCTGTGATGGGGGGAAGTTGGCATAAAATGGTTTTTATCAAAGTGGATTTTCCCACTCCATTGGGACCCAAAAGACAAGTGAGTTTCCCTCTTTCTAGATGAAAGCTGATATTTTCTGCTATATTTTTTGATGTTCTGCCTTTTTGATAGCCTAAAGTCAGATCCGCTGCAGTTAATATCAAGTCCTTGTTAACCATCAAAATTCCTTGGAGAAGTTTCTACGTAAAATTAACCAAATCACCATGGGTGCACCTATTAAGGAAGTGACCGCATTAATCGGTAAAGTTTGTGGACTTCCTGGCAATTGGCTTATGCCATCGCAAAATAGCAAAATAATGGCCCCGGTTAATGCCGATGCAGGAAGCAATACTTTATGGTCTCCGGTTCTGAAAACTAATCGGGCCATATGGGGAACTGCGATCCCAATAAAGGCTATGGGCCCGCAAAAAGCGGTGGCACTTCCTGCTAATATTCCTGTACTAAATATCATTCCCCATCTCAGTTTTTTGATATTTACGCCCATACTTTCCGCGTATGCCTCTCCCAGTAACATGGCATTGTATGATTTTAGCATCCAAAGGACAGGAATTAAACCCAGTATTGTTGCCAGAATAAATCCTTTGAGTTGGGTAAAAGAAGTTCCCCCTAAACTACCCATAGACCACAACGTGAATAATTTAAGCTGTTCGGCTTCTGAAAAATAAGCCAAAACTGATATTACAGCCGATACTGCTGAACCAAACATTAAACCAATAATTAGCAGGGTCATACTGTCTCTTACTTTCCAAGCAGTAAGGCTCATCAACAATAAGACCAAAATTGCTCCTAAACTTGCAGCAATAATAATAGCCCAAATACCCCATGCACCATTATAAATGACCCATCCAAATGCAGAACCTGCCATCAAGAGAAGCGCAACGCCTAATCCGGCTCCTGAACTGATCCCCAATACATAAGGACCTGCCAATGGATTCCTGAAGAATGTTTGCATCTGTAATCCACTCACAGAGAGAGCTATACCTGCAAAAATAGCTGTGATTGCTTTTGGCATGCGGTAATCCATGATAATGATTTCCCATGAAGGTCTAGAAAACCCTTTTCCAAATAGCCTGTTCAATATTTCAGGGAATGGGATAGATACTGAGCCAATGGAAAGATTTGCCCAAAAAATGAGTAGACAAAGTACCGACCCAAAGACAAATAAGAGATATGTTGGCCTATTTTTCATCCAGTTTAGTGTAAAAATAGGGTTTATACCCGGGTAATAAATCCGGATACATTATTTTGATCAAATCTTTTAAAATCAAATCAGGCCTCAAATAACCCAATTCAAAATATTCCACTCCTCCGGTCTCCCCCTTCTTATGGGTATAAGTATAAACCTGGTTCAATTGGAAGGCCTTGAAATGTGAATATCTTGAATCGGTATTTTTCATTTCTTCAAGATTATTGAAATCTGCTGCCCCGATCCAAAAGTCAGCATCTTGAGCTTTTTCCAATACATATTCATAACTCAATTGGGCACTTCCTGTTCCTTTTTGTTCTTCGAAAATGTAATTCCCACCTGCTGCATTGATCAAATGGGCGCCCCAACTGTCAGCTCCAGGTACATACCAGATATCTTTATACATTACTCCGGATAAGATGCTTGGTTTGGAAAGCTGTTGAGATTCAATCAAGCCGGTTGCCTGTTCATAATCTGATCTGATTTTATCAAAAACGGCACATGCCTTATCCCATTTACCCAAAAGTGCCCCTGTGAACTTTATCCATTCTGCGCGTCCTAAAGGGTGTTGCTCCATATACTCACCATTGATAAGGGCGGGAAATCCGGACTGTTGAAATAACTCCAAATTTTGGAGATCATCTCCTAAAGTGGAAATCATTATCCAGTCAGGGTCCAGGTCTATGATCATTTCGAAATTGGCTTGAGGTCCTGATCCCAAATCTGTTACTTTGCCATCACCTATCCTTTTTCGGACAGATTGGGAGGATATGAGCTCAAGGTTTGGGAAACCAATCAATGCAGCTTCTGAATCCAAATACTCAAGGTGGGGAATTTGGGTAGTGGATGTCATCACAACCCTTGAAACAGGGATTTGGACAATTGCATCAAATTCAATTTCCTCCAGATTAAGGTCTGTATTTTCCTTTACCAAGTACCTGAAAGGGGAGTGGGTACCTGGAAAAGCTTTGATTACTTTTATGATTTTATATCCATTACCCTGATACACTTCAAAGCCCTCTGCAAAATCCAAGGGCAATTTTTCAAGATCAAGTTCATTTTGTTCATGAGGTCTTTTGCATGAGAAATGATGAAGGGTTAAAAGAAAAAATAAGATAAATCTTGTTCCTGTTTTGCTTACCCTCATGTTTACTTTCTGATTAACGCCCAAATATACTAAGGCAAATTTAAATGAGAAGATATTCTATCATTGTAGACATGGAGCGGTTGACTTTTATTAATTGGGAAGTAATCATTTTCCTTGTTGTTCCCGGGATTCATAAATCAATAATAAAAATCAAGGCTCGAAACTGCTTCTTTCAAGAATTTTGATAAGTTTGTAACTGAAAATAGGTTCCCGAACCTGAATCAGGCTCTCGGGATTAAAAGGGAATCCGGTGAAATACCGGAGCTGTCCCCGCAACTGTAACCCCATCCCGATTGTTATCGGGATAGTGACTTACTTTCCTCCATGCCATTGTTCCGAATACTCGGAATGAGAAGGCCGGTAAGTACAGGGAAGCCAGGAGACCTGCCTTTTTCTCCATATTCAAAGCTTTCGGGTGAAAGGCTGAGGTAATATTCTGGAAGAATCTGTCTTTTTCGTTTGGAAGTCCCATTTGGATTACAGATCCCCGTTTTATTCTATCTCAAAAGTTTGCACGAAATGACTTTGGATTAAATAAGTGGTTCACTTTGTTTAATTCTAGAGGCATTGGTTGTTTGGTTATTAGTGTTATTTCAAGGGATGTTTCCCCAGGAAATGGATGTTTTCCAGGGGGTAAGAACTGAAAAAGAAAGTCCCTCTATTGCTGATTCTTACCTGCAAACATTTGCAGAGGGAGATACCTTAGTCTTAAAGGAGGTTGAAGTATTTTCAGCTCCCCTCACTAAATACAGTTTTGGACATCAGATCAAAAGCATCCATTTTGGAGAATTTACAGAGTTTCAGGGCATGGCCTTGTCCGACTTTCTGCAACAAAGGACAGGTTTGTTTCTCAGGCAATATGGGCCAGGAATGCTGGCTTCCCTTACCATGAGAGGAACTTCAGCGGGTCATAATGCCGTTTTTTGGAACGGATTACCTATTAATAGCCCATCCCTGGGACAGACTGATTTTTCAGTTTTACCCATTGGTGGATTTGATGAACTATTTCTGCATTTTGGAAGTGGGGGAGCACTTTATGGAACTGATGCTATTGGAGGTACGATCCATTTAAATTCGAGATTGAAATTCGATCAAGGTCATCAATTCCAGTTTGCTACATTATTGGGAAGCTTTGGTAAATGGAATCAACAAGCCCAATATGGTTTCTCCAATAGGAAAACTGCCACAAGAACACGGGTTTATAAGAATATTGCTGAAAATAATTTTCCTTTTAAAAACCTCTCCAAACCAGGTACACCTATTGAAATACAGGAAAATGCAGCTGTCCAACAACTTGGATTATCCCAGGATTTTGCTTTCCAACTTTCCGACGATCAACTTTTGAGTAGTGCGTTTTGGTTCAATCAGACCGAAAGGGAAATCCAACCAATTATCGGTTCCAATACTTTGGATGAGCAACTGGATAGAAATTTACGCTGGGTAGTGGATTATTTTAGATTCCATGAACAAAAGACATGGAATTTCAAAACAGGACTAATTAATGACCTGCTTTCCTTCAATTGCATTCAAAACATGACTTCACAATTTTTCCTAATTGCTGATCTGGATTGGGAAATTTCATCTTTACTTTCTTCTAAATCAGGGATAAGGTACACGGATATTCAAGCAAGGCTCAGTAATTATAATGCAAAAGAAAAAAGATTGGAATTGTATCAAAGTACCAATCTGAGAATCCAAGATAACTTAAAATTTTCTCTAAATCTCCGCCAATTTATATATGATGGAAATTTTGCTCCTTTTACGCCCAGTTTAGGAGCCGAATGGAGACTTATCTCGGGTAGAAAAAATGAAATCAAGCTAAAAACAACAGGTGCAAGGAGTTTTAAAATTCCAACACTTAACGATAGGTATTGGGAGCCAGGGGGAAACCCTGAACTTTTACCTGAATCTTCCTGGAGTGCAGAGTTTGGAGTTTCACATGACTTGAAACAAAAGAATTTTAGGTTCAATCAAAATCTGACCTATTATAACATGTGGGTTGAAAATTGGATCATTTGGCTTCCTCAAGGAAGCTTCTGGTCCCCGGATAATATCAGGGAGGTAAAGAATGACGGTTTAGAGTATTTTTTTGATTTTGACTACAATTTTGGTCTTTGGTCTTTTGAGTTGCAGGGAAATTACAATTTGACCAGAGCTATCAATCAAACCGATATTTCCGAAAATGACCGTAGTTCGGGTAGACAATTACCTTATACCCCGGCACATAAAGCTCAGGGCCTTTTTGGAATTAATAGAGGGATTTGGAATACCTATCTCAATTATCAGTTTACAGGAAACAGATATGTAGGAACTGATAACATGGATTTTTTACCCGCATACCAACTTTGGGATTGTGGAATAAAGGTAGGTGAGCTGAAAAATTCGTGGATTAGGGGAAGTATTGGCTTTCAGGTAAACAATATCATGGATACTTCTTATCAGATCCTACGCTTAAGGGCAATGCCTGGGAGAAATTATCAAATCAATATACACATCTCATTATGAAAAATATCAAAACCATAGTCTTAGGGATTTTTTTCCTGTTTGGCCTTTTTTCTTGTTTGGATGAATCCGATCAGATTTCCAGGGCAAAATTTGAAGGAGGGGTTTTTATTATGAATGAAGGTGCTTTTGGCTCGAATGATGGAGAAGTATATTACTATTCTCCCAATTCAGGGGAAATCAAAAGCAATATTTTTGAAGCAACGAATGGTAGACCTTTTGCCGGCCTGATTCAGGATTTGGTGTTAAGTGAAGAGAAACTTTATTTAGTGGCCAATACCGGGAAAGTAGAAATAGTTGACCCAATTGATTTCAGCAGTATTGGAACAGTGATCGATGGCTTGGATATTACCAGGTCTTTGGTGACTGCCAATCAAAAAATATTTATTTCAGATTGGGGACCCTATGATGATAATTTCAATAGTCCCAATTCTTATATAGCTGTAGTAAATAACTTAAATGGTGGAATAATTTCCAAAAAGATCCAAGTGTCAAGCCGGCCCGAGAAGATGTTTGTTTCAGACAATAAAATTTTTGTTGGAACTACTTCAGGGAAAAAACTTGAAGTGATTTCCTTGGACGCTGAGTCAGTGATTTTTTCAAAGGATGTGGAAGGGGTACCTGATGGATTTTTTGAGTTGGGAGGCAACTTATATTTATATGCCTATGATGAGGCCAATGTTTATTTCCATCTCTTGGACAGAATTTCAGGAAATATTGAAAATACCTACACTTTGCCCTTGAAAAATGCAACCTCTAAGTTTATTTTAACGGAAGGAGGGGAAATGCTGATTATAACTTCTACTGGCTGGCCCGATTATAAGGATGCTATAGCAAGGGTTTCCCTTTCCAACAGACAGGTTATCACCGAATCGCTGTACACTGGTTCAGGTTTTTATGGAATAGGATACCATCCAGAGTTGAAAGAAATTTATGTTGGGGATAATAATGGATTCCAGGGCAATGGAACTGTCATTGTTTTGGATCAAAATGGGCAGCAATTGAAGACTATAGCAGTAGGAAGGGGTCCTTCTGGATTTTTGGTTAAATAAGAATGGTTTAATTCCTATTTTGGAAATGGGATTTTCTGTTTAAAAATCAACCGAAAATGATTTGCTGTATTAGATTGGACTTATTTTACCATTTCAAGGAATTTTGTTAAAACCATCCTAGCACTTAGATTAGCTGTCAAACAGAACACCAACACAATGCCAAATAATGAATTATTTATCATAACAGGTTCAAGTAAAGGAATTGGAAAGGCCTTGGTTGACCAATTACTGGAAGATCCTGGGAATCAGGTTATAGGAATCGCGCGTTCACCTCAGTCATTGGTGCATCCAAAATTTAAAGGCATGGCTTTGGATTTAACAAATTTGCAGATTGTTTTGGGTAAACTGGATGAAATGATGCCGACAAGTGATTTTGGTAAGATTGTGCTAGTAAATAATGCAGGAATGTTAGGTCCTATTGACCATTTGGGTAAACTTGATCCAAAAAAGATCGAAGAGGTATTTATGTTAAATACCATAATGCCTGCAGTTTTGATGAATGCATTTATTCATAAATATGGCAGCAAAAAGGATATAGATCGTTTGATCGTCAACATAAGTTCTGGGGCTGCAAAAAAAGCAATTGATGGTTGGGCTTGCTATTCTGCTTCTAAATCGGCCCTTAATATGTTGAGCGAGACTGCAGCAGTGGAGGCAGGATTGGATCAAACCGGTATACGGATCTTTTCAGTAGCTCCTGGGGTGGTAGATACTTCCATGCAGGCTGAAATCCGGTTAGCAGATAGAAGAGCTTTTTCTTCGCTTAGTAAGTTTGTGGGTTTGAAAGAAAATGATGAACTCAGTCCACCGAAATTTACAGCAGAGAAACTTTTGGAACTCATAAAAAATCCAGGAAGATTTGAAGCGGTCCAACAAGATGTCAGGGAGTATTGAAATTTTCCAAATATCCTTACTTTTAAATATCCCAAACCCCTTAGTCATTTAGTCACTCAGTCCCCAAGTCACTCAGGTACCATTGACAGAAACAAGAGCCACGTCACCCTGAACTTGGTGAAGGGTATCTTTCTTCGAAGATTATGGGATCTTTCGCCTTCGTACCTCCGGCTCAAGTTGACGTAGGAAATCATATCCTTTCTGTAAATGTCAAATTTTAATGGCAGAGTGACAAAATCTTAGATGATCCATTTTTTTGGGATCAATTCTAAAAATTAGAAACATAACCTTTCTTTAAAAGGTCAATCATCCTTTTTCTTTGGATAATCGAAAAACCAAACTTTTGCTTTTTTAGGTCCGATTTCCTCCCAATCCTTGATGTCTATCTTAAATCCAAACTGACCCGCCGTGGGTAAATTGTCAATTTCACCGCCTAGTTTATCAATAATATCATTGAATCCGGGGTTATGCCCAAATACAAGTAATGTGTCCACGGAATTTTTGGTTTTCTTGATTTCAGAAAGGATACTATTGGCTGAGGCCATATACAGATTTTCGGTAAATTTTATTTTGTCTTTGTTGAAATGTAAGGCTTCAGCTATGATAAGAGCGGTGGTTTTCGCTCTTTCGGCATCTGAAGAAATAATGGCATCGACATTGATATCTCTTTTCTTTAACCTGTTTGCCATGCGAGGTGCATCCCTTAATCCACGGTCTGCCAGAGGCCTTTTATGATCATTTAAATAAGGATCATCCCATGAGGATTTAGCATGCCGCATAAATATTAACTTTTTCATTTTTCTAATTTAGCAAAATTATTTTTTGTTTTTTCAACAAGTATATTTACATTTAAACTACATTTAACCACATAATTTTAATATTTATCATGCTTACCGGAACAGTAAAGTTTTACAATGACGCTAAGGGATTCGGCTTTATTGTCGATGATGTATCCCAAAGTGATGTGTTTGTCCATGCCACGGGGCTGGTTGACAAAGTTGCACAGAATGACA
Organism: Shivajiella indica; assembly: GCF_042683085.1. Taxonomy (NCBI): domain Bacteria; kingdom Pseudomonadati; phylum Bacteroidota; class Cytophagia; order Cytophagales; family Cyclobacteriaceae; genus Shivajiella; species Shivajiella indica. Next base: position 560,618 of record NZ_JBHUIV010000025.1, on the reverse strand, counting down.
AAGTAACCTACGATGTAAAAGAAGGCAAAAAAGGTCCTAATGCTATAAATGTTAAAAAGTTACAGTAAATAGTATTAATTAGGTTATTAAAAAAAGCCCGTTAGGGCTTTTTTTATTTTCTAAGATTTTTTATTTCAATTCTCTTGAGTTCTTCATCCAATTTTTCTTTTCCAATCCATTTTCCCCTGACCATGACCCCTTGGATATTTTTTAATTGGTTCAGGTCTGTCAGCGGATTTCCCGAAATTAGGACAAAATCAGCAGCGGCACCTTTTTTGATTATTCCGAACTCGCCATCCATCTCAAAATATTTTGCAACATTAGAAGATCCGGATTTTAGGATTTCAAATGGCGGAATTCCTGCTTCATGCATGGATTTGATTTCATTGTGGATGGAAAACCCGGGAACATTGAAAACCTGAGGGGAATCAGAACTTAAAATTATTGGAACCCCACCTTCATATAAGGTTTTCAGTAAATGCTTTCTGAACTCCAAGTATGGTTTTACATTTTCTTCTTTTAATACACCTTGATTTTCAAGAAGTTTTTTCTGATTCACCCATTGTTGAACCTGTACCCCGGGCATGTATTTCATTTCAGGTTCCAACCTGAATTCATCTGCTGGAATATATCCGAAAAATCGTTCAAACAATGTCAGTGTGGGTGCAATCCAAGCTTTTCTATCTAAAGTTAACTGTAATAATTCAGGTAATTTTGAGAGGTCTGCTTCTTTTACCAATAGCATACTGAAAGGACCTGCTATTTGGGGATCCAGCTTGGATTTATCCTCAATTAGGGCCTCAATATAGCCATCCATATGTTCCACAGACCTATAGCCATAATTCAGGGAGTTCTGCAAACCAACATCAAGGGATACATGGCCTCCAAATTTAATGTTGACATCTTTGGCGGCGGATGCAATTGCCACATATCGTGGCATATCTAATCCTGGGTGAAGTTTGAGGTGGTCAAATCCGGCTTTTTGCTGATCTCTGACCATTTTTTCGCCCATTTCAGGACTTTCCACGGTATTTCCGTTAAGTGAGGGGCCTGCAGCAAAAATTCTTGGGCCGATGATTTCTCCTGAAGCTATTTTCTTTTTTAGTTCCAAATGGGAGGCATGTCCGATCATTCCTCTTACATTAAGTATCCCATTGGCCAAATAGAGCCACATCACATCCTGTACATACGAAAAGTCTTCAGTTTCAGTGATTGGGATATGGGAGTGCATTTCAGCCAGTCCAGGGTAGGCATAAGCACCTTTTCCATCTATAATCTGTATATTCTGGTCTTTAGGATAGGTTTCACCTGAAGGTATCAGTTCAATAATTTTCCCATTCCGGACATGAATGTTTTGGTTTTGAATAAACTCCTTTTTCTCCATGTCCAAAACATGGATGTTGCTTACAATGTATTCCTGAGCAATGCCATCAGTTATAGCCAAAGCTATCCATAAGGATAGTAGAATGATGTGTTTGATGTTCAATGTTTTGAAATATTTCATATAAGTATAGGGTGAATTTCACTTTTTGTAAAACAGCCATTCGGTATGTTGTGATTTCTTTTCTGGGTCATCTCTGCGAATATAGGTATGCGCCCCGAAATAATCCCTTTGAGCCTGGATGATATTGGCTGAAGAATCTTCAATAATCTTTCCAAAGAAATAATTGGCTGCAGCGGACATGACAGGCATGGCGAAGTCATGCTGTAATCCCAACCCAACAATATAAGCCAGGTCAGATTTCCATTCTTTGGCCCTTTGAATGATCTTTTTGTCTTTTAGGATTTGATCATTGTTTTTATAGAGGTCAACCAATTCCTCCATGAGCGTGGACCGTATAATACACCCGTTGGTCCATATCCTTGCTATTTCAGAAAAATCTAGTTCCCACTTGAAAATATCGGAAATCTCTTTCATCAGGTTGAACCCTGTTTCATGATTAATTATCCTCGTTAGGGCATAGGCTTTTTTCAAGTGGGATAAAATCAAAACTTTATCTTCTGCGAAAGCCCTAAATTGATGGTTATAAAGTTTAGCTAACTCCGCTCTATTTGATTTTTTTGACGATAACTGCCTCGCTGTAACTGCCTCTGAGAGTGCGCTATAGGGGATATGGTTTTGAATGGCAGTAATTAAAGACCATCCCCCAGTACCCTTTTGTCCTGCTTCATCCAGGATCATGTCCACTAAAAACCCATCATTTTCTCTTACTTCCAGAATATCTGCAGTAATCTCCAGTAAGTAACTTTTAAGCCCTTCTTGCTGCCATTCCCGAAAAATATTCGCTATTTCCAACGGGTTAAGTTTAAGCCCCTTTCTCATAAGGTGAGTCACCTCTGCAATGGTCTGCATTTCCCCATATTCTATGCTGTTATGGACCATTTTAATGAAATGCCCAGACCCTTGGGAGCCAACATAAGTTACACAGGCTTTACCTTGTTTATCCTTTGCAGCAATTTTTTTCAAATAAGGAGATATCAATCCATAGGCATTTGAGTTGCCTCCTGGCATTAGGGAAGGGCCATTTCTTGCACCTTCTTCTCCTCCAGAAACTCCCATGGGTATAAAATGAATTCCTTTTGCTTCTAAAATCACGGACCGACGATTGGAATCTTCGAAAAAAGAATTCCCTCCATCTATTATGATGTCGCCTGGGTTTATTAAAGAAAGAAGCTGATCGATTTGGACGTCTATGGCAGCTCCGGCTGGAATCATCAGTAGAATTTTTCGAGGATGTTGCAGGTTGGACAAAAATGAATGGATATCATCAAAACCTTTTAGTAATGGAAACTCTTTATGGTCTGCAGCAAAAGTTGTCGCTATTTTTTCTTCTTTACCTGACACAAACCTGTTGTAAACTGCAACGGGGACACCATTTTCTGCCATATTCAGGGCAAGACTTTTTCCCATCACTCCCATTCCAATGATGCCAAAATGTGCAGGTATATTCAATGAATCAAAATATTGAAAAATTTTATCCACTAAGCCCTCGGGAGTATCGGATACATCTAAATGAAAACCATATTCAGGTTCTTCCCAGGTCTCCAACTGGGAAGTCAGCAATCCCGGGTTCATATAATGGTTTTTTCTATTGAGTAACCTTTCTTCTAACAAAGGTTTTTCCCCTTTGAGGTGTATCCAAATTATTCCGGGTACAGATTGAAGGATTTGACGGTAATTTTCCTTTAGCGCTGAACAGGCCAAAATTGCCCCGCCATGATTTTCCCATCCTGATATTTTTTCTGCCAAAGTTTTTAACCATGGCATCCGATCGTGGTCATCTAAGGGAATTCCTTGCGTCATTTTTTCGACGTTGGCTTTAGGATGGAAATCATCTGCGTCAAAAAACGGTAAATGCGTCTTTTTTGACAAAAGGGAACCTATGGTAGTTTTTCCACTTCCCGAAACACCTGTAATTATGAATATCATAATCGAAGTTAAGAAAATTAATTATTTTCACCTTGTTAATATTTAATTGTTATGGAGTTTCCATCAGGCTTTGATTCAGACCATTTTTACTCAAAAAAAGTAGGGGACTTACATTATCGTGGCCTATTTATTTGCAGCGGAGAAACCCCTGTTTTTAAAATAGCTTCCTTGATGGCCAAGGAAAAGATTTCCTGCCTATTTATTGGAGATCCAGAAATTAAAGGTTTTGTCACTGACATTACCCTTAGGGATAAGGTATTGGCAAAAAATCTATCGCCTTCCATACAAGTGAGGGAAATAATGGACAAAAATATATACGCTATCAATAAAGATTCCTATCTATATGAGGCGTTATTATTGATGTTCCAAACTAAAAGCAGATATCTTTTGGTAAGGGAAGGGGAAGAATTCGTGGGATGGCTGAGCCGTAATAAAATTCTGACTGAGCAATACCAGGGCCCATTTATTTTTATCCAGTCCGTTAAACAAGCCATTGATTTGGATGAATTGGTTCAAAAATGGAGAATTGTTCCCCAAATGGTTCACCAGTTAATTGAAAGGGGTGTTAGATCCGCGATAATCAACCAGATCATTACGACAATAAGTGATTCCATCACTTTGAGGATAATTGAAAATACTATAAAAGAATTAGGGGATCCCCCGGCCAAGTTTGTCTTCTTTGTTCTGGGATCTGAAGGAAGAGGGGAACAGACTTTGAAAACTGATCAGGACAATGCGATAATCTATGAAGATAAGGCCAATGAACAAAGAGAATTGGTGAGGTCCTATTTTCTGGAATTTGCAGATAGGGTGTCTTCCGCGCTGAATACCATAGGAATTGTTTTTTGTAAAGGTGGTTTTATGGCCAAGAACCCGAAATGGACACATTCATTATCCCATTGGAAAAGAAATTATGAAAGTTGGATACAGGATTCCGGTCCTGAACCTGTAATGAAATATTCAACATTTTTTGATTGCAGGGCAATTTATGGGGAATTCAGTCTTTTGGAAGAGTTGAAGGAGTTTATGGATATTCAGCTCCAGCACCCTACAGAGAAGTTTTTTCTTAACTTAGGGGTCAATGCCCTTCAATATGAACCCCCTCTTACTTTTTTGAAAAGAAATATCAAAACCTTTGATATAGATGGTGAGGCCCATTTCAACATAAAAAAAACCATGTCGCCTATTGTGGATCTGGCCAGAGTCTTTGCTTTGAAGCATAGGGTTTTCGAAACCAATACAGGTAAAAGAATAGAAAAACTGAGGGGACTAGGCGTTTTTACTGAGAAAGAAGCAAAGGAATTAAATCATGCTTATTATTATCTGATGGCCCTAAGGTTGGAAAAACAGGCGCTTCAAATTATCGAAAAGGGCCAAAACCCAGTAAATTATGTATCTGTTAAACAACTAACTAAAGTTCAATTGGTGACGTTAATAGAAATTTTCAAGGTCATTAAAGAATTTCAATTGAAAATTAAATTAGAATTCACTAAGAATATATTTTAATGAATTGAAAATATCTTTTTTAAATTTTTTATAAAAGTCTATGATTTTAAACAAAAGTTTTTTTATTTTGTATAAAAATAAACCCAAGTCGATTGATTAATTATCTGAAGGATGTTTTGTGTATAAAGTTGTGCACATTTGGGTTTATTTTTTAAGGTTGATATTACCTTATAAGTCTTGAATTAGGGTTGGTAAACGCTTCCTTTGATTTTGAAGTGGGCTACTTTCCGAAGAAATATAAACACTAAAAAAATCCATCTTATGCTCAGCAATTATCCACTTTCCGAAGTTGAAAAAGCATTCCTTGCAGAATCAGGCATTACCAAAATCAGTACAAAAATCCCTTATCTTACAGTGGATAACTTTCCAAAGTTGGGTTTAATTACTGCTTGCCGTTTTCTGGAATGGGCTTCAGAAAACCCAAAAGGCGTGATAAGTTTACCTACAGGTAAAACTCCGGAGTATTTCATCAAATGGAGTCAATATCTTTTGGAAAACTGGGATACCAAGAAGGGCAAAGAAATTCGTGAAAGGTATCATCTTGCCAACACCAAAAAACCGGTTTTAAAAGATTTGACATTTGTTCAAATTGATGAATTTTATCCGATTTCTTCAAAGCAGAACAATAGTTTTTACCACTATGTGAATAAATTCTATCTGGAAGGATTTGGTCTGAGCAAAGAAAATGCAATTCTGATCAACTCAGACGAAATTCCTCTGGCGAATGGAAAGCATTACAAAGATATTTTTCCGGATTTAAAAGTGGACCTTTCTTTGCGTTTCAGGGATCCTCAAAATGCCATGGAAAAGCTTCAGCAGGATTCCATTTATATGATCGATCAGTGGTGCGCAGAATACGAACAGAGGATAAGGGATTTGGGAGGAATAGGATTCTTTTTAGGAGGTATAGGTCCTGATGGACATATTGCATTCAATACCAGGGGATCCCATTTGTTTTCACCGACCCGATTAACAGAGACAAATTTTGAAACCCAGGCAGTTGCTGCAGGAGATTTGGGAGGTATTGAAGTATCTGCCAATAGATTGGTCATCACCATTGGATTAGAGACGATTACCTACAATCCTGAAGCTGTGGCCATAATTATCGCGGCAGGAGAGGCTAAGGCCCAAATTGTAAAAGACTCTTTAGAACAGCCTTTGAATAATGTTTATCCGGCAACGGCTTTGCAAAAACTTAAAAACGGACGATTTTATCTTACTAAAGGTGCTGCTGTTCGATTGACTGATTCAGTGGATAGCTACTATAAAAGCGGTGAGTGGACTTGGGAAAAAACAGAAAGGTCAGTCTTGGACTTATGTAAGAAGCTGAAGAAATATGGGCATAGACTTAAGTTGGATGACCTGAAAAATGACAAATATACCTCCATGATTCCCAATCTGTCTGAAGATACAGTTAACCTGGTGATGAAAAGTATGGTGGAAAAAATTAACAGAGGGACAGCAAAAGAAAAGAACCAGGTATTACTTCATACCGGTCCCCATCATGATGATATTTCTCTGGGTATATTGCCACATATCACGAACCAATTACAGGAAAATTCGAATGAGGCACATTTCTCTGTTCTGACCTCTGGATTTACTGCAGTAACCAATACTTTCGTAATTGATACTTTACTTCAAACTAAGAAATTATTGGACGAAGGGGAGATCCAAATGGTCAACTACGATGACTTTTTTGAGGTGGGTTACAAACTTAAAACAGATAAAGATGTCTATCACTACCTCACCAAGGTTGCAGCAGAGGATCCGGATGGAAGAATAAGGGGGCTTTGTCACAGGGTGGTCAGAGCATTGGTGATAATTTATGAAATTAAAAACAAGCAAAAACTCCGCGAGACCATTAATGATGTGATCAGCATTTTGCGAAATAGTTATGATGGGGAAAAGAACCCTTCAAAAATCCAGACCTTAAAAGGAATGATCAGGGAATTTGAGGAAGAACTTGTCTGGGCACACTTTGGGGTACAGGTCAAAAATGTACACCATTTGAGATTGGGATTTTATACTGGGGATATTTTCACCGAGCAACCGGACAAGAAGAGGGATGTAGAGCCAATTGTGGAATTGTTCCGTAAAGTTAACCCAACAAAAATCAGTTTAACATTGGATCCGGAGGGATCAGGACCTGATACCCATTACAAAGTATTACAGGCTACGGCTGAAGCAGTACGCCAATGGAGTGAAGAAAAGGATTTGAGTGAGTTGAGAATCATTGGGTATAGAAATGTTTGGTTCAAGTTTGAACCTCATGAAGCCAATGTCGTCATTCCGGTATCCCTGGGTGACATGTCAGTGATGGAAGATTCATTTGCCAACTGTTATCTTAGTCAGGTCAATGCATCTTTCCCAAGCTATTCCCACAATGGTAAATTCAGTACAGTAGCGAAAAGAATCTGGGTGAATCAGTTAAATGATGTACAACTCCTACTTGGTAAAAATTATTTTTACTTACATGATACGGCAAAAGTCAGATCCAGTCATGGGTTGATATTCTTTAAAGACATGAATGTGGAAGAATTTTTGGCTCATGCTAGGGAATTGGAAAAATCCATTGAGGGGATGATATAATAATCAAACCATTTAAATAAAGAAAAGAAGAGTGGAACTTTTTACATTCTTCTTTTCCTTTTTTCAAGCAAAAACCTTAAACCTGTATGCTCAAAGCCGATCGACCTATTTTGGGAATGGATATTGGAGGCACCAGTATCAAAGCCGGTGTATTGATTAATGGAAAACTCCTTGATATCCGGACTATATCAACACCCTCTTTGGAAAGTCAGGATATTATTCTTGAAACCATTGCTACTTTTATTGGCGAGTATTTACATCATGATTTTTTTGCAATAGGAATTGGGATACCAGGCTTGATTGATACAGATAATGGTATTGTTCTGAATCTTGAAAATATCCCTTCATTCAGAAAAGTTCATTTAAGGGATTTTCTGCAGAATAGATTTGGCAAACCTGTTTATATCAATAATGATGCGAATTGTTTTGCATTAGGGGAGTATAAATTTGGTGCAGCAAAAGTTTATAACCATGTGGTAGGGGTTACATTGGGAACTGGTCTAGGGGCAGGAATTATTGTGAACGGACATTTATATTGTGGTTTCAACTGTGCGGCAGGGGAATGGTGTTCGGCCCCGTATTTGGATCAGGATTTTGAATATTACTGCAGTAGTAAATTTTTTATTACCAAATATGGTGTTAAGCCTAAAACTTTATTTAAAAAAGCTACAGAAGGGGATTTAAAGGCATTGGAAGCATTTAGGGAATATGGCTTTCATTTGGGAGAATTGATCAAAAATATTCTATACGTATTAGCGCCGCAAGCTATAGTGTTGGGGGGATCAATAAGAAAGGCGTATCCATTTTTTAAAGAGAGTATGATAGGTAATATTGCTACTTTCAAATATCCTTCCATAAGTTCTAACCTAAAAATTCTTATTTCCGATTTGGATGAGACAGCAATTCACGGGGCTGTTGCCTTGGTGGATGAATATGCCATTCCTGTCAATTCAATTTAAATGCCATTACATTTCACGGAATAATATTTGGGAAATGCTTGGTATTATTCCTTTGACTTTGAAAATAATTGTAACTTGCGGGAAAAATTGACCCAAATAGTTATGATTTATAATTCCATCATTGAAACCATTGGTAATACTCCCCTTGTAAGGTTGAATAAGGTCAACAAGGGGATAAAAGGAGAAATTCTGGTTAAAGTTGAATATTTTAACCCGGGTAACTCCATGAAAGACCGAATGGCTGTCAAAATGATTGAAGATGCAGAAAATGAAGGTATTTTGAAGCCAGGAGGTACCATCATTGAGGGGACAAGTGGAAATACCGGAATGGGGCTTGCTTTAGCCGCTATTGCCAAGGGATATAAATGCATTTTTACAATGGCAGATAAACAGTCAAAAGAAAAAATTGACATCCTTAAGGCAGTTGGAGCGGAAGTGATTGTTTGTCCTACCAATGTCGCTCCTGAAGACCCGCGGTCTTATTATTCTGTCGCAAAAAAATTGAATAGTGATATTCCGAATTCTTTTTATCCCAATCAATATGACAATCTTTCCAATTCCCTGGCCCATTATGAGACGACAGGTCCTGAGATATGGAAAGATACAAAGGGTAAAATCACGCACTATGCGGCGGGTGTCGGAACGGGAGGATCCATGTGTGGTACAGCTAAATTCCTGAAAGAACAAAACCCAGAAATCATTACTGTGGGTATTGATACCTATGGCTCTGTATTTAAAAAATATAAGGAAACAGGGATTTTTGATGAAAATGAGATTTACCCTTACCTGACAGAGGGTATTGGCGAGGACATTCTACCGAAGAACGTTGATTTTTCTGTGATTGATCATTTCATAAAAGTGACCGATAAGGATGCAGCTGTGATGACAAGAAGGCTTTCGAGGGAGGAAGGTTTATTTGTGGGTTGGTCTTGTGGTTCTGCTGTCCATGGTGCATTGGAATACGCAAAAGAACATTTGGAAGAAGGGGACAGGATGGTAATCATACTTCCGGATCATGGAACAAGGTATTTAGGAAAAATCTATAATGATGATTGGATGCGAAACCATGGTTTCCTGGAAGACAAATCTTATGGTACCGCACGGGATATTATTGCTTCCAGAAATGGAAATTATAATCTGGTAGTTTCCCATAAATCAGATAAGGTGAAAGAGGCAATTGCTTTGATGAATAGCAGAAGTGTTTCCCAGATTCCTGTAATGGAAGACGGTCAAGTTGTCGGTAGTATTACAGACAATAAATTACTGAGCAAAATCATTGAAAACCCGGATTTAAAGGATGCCGATGTTGCATCGGTAATGGAGGATTCCATGAAGTTTGTCGCATTGGACAGTACTTTGGATGTATTGTCTTCTATGGTGGACAAGGAAAAGGCAGTTTTAGTCCGGGACGATAATCATCAGATCCATATTATCACCAAGCATGATATTTTGGAGGCAATCACCAAATGAGTCAATTAAAGTTAGAATCGATCAGGGCCAAAGGATACGATTTTGATATTCAAAACATCCTTGAAAGGGCCTGGAAAATGTTTTTGCACCAGCCCCTATTAAGTATGGCTTACAGCATGCTGATATTTTCTATTCAGCTATTATCCGTACTCTATTTAGGGGATATGGCTTTCCTGTTTGCTTTATTTTTAGCTCCTCCCTTTTACTCTGGGTTTTATTTAGCGGCCAACAAGATTTCAAGAGGGGAAACATTGGTTTACCCTGATTTTTTCAAAGGATTTAATTACTATTGGTCTGTTTTTGCAATATGGCTTATAGGACAAATAATAACAGCTATTGGGATTTTTGCTTTTATCCTACCAGGGATTTATCTTGTTGTAGCTTATAGTTTTTCCGTACTTATGGCCATTTTTGGTGGTTTTGATTTTTGGACTGCTTTGGAAGAAAGTAGAAAACTGATTACCGTTAGGTGGTGGAAGTTCCTTGTTTTCACACTCCTTTTGGTAATTATTAATCTCTTAGGCATTTTAACCTTAGGCTTGGGATTACTTATTTCTGTCCCTATAACATTTTATGCCACCTATTTAGTTTTTGAAGATATTACCAAAGAGGTGTTTGAAGAAGAAACAGCCTAATCCAATAAGAAATTATTGAAAAATGTACTTTTAAGCCCTAACCAGCAAAAGAAAAACAGTATTCCCCAGAAAAGATAAACCCTGTAATAATCAACAGTTTCTTTATACCTTGATTCAATTATTTCAGCTTTTTCCATGTTGTTAATTTGGTCAAAAATCTTCTCCAGTGCATTGTCTTCAGTTGCCCTGAAGAATTGTCCTCCTCCAATTTCGGCAATTTCCCTTAAGGTACTTTCGTCAAGGTAACTTTCTATCATTTGTGGTCTTCCAAAGAAATCAACACCATAGGGGACCATTCCATCTTTTCCAACAGCAATAGTATAAATTTTAATATCTAAAGCTGAAGCAAGTTGAGCGGCAAAAATAGGATCAACATTTCCTGCATTATTTTCCCCATCACTTAATAAAATCATCACTTTGGACTTGGATTCAGATTCTCTCATTCTGTTTGTTCCTGCAGCAAGGGCACTTCCAATAGCCGTCCCTTTGGCATCCATCATATTGAATGAAATGTCCTTAATCAGGTCTGAAAGCAGCGTATAATCTGTTGTCAGAGGAGCCAAAGAATAGGCCTCTCCTGAAAATATCACCATTCCAATTCTATCCCCAAAACGTCCATTGATAAATTCAATAGCCGTTTCTTTAGCTGCTTCCAGTCTATTAGGTTGGAAGTCCTGCAAATCCATAGACTCTGAAATGTCCATAACAATCATAATATCTATCCCTTCGGTGTATTGTTCCACCCTTTCATTGGTACGCTGAGGTCTTGCCAGAGCAATAACAATCATCCACATAGCCAAAAGAAAAAATAAACCAGGAATCAAACGTAAATAAGTCCACGGGTTACTTTGCGAAATACTTCCTGGAAGGGACAATTCCAAAACAGGATTTTTTAGGAATTTGATAAATTTCCTGAGGCTGAACAATAAAGGAAGAATCCAAATTAAATGCAGAGCCCAGAGATTCTCCCATTCATAACTTTTGAAAGTTTCAGGGGAAAACCAATAGAATGAAAAAAAATCAGCAATACTATTTGCGTTCATCTGTAGCTGTTATTTTTTGTTGGTAAGTGTCTGAACAGATGTTCCACAAATTCTGACAGGCTTTTGGGATATTATTTCCGGCCTTTCCAGCATATAATACCATTTCAATTTCCCTAAAATCTTTGATAATATCCTTGTTTTCAAGGAAATCAGATATTTCAATTGTCGTCCATTCCCTAAAAGGCTTAGCTTTTAAATGTTCCATGTAAGTCTTCCATAGTCCTAAAAGCTCATCTGCATGGTTCATATCCGGATGGGCCGCAAATTCCTCTTCGGCTTTTTTCCATTTTAAAGCGAATAGTTTATACTTTCTTTTCTCCAACCAAATTTCCCAACGTCTTTTGATTTTTTTTCCAAAAAAGAATAAAATTCCAAGCCCAATAAGTGCAAAGGAAAGAATGATGGCAATCATCAAAGGAAAATTGAACTCTGTTTCAATAGGCTGATAAATATTGTTATCCTTGAATGAAAGTTCATCAGGAATATTGTCAATTATCAACTTAAGAGCCAAAGATACCTCCAAGGGTCGGTGAACCAAACTGTCATATTTAAATACTTCATATACAGGAAGAGAAAAATTACTAATGGGATCAAGTGAAAAGTTGGAAACGAAATATACAGCACTGTCTAGTGTGACACCTTCTGAGGTGTTTGACATAAATGTTTTTTTCTCCAGTAGAACAAAAGGGGAGAAGTCATAGGTTGAATCCGGGAATATAATATTGCTGCCTTCTCCATATTGGACTTTTAAAACATATGCCACCCTTTCTCCCAGCATGGCCGAATCCTGTTGGAAATAACCTTCCACCTCAATTTTCCGATCCTGACCATGGACAGTTCCGATAAGATTGAACAGAAATAAATAAACAATATAAAATAATTTTTTATCCACGCTTCATCGTTCTATTTCGTTTCTTAAACAATTCTATCAAAGGTAACACGATATCCTCTTTGGTATTGATGTTTAAATAATTGATTTGATTTTTTTTGCAGATATCCTGCAAATGTGTTCTTTCGGTGGTAAAGGTTTCTGAAATTTTCTTGGAAAATGAACCAAAAGCAGTGTTCACCCAAGTAGTCCGCCCTTCTTCTTTATCATATATCGGGATAATCCCAAGTGAAGGCAGGATGGATTCTCTTGGATCAGTAATCTGAATAGCAACAAGATCATGTTTTTCGGCAAGGGCTTTGAACGGTCTTTCATAACCCTCATCTATAAAGTCGGAAATCACTATAATAATACTTCTCTTTTTGACAAGGTTCAAAGCAAAATTGAACATTTCCCTGAGGTTTGTTTTCAACGATTTGTTGTGGTGACCAAATATACCTTGTACAATTTTGACTCCTTGTTTAGGCCCTTTTCCAGGAAGAATTATTTTTTCTTTCTGATCAGAAAATGATATTAATCCAACCTGACTTCCTTCAAATACGGCTGCCAATGTTAATACTCCTGCAATTTCTTTACCAAGGTCAATTTTTTTTCTTCCTTTTTCCCCAATGTCCTGAGAACCTGATATATCCAACAGAAAATAAACTGACTGGTCTTTATCTTCTCGAAAGGTTTTTACGAAGGTTCCATGGCCTTTGGCTGAAACCTTCCACTCAATAGTTCTTACGTCATCTCCGTACTGATATGGACGTAGGTCATCAAATTCCAGACCTGCCCCCTTAAAAATGGACTGATAATCTCCTTGAAGGTGGTTGTTGGCCACTTTTCTGATCATGATTTCGTACTTGCGGAGTTTTTTGAGCAGTTGGTTCATCAGGTGTAATTTCAGGAGCCTAATTTAATGGACTCAAAGGAATAATAAAAAATGTATTTGATAGGCAGTCCTATCAAATTCAACAACCGCTTTTATTTAAGATATTTTAAGATTTCAGGTGTTTCTAATGCATGTGGAATCTACAAATTACATTTATAAGTAGTACTTTTGTAAAGTGAAAAAAACACTTGTATTTATCTTTATTTTACTCAATCTTTTTTCATGCGGGAGAGAAAAACTACCTCCGGGAATTTTAGATGAAGATAAAATGGTTGAGATACTGATTGATATTCATTTAGCTGAAGGCCTTGTCAGTACATTTCCTATTCATTATGATTCTTCCCGTGTACTTTATCCTTTATTTGAAAAAGAAGTCTTTAGAAAACATCAAATTCCTGATTCAGTTTTTAGGAATAGCTTTGAGTATTACATGAAAGACACCAAAATTATGGATAGGATGTATGCACGGACAATTGATTCCCTGCATGTTGTTGAAAAATCAGGAAATAAATAGTGCATGATGCTTTACCCAAAGAATCTGGAAGAAAAAATAAATTTCTTAAAAATAAGAGAATTGATCAAAGAGGAATGTACCAGTTCCTTGGGCCAAGATTTCGTTGAGAAAATGAGCTTCTCAAAAGAATCAAAACTGATCAACAGACTACTGGACCAAACCGAAGAGTTTAGAAAAATTATAGAATCAAGGGAGTTTTTTCCTTCTTCCAATTTCACCAATATTCATCCTTTTCTTGAAAAAGCTAAAATCGAAGGAACCTTTCTTTATGAGGATGAATTCCATGAAGTTAAGCTTGCATTATTTACATTGAGTAGATGCATTGAATTTTTCCTGGATCATGAACAGGAATACCCAAATTTATTTCAACTTCTCGGATTGGTCAACCTTAACAATGATCTTCTACGGGCCATTGAAAGGATAATTGATGAAAAAGGAAAAATAAGGAACAATGCATCCAAAGAGCTCTCATTGATAAGATCGCAGATTCTTTACGAGGAAAATAGGCTTAGAAAAGTCCTTGAAAGAATTTTTAAAGATGCCAGAGCAAAAGGTTTAACTCCCGATGATGCTTCTATTACCATTCGGTCAGGACGAATGGTTATCCCTGTATTGGCTGAGAATAAACGAAAAATAAAGGGCTTTATTCATGATGAGTCTTCGACAGGTCAGACTGTTTTTTTGGAACCGGCTGAAGTATTGGATATCAACAATGAGCTCAAGGACCTGGAGTACATGGAGCGAAGGGAAATCCAAAAGATTCTAACCCAGCTTACAGACCAATTAAGGCCATATATCCCTGAATTGAGGAAAGCTTTTCATTTTTTAGGAATGGTGGATTTTATCAGGGCAAAAGCAAGGTTTGCCATTAAAACGGGTTCCAATCGGCCCTTGATTGAAAAAACGCGGCAATTAAATTGGTTTAACGCCAAACATCCATTGTTGGATTTTGCCTTAAGACAACAGGGAAAAAAAATAGTTCCCCTCAATATCCAACTTGACCACAACAGAAGGCTACTGGTCATTTCAGGGCCGAATGCCGGTGGGAAATCAGTCACTCTTAAAACTGTTGCATTGATACAATATATGTTGCAGTGCGGCTTATTGGTTCCGCTTGATCCTCATTCTGTTTGTAGTGTTTTTGATAGTTTCTTCATAGACATTGGGGATGAGCAGAATATAGAAAATGACCTGAGTACTTACAGTTCTCATTTGTTGAGCATGAAGTATTTCACCCAATTTGCAGACAAAAAAACCATCTTATTTATCGATGAATTTGGAACCGGAACGGAACCCCAATTTGGAGGTGCCATTGCAGAGGGAATTTTGTTGGCCTTAAACAATACCGGGGCATATGGGATCATTACAACCCACTATGGTAATTTAAAGCAAGTAGCTTCAAAAAACCAAGGCTTGGTCAATGGGGCCATGCGTTATGATGTGGACAAACTAGAACCTTTATACCAATTGGAGATAGGTAAGCCCGGGAGTTCCTTTGCTTTAGAGATTGCTTCCAAAATTGGCATATCCAAGGATATAATTGGCTATGCCAAAGAGCATATTGGAGAGGAAAGAGTCAAATACGACAGGTTATTGACTAAGCTTGAAAATGAAAAGACCAAATATGAGCAAATGATTGCTGAAAATCTAAGAAAGGAGAGATTGCTCGAACAAAGGTTGAAAGAATATAATCAGCTTAAAGAAACTGTAGAGAAAAACCAAAAAAAGTACATACAAGAAGCAAAGGCTGAAGCGAAAGCATTGTTGGATCAAGTCAATAGGAAAATTGAGGCTTCGATAAGGGAAATCAAAGAAAGCAAGGCAGATAAAGAGGTTTCCAAAAGGGTCAGAGAGGAGATCGAAGACCTTAAAATTCAGGTTAAGCCCGAAAAAAAAGTAATTCATACTCCGGAAATGAAGGTTTTGGGAGGGGAAATTCAAGTAGGAGATTATGTCAGGTTGAAAGATAACGGAGCAATTGCCCAGGTGATCGCCTTAAAGAAAAAGGAGGCGGAAATCAGTATTGGTGATTTGAAGTCAACTGTGAAAAGCAATAGGTTGGAAAAAATCTCCTTAGGGGAAATGAAAAAAGAAAAAAAATCATTTGCAAAAAGAACAGGTTACGACACCAATTCAAAGATGTTGGATTTTTCGCCCAACCTGGATATCAGGGGAAAAAGGGGGGAGGAAGTCTTACCCATCGTCCAAAATTTTGTGGATGATGGCTATATGTTAGGTCTGAAAGACTTGAGAATTGTCCATGGTAAAGGAGACGGTATTCTCAGGGAAATCACAAGAAACCTACTGAAAGGTATGAACCAAGTGGCAAAAATTGAGGATGAACATGCAGATAGGGGTGGTTCTGGGGTTACATTGATCACCCTGAAAATGTAAAAAAAGGACCAATTGAACGTTTTTTTTGTATATCCCTAGCCCTTATTCATCATTGTTTTCGTTTTAAGTTGAAAACATAGTTTCCAGCAACTGCACCGGTGGCCGAAGTAGGCATCGGAATTGAAAACTGTAGTCTCAAATCATTTCCTGTTCTTGTGAAGGAAATTTCCTGTCCTGAAGCAGGAGCTGATCCGGAAAGAATTATTTTATCAACACTGGATCCTGCAAAGATCCAGTTACCACTTCCTTCAAACAGGCTATTGTTATTAAAAGTCTGATAGGTACGGCTGGTTTCATTTGCAGCAAAAATAATTTCAAAAGTTTGGTAAATATTGGTTTCGGAACGCCCATCCCTGATAACAGAACCACCTCCTGCCACGACCCAGGCTTGAGAAGATCCTCCGGTCAAGTCTTCTGTGGCAAGTTCCTCTGGGGTTTTTTGGGAAGGCGGATCGCTTGTTTTTTCTTCACAAGCGGATAAAAAAGCAAAAGATAAAGACAAAATGAGAATGTTAAAAAACAATTTTTTCATAAGAAATTAATATATAACCTGACTGTAAATTTAGTGATAAGAAAGAAAAATCAAAGTTTTTGAATTAGCTTATAATCTTCAAGGTGAATATGGTGTTTGCAAAAGTTGTACTCTTTGGAATCATTGGAACAGATCAAAATGGTTTTGTTTTTTCCAAATTCGCCGATCATTTCAAGATACCAATTACTGCCCTTCTCATCCAGATTAGAAGTTGGTTCATCCAATAGTACTAAGGGTACATCAGAAAACAGGCAAAGCCCCAACTTCAACCTTTGTTTCATCCCTGAGCTAAATTGATATATTGATTTATTCCTGTGCTCTTCAAGGTACATTTTGCGCATCATTCCCCCAAAATCAAGGTCATGGATGGGGTCTTTGAATTTGAAATGGAACTTTAATAATTCTGTTAAACTTAATTCTTCCGGTAATTCTAGATATGGGGCACTGATCACCAGGTATTTGAATATATCTGAAGCTGGAATCTCTTTCCCATTTAGGTTATATTCTATTTGTCCTTCTGTAAAAGGATTAATACCTGAAATACATTTCAATAAAGTGGATTTTCCTGACCCATTACTTCCGGTGATGGCAGATGTTGATCCGCTGGAAATGTTATAGTTTAGATTTTTAAAAATCCAATCATACTGGAAGCGTTTACCAAGGCCTTTCAGTTTGATTTCTATCATTATTAGCTGATATAACCTTTCATAACACCCCGCTCGGAAGATCTGATGAAATTTATGATTTCGTCTCTTTCTTTTGTTGCCGGTAAATTTATTTCTATTTCCTCCAGGGCACGGCTATTATTCAGGCTGTTAAGAAAAAGATATCTATAGACTTCCTGAATTAGACTTATGGTTTCACTTGAAAATCCTCGTCTTCTCAAGCCTAAACTGTTAACGCCAGCATAGCTTAGAGGCTCTCTAGCTGCTTTGGTATATGGGGGAACATCTTTTCTAACCAAAGAGCCTCCTGAAATCATAGCATGCATTCCAATTTTAACAAATTGGTGTATAGCACTGCTTCCACCTATAATTGCCCAATCATCAATCGACACATGTCCAGCCACCTGAACTGCATTGGCAATAATAACATTGTTTCCAACCATACAATCATGAGCAATGTGTACATAGGCCATCAACAAACAGTTACTTCCCACTTTAGTAGTCCTTTTGTCAATAGTTCCTCTACTGATGGTAACACATTCACGGATAGTTGTATTGTCACCTACCTCAACAGTTGAATCTTCACCTTGGAACTTTAAATCCTGTGGAATAGCTGATATCACTGCTCCGGGAAATATTTTACAATTTTTTCCAATTCTTGCTCCAGGATAAATGGTTACATTGGAACCAATCCAGGAGCCCTCTCCAATTTCCACATTTTCATGGATCATGGTAAATGGGTCTACATGAACACCGTTGCCAAGTAAGGCACTTTCGTGGATATGGGATAATTTACTTATCATAGTTCTTTTCTTACAATACTGGCGGTCATAACGGCTTCACAAACAAGGGTATTTCCCACAAAAGCTTCACCTTTCATTTTGGCAATACCTCTTCTGATCGGAGCCAATAATTCACATTTAAAAACCAAAGTATCACCAGGTAACACCATTTTTCTGAATTTGCAGTTTTCTATCCCCAGGAAGTAAGTCCAATAATTTTCTGGGTCCTGAACCGTGCTCAAAACCAATATCCCTCCTGTCTGCGCCATAGCTTCAACCTGTAGGACTCCTGGCATTACCGGATTATTTGGAAAGTGCCCCATGAAAAATGGTTCATTGATCGTTACATTCTTCACCCCAGCCACCACTGTATCATCTAGGTAAATAACTTTGTCCAGCAGTTGGAAAGGATATCTATGTGGCAATATATTACTAATTTGGCCAATATCCATTACAGGAGGAAGTTTTGGGTCATAGTGGGGGATATGGGTTGGTCCGATTTTTTCCCAAGCTCTTTTCAGTTTTTTTGCGAAAGCTACATTAGCGGCATGGCCGGGTCTTGCAGCCAAAATCTGTGCTTTTAAAGGTCTTCCTACCAAAGCTAGGTCACCCACTACATCCAATAGCTT
This sequence comes from Shivajiella indica, assembly GCF_042683085.1. Lineage (NCBI taxonomy): Bacteria > Pseudomonadati > Bacteroidota > Cytophagia > Cytophagales > Cyclobacteriaceae > Shivajiella > Shivajiella indica. The sequence goes on along the minus strand of NZ_JBHUIV010000025.1, from coordinate 541,707 downwards.
ATGCCTGGCAGGTTCATTTTTGTACCTAAGCTCTACATTATTCAAAATCCCTTCTTTCCTGACCTCAACCTTATCCTTATTGAACATTTTTGCCAGATTCTCCAATTCTGAATCCTCGACAATCCTGTCTACAACTACGATGGCATTGTTCAAGTCACCACCTTTGATCAGGTTTTGATTGTAAAGCATTTCCAATTCATGAAGAAAACAGAAAGTTCTGCAGGAAGCAATCTCAGATTTAAATTGACTGATGTTGGTGATAGAGGCGTGCTGACTTCCCAGTACCGGAGAATTATAATCCACCATGACAGTTATTCTATAGTCGTCCAGAGGAAGGGCTGCAAGTTCGACTTCCCTCGCAGGATCTCTGTATGTAATGCTTTCCGGCACTTCAAAAAACCTTCTTAAGGCATTTTGTTCTTCTACGCCGGCTTCTTCAAGGATATCGATAAATTGAATGGAAGACCCGTCCAAAATTGGTGGTTCCGGTCCATCAATCTGCATCAACACATTGTCTATTTCTAAACCAACAAGGGCGGCAAGTACATGTTCTACGGTAAAAACCCGGGCTCCACCTTGTTCCAAAGTTGTTCCTCTGGAAACATCCACTACATTGTCAACATCTGCATCAATTGTCGGCATCCCCTCAATATCGATTCTTTGGAATTTAAAACCATGATTTGGGGGAGCAGGTAAAAAGGTCAGGTTTGAAATTACACCTGTATGAAGCCCTACACCTGATACAGTTACTTGTTTTTTAATTGTATGTTGTTTTGCCCTCATCGGATTTCAATCAATTCTTTGGTAAATAGCCCACAAAGTTAAAGTTTTTTTTCCAGTTCTTTGATTCTATCCTGGAGTTGAGGCAAATTTTTAAATATGGAATAGGATTTCATAAAATCTTTAATGTCAAATCCGATCAGGCCAAATAGGGTTCTCCCCGAGACATCAATACTTCTAGAGATTCCTGTTTTCGCTCCGATAATAGTTTTATCTGCGATTTTTATATGTCCAACTATTCCTACCTGACCTGCGAGCACACAGTTTTTACCAATTTCAGTTGAACCGGAAATCCCTGTCTGAGAGGCGATAACGGTATTTTCACCAATAATTACATTATGGGCAATTTGCACTAAATTATCAATTTTCACCCCTCTTTTGATGATAGTACTTCCCATAGTGGCACAGTCAATAGTGGTGTTTGCGCCAATGCTGACATCATCTTCGATAATTACATTTCCGATTTGTGGAATAGCTTTGTAGGTTCCATCTTCCTGAGGAGCAAAGCCAAAACCATCTGATCCAATTACTGCACCAGGATGTATTTCACAATTATTTCCTATCACAGAATCGCTACAGATTTTTACACCGGGATGAATGATGGTGTTATCTCCAATTTTTACATTGTTTCCAATATAAGTATGAGGATGGATTTGGACATTTTTTCCAAGGGTACAGTTTTTCCCTATATAAGAGAACGCTCCTCGAAATCCTCCTTCACCTTGGATACTGTATTCCCCAAAAAACGAAGGTTGCTCAACACCAAAGCTACTTTTTTTTGTCATTTGGGAATAAGCTTCCAGTAATTGAGTAAAACCAGTATATGCATTTTTAACCCTAATTAAATTACAGGAAATGGGTTTTGCTGGAACAAAATCTTCAGAAACTATAACTGCTGTAGCTTTGGTTTCATAAATGAAGTTTTCATATTTTTCATTGGATAAAAAACTGATGCCACCTGGCTGACCTTCCTGAATTTTGTCTATTCGGCTGACCGTTTGGTTTCCATCACCTTCTACCTTTCCATGAATTAATCCTGCGATTTGGTTTAAATTGAATTCCATTTTTGAGATTAGGGATATGAGTTTACAAAATTATACTTTTAGCCTGGCATATATAATGCTTCTTTACAATTTTACTCATGGCTTTGATATTTGGTAAATCAGCCGCCTGTGCTACATCAATAATTTTGCCTTTTTTTGTCAAAATCAGAATTCTTTCTTTTGTCAAATAGGCGTGATTACTGATTGATCCATGGGTGAAGAAATAGTGGAAATCCCGTTCCGCTATGGATAATTTTTTAAGTAATTTCTTTTTGGAGCTTTCAATTTCGCTTTCACTGAATACCTCGTTTCTTAAATTTATTTTAAAAAGTTGTCTGGTCAAAAACATTTTGGAAATGTTTCTTAGAATATAGTCAGATTCATTTTTCCATAATTTTATGGCTCCCCAGATATCAAAATCATCCAGAGCTAGGAATTTTTGCAAAATCTCACTTGAATTTTGAAAATCATACAACCTGAAATCATGTTCTAAAAAATGAAGCAGTTCGTCTGTGGCTTTCAGGTTGCCCCTGCTTTGTTGAACTTCTTTGGCCCTCATGATTAAATTAATGAGCATTTTTTCAGCTGAAACAGTGGTTTTATGGAGATAAACCTGCCAATACATCAGTCTTCTGGCACTCAGGAAATTCTCAATACTGTAGAGACCCTTTTCTTCGACGACAAGTAGATCATTTTTAATATTCATCATTTTTATAATCCTATCGGCACCAATTGTTCCCTCAGAAACCCCTGTGAAAAAACAATCTCTTTGCAAGTAGTCCAACCGGTCGATGTCCAACTGACTAGCAACCAATTGATGGAAAAACTTTCTTTCGTATTGGTTCTTAAATATTCTTAATGCAAGTTCAAGTTGGCCTCCAAATTGTATGTTTAGTTCTTCGATGATTAAAAGGGATAAGGATTCATGGGGGATATTCTGCAAAAGGCTGAATTCCAAAGCATGGGAAAAAGGGCCATGTCCTACATCATGTAGAAGAATGGCAATTAATGCTGCTTCATATTCTTGATCAGAGATGTCATTTCCTTTATTTCGAAGGTTATCCAATGTTATACTCATCAGGTGCATTGCACCGATCGCATGATGAAAGCGGGTATGTAATGCACCGGGATAGACGAAGTCCGTTAAACCAAGTTGCTTGATACGTCGTAATCTTTGAAAGTAGGGATGGTCGATTATGGAAAAAATCAGTTCGCTCGGAATCGTAATAAATCCGTAAACCGGATCATTAATAATTTTGTGGCTTTTCAATGCCTTTGACATTTGATTGGTTTCAAAAGTAATTATAATTTTAAAAGAATTAAACTGAAAATTATGCAAAAATCTAAAATACTATGGGCGGATGATGAAATCGATTTGCTAAAACCCCATATTCTTTTTTTGACACAAAGAGGTTATGAAATTGTCACAGTCAATAGTGGTTTAGATGCCATCGATATGGTGGAGGAGCATAATTTTGATGTTATTTTTTTGGATGAAATGATGCCGGGCATGACGGGGCTTGAAACCCTGCAGCAGATTAAAAAACTCAAACCTCAAATTCCTGTTGTCATGATTACCAAAAGTGAGGAAGAGCATATCATGGATGATGCCATTGGGGGACAAATTGCGGATTATTTGATTAAACCAATCAATCCCAATCAAATTCTACTTTCGGTAAAAAAGATACTTCAGAATAAGCAGTTGATATCAGAGAAAACCAATCTTTCATACAGGCAGGATTTTATGAATATCAGTACCGCCTGTGATGAGGCCTCCAATTACCAGGATTGGACAGATATTTATAAAAGATTGACCTACTGGGAACTTGAAATAGACAAGACTGAGAACAAGAGCATGCAGGAAGTGCTTGATACCCAAAAAACTGAGGCAAATTCCAGTTTTGCCAAATTTATTAAGAACAATTATTTGGATTGGTTGAACGATGCCAAATCAGATGCACCTATTTTATCGCATAAACTCATGAAAACAAAGGTATTCCCTAATTTAAATACTGGGAAACCTTTGTTTTTTGTAGTAATTGATAATTTAAGGTTGGACCAATGGGAGGTAATCAGGCCTTTGATTACAGATTATTTTAACATAAAGGATGAGTCTTGTTACTTTAGTATTCTTCCTACTACTACGGCCTATGCAAGGAATGCACTTTTCAGCGGATTGATGCCATCAGAGATGGCCAGATTTCATCCAGAACTGTGGGAGGGGGAAGATACTGAAGAAGGAAAAAACAACAAGGAGGAAGAATTTTTAAGTGAAAACCTCCATAAAAACAGGCTCAATGTAAAATTCAGCTATCATAAGGTACTTCAAGCCTATCAAGGTAAAGCCGTATTGGATCATTTTCAAAACCTTCTTAACAATGATTTAAATGTACTGGTGTATAATTTTGTCGATATGATGTCACATGCCCGTACGGATATGAAAATGATAAGAGAGTTAGCCCCAAATGAATCTGCGTATAGGTCGTTGACAAAAAGCTGGTTTGAACATTCCACTCTTTTTGAGTTGTTCAAAAAGATCAATGATGCCCATGCTGAGGTGATCGTGACCACCGATCATGGAACAAAAAGGGTGAATAGACCCTATAAAATAGTGGGGGACAAAACAGTTACTACCAACTTAAGATACAAACAGGGAAAGAACCTGAATTATGAAAGCGGAAAGGTTTTTGAAGTTTTAAAACCCGAAGAAGCCAAACTTCCAAAATTTAATGTTTCCACCAGTTATGTATTTGCCGTGGAAGATTATTTCTTTGCATATCCAAACAATTACAATTATTATGTAAATTACTACAAAGATACTTTTCAACACGGAGGAGTATCTTTGGAAGAAATAATTGTTCCAATTGTGCATCTTGTTCCAAAGAATATTTGATTGGTTTTGAAAATTATCCAAAATGTAGGCATCCATCAGATCGATGAGGTGGCAAAAGAAATTATAGGTTATTGTACTGGGGAACATTTATGGGTATTCAAAGGAGATATGGGAGCTGGGAAGACAACTTTGATCAAAGCCATCGCCAAGTGTTTTGGAATTGGGGATTTGGTTTCAAGTCCTACCTTTTCCATTGTTAATGAGTATAGAAATTTTAAGAATGAAATATTTTATCATTTTGATTTTTACAGAATTGAGGATCCTAAGGAGGTTTTGGAAATCGGAATTGATGAATATTTAGATAGCGGTCATTTATGTTGGTTGGAGTGGGCTGAGAAAATCGCGGAATATTTACCCCTTGATTTTGCTTTAATCTCCATCAAGGTCGATGAAAGTGATTTAAGAACTATCACCTTAGAAAAGGTTGTAAACGGCAAGAGAAATGGTTGAGTTAACAGAAAGTATAGGGATTTATCCAAAAGAGTCATTGTCGAAGGTGAAAACTTCCAAAAATTCTCTGGCAATTGGAATTCCCAAAGAGACTGCTTTGCAGGAAAAACGTATTGTCCTGACTCCTGAGGCTGTTAGCTTATTGGTAAATAACGGTCAACAGGTAATTGTTGAGGCTAATGCAGGAGCAAAGTCTAAATTCAGCGATAAAGACTATTCAGATGCAGGAGCTAAAGTTGTTTATTCTGCCAAGGAGGCTTTTGAAGCCGATGTGATTTTAAAAGTTGAGCCTCCCAGCAATGAAGAAATTGAATTTATGAAACCCGGGTCCTGTTTGATTTCAGCATTACAATTGGGAAAGCAAAATTCAGAATTTATTCATGGCCTTAATAAAAAAAGGATTACAGCTGTAGCTTTTGAAAATCTGGAAGATAAAGTGGGTGGTATGCCTGTAGTTAGGGCGATGAGTGAAATTGCAGGGAGCACCGTCATGTTGATTGCAGCGGAATACCTGAGCAGTGTCAAAGATGGGAAAGGGTTGATTCTAGGGGGGATTACCGGTGTTCCTCCCACAGAAGTAGTTATTGTCGGTGCAGGAACAGTAGCGGAATATGCAGCAAGGACTGCTTTGGGCCTTGGGGCTAGTATAAAAATTTTTGATAATCATATCTACAAATTGAGGAGGATAAAACAATTATTAGGTCAACAAGTATACACCTCAACTATTGATAACTATACCTTGGGGCAGGCACTGAAGGAAGCAGACGTGGTGATCGGGGCTTTAAGGGCCGAAAAAGGTAAAAATAAGATTGTGGTCAGTGAAGAAATGGTGGCGGCCATGATGGATGGGAGTATTATAATCGATGTAAGTATAGATCAAGGAGGATGTATTGAGACCGCAGAAATGACCACTCATGATAATCCGACCTACCTCAAACATGGTGTGATACATTACTGTGTCCCCAATATTGCTTCAAGGGTAGCAAGAACAGCTTCTGCAGCTCTGAGCAATATTTTTACACCAATATTGCTTCAAATGGCAGATTTAAGAGGTGCTGAGGAAATGATTTTTAATTATAAATGGTTCATGAAAGGTGTTTATACCTACAGAGGTAGCTTGACCAATGCTTATTTGGCAAGGAAATTCTCAATGAACCATAAAGAATTGCAGCTGCTTTTGGCAGCAAGATATTAAGAAAGTTCAATTTGCTTGGAAAGCGTTTCTAATTGTTCCCTTGCTTCTTTTAGCTGCTTCTCTAAAAACTTGTTTTGTCTCCGCAAAAAATATGATTCATACGCATTTTCAATGATGTTTTTGAAATAAGCCTCATCCCAGGGTTTGGTCAAATAATGGTAAATGAGTTTTTTTTCAACTGCTTCTGTAACCAAGTGCATATCAGTGTAGGCTGTCAATAGGATGCGTATGGGCTCAGGATATTTAGAACTAATTGAGGTGAAAAAATTTAATCCTGTTTCAGATGGCATTCTTTGGTCTGCGATTATTATATCAACTTCATGATCGGTCAAAATTTTTCTGGCTTCATTGGCTGACCCGGCAAGAAAAAGATCAAAAATTTTCTTAAATGTAGATCGGAATGCCTGGAGATTAATTTCTTCATCGTCAACATATAAAATTTTAATCTTTCTTTGATTCATCTCAGACATCATTGGCTGCTTAATTTATAACGTAGTTGGTTGGGTGAATGTTGAATTTTGTTGGCAAATGAGCCATTTTTGATAACTATTAACCCAAATATCGAAATATTTATGAATTTGCATTATGATTTTTGGTTTTAATAAGACAATATCTTACTTGATACTTGATTTTCAGGAATATGGATTAATCATTTTTTCTTATTTCACAGGTTTACCAAACTACCAAAAAAAGATTTTTGAAATACTTGCTTCATGATTATTGGAATTTGTAATCCTTATTCAAGAGGATATAATTGGGTGTTTAATTTTAGTCATTTAATGACAGTTAATGGGTAGCGTGAATTATTTAGCATCTTTAGTTCTCAAAAACGATACCATTCTTTGTTAAAAAGGTATTTGGAAGTAATTTGCATAATAAATCAAAAAAATCTTAACAGTTTTTTATTATGATAAATCCATGGCACGATGTGCAAATAGGTAAGGAAGCCCCTGAATATGTGATGGGGATTATAGAGATACCCAAAGGTAGCAAGGGGAAATATGAATTGGACAAAAAGACGGGTATGCTGCTATTGGACAGGGTTCTGTTTTCAGCTGTTCATTATCCTGCGAATTACGGGTTCATTCCCCAGACCTTTTGTGATGATAAAGACCCCTTGGATATTTTGATCATTTCACAAATTGATATACCCTCTATGACTCTGGTTAAAGCTAAAGTAATAGGTGTGATGCGAATGATAGATGGGGGGGAGGCAGACGATAAAATAATTGCAGTTGCAGCAGATGACCAATCGGTCAATTATATCAATGACATTGATGAATTGCCTCCACATTTGATGAAGGAAGTGCACAGGTTCTTTGAAGATTATAAAAAATTAGAAAGTAAAGAAGTGAAAGTGGAGGATTTCCTAGGAAAAGAGGAGGCTTATAAAATTATCAAAGAAAGTATTGATTTATATGATTTAAACTTCAGAACAAAGAAATAAAAATAGTCCTGGTGCTTTTGCCAGGTCTATTTTTTCGGCCAACATGAAAAGGACTTTCATTCTATTATTTTTTATTATACCCTTCTACAGTTCTGCCCAAAAAGATGAACAGGGCAAAGTAACCTTTAGTGGATATATTGAAACTTATTATTCTTATGATTTTAACCAACCTGAAAATAACCAGAGACCTGACTTTTTGTATAATTATGCCAGACACAATGAGTTCAATATCAATTTAGCCCTACTTAAAGCTAATTATGAATCAGAGAAAATAAGAGCGAATTTGGCCTTAATGGGAGGAAATTATGCGCAATATAATCTGGCTAACGAACCTGCTTGGGGGCAGGTAATAAATGAGGCATCCGTAGGAATCAAATTGCATAAGAAAATTTGGTTTGATATGGGTATAATGCCTTCTCATATAGGGTTTGAAAGCTGGTATGGTATGGATTGTTGGCATTTGTCAAGAAGTATATTGGCCGATAATTCCCCCTATTTTCTGACGGGTGCAAGGATCACTTACGAATTTAAACCTAAATTGGATATTGTTTTTTGGGCAACAAATGGATGGCAAAATGTGCAAAGGCAGGACAAGAAAAAAGGGATTGGATTGGGCTTAGGGATAGATCATAGACCATTTGAAGGAATGGTCATTCATTATGCTAATTATTTTGGAAATGAAGGTGCTGATCTGAATAGAATACTGAGATTTTATAATAATTTTTATACCCAATATGAGAAAAATAATTGGGGTTTAACCTTGGGTGTGGATTATGGTATTCAGGAAGCCGAATTTGTTGATTTCAATGAATGGTATGGAATTACCGCCTCCGTGAAAAGGTCTATTGGGGAGAAATTTGTTCTTGCCGGCAGGTATGAATATTATTCAGACCCAAATGCTGTGATTGTGAATGAGGGGATGAGGGTCACAGGATTTTCTGCTAATTTGGATTATCAATTGGCGAAAAACTCTTTGTTTCGAATAGAAATCCGCCAATTTGCAAGTCCTGAAGCAATTTTCCCCTTGCCGGCTGCAAAATTCAGCAAAGGAAATACCGCAATTACTGGGGCTTTTGCTGTAAGATTTTAATTTTTTTAAGTTTATTCACATGCTTTTTGGGAATTTTTTTCCAGAGATAATTGGTAAATTCATCATAATTCGAATGCTCATGATTGCTAAGGGTAAAGGAATCCTTATCTTCAAAAACTAAAGTAAGCTGTTTGAATTCCCTTTTATTGGAAATTACTTTTTCTTCATCCCAAAGCATTACCTGTTCCAATCCATAGGAAACACTTTTGCCCCTTAATGGGAGTCGTATATTAATTTTTTCTTTCCCTATTGAAATAAATTTATAGGAAGCCATCATTTTCACTAAAAGAAGTAAAATGGCTAAAGTCAATATTACTGATGCGATTAAATAAAAAGCTATGCCAAAACTCCTTTGTGTAGCGAAATGGTTGAGTATATAAATCAAGCCACTGATCAGAACCACAACGACCAGTCCCAATGCTAAATAAGTTTTGGTTTTTGGTCTACAATAAATCATGCAGGCTTTAATTCTGATCTAAGCTCAATGAGTTTACTTCTTGAATGACTTACAAGGTCCTCAAAGAAATCCCCGAAATGAATCCTCAGAAATTCATGATGTTCATCTAAAAATATATGGGCTGTTTCCAAATTAGATTGGAATTTAGTCCTTTTTGCCATACCTGTCATAGCCCTCCTTATTCCATCCAGTTCCCCATATCCTCCCAACCAGTTATAATATCTCATGTAGGCAAAGGTTTTTAGGAATTTTTCAGGGACTACATCCCTAAAACTGTCTATGGTTTCATAGACATCCTGTACAAAATCCTGTAAGGGTAAATGGTGGTAATTTTTCCAGTATTTTGCTAAAAAATAATCGAAATACATATCTGTGATCACAGTGGAATATCTGCCATATTCAGGTTTCAAAATTTCCTGGGCTTCCTTGACTACGGGATGGTTGTCGGTATATTTATCTATTGCCCAGTGAAGTTTAATGCCAACGACAATTTCTTTCTCATAGGATTTTTCAATTGATCCTCTCACAAAATCTCCAATAAAATTCCCGACCAATACTTTTGGTTCACCAAAAGACAGATACGCGTGTGCTAGATAATTCACAGTATTATTAAAACAGAGTACTTGGGGTGATGATTTATAATTAAATTCACCGTTAAATTTAATTAAACATGCCAAATATCCACGAGGAATTAAAAAATTCTTTAAAACTTTTAAAAGAGGAATGGGAGGAGGATTTGAATCAATTTAAAAAGAAATTCTTATACACCTCAATATCAGACAAAAAAGAAGAGGGGATATGTTGGTACCCTGTTCAATTAAAAAAATCAAAGTTGGGTTTTGGTGAAAGGTGGATTATAGATTTGGAAAGATTTGATCATAATCAAAGCCACATGTTCCAATCCGGTAAATCTGTTTCAGTTTTTTCCAATTTTGAAAATCATTCTTCGCCATCATTCAGGATCAATGGAGTCATTAACCAGGTGAAAAAAGATGTAATGACCATCACGCTCCAGGTTGAGGATTTGCCGGAATGGCTTCATAAAGGAAAAATTGGAATAGATCTCTTATTTGATGAGGCAAGTTACCGGGAAATGGAGTCTGCTTTGAAAGCAGTGATTAAATCTGAAAAAAGTAGGTTAGGAGAGTTAAAAGAAATTTTATTAGGGGAAAAAGAAGCTTCTTTCTTTGAAAAATCGGAGAGTCTATTTGTAGAATTAAATCCAGGCCAGGAGGAAGCATTACAGTTGGTGTCATCAGCAAAAGATGTTGCGATTATCCATGGTCCTCCTGGTACAGGTAAAACAACCACGCTTGTTGCCTCCATAAAAAGGGCTGTGGAAAAATTTAAACAAGTCCTTGTATGCGCCCCGAGCAATGCAGCAGTGGATTTATTGGTGGAAAAAATTAGTGGGTCAGGAGTGAATACAATAAGAATAGGTCATCCGGCAAGGGTAGAAGATCATATTTTAAGTCAAACCCTTGATGCCAAAATTGCCATGCACGAAAGTTACAAGGATCTTAAAAAACTGAAGAAGAAGGCAGATGAGTACCGCAAACTTGGACAGAAATACAAAAGGTCTTTTGGACCGGAAGAACGCATGCAAAGAAGAAGGCTTTTTGATGAGGCAAACCGATGTAAAGAAGAAGCAGAACATCTTGAGGAATATATTACCTATGATGTTTTTCAGCAGACAAAAGTTTTTGCTTCTACTTTGGTGGGAGCATCAAATCCAGCCCTTAAAGGGATGAAATTCCCTGTTGTTTTCATCGATGAAGCTGCGCAGGGACTGGAAGCTGCCACTTGGATACCCATTCAAAAAGCTGAAAAAGTGGTGATGGCAGGGGATCATTGCCAATTGCCACCAACCATAAAATCCTATGAAGCCGCCAAAGGTGGTTTAAGCGAAACTTTATTTGAAAAAATAATAAAAAGACAGCCTCATGCCTCCAAAATGCTGACATTACAATATAGGATGCCGGAATTGATCATGGGTTTTTCCAATCAATTTTTCTACCGAGGAGGACTAAAGGCTGCGGAAAATACGCAGGAACATTATCTCAACCCTGATGAACCTGTTTTGGAGTTTATAGATACCGCAGGAAGTGGCTACATGGAGCAGCTAGAGGAAGAGTCCTTAAGTACTTTCAATTCAGAAGAAGCAAATTTTGCCTTAAAATTTCTCGAAGAATTAGTCAAAAGAACCGGTATAGCAAAAATCAAAACCAATGATTGGAATATTGGCCTTATTGCTCCGTATAAAGCACAGGTGAGGAAATTTAATGAGTTTTTATTCGAAACCTACAATTTTCCCAATCTAAGATCGTTTTCGGATTTATTAACTATTGATTCTATTGATGGATTCCAGGGGCAGGAAAGGGATATTATCATTATCAGTTTGGTCAGGTCAAATTCAAAGGGGGAAATTGGTTTTTTGGCTGATACCAGGAGAATGAATGTTGCGCTCACCAGGGCAAAAAGAAAACTGGTAGTAATTGGGGACAGTGCTACATTGAGTGTTCATCCTTTTTATCATGCATTCCTGGATTATATAGACCTTAATGGATGCTACCGAAGTATTTATGAGTTTCTTGATTGAATTCCTTGCTTATACCATATCCTTATTTTCCTTAAAATATACCCAATTTAGGTAACTTAAGACATTGCCAAAAGCATCTGTTGCTTCCAGGATGCTTTGTGGTACATCTCTTCCCTTTAATCTCGCCAACAAAAGTCCATAAACTGCATTAATGCATATCTGGATTTCATTTCCAGGGACCGAAGTACCTGCCTCCATTACCAACTGGAAAACATATGGTTTTGCTTTTTGATAGATTATAAAATAGTCTTTATCTCTTTTTAGTAAGGACCAATGTAATTCCGCCAATTGGTAAACTAATTTTTGGGTATTTAGTAAATGTCCCCTTTCGGTAATGTTTTGACTTTTCATGTCTTCACATAATTCTTCAAACCAGTTCATGGCTTCTTCTTTCTCTTTTTCTGAAATAGGATAGTGGGACACAACATATTGTCTGATGTCATCCAAATTTAATTCATATGCCCTCAGAAGGTCTTCCATTTGGTACATATATAGGATGTATTCACCGATGTTATGCTGTTTTTTCTTATCTGCTATTGCTTTCATGTCAATCAATGATAATTAAATTCAAAATAATGAAGAGGTTTGAAAATTAGTTAACTTTAATAGGATTAAGGGTAAAAGTTTATATGAATCTTTTATTTTGTAATTGAACAATAGACTTCCACAAAGCATTTTAGGAGTTAGGACCTTATACTTAGAGACAGTATCTGTAAAATTCTTTTGATACTTGAAAGGTATATCAATAAAACCCACAATTTTATCTATTTTTGCGGCCAGTATGAACATGCAAAGAATTAGGAACTTCTGTATCATTGCCCATATTGATCATGGGAAGAGTACATTGGCAGATCGCTTGCTTCAGTTTACCAATACGGTAAGTGATCGCGAAATGCAAGACCAGTTATTGGATAATATGGATTTGGAGAGGGAAAGGGGTATTACTATCAAGTCACATGCTATCCAAATGAAATATAATTATAAAGGTGAAGAGTACATCCTTAATCTAATTGATACCCCTGGTCACGTGGATTTCTCCTATGAAGTTTCCAGGTCAATTGCTGCCTGTGAGGGGGCTTTATTGATTGTGGATGCTTCCCAGGGTATTGAAGCACAGACTATTTCCAACCTTTATCTAGCCATAGGGCATGATCTGGAAATCATTCCTGTGTTGAATAAAATAGATTTGCCAGGTGCAGATCCTGAGGTGGTGGCAGATGAGGTAATTGACCTAATTGGTTGCGATCATGACGATATAATCCTGGCATCAGGTAAAGAGGGAATTGGAATTGAGGATATTTTAAATGCTGTAGTGGAGAGGATTCCGGCACCTAAGGGGGATACGGAGGCACCCCTTCAGGCCATGATTTTTGATTCTGTCTACAATCCGTTCAGAGGAGTAGAAGTTATTTTCCGGATCTTTAATGGTACCATTAACAAAGGGGATAAAATCAAATTTGTCAATACCGGAAGAGAATATGATGCAGATGAAATCGGTGTTTTGGGCATCAATCAGATACCACAGCAGACTCTAGCAGCAGGCAATGTTGGCTATTTAATTTCAGGCATCAAGGTGGCCAAAGAAGTGAAAGTGGGAGACACCATTACTCATATCAAACGCCCTTGTGCATCAGCCATAAAAGGTTTTGAGAACGTTAAGCCTATGGTTTTTGCGGGAATTTATCCCGTAGATACCACAGAGTTTGAAGAATTAAGGGCCTCCATGGAGAAGTTGCAGCTCAATGATGCTTCCTTGGTGTGGGAACCGGAGACTTCAGCAGCATTGGGATTTGGTTTCCGTTGTGGTTTTCTTGGGATGCTCCATATGGAAATCATTCAGGAACGATTGGAGCGTGAATTTGATATGACCGTTATAACGACGGTACCTTCTGTTCAGTTTCGGGCTTTGATGAATAATAATGAATATAAAGTTGTCAATGCACCTTCAGATATGCCGGAACCCAATTTGTTCAAGCATATTGAAGAGCCTTTTGTCAAAGCCACTATAATTACAGCTTCTGAATATGTGGGGCCCGTGATCCAACTCTGTATGGAGAAAAGGGGGCAAATTAAAAACCAGGTTTATCTCACTTCTGAAAGGGTAGAATTATCTTTTGATATGCCTTTGGTAGAAATAGTTTTTGACTTTTTCGACAAACTTAAGACCATTTCAAGAGGATATGCTTCTTTGGATTATGAGTTGATAGGTTTTAAACAATCCAATATGGTTCGTTTGGATGTGATGTTGAACGGTGAAGTGGTAGATGCTTTGTCTGCCATTGTCCATAGGGACAAAGCCTATGAATGGGGCAAAAGGCTGTGTGAGAAACTGAAGGAACTGGTTCCAAGGCAAATGTTTGAAATTGCGATTCAGGCTGCTATTGGGACTAAAATTATTGCTAGGGAAACTGTTAAAGCCTTGCGTAAAAATGTATTGGCAAAATGTTATGGCGGTGACATTTCCAGAAAGCGTAAACTGCTTGAAAAGCAGAAAAAAGGAAAAAAGCGTATGAGGCAAGTAGGAAATGTGGAAGTGCCTCAGGAAGCGTTTATGGCAGTATTGAAGTTGGATTAAGATTGTAGAATCTAGAGGCGAGATTATTGAGGCTAGGAATAAGAGACAATGCCTAAGGAAAGGCGAAAGTCGGAAGGTGGAATTCAAAGGCAAAACAATAAATTAATAGTACCAAGTACCAAGTACAATGTACCAAGTACTGAGTAACAAGATTGAAGAGTTTAGAATGATCAAATATTTAAGAAACAAGATAGTTTTTTGAATATTTTATTGAAAGACAACATTAAGCATTTAGCACTTTAACTTTAACTAATAATTACTTCCTCTTGCCATGCCAACACTTATAGACGGAAAAAAGACATCGGAACAAATCAAGACAGAAATTGCAGCAAGGGTAGAGGAAATTAAAGCTGAAGGGGGTAAAATACCTCACTTAGCGGCCGTTTTGGTTGGAAATGATGGGGCAAGTCAAACTTATGTTGGTGCTAAAGTAAAAGCCTGTGAACAAGTGGGGTTTGAATCTACTTTGGTCAGATTGGAAGAAACTGTTTCAGAGGAAGAATTATTGAGAGTAGTAGAAGATATCAACCAAAATCCATCTATAGATGGTTTGATAGTACAGCTTCCTTTGCCCAAGCATATTTCTGTTGAAAAAGTCACCAATAAGATTAAACCTCAAAAGGATGTGGATGGCTTCACTCCTGCCAATGTTGGGAGAATGACTTTAGGCTGGCCGGCCTATGTAGCTGCCACACCTTACGGAATAGTAGAATTGTTGAAACGCTATAATATAGAAACATCTGGAAAGCATTGTGTGGTAATTGGTCGCAGCCATATTGTAGGCTCTCCGATGAGTATTCTTATGGCAAGAAATGACTATCCTGGGAATTGCACTGTGACTCTGACGCACAGTAGGACCAAAAACCTTCCTGAAATCGCCCGGACTGCAGATATTCTTATTGTTGCATTAGGTAAACCTGAGTTTGTGACTGCTGATATGGTGAAAGAAGGGGCAGTCGTGATCGATGTGGGAATCCATAGGGTAGATGATGCCAGCAAAAAATCCGGATTTAAATTAATCGGGGATGTTAAGTTTAATGAAGTGGCAATAAAAGCTTCAGCAATTACTCCTGTTCCTGGAGGGGTAGGCCCAATGACCATTGCTTCATTATTGTATAACACCTTATTGGCAGCAGAAAGGAAAATTTATCCGTAATTTATAAAATAAAAACCTTGGTTTAAGTCAACATGTTGGTTGAAGTCTAAGCCAAAGGATTGGTAGTTAAAATAATTTTGAAAGTTTTGGATTTCACTTGCAGGGAAAAACAACTCTTTCTACTTTTGCAGACCCCAAAATGCGCACGTGGTGAAATTGGTAGACACGCTACTTTGAGGGGGTAGTGCCCGTTCGGGCGTGGAAGTTCGACTCTTCTCGTGCGCACAAAGCCTCAGACTTTTCTGGGGCTTTTTCTATTTTATAGGTCTTTATAAAGTGGATTTTAGAAAGAAGTCAGTTTTTTTAATTTTCGAATTTATTTCTATTTTAGAAAGAAAAATCGTTTTATGAAAATACTCCAAACAGCGATTCTTTTGGTTTTCACCTTATTAGTTGTACCAATTTTCACCTATTTTTTCGGAATATCTTTAGGAGAACGTGAATGGGAGGCGCTTGGAATCCTGATAAAGATTTGTGCGGTTTCAATCAGCTATTGTTTTTTGGTGGGAGAGCTAACCGGTAATAATAGTCAGGTGGATAAATATTGGAGTATATTGCCCATAATCTATGCTTGGGTAATGGCTTATTTCGGCGAATTTTCTTTAAGGATGGTTTTGCTTGCACTGCTTGTCACTGCTTGGGGAGCAAGGCTGACTTATAATTTTGCACGTAAAGGTGCCTATAAGTGGAGATTTTGGGAAGGGGAAGAAGACTACCGTTGGGAAATTTTGCGAAATAAGCCAGAATTCCAGCCCAAATGGAAATGGACTTTATTCAATCTCTTTTTCATTTCTGGCTATCAAAATGTATTGATTTTGTTATTTACTCTGCCAATGCTTGTCACTATGCAGTTTGATGATGGGAGTATTGGCTTGGTGGATTATTTGGTGGCAAGTATAGTTTTATTTTTCTTGGCTATTGAAACTGTCGCCGATGAACAACAATGGAATTACCAAAAGGAAAAATGGAGATTGATAAAAGAAGGGAAGTTGCTGACAGGTGATTTTGCAAAAGGATTTTTGGACAAAGGACTTTGGGCAATTTCGAGGCATCCAAATTACCTCGGTGAACAGGGATTTTGGGTTTCTTTTTACTTTTTCTCAGTAGTGGCATCAGGCCAATGGCTCAATTGGTCAGTGGTTGGTTGCCTGTTGTTACTGATCTTATTTCAGGGAAGCTCCAATTTCAGTGAGGAAATAAGCGCTTCAAAATATGATGCGTATAAAGCTTACCAGGCCCGTGTTCCCAGGTTTGTTCCTAGACCCAAAGGAAAAGCCGAAGAAAGTCCGGCTCCAAGCTCTTGAAAGGGGTACAGGATTTTTCAAAATTGAAAAAGTTTAAGTATTGATATTGGGAAGCTATAATGATATTTTGTGTCGGGTATCGAAATAGCCGATGATTTCAATCCAAATAACAGTTTGAGAAGGAATGATTTTTATGTAATTTTTCGGAATCAACCATTTCAAAATCATGTTTCTATCTGCAAAGAAGTTCCTTGCTTCGGTAATTCTTACCGCATTATCAATTTCCGCAAATTGCCAAACCCCACAATTTCCTATTGTAAAAGGTTTTGGTGGAATTTATGAAATCCCTGAGGCAACAGAAAGACCCGATCCCAAGACGGAATTTAAAATCATCATCGACCTTGTTTCTGCTGCTGATGATCCAAAACAGGTAAACCGAATGGTCGATAATATTGCCCGTATGGTAAATCTTCACGGAATTGCTGGTGTGCCAAAGGAAAATATTAAAGTGAAAGTAGCAGTACATGGAGGAGCAATTTTTTCTATCCTGGATGATTCCAATTATGAAAAATTTTATGGAGTCAAAAATCCAAATTTACCTGTTTATGAAGCACTCAAAAATTCCGGTGTTGAATTTTATATCTGTGGCCAATCTTTGATTGCCAGGAATATGATGCCATCAGATATGTGGCAAGGTGCGGAATTAGCATTATCTATGTTAACTACCCTGACCAAATATGTGCCTCAAGGATATACTTTAATGCGTTTTTAAAATTCAAGTTTCATCTGTTCAGGGAGCAATCTAAATGATTTCCTATGAAGTGGTGTCAGCCCGAATTTTCTTATTCCGTCTCTATGCATTTTCGTTGGATATCCTGCGTTTTTTTCCCAACCATAGCCAGGGTAATCTTGTGCCATTTTTTCCATGAATTCATCACGGTAAACTTTTGCCAAGATAGAGGCAGCGGCTATGCTGGCAAATTTTGAGTCCCCTTTAACAATACAGGAATAAGGGATGGTTAAGGTACTTTTGAAACGATTTCCATCAATGAGTAAATGATCCGGTCTTTTAGTGAGTTTTTCCACTGCCCTTGTCATCGCAAGGAAGGACGCATGGAGGATATTGATTTTGTCAATCTCTTCAACACTTGCTTCAGCCACCGACCAGGAAATCGCACTGGATTTTATTTCATTAACAAGGCTATTTCGATTGAATTTGCTCAATTTTTTAGAATCATTGATGAATTCATTGGCGTAATCTACAGGCAAGATAACTGCTGCAGCTACCACTGGGCCACAAAGACATCCTCTTCCTACTTCGTCACAACCGGCTTCTATTCTAGTAGATTCTAAATATGGACTCAGCATCTTCTTTTGGTTCGTCTATATTTTTATAATACTTATGGATCATTTCTGCAACCAATCCAGTCCATCCCGTTTGATGAGAAGCGCCTAAACCATCTCCGTTATCTCCATGGAAATATTCATAAAAAAGAATGTGATCTTTGAAATGGGGGTCTTCCTGCATTTTTTTATTTTTGCCATAGACAGGTCTTTTGCCATTTTCATCTTTCATGAAGATTTTTATGCATCTAAATGAAAGCTCCTTTGCGATTAAATCCATTGTTAAAAAATTACCTGAACCAGTTGGGTATTCAATGGAAAACTCATTCCCATAATAGTAATAAAATTTTCTTAAGGATTCAATTATTAAATGGTTGATCGGAAACCAAATCGGGCCCCGCCAATTTGAGTTTCCTCCAAACATCAATGAGTCAGATTCCCCAGGGGTATATTTGATGGTGTAGGTGTCTCCGTTAATTTTTAGACTATAAGGTTTTTTCTCATGGAATTTGGATAAAGACCGAATCCCATATTCGCTCAAAAATTCATTTGGATCCAACATTTTATTTAGGATGCTTTTCATCCTATGTCCCCGTAATAAGGAAAACAACCTTCTTTTTTCGAAACCAGGTTTGATCCAACTTGATACTAATGAAGCAAGTTTTGGTTTTTCCTTTAGAAAAAACTCCATTCTTTTCTTAAAATCGGGAAGACTGTCAAACATATCCAAGCGAATTGATTCTACTGCAAAAAGAGGAATAATTCCGACAATTGATTTAACCTTCATCACTTTAGGCTCCTTCCCGGGTAAGTGAAAGACATCAAAGAAAAAATTTTCTTCATCGTTCCAAAGGCTGATGCTTTCTCCTGCGATATTGTTCATAGCCCCTGCGATATATAGAAAATGTTCCAGGAATTTTATGGCTGTATATTGGTAAGATTTATTGAATTCACAGAGATCCAGCGAAATTCGCAACATGTTAAGTGAAAACATAGCCATCCAAGAAGTGGCATCAGCCTGTTCAAGTTTACCACTGTAATGATGGGCATGGCTTCGGTCTATTAATGAAATATTATCCAAACCCAAAAATCCTCCTTCAAAAATATTTTTACCTTCGCTATCTTTTTGATTGACCCACCAGGTAAAGTTGATCATGAGCTTATGAAAGCACCTTTCCAAAAATTCCTGATCACCTATTCCGTTATTGTCCTTTTTATCTATTTGATATACTCTTTGTACGGCATAAGCATGTACCGGAGGGTTGACATCACTGAAATTCCATTCATAAGCGGGGATTTGGCCATTGGGATGCATGTACCAATCGTTGAGCAGCAATACTAGTTGATCTTTTGCAAAATCAGGATCAATGCGGGCTATAGGAACACAATGAAATGCCAAATCCCAGGCAGCATACCATGGATATTCCCATTTGTCAGGCATGGAAATGATGTCATAATTATGTAAATGCCGCCAATCATGGTTCCTTCCCTTTTTACGTTCTTTGGGAGGAGAATATCTTCCAGGGTCACCTTCCAGCCATCTATCTACATTATAATAATAAAATTGTTTCCCCCACATCATTCCGGCAAAAGCCTGACGTTGAATATTTCTAAGATCATCATTTTTTACCCGGGCTTGGATTTCTCCATAATATTCATCCGCTTCTTTTATCCTTTCCTTCAAAATATCCTCACATGAACATGCCGCATCCTCTTGGTGGTAGTGCATCATCCTGAATTTGACAACTTTTTTTTCACCAGAAGGTATGGTCAGCTTATAAATAGCTGCTGCTTTTGTGCCATAATCTGAAGGATTCAAATGATGGATGTATTTATGGACTACATAATCATTAATGGCGTCCTTCAGGTATTTTTTTTCATTGGGTATATGGTAAAGTCTTTCTCTGTTCGTTTCATTGTCACAGAATTTCAGTTCCGGATCTCCATCAAAAGAAAAAAAGAAATTGCCACTCTTGGGACTGTAAGCTTTGATTTTATTGGTGTCTAATTTGGAAAGTTTTGGCATAAAGGGTTCATGTCCTGTAAACCAGTTTTTTCTAAACCATATAGTTGGAATAACCCATATTTCTGCATCTTCTTTTCCCCTGTTATGTATAGTAGCGAAGGCCGCTATATCTTCAATATCATTTTTGGCGTATTCGATGTAGATATCAAAATAGGCGTCCTCATCAAAAACTCCGGTATCCATTAATTCAAATTCCGGATCATTTTTAGTTCTTTTCCGGTTTTCCTCAATTAATTGTTTATATGGGAATTCATTTTGAGGATATTTATACAGCATTTTCATATAGCTGTGGGTAGGAGTGGAGTCGAGGTAATAGTAAAGTTCTTTTACATCCTCGCCATGGTTGCCCTGAGGACCGGTCAAACCAAATAATCTTTCTTTGATCATTGGGTCTTTTCCATTCCAAAAAGCCCAGGCAACACATAATTTTTGCTTATAATCTGAAATGCCCCCAATCCCCTCTTCTCCCCACCGGTAGGCCTTACTTCTGGCTTCATCATGAGTGACGTTGTCCCAGGCAGCACCATTTGGACTATAGTCCTCTCTAACCGTACCCCATTGTCTTTCAGTGAGGTAAGGTCCCCACTTTTTCCAATGTTTCTTCCATTCCCGGTCTTCCTTAAGCCTTTGTTTCTCTATATTCATGAACTTTTTTTCTAATAAGCAGTCTTGAATTTACTATTTTTTCATTTAGCCAAAAATTTGTTTTGGATTTATGGTAGGGAAAATACGTGATAATTTTTCCGCAATCGATTTAACGCTCGAAAAATGGAGATTGAAAAATACCATTGTTTTCAGGTGTTAGGTGAAATAAATAACCTAATACCTGAAATTTGGTTTGGAGCTTCTTTAGAATTTAGTTTGCCAAAGGAGAATATTCAATTGGATATTGACTTGGCTTTGGTAGATTTGCCCTACTTTGTTCCGCTATTATTTTTTCAAAAAGAGCAGGGAATTTATCTGTCCAGGGCTTTGAAAAAGAAGTATCAAAAATTCTGGTTTGCAGAATATCATCAAAAAGCTTAAAATCAAACCTTTTGTTCTGGATTCCTGCACCGGAAGCCTCGGTTTCGATGGCATTGCATGCCTGCTCATATTGCCCCTGGACAGGGACTACCATCACCGGCTTATTCAAGTACATGGCCTCACAGATGGATTCAAATCCCGCTGTACTTAAAAAACCTTTACAATTGGCCATTTTTTGAAGAAAAAGATTCTCATCCACTTGGTGAAAAATCAAATTAGGAAGTGGAGAATATTCTTTTGGAAAGCCCTTTTTGTCCCAAAAAGCTTCTATTTTAATATGTGTGTTTTTCCTGGCAAAATCCATTACTTCATCCCCATAACCAGGATTAACCATGTAGGTCAAATAAAAATCACCAGATTCGGGATCAAGTAATGTAATTTTTTTTCTCAATAAAGGGGGTAAAATATATAGATTGTTCCCCTCCAGACTTTTTAAAGGTATAGAAGAAAGTGCCAGTTTTTTATTGGCACCAAGTGCTGTAATTTTTGTATTGATTTGGAATAGTAATTTTTGAATTACCTGACCTTCAGCAAATTTAAAATCAGGATGTTCAATAAGATATTGGTGTCCTATTACCCAAAATTGGGCATTGGGCTTATACAGGGCATTATATATTCCCCCCAGGATGTCATAAAAGTTGATGATTACATCTGGTTGATGGGTTATTACCAGATGATGGATGGTTTTCAGACTTTTTAAAAATTTTACACTATTGGAAATATTGAAAAGAATCGTCTTACCAATTCTTATTCCTTTGTTTTTTTTGTCGGTGATAAAATTTGGACTTTCAATATGGTGGATTTTAGCTGTAAGAGACTTCTTAACAAATTCCGGAATTTCCCTTCTTTCACTTTTTCCAATGCAGACTGCAGAAACTTCATGACCCATAACTTCAAGTTGTTGGGAAAGAGAGATGGCCTGGGTCATGTGGCCCCGCCCTTCCCCTTGGACAATGAATAGGAATTTCATTTCAAATTTTAAAGTTGGGAAATTTCAGTTCCCCAGATAAATTTGAAAAAGCCACAGTTTTCAAATCAATCTTGGAATCTATTGGAATAATCGTTTCTTCAGATTCCTTTTTGAAATCAATTTCGCTGTAATAGATAAGTTGCCAATTTCCTTTATGGTCTTCAGCCAAAGCACTCATGGTTTCTACCCAATCTCCGGAATTCATGTAGGTTATGCCCTCAATGGTTCTGTTTTCAGCCTTATGTATATGTCCACAGATTATCCCATCGCATCCTCTGGACTTTGCCATTTTAGCAAGTTCCGTCTCATATTCATCAATGTAAGAAATTGCAGACTTTACTTTTCCTTTCACGTATTGGGATAGGGAGAAATAAGAAAGGCCTTTTCTCCTCCTATGGTAATTGACCTGCCTGTTTAACCAAAGAAGGAAAGTATATCCAATATCCCCTAAATAGGCAATCCATCTGAAATTTGAAGTCACACTGTCAAAAACATCACCATGGGTTATAAAGAATTTCTTCCCATTACTTTCATAAACCAAATCATTTTGAATAGAAAGGTTTCCAATCTGAAGGGGAAGAATCTGGTCTAAAAAGTCATCATGATTTCCCCTTAAGTAAAAAACCTTGGTATTGTTGCTCTCTATCATTTTGAGGATTCTGTTAAAAAATCTCGTATGTTTTCTTTTCCAACTCCCAGATTTTTTGAGTTGCCATCCATCAATGATATCACCATTCAGGATTAAATTTTCACAGGAGTATTGCTTTAAAAATCGAGATACTTCTTTTGCTTTTGATCCCTTTGTTCCTAAGTGAACATCAGAGATCACAATGGTTTTGAAATCGGTTTTCAAGTTCATTAGTTTTGAATGCAAGTTAGATCTGGTATTTCAATTCATGATGAAATAGATATTATGCTTTCAAGAAGTTTTTAGGTTATTAGGTGTTGATTATGAAATGAATGTTAATGCAGTGTTAAAATCAAGGATTCGATCAAATGTTTTGATAAGGAAAAAAACAAATTGGATTTATCGGGGATCAACAGATTATTTTTATAGCTTGACTCTAAGCATTAAAAATCAATTTAAAGGTTGTGCCTTTACCTATTTTGGATTTTACCTGGATATTTCCTTTGTGTCTTCTCATAATCTGTTTTGAAAGGCTTAATCCAATCCCTGACCCTTTCTTTTTGGTAGTGAAAAAAGGAATAAAAATTTTTGACAATGCCTCTTCTTCAATTCCCTTCCCATTATCTGAAACCTCAATGATTATTTTCCCGGCCTCATCAATAAAAGCCTTCAACGATATGATTTTGATAATGGCATCATCAACGGCATGGATGGCATTTTGGATTAAATTAATCAACACCTGTTCAATTAAATGTTGGTCCCCAAATAAGATCAATTCTTCAGGTTCAACTTTTGTTTTAAATTGAATCTGATTTTTTTCAAATTGGTTTTGTAACAAAGTTTCTAACTGGGCAAAAAGTGTTTGAAGCTGGATAGTTTGGAATTTTGGGGTAGGAATATGGGCAAGACTTCTGAAATCACTGACAAAATTGATAAGTCCTTCGCTTCTTTTTTCGATGGTGGTAATGGCCATCAAATAATCCTCCAGATCCTGGGGCTGAATGACGTTATGTTCTTCAATTTTATGTTCAATGTCCACTTTAACGGTAGAAGCAAGAGAAGATATTGGTGCAATACTGTTCATGATTTCATGGGTTAAAACCCTGACAAGATTTTGCCAAGCCTCCATTTCTTTTTCTTCAAGTTCACTTTGAATATTCTGGAGGGATACCAACTTGAATTTAACATCTCTGAGAACCAATTCAATGACATATACCGAAAGCTGCATGATTCCATCAGGATGGGCAATTTTAATTAATTCACTTCCTCCGGTTCTTAAGTGATTAATGGCATGATGAAGTTCCTTATTGATTTTTTCGACCTCATTTATGTTGATCAATTGGTGGATATTCAACATCCTTTTGGCGGCAGTATTGACGATCTGAACTTTTCCATCTTCGTCAAAAGTGATCAATCCAATGCTTAGATGCTGAAATACTGACCTAAAATATTGGTAATTGGCTTCCTTTTCGGCTTGGTCCTCCTGGAGTTTTGCTAGGATAGCATTAAATTCAATATGAAGATCATCCGTTTCTGTTCCGTCAAATTTTACCGGATATACATTGGTATAATTGTCCTGTTTGATATTATCTAAAAATTGGCGGACTTTTTTAAAGGAACTTTCAGCGTAACCAAGTAAGAAAATTACCTGAGCCAATACAAGAATGATAAACAGAGATATAGCAAATACCCCAGCTCCGTTCAGAATGAAATAAGATAAAAGAAATAAGGAAACTGCAAGAAGGATAATTCTTCCCAGGAGGCCTATTTTATAATCCATATTTTTCTAATCTTCGGTACAAAGAAGCTCGGGTCAAACCTAGCTCTTTTGCGGCTTTGGAAATATTTCCGCCATTTTTATCAATTACCCGTTGAATGGTAGTTTTTTCAACCTCATCCAGATTGAAGGTAGCAGGAGTAGCAATTTTCTCATTCATTGGTTTAGCAGAAAGGAAAAAGAAATCCCTGCTATCCAATTCTTCTCCATCTGCCATGATAATGGCTCTTTCAATGGCATGTTGTAGCTCTCTGATATTTCCCGGCCAATTATACCTTTGCAATAACTGCATGGCTGAAGGGGTGAATCCATGAAAACTTTTCCTATACTTATTACTGTAGGTTTTCAGAAAATGATCTGCTAATAAAGGAATGTCATCCTGTCTTTCCCGTAATGGTGGGAGGAAAATTTCAACTGTATTTATCCGGTAAAGTAAGTCTTGTCGGAAAGTGTTATCAAGTACCATTTCATGAACGTTCATATTGGTAGCACAAATTAGCCTTATATCTACAGGAATGGCTTTATTTGTTCCTATTCTTGTCACTTCCCTCTTCTGCAATACAGTCAATAGTTTGGATTGAAGTGGCATACTCAGATTGCCTATTTCATCCAAAAACAGGGTGCCTTTGTCAGCTATTTCGAATCTACCAGCCCGATCATCTTTCGCATCGGTAAATGCGCCTCTTTTATGGCCAAATAGTTCACTTTCAAATAGTGTTTCAGTAATGGCTCCCATATCAACACCCACAAATATTTCATCTTTCCTTAAAGAACGGTCATGGATAGCCCTGGCAATAAGTTCTTTTCCGGTTCCATTTTCTCCTAAAATCAGGATGTTTGCATCGGTTTTGGCTACCTTGTCAATAATGGAAAAGATATTCTTCATTGAGGCACTGTTGCCAATTATATCAGAATAAGATTTCTTGGCGTCAGACTGAAGCTGCTTTTGTTTTTTGGACAACTTTTCCACTTCATCATAGCTTTCTTTTAATCTGCTGGCCGAAGTCAAAGTCGCCAATAATTTTTCGTTTTGCCATGGCTTCAGAATAAAGTCTGTTGCACCCTCTTTCAAAGCTTGTACAGCCATTTCGACGTCTCCAAAGGCTGTGATTAATATTACAACGGCTTTAGGGTCTATCTCTTTTATCTGTTTTAACCAATGGAATCCTTCTTTTCCTGAGGTGGTGTCTTCAGTGAAGTTCATATCCAATAGGATCACATCATAGCTGTTGTTGTTGATCAAAAAAGGAATTCTTCTTGGATCCTTCTCAATTGTCACTTCTTTAGCGTGCTTTTTTAAAAGCATTTTTGCCGCAAAAAGCAGGTCTTCATTGTCATCTATGATCAGTATTTTCCCTAATTGCTGGTTGTCCATGATTTGAATGTTTTTCTTTTGTATTGACAAAATGATGCCATAAGTTAAAATAGGCTCTATTTACCCAATTATCAACACTAAATTGAAATTAAATGTTCAATAATGAACAGCCATGATTCAAAATTGAACAGTGATTGTTCCGAAATCGGACAGGCTTTTAATCGGAAAATAAAATGATTAACTTTGTTCTTTAACAAATATTAAAATCTATGTCAATAGCAAGTAAAGGAAATGCAGTGAAAGTTCATTACACCGGAAGACTTGAAGACGGGACTGTGTTTGACAGCTCAGCTAACAGAGAACCCCTTCAGTTTACTTTAGGTGATGGTAATATGATCAAAGGCTTTGATGCAGCCGTTCATGGAATGAAAATCGGTGAAGAAAAAAGTGTGACGATTCCAAGTGCAGAAGCATATGGGGAAAAAAGAGACGATATGATGTTGGATATTCCCATGAATCAGGTACCAACTCATATTAAACCTGAAGTAGGGATGGAGCTGTCCTTACAAAATCAGGCGGGGCAGCCTGTTCCGGTAAAAGTAACTTATGTAGATGAAGAAAAAATAGTTTTAGATGCCAACCATCCTTTAGCTGGAAAGGATCTGATCTTTGATATTACTTTGGTAGAAATTTCTTAATGGGATTTTAACCGGAAAAAGAGGCTGTCTTTTTAAAAGGCAGCCTCTTTTTTAAAAGTTTTTTAATGGGCTATTAACTTTGGAATAAAGCAGAACTTTATTTTCATCAAAAAAGAAGACAGCATATTGATTGATCATAATATTATTAGGCAGTAGCTTTTCTGGAAGGTCAAATTCCTCTCTTTTTCCTGTTTGAAAATCCAATAGCACCAAATGATCATTTTCACGGAAAACCAGGTAGTTTTTCCAAAAAGATAATTTCTGGTCAAGTTTAATTTTCAGGTTCTTAATATAATTTCCTTGATTATCAAGAATATAAACTCCCTCATCTTTTATGTGAAGGAAAAGTAGGTTTTGGTATTCTCTGATATCTATGACTTCTAATGAAGACCTTTCCAAAATTAAATTTAACGGTTGTTGCTGAAGTATTTCATTTATTCTATAGTCCAACTGTTTGAGGGAAAGGTCTGCTTCATCAATTACCCAGATGATATTATTGTTTCCAAGGGTGGCTACCTTTGCCAAAGTGATTTTATCAATAGGAATCCTGTTCTGGGCCACGGGGTTGATAAACCTATCCAAAATCCTGTATTCCTGGAGATCTCTGGAAAATGTAAAAATATTTACCGTCCATGCAGCTTCCAATTGACTGAGGGCTCCTTGTCTATAGGGGGAAAAATTATTTACCTGTATGCCTTCTTTATTAAATTGATACAGATTACCTTCTAAATCAGAAATAAAAATAAAGCCCTGGTTATCAAGGGAAAGTAGACCTAATCTGGGGAATTCAATGGTGTTTTGTAACGTCCAGTCTACTTGGGCAATTGAAAAATGAAAAAGCGAAAAATTGAAAAGAATCATTAGTATTTTTCTCATGATTCGAAAGTTTTGATTTCAAACTTTTCTCCGTCAAAAACGCCATAGGTATTTTGATTTACCCATTCTCCTAAATTGTAATATCTTGATTTTTTTCCTACGGGCAAATCCAGGGGTAAATGTCTGTGTCCAAAAACATAAAAGTCAAAATGGGTGTTTTTCTCCACTTGCTGACAATATGCCCAAAGCCATTCATCATCACCTTTAAACTCTTGTTCATTCTTTTTCAAATTTGTAATTCGGCTTTTGAGTGACCATTTGTGTGCGATTCTCATTCCAATATCTGGATGAAGCCACTTAAAAAGCCATTGACAAAAAGGGTTGGTAAAGATTTTTTTTAGTATTTTATACTGTTGATCGCCTGGGCCTAATCCATCCCCGTGCCCAACAAGAATTTTTTTATTTTCTATTTTCAGTTCAATAGGGTTATGGTATACAGGAATACCAAGCTCTTTGGTGAAATAATCATTCATCCATAAATCGTGATTTCCGGTAAAGAAAAAAATCGGAATGTTTTTTAGTCTTAGCTCAGTGATTTTCCCAAGGAAGCGCATGAAACCCTTTGGGATTACTTTTTCATATTCAAACCAAAAATCAAATATATCTCCGACAAGAAAAATTGCTTTTGCCTCTCCTTCTATTTCACCCAGCCATCTGATAATTTTATCTTCTCTTTCTTTACTGCTTTTTTCATCAGGAGCTCCAAGATGAAAATCCGAGGCAAAAAATACTTTCTTTTCGTTTAGCGAAATATTCATAGATACAAGGTATATTTTCCAAAGATAAAAAACACTGTGAAACCAAAAAAAGCCTCCCAAAGAAGGAGGCTTATTAATTTTTTAAATTTATATTCAGTGAATTTACCCCTTACTTTCCTCAACCTCTGGTGCCTCTTCTTTTGAAATTTCCACCTTTGATTCAGGTTTTTCTGTATCAGCAGTTTTTTCTGTTTTTTCTTTGTTGTCTACTTTTTTGGTATAAGCCTCATAAGTAGTCTCTTTGGCGAAAGGTCTTTTGCCAATTAATTTTTCCAAATCAGATTGGAAAATAATTTCCTTTTCAAGCAACTCTTTTGCCAATATTTCCAATTCATTTCTCTTCGTCTGAAGTAACTCCTTGGTTCTTTGGTAAGCGGAAGAAATAATTTTTCTGACCTCTTCATCAATCGTTTCTGCTGTAATTTCAGAGTAAGGTTTGGTCATTTTGTAATCGCTGGATTTGCTGTCATAGAATGAAACATTACCGATTTTATCATTCATACCGTAAATAGATACCATGGAATAAGCAACTTTTGTTACCCTTTCCAGATCACTTAATGCTCCAGTTGAAATTTTGCCAAATACTATTTCTTCGGCTGCTCTTCCTCCCAATGTCATACACATTTCATCTATGAGTTGCTCAGTCTGGTACAGGAATTGTTCTTTTGGAAGATACTGTGCATATCCTAAAGCCGCAACACCTCTTGGAACAATACTGACTTTCACCAAGGGGTCTGCATGCTCCAAAAACCATCCGGCTACTGCATGGCCTGCCTCATGGTACGCCACAATCTTTTTCTCCTCGGGAGAAATAATTTTGTTTTTCTTTTCCAATCCTCCAATGACCCTATCAATGGCATCTTGGAAATCCTGCATATCAACAGCAGCTTTATTTCTTCTGGCAGCAATCAATGCAGCTTCATTACATACGTTTGCGATCTCAGCTCCAGCAAATCCTGGGGTTTGGGCTGACAACTTCTTGGCATCCACATCATCTGCTGTTTTGATGGGTTTTAGATGCACTTTGAAAATTGCTTCCCTTCCCACAATATCTGGCTTATCAATACTTATCTGTCTATCAAATCGGCCGGGTCTTAACAAAGCCTGATCCAAAACATCTGGCCTATTGGTTGCTGCAAGGACTATAACCCCGGAATCGGTACCAAAGCCATCCATTTCAACCAAAAGTGAATTTAAAGTATTTTCTCTTTCATCATTAGAGCCTGGCATCTGGCCTTTTCCCCGTGATCTACCGATCGCATCAATCTCATCAATGAAGATTATACAAGGAGCTTTTTCTTTAGCCTGTTTGAACAAGTCACGGACTCTTGCAGCTCCGACACCAACAAACATTTCTACGAAATCTGAACCTGAAAGTGTAAAGAAAGGAACTCCTGCTTCACCTGCTACTGCTTTTGCAAGCAAGGTTTTCCCTGTGCCCGGAGGTCCTACCAACAGGGCTCCTTTTGGAATCTTTCCACCCAATTTGGTGAATTTCCCTGGGTTTTTTAGGAACTCAACAATTTCCTGAATTTCTTCCTTGGCCTCATCAAGGCCAGCTACATTATCAAAAGTGATTTTGACTTTGTTTTCTGCATCGAAAAGCTGCGCTCTTGATTTTCCTACATTGAAAATCTGACCACCAGGACCACTAGGGCCTGCCATTCTCCTCATCATGATCCAGAAGAAAAGGAAAAGGATGATCAGGAAACCAAAACTAGAAAACCAGTTCGTCCAGCTTTCCTGAGTTTTTGCAGTATATCCTATTTTTTCCGAATCAGGTTTCGTGCTTTCAAGTTTTTGAAAATCTTCGATAAACTTATCCACCGATGCAATTTTCACCTGATAATGAGGGCCTGCAGGAGTAAAGAAGGGACTGTTGGATTCCAACTCTTCCTTGTATTTTGTATTCTGTAAGGCTTCAGGTTTTAGACTTACTTCTACTAAATTCTGGTTGTATATAACCACAACCTTGGCCACATCATTGGCCAAATACATGTCCTCAAACTTTTTTAATGTAATGTCAATTACCGTATTCCTTTGATTGAACCAGGTAATTCCTACCAGTACAATCACAGCAGTAATAATCAACCAAAGTTGAAAGTTCTGCTTTGGAGGTGTTTTAGGTATGAAATTTTTATTTTTATTGTTCTCGCTCATCCTATATATTATATCTCGTAAACTCTTTTAAAACGTATTTTTAACCTGAAAGTTCAAAGTTAATTATGACTCAATCCTGGTAATTTTAGCATCTCCCCATAAATCCTCAAGACCATAGAATGCCCTTTTATCTTTTAGGAAAATATGGGCAACCACATCAACGTAATCCATGAGGATCCATTGTTTATTATTTTTGCCCTCACTTCTGAAAGGTCTTTCTTTGTTGGATTTGATCACTTCTTCTTCGATAGAATCAGAGATGGCTTCAATTTGTGAATCTGAACTTCCTGAACAGATAACAAAAAAATCAGTAAAAGCGTTTTTCACACCCCTAAGATCCATTAATACTATATTGGAAGCCTTTTTTTCTTCCATGCCTTTTATAATAACTTTACTCAGCTCTTCTGCTGTCATGCTTTATTACTCTAATTTTGCAAAATTAAACAAACTTATTGGGAAGTAAGATTTAAATATCTTGATTGCCCAACAAATTAACTAATAAAAGAATGTATAAAATCCTTGCCAATACGCTTTTTCTTGGAAAAGATATTCATTACCTGACAGAGTGTCATTCTACCAATGATATAGCAATGGAGAAAATTAAAACCAGGGAACTGGCTGAAGGCAGCGTTATTATCACCGATTCCCAAATTAAAGGGAGGGGACAAAGGGGAAATAGGTGGTGGTCAGAACCAGGGAAGAACCTCACTTTTTCATTGGTACTTCAACCCCATTTTTTGAATCCAACTGAGCAATTTAACCTCAATATGGTTATTTCCTTGGCAGTATGGGAAGTTCTTTCTGATGATTTAGACGGGATTAAAATCAAATGGCCCAATGATATTTATCATATAGAAAAAGGGAAAATCGGAGGGATTCTTATCGAAAATCTTATCAATCAGAAAGGAATGGATTACAGTATTGTAGGGATTGGACTGAATGTAAACCAGGAAATGAATGAACTGCCCATGGCGACCTCTTTTCTG
This sequence comes from Shivajiella indica, assembly GCF_042683085.1. Taxonomy (NCBI): domain Bacteria; kingdom Pseudomonadati; phylum Bacteroidota; class Cytophagia; order Cytophagales; family Cyclobacteriaceae; genus Shivajiella; species Shivajiella indica. The sequence continues at coordinate 510,214 of NZ_JBHUIV010000025.1, read as the reverse complement.
TCATTGACAGGTAAGGTCTGGGAAAGATGGGAAATATTTAAGTCTTTGATTTCAAAAATTGAAAAATATTACCTCCAACTTAAGCAAGGAAATATCAATGAACTTAAAAATTTATATTTAGAAAAACTTTTTAGATTAAATCAATGGTGCTCATATGACGATGGGGGAGAGTTTAAAGGTAAGATTATAGGAATCAATAAAGAAGGAAAATTAATTATTGAAAAAAAAGACGGTAGCCTTAACCATTATGGCTTCAAGGAGGTTAAATACTTGTAAAATCCGAATTTTATTTTGTGCATAAAAGCGCTAAATTTGTAATTCTATATTGAAAATCAATTCATTAATAAAATAACTATGTCTGAAATTAAATCTGACAAATTCATCAAATATAAGGTGAAAGACATTTCCCTGGCAGAGTGGGGAAGAAAAGAAATTACTTTGGCAGAAGCTGAAATGCCAGGATTAATGGCCTTAAGGGAAGAATTTGGACCTGCCCAACCGCTCAAGGGAGCAAGAATAGCTGGATGTCTTCATATGACTATCCAAACAGCAGTTCTGATTGAAACATTGGTGGCATTGGGGGCGGAAGTAACTTGGTCGTCATGCAATATTTTTTCTACCCAAGACCATGCTGCTGCAGCTATTGCAGCTGCCGGAATTTCAGTTTATGCATGGAAAGGCATGACGGCAGAGGAGTTTGATTGGTGTATTGAGCAGACCCTCTTTTTTGGGCCTGAAAAGCAGCCATTGAATATGATTTTGGATGATGGTGGAGACCTTACGAACATGGTTTTAGATAATTATCCAGAACTTATTTCCGGTATCAAAGGACTTTCTGAAGAAACAACTACTGGAGTTCATAGGCTTTATGAAAGAATGAAAAAAGGTACTTTGCCTATGCCGGCCATCAATGTGAATGATTCTGTGACCAAGTCTAAATTTGATAATAAATATGGTTGCAAGGAGTCTTTGGTGGATGCAATCAGAAGGGCTACGGATGTGATGATGGCAGGAAAAGTCGCTGTTGTGGCAGGTTATGGTGATGTTGGAAAAGGATCGGCAGCTTCTTTAAGGGGTGCTGGTGCAAGGGTAATTGTCACTGAAATTGATCCCATTTGTGCACTCCAGGCCGCAATGGATGGCTTTGCGGTAAAGAAAATGGTTGACGCCGTAAAAGAGGCTGATATCGTAGTTACTGCCACAGGTAATAAGGATATTATTTCTGAGGTTCATTTCCGGGCAATGAAGGATAAGGCCATTGTATGTAATATTGGCCACTTTGATAATGAAATCGATATGGCCTGGCTCAATAAAAATTATGGTCATACCAAAGATGTAATTAAACCGCAGGTTGATCTTTATAATATTGAAGGAAAAGATATTATTGTTTTGGCAGAAGGAAGGTTGGTTAATCTGGGTTGTGCTACAGGACATCCTTCTTTCGTGATGTCCAATTCGTTTACCAATCAGACCTTGGCCCAGTTGGAATTGTGGACAAACAGCGGAAATTATGAACCTGGAGTTTATGTATTGCCAAAGCATTTGGATGAAAAAGTGGCAGCCTTGCATTTGGCAAAATTGGGTGTTGAATTGGATACACTTACCCCTGAGCAGGCAGAATATATTGGTGTGACAGTTGAAGGTCCGTACAAACCTGAATATTACAGGTATTGATAACAAAATAGAAATAAAAAAAAGCGGCTGTTTTTTCTTATTGAACAGCCGCTTTTTTTTGGTCTTTTAGAAAGTTAAACGGTTCCTTCCCGTTCGCTGAAGAAAAGCCATTCTATGGCTTTTGGGAATTCATCACTCCAATAAGTTTCACTGTGTTTTCCCTCCATGTTGATACTTAAATTGATCTTCATATTCCCTTTTGCACTTTCAGTTTTTAAAAGCCTTTTTTTGAATTTTTTCACATGCTTGATCATGGTTTCGCTTTCATCCCCTCCTGCATATAGGTAAATTTTGGTTTCTGAAGGTTCAAAAAGATCCAAAAAGGAAAGTTTTATTTTAGGGATAACCCATAGGGATGGGGAGAATATCATGAGTTTCCCATAAACTTCAGGATACATCAATCCACTGAAAATACTGACAAGCCCTCCCATGGAACTTCCTCCAATTCCGGTGAACTCTCTTTCAGGCTTTGTTCTAAAATTCTTGTCAACAAAAGGTTTTAGAGTATCAGTTATGAATCGGATATATTTTTTGCCCTGTCCTTCACCTAAAAGGGTTTTTCCTACATTATATTCAATCAGTCTTTCTTTTTCTGCATGTTCGACGGCTATTATGATGATTTTTCCTATGCCGTAATCTGACATGACAGCGAGTTTTTTGTCAATTTGCCAATTTCCAAAAGGAGCATTTTCATTGAAGAGATTTTGGGCATCCTGGAGATATAGGACTGGATAAGACTCTGACGAGGTGTCATAATCATGTGGGAGAAGGGCCCATACCTTTCTTTTTTTGTTTAATTGGGGAATTTCAAATTCCTCTGAAATTAAATGGACCTGTGGTAATTGGCTAGGTCGGTAGGGTAACCAGTTTTTTCTCCATCTTGGAACAAATTCTTCCTGAATCCCTGAAGTTTTTTCACAGAATCGATTTGGGGTTTTATTTCCATACCTATCTATTTCCACCTCAGACCAGTCTCCTTTGGTAAATTTATAGGCAAGTTTTTCAGGGTATACAAAGTCATGGGGAAACGTAAATGAATATTTTCCTTGACTTATTTTATGAAGCAAATATCTCCTGTCCTGGGTTGCCCATTGGTTGAAATTGCCCGAAATGTACACCGGCCTATGATCATCTTCATCTGTATATAGCAGAATAGTCAACCCCTTTTCCTCCTTGTTATTTATCTTTTCCCCAGCAAAGATTTTTTGTTGCGATTCCATCTACTTTTTATACAGTTAATTTAACCGTGAGTCAATATGTAAATTTATTTTTTTGATCTAAAGTTAAAAAAGGAATTAGTCGAATTTATTATAAGAATTTTCTAGGGTTAAAAGCGAAGTTAACTTTTTCATAACTGTTTTATTTGATTGATTAACTGCAAGGTATGAACTGCAACCAGTCCGGCAGTTTCACTCCTAAGCCTGCTTTTCCCTAATGAGCAGGGTAAAAAATGATTATTGAAAGCCAATTCCAATTCTTGCTGGGAAAAGTCCCCTTCTGGACCTATCAAAATGATATAAGCTCTGTCAGCTTCTGCTTTTTGAATCAGATGTCTGTCATTTTCCTTATCTACAAAAGCAATGAACCGTTGGAAAGTGTCAAAGGTTTTGTCCTGGACTAATTCATTCATTTGTCGGATTTGGTTTATTTTTGGAACTCTGGTTTTTAAGCTTTGCTTACAGGCAGCTATAATTTTTTTTTCTAGCCTGTCTATTTTGATGTGATTTCTTTCAGAATGTTCAGAATACATGAAGGTGATTTCATGTACACCGATTTCTGTTATTTTTTCCACCATCCATTCCATTCTATCGGTGTTTTTTGTAGGACAGATTGCAAGATGGATGTAAAAGTCATCATCAGGAATATAATGTCTGTTGTCAATTTTTAAAATTGTCTTTCTGGGATTATCATCAATGATAATGCAGGAATATAGACAACCTTTTCCATCTGTGAAATTTACTTTGTCCCCAATGGTTTTTCTCAAAACTTTAATCAAATGTTTTGATTCTTCAGGGGGCAAATGGAAAGTATTGTCTTTAGTATTTTCGTGAAAGAAAAGCTGCATAGTTTAATATTGATGAAGCCAAAAATAGCCAATCTCATGAGAAATCAAATTGACTTTTGATACATAAGGCATATATCAGTTATAGATGTCTTCCCAATTGATTGGATTTAAAGTTTTATTTGGGAATTTATAAACAAAAAAGCGCAATCTCTAAGAGAATGCGCTTTAAACCATTAACCTTTATAATCTAATTTTTAATTATCTTCTAATTATCCTTTGGAAATTTCGATATTGACAGATTTACCTTTAATAGTATTATTTCTCATTACTTTAATTACGTGATCTGCATCTTTTGAAGGCACATCTACGAATGAGAAATTATCAAAGATATCAATACCGCCAATGCTTCTTCCTGGTACTCCTGTTTCACCAGCAATAGCTCCCACGATATCATTTGGTCTGATCCTGTCTTTTTTTCCAAGATTCAGGAATAGTCTTGCCATTCCAGGCTCTCTAACAGCTTTTTCTCTGGGAGATGAAGTTCTAGGCCTTTTTTCTGTTCTTTCGGATCTTTCACTTCTTGCACCACGTTCTCTTCCACCTCTTTCTCTTTCTCTTCCTCCACGTTCTCTTCCACCTCTATCTCTATCTCCACCTCTATCTCTGTCTCTAGAACCTCTTTCTCTATCTCTACCAAGATCTAATCCAAAGTTTTGCTCTTCCAATTCATGAACGGAGTTGGCCAATTGCAATTTGATTACACCCAAAGCTACTTGCTCGATGCTCAATCCTTCAGTCAGTAATTGACCGATTACATCTTCATAGAAGCTGTTATCCTCAACCTTGCTTATTTGTTTATGAACATCTTTTATAAACTGGGCCTTTTTGAGCTCCACTAGGTCAGCTACTGAAGGAGGATTTACCCTTTCGATGGAGGTCTTGATGAATTTTTCAAGATCTCTGATTCGGAACATATCTTTTCTACCGGTAACAAAACTTATTGCCGAGCCGGATTTTCCAGCTCTACCGGTTCTGCCGATCCTGTGAACATAGTTCTCTTCATCAAGTGGAAGGTCAAAATTAAAGACAGCTTCTACATTGTCCACGTCAATTCCTCTAGCAGCAACGTCTGTTGCCACCAAAACTGAGCAGTGACCTTTTCTAAACTTGTTCATAACTTTAGTACGTTGAGCCTGTGAAAGGTCACCGTGCAAAGCCTCAGCCATAATACCTCTTGCTATCAATTCTTCGGTCACTTCATCTGTTACCCTTTTGGTATTACAGAAAACAACACTTAAAGTATATTGATTAAGGTTCATTAACCTCGTCATCAATTCAATTTTAAGAGGTTGCTTTACTTCATAGTACACTTGAGAGATATTCTCAACAGTAAGTTCTTTCCTCAGAACTTTAACTATTTCAGGGTTTTTCTGAAATTTTTTAGTTAAATCCAAAATAGGTTTTGGCATGGTTGCTGAGAAAAAGACAGTTTGTCTTTCTTCAGGACAATCACTCAAAATATTTTCAATATCTTCCCTGAAGCCCATATCCAACATTTCGTCTGCTTCATCCAAAACGATGATACCTACATGGTCTAATTTAAGGGTTCCCCTATCCATGTGGTCCATGATCCTACCTGGCGTCCCAACTACCACCTGAACCCCCTGCTTGAGGCTTCTGATCTGTCTGTCGATAGATTCACCACCATAGATGCAGGTTGAGGTAAGTCCTCTTTTGTATTTTGATAATTTTACAATTTCACCTTCTACCTGTACTGCCAATTCCCTGGTTGGACATAAAATCAAAGCCTGGGGTTTTTTGCTGGAGGTATCAACCATATCAATGATAGGGATAGCAAAGGAAGCAGTCTTACCGGTACCGGTCTGGGCCTGGCCGATGACATCTCTACCTTCTAATAGCAATGGGATAGATTGTGATTGAATTTGGGAAGGATGGGTATAGCCCATATCTTCCACCGCCTTGAGGATTTCAGCTGAAACCCCAAGGTCTGAGAATACTAATTCTTTTTCCATGAAATTTTCCTTACTTCTCTAAACCATGAACTCCTAGAAGTAACCCAAGTCAAGCGACAGTAAGGAAACCACGGTTAGAAAAATGTTTTTTAATTAATTTGGATGCAAAGGTATTGATAAAAATTTTGAATTCCAATACTTGATGTTATGTTTTTAGAATAAATGCCCAATGAAATCTTATTTGATAAAAAATAATTTGGAAGGATTTTATTCCGATTTACACTTGTCCAAATTTTCATCCTTTCATTTTAAAAAAACATGTTCTCAAAAGGATATTGGAGTGATTTATTATGTCTTTGTTTTAGTGGTCTTTATATATATTTTGAAGAAAGCTGTTTTACCAGTTCAACATATTCATTGCTAGCCTCTTCTTTTGATTTTCCTTTCAATGCCAACCAGGAATTGTATTTTGCTGCAGCTACAAAATCAAATCCTCCTGGCCTTTCTTCATTGTTGTCTCCTTCAGTTGCTTGCTTATACAGACTGTATAATCTCAATAACTCTTCATTGGAAGGTTTACTGGTGAATTTTTTTGTTAAAGCAACGGCTTCTTCTAAATTGTGGATGTCCATAAGTAAACTCAAATTTGATTTTCAGTTGCCAAATTTATGTAAAGAATTGATTTTTGATTTCATTAAATGAGCTGGTAACCTGAATTTTTATAAAACAAAGAGCCCCAAGTTAAAGTTGTTTTAAATCTTAACTTGGAGCTCTTTTATAGATGAATTATCAACCTCTTTTATTCATCGAAACATATTCTCTATTTGTCTCACCAATGAATATCTGACGTGGTCTTCCTATAGGTTCATTGTTTTGTCTCATTTCTTTCCACTGTGCGATCCATCCCGGAAGTCGTCCAATCGCAAATAGAACCGTAAACATATCAGTCGGGATACCCAATGCCCTGTAAATGATACCAGAGTAAAAATCGACATTAGGATAAAGGTTTCTTTCCACAAAGTATGGATCGCTCAAAGCAGCTTCTTCCAATTCTTTGGCTATACCCAATATTGGATCATTGACCCCTAACTTACCTAAAACGTCATCAGCTGCTTTTTTGATTATTTTAGCTCTTGGGTCAAAGTTCTTATAAACCCTATGTCCAAAGCCCATTAATCTAAATGGATCGTTTTTGTCTTTTGCTTTATCTAAGAATTTTTTGGTATCTCCACCGTCAGCCTTTATGGCTTCCAACATTTCGATTACAGCTTGGTTAGCCCCTCCATGAAGTGGCCCCCATAATGCATTAATACCTGCTGAAATGGAAGCGTAAATACTGGCTTGAGAGGAACCTACTATTCTAACTGTTGAAGTTGAACAGTTTTGCTCATGATCAGCATGTAAAATCAATAATTGATCCAATGCTTTAGCTACTACAGGATCAGGGTCATACCTTTCAGCAGGGAGAGCAAACATCATTTTTAGAAAATTTGAGCAATAGTCCAAGCTATTATCTGGGTAATTGACCGGATGACCTACTTTATTTTTAAAAGCCCATGCTGCAAAAGTTGGTATTTTGGCAATTAACCTTACTATACTCAAATTAACTTCCTCTTCATTTCTGTTCGGATCCAAGGATTCAGGATAAAAAGCAGTCAGGGAACAAATTAAAGAAGACAAAACGCCCATCGGGTGTGAATTGGATGGAAATCCGTCCAGAATCTTTTTAATGTCTTCATGCACTAAAGTATGGGTTGTAATTTCCCTTGTGAATTTCTCGTACTGATTTTGGCTTGGCAATTCACCATATATCAATAGGTAAGCAACCTCTAAAAATGTGGATTTTTCCGCAAGTTCTTCTATCTTATACCCTCTGTATTTTAGGATACCATTTTCTCCATCTAAGTAAGTGATGGAACTGGTAGTAGAACCTGTATTTTTATAACCTGGGTCAATGGTGATTAAACCTGTCTGAGCCCTCAACTTGGCAATATCAATTGCTTTTTCATTTTCGGTGCCTTCTACAATTGGGAGTTCAAAATCTTTTCCTCCGTATGATAATTTAGCGATGTCAGCCATAAATTATATTTTTATTTTTCAGTTTATTGTTTCAAAGTTTTCAAATTCTTTAACTGTTTTTAGTGGGCTTAAGTTAATAAAAACGTGTATTTTTTACATGATAATTTATACCAATAGATCAATAATGTGTTTATGGTAAGTTCAAAGATATATAAGGAAAAAAAATCTTATGGTATAATTAATTTTAATATTTAAATGATGACTATTTAAGTTTAACAAATGGAGACCTTCTTATGCGAAATATAATTTGGTTTGAGTTATACGAAACTACTATATTTTTTTAGCAAAAAAAAAGCCCCAAAGGGCTCTTTTTATTTGCAGAAATATTCGAAAACCTCAACAAGGTGGTCTCCTATCATTTTGGCATTTCTACCTTCAATGTGATGTCTTTCTATGAAGTGTACCAATTCCCCGTCTTTGAATAAGGCCATAGAAGGTGAAGAAGGTGGATAGGGCTGGTGCATTTGCCTGATTTTCGCTACGGCATCGACATCATTCCCCGCAAAAACTGTGGCAAGGACATCTGGTTTTGCCTCACTTTGGTCCAAAGCATACCTGACACCCGGTCTTGCAGCGCCGGCTGCACAACCACAAACCGAGTTGATGACAAAAAAGGTGGTACCTTTATGTTCTTTTAGGTGGTTTTCAACGTCTTCTGCTGTTCTGAATTCCTGAAAACCGACATTTGTCAATTCAGCACGCATAGGTGCAATTAATTCCTCTGGATACATATTATTGATTATTTATTAATTTTAAAGAAAACCCAATTCTAATTTCGCAGCCTCTGACATCATGTCCTGGGAATAAGGAGGGTCAAAGGTCAGTTCCAATTCAACATGGTTTATGCCAGGTATTTGTTCTATTTTTTCTTTAATTTCTGATGGAATGGATTCTGCGGAAGGACAGTTGGGAGAAGTTAATGTCATTAAAATATATACGTTGTTTACAGGATAAATGCTGATTTCATAAATCAGTCCCAATTCATAAACATCAACTGGAATTTCAGGGTCATATACCTGTTTAATGGCATTGACTACTTTATCTTTTAATTCCTGGGAAGGTATTTCCGTAATATTTTTCTCATTTTCCGACATGTCTTTTCAGGCATTTTGTTTGGTTTGGTAAGCAAGGGCATATAGTTTCATTTGTTTAATCATAGCAGAAAGTCCGTTGGACCTTTGCGAACCTATTATATTTCCCATTCCTATTTTATCTATAAAGAATAAGTCTGCATTTAATATTTCATTGGGCTTTCTATCTGACAATACCCTAATTAATAAACTGATCAGACCTTTTGTAATATCAGTGTTGGAATCAGCGTAAAACTGGATTTTGCCATCATTTTCCTTTGTTGTCAACCACACTTTTGACTGACACCCTTTGATGATGTTTTCATCCATTCTTTCATCTTCAGGAAACTCTGGTAGCTGGGAACCAAGTTCCATAATGTAGTAAATCGTGGATTCCTTATCATCTCCCAATATGCTGAACTCCTCAATGATTTCGTTTTGTATGTCCTCAATACTGTTCATTTATTTTTTATTTTAGCGATTTTGGCAAGAGAAGCTGCCATCAAATCAATTTCCTGCTTTGTATTATAGACAGAAAATGAAGCCCGGACAGTGCCTTCTATTCCAAACCATTTCATCAGAGGTTGTGTGCAATGGTGCCCTGTTCTCACTGCAATTCCTTTTGCATCTAGCATCATTCCTACATCAAATGGATGCATACCATTTATATTAAATGAAAGTACAGATACTTTTTCTTTAGCGGTACCTACTGGAATAAAACCCTTTATCTCAGTAAATGCTGAATTGGCATAAGATAAAAGGTCGTCTTCATGTTTTTTGATTTCCTTTTTTCCAATGTTATTGATAAACTCCAATGCTTTTTGGAAAGCAATTACATCAGCAATATTTGGCGTTCCTGCTTCGAATTTATATGGGATTTCATTGAATGTGGTTTTTTCGAAACTCACCTCTTTGATCATTTCACCACCGCCCTGATAAGGAGGCATTTCTTCCAGTACTTTTCGTTTGCCATAAAGAACCCCCAATCCGGTTGGTCCGTACAGTTTATGCGCAGAGAAAGCCAAAAAGTCACAATCTAAATCCTGGACATCAATATTTAGATGGCTGGTGGACTGTGCTCCATCCACTAATACCTTTGCGCCAAACTCATGTGCTTTTTTGATGATTTCTTTAACAGGATTTATGCTTCCCAAAGCATTGGAGGCATGCACGATGGAAACCAACTTTGTTTTTTCTGAAATCATTTTTTCAAATTCCTCACAGAGCAATTCACCTGCTTCATTGATCGGAATTACCTTTAGGTTGGCTTTTTTTTCCTCACATAATATCTGCCATGGAACGATATTGGAATGGTGTTCCATAGTGGATATCAAGATTTCATCTCCTTCCGAAATATATTTTCGACCATAGGTTGAAGCCACTAGATTGATACTCTCGGTAGTACCTTTTGTAAAAATAATCTCTGCTTCTTCTTTTGCTCCAATAAAATCCCTTATGGATTTGCGGGTTTTTTCATAATATCGGGTAGCCCTGTCGGCTAAGGTATGGGCCCCTCTGTGTATATTTGAATTGTCACGTTCATAATACCCGCAGAGCGCATCCAATACTGCCTTAGGTTTTTGCGTTGTAGCGGCATTGTCGAAATATACCAAAGGATTTCCATGGACCTGTTGGTGAAGGACGGGAAATAATTCTCTGATTTCTTCAATGTTCAATGACATGTTGAATCCTTAAAAACTACTACCTAATCTTTCCTGAATTAAATTATCGATATACACCTTAAAGGTTTCATCAGATATTTTTTCCAAAACCTCTCCAGCAAAAGCATAAAGCAACAGACCTTTTGCTTGGACTTTTCCAATTCCCCTGGCCTGAAGATAAAAAAGAGCCTCTTCATCCAATTGTCCTGTGGTACATCCATGTGAACATTTTACATCATCAGCCCATATTTCCAATTGGGGTTTGGTGTTGATAGTGGCATCTTCAGATAACAGGATATTGTTGTTTTGCTGAAAAGCATTGGTCTTTTGTGCATCCTGTCTCACAAAGATTTTTCCATTGAATACCCCTCTTGACCTATCTGCCAAAATACCTTTGTACAATTCATTGGATTCAGCATGCGGTTTGGTATGGTCTACGTTGGTGTGGTTGTCTACATGGGTTTTGCCATCAAGCAAATACAAACCAAACATGTTTCCGACACAACCTGAGTCCAAAAGGTTAAGACTGAGGTTATTTCTAAGCATTTCTCCCGAAAGAGACACTACTACCGAAGTAAATGTGGCATCTCTATGGATGTCAGCGCCAAAATTATTTAAAGAGATTGCTTTTTTGCTTTCATTCTGCAGCCTATTGTAGTGGACATGTGAATTTTGAGCCACTATTATTTCAGTTACTGTATTGCAGAAATAAGCTTCCTCATCAAGGGATATACTGTTTTCCAAAAAGCTGACCTCAGCATTGTCCTCTACTTCTATCAATACCCTTGGAGAGATTACCTGTCCTTTAGAACTCTGATTGAAATAAAGCAGGAGTATAGGTTTTTCAATTATTTTGTTTCTCCCAACTTTAATAAATATACCATCTTCAAATGCAAAGCTGTTCAATGCAATAAAGGGATCATTTTCAATTTTACTTACTTTCCCCAAACTGACCGGATTTGAATCTTTTAATGAGCTGATCTCGTAGGGTTGTCCCTGTAATTTAGATAGTTCTGGTTCATAATGTCCGTTATTAAAAACGATTAAATCACCTTCAAACCCTTTTATTGTATGGGATTGAACTATTTCTTGAGATAAGTAGGTAGTTTTAGCAGGAGAATAATCTGAAATAGATTGTTCTAATTTTTTACTGAAAGCAGTAAATTTATATTCCTCATCTTTTGATTCAGGAAGTCCTTTTTGCATTAAAACATCCTGAGCTTTTCTCCGTAGGGACGGAAAAGAATTAAAATTAGGTATTTGACCTAAAAAGAGGTCAGTCACTTTATTTTTGGTCAATGTTGTCATGAGTTGAAATCAATATAAAGGGTGAAAAGATTAAACTGAAGCTGCACTTGCTTCCTCTTTGATCCAATCATAACCTTTCTCTTCCAGTTCTAGCGCCAATTCTTTTGTGCCTGATTTCACAATTCTTCCTTTATACAGTACATGGACAAAGTCAGGAACTATATAGTCCAACAATCTTTGGTAATGGGTAACCACTATAGTAGCTGTTTCCGGTGACTTCAGTTTATTCACTCCGTTAGAAACGATCCTTAATGCATCGATATCCAAACCTGAGTCAGTTTCATCCAAAATTGATAATTTAGGTTCTAGCATTGCCATTTGAAAAATCTCATTTCTTTTTTTCTCTCCACCTGAAAATCCTTCATTCAAGGAGCGGCTAAGAAGCTTTTGGTCGATTTCCACCAATTTCATTTTTTCTTTCATTACGGATAGAAACTTCACCGCGTCAAGGGGTTCAAGCCCTCTATATTCTCTCACCTGGTTTACAGCCGTTCTTAGAAAGTTGGTAGTGCTTACACCGGGGATTTCAACTGGGTATTGGAAAGCCAGGAAAACTCCTTCTCTAGCCCTGTCTTCGGGAGCCATTTCCAATAAATCTTTTCCTTGGAAGGTGACTTCCCCATCGGTAACTTCATATTCTTCCCTACCTGCCAAAACAGAAGCCAAAGTAGATTTTCCGGAACCGTTTGGGCCCATGATAGCGTGTACTTCACCGGCTTTTACTTCTAAATTAATACCTCTTAAAATTTCATTTCCTTCAATAGAGGCATGGAGATTTTTTATTGTAAGCATTTTTTTCCTTCTAATTTAAGTTTTTTCCAATCTTTCAATCATCAATTAACCGACACTACCTTCCAGGGTCAGTGCCAAAAGCTTTTGTGCTTCCACAGCAAATTCCATAGGCAGTTGGTTTAAAACTTCTTTTGCATAACCATTAACAATCAAGGCCACTGCATCTTCTGTGTCAATTCCTCTTTGATTACAATAGAATATTTGATCCTCTCCAATTTTGGAAGTTGTGGCTTCGTGTTCAACTTTCGCTGTTGAATTTTGGATGTCTATATAAGGGAATGTATGGGCCCCACATTTGTCACCCATCAATAAAGAGTCGCATTGAGAGAAGTTTCTTGCATTGGTAGCCCTTTTCATTACCTGTACCTGTCCTCTGTAAGAATTCTGAGAATGACCGGCCGAAATACCTTTAGAAACTATCCTTGATTTTGTGTTTTTTCCAATGTGGATCATTTTTGTTCCAGTATCCGCCTGTTGGAAATTGTTGGTCACTGCGACTGAATAGAATTCTCCAACAGAATAATCACCTTTAAGAATACAGGAAGGATATTTCCAAGTAACTGCTGAACCGGTTTCTACCTGAGTCCAGGATATTTTAGAATGGTCACCTGCACAGATACCTCTTTTCGTTACAAAATTGTAAATCCCACCTTTTCCCTGTTTGTCTCCAGGATACCAATTCTGCACGGTGGAATATTTTACTTCTGAATTTTTTTCGGCATAAATTTCTACCACAGCGGCATGGAGTTGGTTTTCATCTCTTTGAGGAGCAGTACAGCCTTCTAAATAAGAAACATATGACCCTTCTTCTGCAATGATCAATGTTCTTTCAAATTGTCCGGTATTGGCAGCATTGATTCTGAAATAGGTGGACAATTCCATCGGGCATCTTACTCCCTTGGGTATATAGCAAAACGAACCATCAGAAAATACAGCGGAATTCAAGGCTGCGTAGTAATTGTCATTCATTGGTACAACAGATCCCAAATATTTCTTAACAAGTTCAGGATGTTCTTTTACTGCTTCACTGAAGGAGCAGAAAATTATCCCTAGTTTTGATAAGGTTTCTTTGAAAGTAGTCCCCACTGAAACTGAATCTAAAACAGCATCAACAGCAATACCTTGTAGCCTTTTTTGTTCGTTAAGGGAAATACCAAGGCGTTCATATATCTGTAACAATTCAGGATCAATTTCATCCAAGCTTTTTGGTTTTTTCTTTTGCTTGGGAGCGGAATAATATTTCAATGCCTGAAAATCAACTTTAGGATAATGGACATTGGCCCATTCTGGCTCTTTCATGGCCAACCAAGTTTGAAAAGCTTTTAACCTCCACTGAAGCAGCCATTCCGGTTCTTCTTTTTTAGCGGAAATCCAGCGTATAATTTCTTCGTTAAGCCCAACAGGAGCTTCGTCCGTTTCAAAATTCACAGACCATCCATGTTCATATTCCTTGGAAGTAAATTCTTCTAAAATCTGATTGTCTTTGCTCATAAGGTTGAGTTATTTAGACTAATTATATTTTGATACGCGAAGATACAACATTAAAGTAAATTTTATTGTTCACGAAGGTTTTATAAAATAGCATTTTTTCGACAAAAAATGTTTTAAATAACTGAAATAGAGGTAATTAAAAAATAAATGAAATAACAATTAAATGAATTGTGTACTAAAAAATATTATAAAAAAAAATGTAATATTATAATAAAAAATTTACTTAGATTTAATCTAAATAACTTTTTTTAATAAAAATTTTATAAATGAAAAATGATTTTAATCATGTTATTTGTCAAAAAATTGTATTGGGCGGTTAATGCTTTCTTCTAAAACTATCAGTGTTTCTGTTCGGTCAATGCCCTCAACTTTTTGGATATTGTCAAGGACAGTTCTTAAATGATTCGTGTCTTTACAGATGATTTTGGCAAAAATGCTGTAATTACCTGTAGTATAATAAGCATTGATTACCTCAGAAATGCCTTTCAGCTTTTCTATGACATTGTCATAAAGTGAGCTTTTTTCAAGATAGATTCCTAGAAATGCAGAAATATCATATCCAAGTTTGGAAAAATCTATATTCAGGGTGGCGCTTTTTACAATCCCCATGTCTTCCAGTTTTCTCATTCTTACATGGACTGTTCCTGAAGAAACAAAAACTTTTTTAGCAATTTCTGTATAAGGTGTTTTGGCATCATCATTTAATAATGAGATGATTTTTAAGTCGACATTGTCAATATCTAAAATTTTGTCCATTTTTTTTAGGTTGTTTTGAATCTATGTTAATGAAATCGGTCTAAAATTATTAAATACTCAAAAATTACCAAAATAAATTTTTCAATTTGTAAAATTGATCAAAATACTTTTATTTTGGCCTGTTGTGTTCTGGCGTTAATTTTATTTCGTGATTTGGATAAATAAGTAAATAAAACTTCGTAAATCATTAAAAATCGTTGTGAATCGACCATATGAAATTTGAAAACTTTTAATCTCTAAAGTTATATTTGGGTTTATATTCTGAAAAGAGTCTTGCTTTTGGCAAGACTTTTTTGTTGCCAAAAAAAATTTAAAATACAAAAACTTGCATTTGAAAAATATTTTTATGTATATTTGTATGCTTTAAAATCAAATATGACCATGAGAAAGTTTTATATTTTTGTATTAATTGCCGCGATGGGAGCGGGAGCTTTTATACCGGGCAATGGATTGGCAAATAATAATGAAGAGAAAAGTATTGCCAAAGAGGAGAAGACAATTGAATTAAAGATTGTTTCCATTCAACCGTCATCTCAATTTGAACAGCCTTTTTATTTTGAGATGGAAAAAGAAATTGAATATACCCATATTGCTCCTTGGGCTTTTCCGGTTCATACTCTTGATATAGTGGACAGTTATGTTCCTTTTATATTCAGAACCAAAAAGAGTGCAGAAATCGAAGAATTAAAGGTAATAATCAGTATTAATGATAAAGGAAAACTTACTGGTTATGAGGTGTTGAATGAAGAGGCGGATAAGGGATTGAAAGAAAGGATTGGTTATGTTGTGAGACAAATGCCAAATGCACTTGCAGTACCTGGTTTTCAAAAATATGAGCCAATGGATTTTGAATTGGTGATCAGAAAATAAACAATAAGAGTGTTTGATTACAAAAATCCCCGGTAATAATTACTTGGGATTTTTTTTTTGAATGGTATGGAAAGATTAAAAGGTCCAAGTTATTTTTATTCCAACCAATTAAAATAATCATGAATAGACATTTACTTCTTGTGATGGGTTTGTCATTACTTGTTGGAGGGACAGGTATGGCACAGGAACATTCCTTGGTTTCCCAAAAAAAATGGCCAGAAAAAGATAAGGATGGAAAATTTTATACTGTTTCAGGAGAAAGGCATGGACAATCTTTTTTTAAGAAACATCAATTTCCTGAAGTACAATATGAACCTGGGGACAAATTGACTTTTGATGTATACCATACACCCGACGTAATGTACCACTGGTATAGGCTTTGGGCTGAAAAATATCCTGACATAACAGAATTATATGAGGTTGCCCAGTCATTTGAAGGCCGTCCTATTCTTCAGATGACTATTACCAATAAAAAAACAGGTAAACATACGGACAAACCAGCAGCTTATTTTGAAGGAGGTAGGCACGGTGGAGAAGTGACTGCATCAGAGGCAGTTTTCTGGTTAACCCAACATTTATTGGTTAATTATGGTAAAGACCCGGAGATTACCAAATTGATTGATACTAAGACCATCTATGTAAGACCACAAAATAACCCGGATGGTACAAATATGTATTTATTCTCAGAACAGAGAAACAGGAGTACAGTCAGGCCTCATGATACCGATAGAGATGGATTGTATGATGAAGATCCGGAAGAAGATTTGAACGGTGATGGTATCATTCATATGATCAGAAAGAAAGCAATAACTGAAGAAGAAAAGGAAAAAGCCAATTATATACTTGATCCCAGAGATCCTCGGGGAAGATTAATGAAAAGAGTCTTCGATGGTCAGGGTGAATATTTGATGTATACTGAGGGGATTGATAATGATGGAGACGGAAGATTCAATGAAGATGGAATCGGGGGATTGGATTTACACAGAAATTATCCTGAAAATTGGAGGCCGGATACTGGAGGAGATGCCACAGGTAGAGGATATACCCAATTTGGAGCAGGTGAGTATCCTTTAAGTGAAATTGAGACCAGATCAACTGTTTTATGGTTGCTTTCCCATCCTAATATTTCAGTTGTTAATTCTCTGGATACCAGAGTTCCTATGCATTTAAGACCTCCTTCAACCTCTTCTTCAGCGGAGTCAATGTTTGAAAAGGACCGATTGATATATGAGTATTATGATAGTTTGGGAATGACTATTACCGGTTATCCTTGGGCTGGAGATGTTTATGAGACGTATAGTACCAGGGGGAAATTCAATAGATTGACCGGAGATCCACTAAAACCTAATCCTTTGTTTGGGCATGGCCCTGATTTCGGTTATTTCTATTATGGGGCTGTTTGGTATGGAGATGAATTATGGAACAATGGAGCAATGAAAGATTATGATGGTGATGGGGATTATGATGACTATGATGCCTTAAGGTGGGATGATGAGGAAAACAAATCCAATGGATTTAAATTATGGGAAAAATTTGACCATCCCCAATTAGGAGAAGTTGAAATTGGGGGATTCCATCCCAAGTTTTTCTCCCAAAATGGCCCACCATGGCAATTGGAAGGATGGATTAAAAAACAATCCCTGTTTAATTTAGCCATGGCCTTGGATCTTCCTCAGATTGAAATTCAAAGCGTGAATATTTCAAAATCCGGTGATGTTTATGAAATCAAAGTCAAATGGTCAAATACTGGAAAATTACCAGTTGCTTTGGACCAAGCCAAGCGAGTAAAAATTGTCCAGGAGGATAGATTGATGCTGGAATTTGATAAAGAGCTTATGAAAGGCTTTGAAAATGCAAAGGTGATTATAACAGGGCCTGAAACCTATGATAAAACTATATATTCCGGTTACACAGAAGCTGGAGAAACAAAAGAAGCTGTATTTAAAGTGAAAGTTAATCACAATGAAGCTGTGAAAGGAAAAGTGAAACTACTTTCTACCCGAGGCGGATATGTGGAAAAGGAAATCTCATTAGGAAACTAAAGTTGTTTTAAAAGAAAAAGCCACTGAGAAAATTTAAATCACGGTGGCTTTTTCTATTTATAATCCTGATTATCCTTCAGCTTCTCTAAATCTTGCCAGTGGTGCCATTTTTGCTTTATTCAAAGATAGTTTGCCTTCTGCTATACTGTAGTTGTCCACTTCTTTTAAAATATCTAAAAAGGTTCTCTCGGTTTGCATGTCTGGACAGGCCATCATGGTAGATGCAGCATTACCAAAGCTTAATCTATCTCCTTCTTTGAGTTCATAAGGTCCGAAAACATTATTACAGGAACTGTTTCCTGAAAAAGAAGAAGTTTCCATTTCAAACATAATAAATGCCTCTTTTAGACCCTCATTTCCTTCTATAGCCTTTCCTCTAAGTTCTACCAAAATCCATTTTTTCCCTTCAAGTCTTGGGTCAGTAGGGTTCTTTGCCAACCTATAATTTGGGGCTAAATCGCCGCTAATTCGGTTACCATCTTTATCCAGGTGGAACAGAACATTTTCTCCTACCTGGTACTGCTGTTTTTCACCCTTCGAGTCTATTAGGGTAACTTTACTTCCTTCTTCATTCCATTCAAAACTTCCTTCGTCATAAAATGGGTTGTCGTCCTTTCCCAAATACTTCATACTCCTTTTGAAAGTACCATCAGATTTTAAAGTGATGGTGGTTTCAATCCCTTCGCAATCAGCGCAGGGTGTAGTTCCTTTGTATACCCCGTTCCAATCTAAACTGTTACGGCTGTTGTCTGCCAGAGGTGGAGCAAAAATTTCTATCGCTTCGGTTTGATCCTCAACTTGTTTTTCAGAGCTGCAGGCTAAAATTGTGGCAACGATAAAAATTACCACAATAAATGTCAATTGATGTTTCATAAAATACCAGTTTATGTTTAGAATAAAATAAAGATCAGGATTAAATTGTTTAAAATAAGCCGGTTATGTTTCCTTCTGCGTCAATATCAATGTTTTCTGCTGCAGGTTTGGAAGGTAGTCCAGGCATTCTCATAATTGTACCAGCTATAGGAACAATGAATCCTGCTCCTGCCGCAATGTCAAATTCACGGATTTTAACTGTGAATCCGGAAGGTTTATTGATAAGTTTCGGGTCATCTGAGAGTGAGTATTGAGTTTTTGCAATGCAAATCGGGAGTTTATCTAAGCCTATTTTATTGAAAAGTTTGATTTGTTGTTTTGCCTTAACTGAATATTCAACCTCAGCCGCTCCATATATTTTCCTTGTAACGGTTTCGATTTTTTGCTCAATACCCCATTCAAAACTATAAAGGGGAGTAAAATTGCTCATACCTGATTCAGCAGCTTCTTTTACTGCATAAGCAAGATCTATTGCACCATCACCTCCTTTTTCCCAGGCTTCGCTCACTGCAGTTTTCACACCCAATGAATTACAAATCTTGGTAACTTCCTGGATTTCCTCCTCTGAATCTGTGGAGAATTTATTGATTGCAATTACTGGAGTCAGCATAAAATGCTTCATATTTTCAATATGTTTTTCCAGATTGGGCAATCCTTCCCTGACAGCCAAAGGGTTTGCTTTTGTCAATTCCGAAAATGGAATCCCCGCATGACTTTTTAATGCTCTAATGGTTGTCACAATAACAGCCACATCAGGTTTTAAGCCCCCATATTGGCATTTAAGATTTAGGAATTTTTCCCCGCCTAAATCGGAGGCAAAACCTGCTTCTGTAACCACATAATCAGCAAGAGAAAGGCCCATTTTAGTTGCAATGATAGAGTTGGAACCTTGGGCAATATTGGCAAATGGCCCCCCATGTAATATTGCGGGATTTCCTTCTATGGTTTGTACCAAATTCGGCATAATAGCATGTTTCAGCAAAGCGGCCATTGCACCTTGGGCTTTAAGTTGGTGTGCTCTTACAGGCTCATCCTGATAAGTGTAACCAACGATGATATTTCCCAATTTTTCCTTCAGATCCATCAGGTCTTTTGAAAGACATAAGGCCGCCATGACTTCTGACGCGGCTGTGATATCAAATCCTGACTCCCTGGGTACGCCTTGTGAGGAACCACCCAATCCGATAACAATATCCCGGAGAGCTCTTTCATTCATATCCATCACTCTTTTCCAGATAATTTTTCTGGGATCAATGTTCAAAGCGTTTTTTTGATTATGGATATGGTTATCTAGGAGTGCAGAAAGGAGATTATGGGCTTTTTCCACTGCTGCGAAATCTCCAGTGAAATGAAGGTTGATGCTTGCCATGGGTAAGACCTGGGCAAACCCTCCTCCAGCGGCTCCTCCTTTCATTCCAAAGACCGGGCCTAGGGAGGGCTCTCTAAGGACTACAACAGATTTAATTCCAATTTTATTCAAGCCCTCTGTAAGCCCAATACTTGCTGTTGTTTTTCCTTCCCCTGCGACAGTGGGCGTAATTGCGGTAACTAGAATTAATTTCTTCCCTTTAATCTTTGATTCATCAATTAATTTTAATGGAAGTTTGGCCACATATTTTCCGTATGGCCGAAGATCTTCTGTCGCCACGTTTAATTTCTCAGCTATTTCTGCAATTGGACGCATCTTTGATGCTTTGGCAATTTCTAGGTCAGATTTATGCATGGGTTTATATTTTTTTTAAATAAATGGAGCCTTAAAGTAATGATGTAATTTAGGCTTAATTCTCTTTTTTCATTACGCGTTGAAAAATTAAAAATTTATTTTTTTATAAATTTATCATTAATTTCTTTTGAAAAACCTGTTTTTATTCTGTATTTGTAGTCTGAAGATGAGATTGTTAGGACTCAAAGCACACCCACTTTATGTTCCTGAATTTTAATTTTGAAGCTTGCTTTAGATGTTTTTGTATTGAGTTTCAAAAATGATTTTATAAGATACGAAAACCCGTATTGAAAAGTAAAGACCGTAAAAACCATGATTTCTTTTGTATCGTTATTTTTTGTCCTTTTGGGCTTTGCAACGTCCAACATTGCACAGACACTTCCTTTATCCAATAATTTCGTGGATCAGGAAAAGATCAAAAATTTTGAGGATCATCTCCTTTTGGCAAGTAGTGCTAAAGCAGAAAATATTTTGGAGTTGGAAAAACTCAATATCATCGAAGCCAAGTCAGCATATGATCGATTAAGTTTTGAAGAGAAAGAACAAGCCTTGGAATTTCCTTTTTTGGAAACATGGGTAATAGATCAACTGATTAAATTACAAGGAATAAATGGTGTAAATGTTTCATTTGTATATAGTATCCCACCTGAAAAACAGGTCATGGAAAAGTCAGTTTGGGAGAAATTGATGAAAACAAAAAAAGTGAATGCTGTATTGGATGGCCGTCAGGTTTCGGTAAATGAGCTTAAAGCCTATTCTCCCAAGGACTTTGCGTCATTTGAATTGGTTCAAACAAAGAAAGGAGGATTATTCAGGCAAGCAGCATATGATTTTAATCTTACCACCAATGAGAAGTATGATAAGGATTTCAAGTTGACCAGTAAAGAGTTGAATACAATTATTGCCGAATATGCCAATGGCGAAGAAATAATTGTCCCTTTTTTTATGATTGAGCGAACTTTCATCAGTGACTTAGGAGGGAAATTGGCACCAAATTATCCGGTAAATTATTTAGGTATTATTCTGGAAGAAATTATAAATAAAGATTTTGATGGTCTTATAGAAAAAAGCCAACGGTTGGATAATGCTCCGGGCATTTGGATTTATATCACCAATGTCAACGGGGATCACCAAAAGCTATTTGTAAAATATCAATGAAATGATATTTGGTTGATTTAATTAAATACCCGGAACAAAGTTTCTTTTGAAATTTAGATAATATTGAAGCTCATGTTTGGGATTTTCTACACCTGCAGGGAGCGCCATTTTTGAGAATTGCCCAAAATATAAGAGACAGGCATCCCTCCACCATTCAGCTTCCTTAACCTGAATATTCAGGAAAGAGGAAATGTGGTCAAATCTTTCCTGATCTATTTTTCCTTCTAATTTGGTCCATTCTTTTTGCATCCACCTGGCTCCTTCAACTCCTTTTTGATACCTTAGAGCCATTTCATCCCAAAGGGTATTTCCTGTAGAAAGCTTTTTATTCCATGGAATTCTATGAAACCATAATAGGTATTCCATTGGAATAGTTTCAGGATTTCCCCACACCGTATTCCATTCTTGAGCATATTGGCCTATGGCATTACTTCCTTTTTCCGTTCTGTCGAAACCTATTGAATCTTTGCTTGCTTTATGGTAATATGTAGCGGTCCAATCGTCTCTACCACCACCTGTCACCCATGGACCTGGACCCCAGTGGTGACTTCTGGCCATGATGTGGTGCAAACCAAGTGGCGTCATATAATTTACCAAGGTCTCATAAGAATTTAATGCAATTTTCTTAGCAGCATTAACAAAACTAGGATCAAGAGTAAAGGTCATTTTTAACCAATCTTCTGTTATTCCATCTATATTGCTTTCAGGATTCCATGCTAATTTCCCAAAAGCATACCAATCTGCTTGACCTGTATGATGCCCTGTCCAATTTCTATCAGTGCCTATATTGGAAACTCCTGCCATTCCTGTAAGCTGGTAATTGTGGAGACTGCCATCCAATACTTTGCTTACTGTGCTTCCATGACCTTTTGCATAGGTATCGGATTGTAATATTTCCTTCCATGATGTGGAAAGGTTTACCCAATGGGTTTCTTGGCCCAAATATTCTTTTGTAATCTGAAATTCCATCATCAGGGGTGTATTGGGCATTGCTCCAAACAAAGGATGAAAAGGCTCTCTAGGCTGAAAATCCAGAGGACCGTTTTTCACTTGTACGATTACATTATCTCTGAATTTTCCATCCAGAGGTTTGAATTCATCATAAGCTTGCTTTATTCTATCTGTAGGGGTTTTTTCATTATACACAAAAGCTCTCCACATGACGATTCCTCCAAAGGGCTTCACAGCGTCTGCCAAAGTATTGGCTCCATCTGCCTGGGTTCTTCCATAGTTGTGTGGACCAGGTTGACCTTCGGAATCTGCTTTCACCAGAAAACCACCAAAATCCGGTATATAGGAATAGATTTCCTTAGCTTTTTTCATCCACCATGCTTGGACTAGGGGATCTAAGGGATCTGCAGTGGGAAGACTGTCTAACATCATAGGAGCATTGAACCGTGCGGTTAAGTAGATTTTTATACCGTATGGTCTGAAGACATCTGCCAAAGCAGCAGCTTTCTCCAGGTATTCAGGGGTTAGCACCAATGCATTGGCATTGACATTGGTAACAGAAGTTCCATTGATTCCAATGGAAGCATTGGCACGGGCATAATCAATATATTGCTGATCTATGTGTCCTGGCAATCTGTGCCAGTTCCATATGCTAAAACCTGCATACCCTCTTTCTACTGTACGGTTTAAGTTGTCCCAATGATTCAAAAGCCTAAGCTGGATTTTCGGATTTTCAAGGATGTCAAGATCCTCAAGTGATTTTCTCGTTTGGATATTTTTAAGCAAGGCAAATGTTCCGTAAAGTAGGCCAATATCTGAATTTGCAGTTACAAAAATTTTCCCTTGAAAATATTTGATCAAATAACCCTCCTCCTTGATTTCTTTTATCCTTTCAGCCAAAGAAGCCTTTATGTTTTGTGGCAAATCCACTGTTCCTGCAATCCATATTAGTCCGGAATTGATATTTTTGGAAGAAATGTTAGATTTCGTTTTTCCTTCCAAGAAACTATCAATGGCAATCTCTAACTCTTTTCTGATGACACCATGAGTTGGAGATTCCCCGATAAGGGTTATGTTTTCAAGATAATCTCTGTAATAGTCAGCTACAGCTTTATTTTCAAAGGGAAGGTATTGTAACCATAGTTTATAACCATCATTTGCCTTAATCAATAAAGGGCATAATATCAGAAGTAAAGAGACTATTATTCTATACATTTTTTGTGCGTTTATTGGGGGGGGTTAAAATTGAAAAGGGTTTTAATAACGCTTTTCAATTCAATACCGAAGTATTAAAAACTTTGAATTTTTCTAAATCTATTTAAAAACCCTTCATTTTTACTAGCCTAATTGATAGAAGGCGAATATTTTGTAAATAAAGGCTATGAAATCCGTTAGGGGAGGAATTCCTGTCCTTCTTTCATACATATTAAATCAATAACTTCTCTACCTGAAAAAGCTGCGGATGGTAGTCCTCCTCCTGGAATTACCCAATGTCCGGACATGTAAAAATTACTAAGATCTTTAAAATGGTTAGAGATTTTTGATTTTGTTGATTGAGGGGTAGGTAGCCAACCTTCATAACTTCCTTTATGATTTCCCGTCCATTTTTCAAATGTAATGGGTGTGGATGAATCCGAAAATTCGACGAGTTCAGAAATTCCATGAAATTCCATTTCCAGACATTGAAGCAATTCCTCATTAATTCTGTTTTTTTCAGAATTATATTTATCAAAACCTGTTGCTAAAAGATTTTTCCAAAAATCGTAATTTGTATCCAACATGGCAGTGATCAGCGTTTTTCCTGTGGGTGATAGGGTAGGGTCAAAATTGTAAATTTGAAATGAAACCCTCTTGTGTTCAAAATCGCCAACCTTCAATGAATTGAGCAATGGTAAGTTAAGACCAATGATTGCAGGGTTAAGGGTTTTGAACTGTCTGTTTACCCCAGCTGAAAAATAATAAAGGGAAGGATAGGTTTTAAGGTATCGGTAAGCATTTTTAGTGATTTCATCTGAATAATTTCCCTCTAGCATTTTGAAAAGAACAGTATGTCCATCGCAGGCAGAAATCACATAATCGCAATGGTGTTTGTTGCCATCTTCTGTTTGGATTCCTATGGCTTGATTTTTAGTAATGAGTATTTTTGAAACTTTTTGTTTAAATCTGAATTTACCGCCAAGGTCAATATACCGTTTTACCAAACTTGCGGTGAATTTACCTGAACCTCCAAGAGGGTAACCTGTAACTCCACTTATAGCGTATCCCATATGTATAAGGAAAAATCCCATGGACATATCCGGTGACCATATGCTTTCAAATGCCTTCCTTAAAATTTCTGATTTGAACTTTTTAGCAAATTCCCTAATAGAAAGCTGATTGAATTTTCCCAGGATTTCAACTTCAGGGAAGTGCCCTATAAATGTTTTACTCCAATCCCATGCATGCAATAATTCAAATGCTCTTTCCATACGGAGATTGGCTTTGGACATGATACGGATTCCGTCAATAAATTCTGAGATCAGCCCAGCATCTAATGGGGAAATTTCCAATAGATGTCTTTTAAGTTTAACAGAATCAAGATAAAAATGAACATCCACCCCATCTATGTTCTTGCATTCCATTAAACATGTATGATAGTGAAATTTATTATCGTTAATTACCCCTAAATCATTCCACATATCGTAAAAATCAATTCCCGGTGCTGAACCTACAAGCCAATGAATTGATCCGTTTACATAATATCCTTCATTATTCCAAGAGGTACAAACCCCGCCGGCAGTAGGATTTGATTCAAAAATTGTAGTATCAAAGCCATTAAGTCTAGCATAGATTCCTGCAGATAATCCTGCCACACCTCCTCCAATAATATTTAGTTTTTTGGGTTTATCCATAATGTTGTAGTACAAAATTTTGGAAATAATATTGCTTGGGTATGCTTATCTTAAAATTACATTTCCAAATGCTGATTTACTAGAAAATACAAGAAAGATTTGGCAAACATCACAAGCTGAATTTGATTTTTGCATTAAAAAATAAAATTATGGGGCTGATTGGCTTAAAACATTATATTTGGGATTAATACTTGTTTAAAATACACCATATTACTTTAATTTAATGGATTTGAATTCAAACCTTGTACAATAAACCAAAACCTATGTTATTAGAACCACTTGACCTCATTGTATTTATCGGGTATTGTTGCCTGATAATTGGTATGGGCTTGTTTGTTTCCAGAGAGAAAAAAGGCCATGTCAAAGATTCAAAAGACTATTTTTTAGCTTCAAAAGCCCTTCCTTGGTGGGCAGTGGGTGCATCTTTGATTGCCTCAAACATTTCAGCTGAGCAATTTATCGGAATGTCCGGATCAGGGTTCGCGCTTGGTTTGGCAATATCCACTTATGAATGGATGGCTGCTGCGACCCTTCTGGTAGTAGCTATATTTTTCCTTCCGGTTTACATAAAAAAAGGTATTTATACCATGCCTGGATTTTTGTTGGACAGGTATGATACAAGAGTAAGGACCACTATGGCGATATTTTGGCTTTTGCTTTATGTATTTGTCAATCTCACCTCAGTGCTTTATTTGGGTGCATTGAGTTTGAATACAATATTGAATGTGCCCATGACTTATGGGATTTTAGGTCTGGCTTTATTTGCGATGATTTATTCCATTTATGGAGGGTTGAAAGCTGTGGCATGGACTGATGTGGTGCAAGTGGTGTTTCTGATTGCAGGAGGCTTGGCTACCACCTATATTGCGCTTCAGATTGTGGGTGGAGGTGATGCCTGGGACGGTTTGTCTTTGTTAAGAAAAGAAGTTCCCGGCCATTTTTCCATGATTCTATCCAAAGGCGAAATGATGATCCCTGATGGTCAAGGAGGAACAAAGGATGCTTACCTGGACCTACCGGGAATCAGTGTTTTGGTAGGTGGGATGTGGATCACTAATCTTAGTTATTGGGGATTCAACCAATATATTACACAGAGGGCATTGGCTGCGAAAAACTTGAATGAAGCACAGTTGGGTGTGATTTTTGCCGGTTTCCTAAAATTATTGATGCCTTTAATCGTGGTTATTCCAGGTATTGCTGCTTATGTGATTGTAAAAAATGGTTTGGATGTTAGTTTCATCGAATCTATGAAGGATCCTGTTACAGGATTGATCAAGTCGGATAGGGCATATCCTACTCTGCTTCAAATTTTGCCCATTGGATTAAAAGGTTTGGCTTTTGCAGCATTGACTGCAGCTATTGTTTCATCTTTGGCTTCCATGGCCAATAGTACCTCCACGATTTTTACCATGGATATTTACAGACAGTATATAAACAAGAATGCTTCCGAAACCAAGCAAGTGACAATAGGTAGGCTAGCTGCTTTGGTGGCTTTTATTGTAGCTGCAATAGTAGCTCCAGCCTTGGGTTCTTTAGATCAGGCATTCCAATTTATTCAAGAATATACAGGATTCGTTTCCCCTGGGGTTTTTGCCATTTTCTTTTTTGGCGTTTTCTGGAAAAAAACCACATCCAATGCAGCATTGACGGCAGCAATATTGACAATTCCATTGTCAACCGTTTTGAAATTCGGTTTACCAAACTTGCCATTCCTTGATAGAATGGGGGTGGTTTTCCTGATCATCTCTGCTTTGATCATTGCAATAAGTTTGTATGAAGGAAAAGGAAAGGATCATCCAAAGAGCATTGAAGTCAACAAAGAGCTGTTTAAAACCAGTATGGCATTTAAAATAGGAGCAATTTTAATTGCAGGAATAACCTCTGCACTTTATATTATATTCTGGTAAAATGAGAAGATTATTATTAGGTTACGATATAGGAAGTTCCTCAATAAAAGCTACGCTATTGGATGCAGATAATGGAAAAGTAGTCGCATCTGAAGGCCTTCCAAAAATAGAAATGCCGATTGCGGCACCTCAAAAAGACTGGGCCGAACAGGATCCTGAGATGTGGTGGAAATATATCATTGAGACTACGCATGCTGTCACAAAGCAGGGCAATGTTAAATCGGGAGAACTGAAGGCCATTGGAATTTCTTATCAGATGCATGGATTGGTATGCGTGGATAGGGATGGAAAAGTATTGCGTTCTTCCATTATTTGGTGTGACAGTAGGGCAGTAGCCATAGGGAATAAAGCCTTTGAGGTTTTAGGAGAGGATTATTGTCTTCCCAACCTTTTGAACTCTCCTGGGAATTTTACGGCCTCCAAACTCAGGTGGGTGCAGGAAAATGAACCTGAGCTTTATTCAAAAATCCATAAAATTATGCTTCCGGGAGATTTTATAGCGATGAAGTTGAGCGGGGAGATCAAAACTTCAGAAACAGGTCTTTCTGAAGGAATTTTCTGGGATTTCAAAGAAAATGGAGTTTCCAAAAAATTACTGGATTACTATAAAATTGACTCCAATCTACTGGCAGAAGTAGTACCTTCTTTCAGTCACCAAGGGGAAATCACCCAAGAGGCCGCTGAGGTTCTGGGAATAGATGCTGGGGTACCTATTACTTATCGTGCAGGAGACCAACCCAATAATGCTTTTTCTTTGAATGTATTGGAAGAAGGAGAGCTCGCAACTACGGCCGGTACTTCGGGTACGGTCTATGGGGTCAGCAAGAATCCTGTTTATGATCCTCAATCACGGGTCAATACCTTTGTCCATGTCAACCATAGACCAAAAGACCCTAGATACGGTGTATTGCTCTGTATCAATGGAACGGGGATTTTGAACAGCTGGGTCAAGCGATTGATAGGAGGGGAGGCCATCACTTATCCTCAAATGAATGATTTGGCAAGTGAAACAGCCATTGGGGCAGATGGATTAAGTTTTATTCCTTTTGGCAACGGGGTGGAAAGGATCATGCAGAACAAACCGGTTGGAGCCCACATGATGGGATTGAATTTACTGCAACATGACAAAAGGCATGTACTCAGGGCAGTGCAGGAGGGCATTGTGTCTTCTCTGAAGTATGGTTTTGATATCATGAAAGCTATGGGACTAAATTTGAATACCGTCAAAGCCGGGAAGGCTAATATGTTCCTAAGCCCTTTGTTTAGGGAGGCTTTCGTGAATATGAACCAAGTCAATTTGGAGTTGTATGATACCGATGGTTCCCAAGGAGCAGCCAGGGGAGCTGGAATTGGTGCAGGTATTTATTCGGATGCCAAAGAGGCTTTTGCAGGATTAGAACGTTTGTCAGTTTTTGAACCTGAGAAAGAAAAGATATCAGCATATGCTGAAGTTTACGGACAGTGGAAAGAAGCTCTTTCGAAGGTGATGTAAACAATGGACATATGTCAATACTTGCTTCAAAATTATATTAGAAAATAATTAACTAGGATTAAAATAATATAAAAAGATATTTGTTGATATCTTATTCACTTTAGCGAAAAAGATATTGGTGGATATTTCTTGGAATTACAAAAGAGGCATAAGAAAGCAAAAGTTGAAGTCCAATTGAAGGACTGATCTATTCAAACTTTTGTGACTTTTGTGTCCTTTTGTGGTTCAAATATATTCTATTCTGAAGCACCTTTTATAGTCAAAATGTCTTCATTTTTATATCGGGGTGTTCCACCCTTTTTTGTAGCGACAAAAGCACCCATGGCACAGGCAAAATCAAGAACTTCCTCAGTTTTTTTTCCTTCAAGATAAGTTTTGATCAAACCACTGAGAAAGGCATCTCCCGAACCAACGGTATCTTCCACTTTTACTTTGTATCCTGGATGGGATATGATTTTACCTTCCTGATATATTAATGCCCCTTTAGACCCCAAAGTCACGCAGACCATGGAAATGGGAAAGTGTTCTGTCAAATAAGCACAGACAAGTTTGGACTTTTCAAAGTGACTGGCCTTTTCAGGTAAATCAATATCAAAGTAGTCAGCCACGATGACCAATTCGTCCTCATTGATTTTTAATATGTCCGTATAGCCAAGAATGATTTCAATCTGCTCAAAATCATAGTAAGGAGCTCTTAGATTGATGTCAAAAATCTTAAGTACCGGTTCGTGCAATAGGTGATAAAGCGTTTCCCAGCTCTCATGATTTCTCACAGATAAAGAACCAAAAATAAAGGCATCGGAAGCTTTTACTGCTTTCAAGGCCTCATTGGTCAAGGCTATATAATCCCATGCTGATGGAGAGACGATATCATATTTGATATTTTCTGGATCCTTATTATCCACTTTGACTTTTCCGGTTGGATGTGTTTCATCCTCTTGTATGCAAGTTGGGTCAAGATCAAATAATGCTGTAAAATCCAATAATTTTTCCCCATGTTCATCAATCCCAATTCTAGAGATCATTTGGACAGCCAAACCTAACTGACATAAATGTAGGGCCACATTCATTGGGGCACCTCCAGGGATTTCATAATCGGGAAAGCAATCCCATAACATTTCCCCAAAGCAAACAACTTTTTTAGACATTTTCTTTTTGTAAATCTTTTTGAATTTCTTCCAACGACCTTCCTTTTGTTTCGGGCATCTGTAAGGCTACCCAAATCAATTGAAATACCATCATCAGCGCAAAGAAAGCGAAGATATTTCCAGCGCCAAAGGTATTGGCAAAGAAGGGAAATACATTGGCAATTAAAGCTGCCAATATCCAATGGGTAAAAGAACCCAAAGATTGTCCGAAGGCCCTTAATTCATTGGGGAAAATTTCCGCAATAAAAACCCAGATCACAGATCCTTGACCAATCGCATGGGAGGCTATGAAAATAAAAACAAAATAAGGTAACAGGTTATTGCTGATTGCCCCTCCGAAGTAACTATATGACATCAAAGAAAGGGAGATAATATATCCGAAAGAACCAATATACATGAGCTTTCTCCTTCCGAGTTTATCAATAAAATAAAGCCCCAACATGGTGGCTACTAAATTTATTGCACCGATTCCTATCGTGGACAATAAGGCATCTTCGGTGGAAATGCCTGCTGCTTCAAAAATTCTGGGTGCGAAATAGATGATCGCATTGATACCTGACATCTGATTGAAAAAGGCCATCAAAAAAGCAAAGAAAGAAATTTTCCGGAACCTGGGATTGAATAAGGAGGTAGCGGCAACTTTTCCTTTGATTTCTTTACTTTCAGCTATGGCAAGTTCCATGGCAGCATCCACACCCTCTGGATCAGTTTTACTCAGAATGGATCTTGCCGAATCGAAATCCCCTTTTTTTGCAATTAGCCACCTTGGACTTTTTGGAACTTTGAATATCAATAAAGAATAAATCAGGGCCGGAATAGCTTCAACCCCGAGCATCCATCTCCAAGCTTCATTCAAATTGGCTGTTCCAATAAGATAATTTGAAAAATAGGCCATCAAGATTCCAAATACGATATTAAACTGGTAAAGGGCTACCAGTTGACCCCTTCTTGAAGCCGGGGCAATTTCAGAAATGTACATGGGTGCAACTACTGAAGAAGCTCCAACGCCCAATCCTCCAAGAAACCGAAAAAACATAAATGAATTGACATCATTTACCAAAGCAGAGCCTAATGCAGATACCAAATAAAATACACCTATCCATAAAAGGGAATTTTTTCTTCCGAATTTATCAGCTGGAATCCCGCCGAATAATGCCCCAATTACTGTTCCGTAGAGAGCCATTGCCACTGCCAGTCCATGGCTCCAATCACTTAAGTTCCAAATCACCTGTATATCCCGTTCTGCTCCTGATATAACTGCAGTGTCGAAACCAAATAAAAATCCACCTAGAGCTGCAATTACAGAGAGAAAAAGGACGTAATTTTTACTTTGCATGATTTTTTATGTGTGGTTTATTGTTTTAAGGCTGTGAAGATTAATCCTTAGATTCTGTTATTTTCTTATTAAACACTGGTATTAAATCTAATAAAATAAATTCAATTCAAACCTTTTAGATCAAAATGATGTGTATGAATTGTTTTATTATCCTTTTACCAAATTGATTTCAAATAATGGATAACATTTTCATGCTTAAATCCTTCCAATCTAACTTTTGAAAAGTTTTCTGAAGGAAAAATAAGTTCTGTAATTGTAATTTCTCCTCCATTGATGAAAACTTCCACGGAGGAACGGTCGAGAAAAACACGGATAGTATTTATAGATAATCCTTTTAAAGGAATTGTATGGATGTTATCAAACTCATCATTAAAATCTGTAATACCCGATTGACTTCTGTCAAATATGAGCTGTCCATCTTTTACTTCCAGTTTTACATTTTCGTTTTTATTATTTAAAAATGTAATGTTGAACTCTTGTTTTTCAGGAACCAGATCCAATTCCACTAATTCATTTTCCAAATTAAATTCATGTCCCGTTGCTATTTTCGATTCAACTCTTAGTTTTTCAATTTCTTTCACAGGTCTTGATGCGACCAGGAAATCAGATCCTTTAATAACTAATTCCAAGTTTCGGGGAATAGTCATAGCCGAACGCCAAGGGGATGTAGGTACAACTTGTGCGTATTGCCAATTGCTCATCCAGCCAATAAAAATTCTCCTACCATCAGATTCTGGAATATTAGACCATGTTACTCCAGCATAATTATCAGCTCCATAATCCAACCATTTGATTTCCTTACTTTCTGTGGTAAATGTTTTTCCATCAAAATCTCCTACGAAATACTGGGTTGCGGAACCTCCCTGAGGCCCACCGGGATTGATACTGACAAACAGGATCCATTTTTCCGTGCCATCTTCTGTTTTCAGAGGAAATAAATCAGGACATTCCCATACTCCTCCATAGGCTGCCCAATCAGGATTAAAATCACTTTCAAATGTCCAATCCAATAGGTTGGGGGAAGAGTAAAAACTGATTTTATCCCAAACAGCCAAAGACATCAACCATTTTCCTTTCCCATCTTCATTCTCAAACCACATCACTTTCGGATCTCTGAAATCCCGAATACCTGGATTTTTCAATACGGGATTTTGCTCATATTTTTTCCAGGTTCTTCCTTTATCCGTACTGTAGGCTATTCCCTGGGTTTGAAAATCATCACGTTGTTCTTTTTCGCCAACTGGATCATGGTATGTGAATATCGCAATCATGGCTGGATTTTCTTCAGTACCTAAGCCACTGGTGTTATTATGGTCTATTACAGCAGATCCTGAAAATATCCATCCATGTTCATCAGGTTCCAAAGCGATAGGTAAATGCTCCCAATGTACTAGATCCCTTGAAATGGCATGTCCCCAGTGCATTGGTCCCCAAACAGTGCTGTCGGGAAAATATTGGTAAAACAAGTGATATTCTCCATCCAGGAAAACCATACCATTTGGATCATTCATCCAATTTTTTGGAGGTGAAAAGTGATATTGTGGACGAAAAAGTTCATTAAATTTTGACAGCTCTATTTCCTTCGTTTGAGTTTCCTTTTTGCAACCGGAGAATATTAACACAACTATCAAAAAGGCATAGATTTTAAATTTCATAGATAAAGAAAATTTGTCAATTAAAGATAGGTAAGATTTCGTTCTCGAATCAGAAAATTCAATAGTCGGTGTTTTGATAAAATTGCAATGGATTGAAATGCCCGTAAATGGAAAAGAAGGCCTTACTGCCTTCTTCTTCATTTAAACTGCTACTGCTGCTTTGATATGGGGATGGGGATCGTAATTCAATAATTCAAAATCTTCAAACTGAAATTCAAATATATCCTTCACATTAGGATTGATTTTCATAGTTGGCAAAGGCCTGATTTCACGGCTTAGTTGTAATCTTGCCTGCTCAAGGTGATTGCTGTAGAGATGTGCATCTCCAAAAGTATGAACAAATTCTCCTGGTTTTAGGTCGCACACCTGTGCCACCATTAAAGTAAATAGCGCATAAGAGGCAATGTTAAACGGAACTCCCAAAAATACATCCGCGCTTCTTTGATAGAGTTGACAGGAAAGTTTTCCTTCTGCAACATAAAACTGGAAAAGGGTATGGCATGGAGGTAGTGCCATATGGTCTACGTCAGCAACATTCCATGCACTCACAATATGTCTCCTACTATCGGGTTTGTTTTTTATTTGGTTTATCAAATTTTTAATCTGGTCAATTTCCCCACCTTTCCCATCAGGCCAATGTCTCCATTGATATCCATAAACAGGTCCCAGATCACCATTTTCATCAGCCCATTCATCCCAAATGGTAACCTTATTTTCATTTAGGTATTTGATGTTGCTGTCCCCTTTTAAGAACCAGAGTAATTCATGAATAATCGACCTAAGGTGTAGTTTTTTCGTGGTAACTACAGGAAAGCCATCTTCTAAATCAAACCGCATTTGGTATCCAAAAACGCTTAAAGTTCCTGTTCCGGTTCGGTCTTCCTTTTTGACACCAGTGTCCAAAATATGCTGCATCAGGTCGTGGTACTGCTTCATTTTTCAATTCCTTTTTATTCCCGGCAAGTTAGAAATATCTGTAATATTTGGAAAGATGTTTTGCTATTTGTTATCCATTACTCCAAAACAATTTCAGTTCTTTGCAGTATATTTTAATTATATATGTTCAAAAAGAAAAACTCATTTTTTGCCTTAGGTTTATCGGGATTAGTCACCCTGGGAATAATTTTTTTCCAGCCCAACATCAATTTTGATTATGATTTTGAAAGTTTTTTCCCTCAGGATGATGGAGAGCTTTCATTTTATCAAGAATTCAGATCTGAATTTGGGAATGATAATGATTATTTATTGATCGCTTTGGGTCATCGACCTGATGTTTTTGATTCTGGTTTTTTGGAAAAGGCAAGCCTCTTGAAGAAAACCATTAAAGGGATGGAAAGGGTAGAAAAGGTTATTTCCTTGTTAGACTTAGAAGAACCCATGATCAGTCCTTTTGGAATTAGAAGTCAACCATTGTTGGAATGGGATGAACAAGTCAACCTGACTAGATCTAAAAACAGAATCCTGGAGAGCAATCAATGGAAAAAGAATCTCATTAACGAAACAGGAAATTATATTTTGCTTTTGGTTCATAACCAACAAATGATAAGTAAAGAAGAGGGAGACATTCTATACAGGAATATTTTTGGAGCTGTAGAAAATTCAGGTTTTACTGATTTTTATATAGCAGGTAAGATACAAGCCCAAGGCGAATTTGTGAATTTAATGCAGGATGAGTTTTCGTCCTTTTTGGGGATTTCAGGAGTGTTGATAGTCTTACTCTTGTTTTTAATTTTCCGGACATTGTGGGGGATATTGATACCACTTATTGCCTTGATGATTGGTTTTTTTTGGTCTATTGCAATACCTCTGTATCTTGGGAAACCATTGGATATAATGTCAGTCATGCAGCCAACGATTTTATCTGTAATTGGTTTGGCCGCTATTATTCATTTTTTTAACCAATATTTAAATTATTTGCGCCATGGGTATACAAAAGAAGATGCCATTGAAAAATCATTTTTGGAAATATTACCTGCTGTATTTTTAACAAGCTTGACTACAGCTCTTGGTTTTGCCTCTTTATATTTCACTTCAGTACCCACTTTAAAATTTTTTGGATTGTACACAGGACTTGGGGTATTGGTGATGTTTTTATCAGTGATTCTAATTATTCCGGGATTACTTTATATAGTCCCAGCCTTCAAGCAGAAAAATGAGGAAAAGAATGCGGAAAACTGGAGGATAGGAATGAGAAAGGCTTTCTCTTTCGTTTTGTTGAATAAGAAAACCATCCCTTTGATATTCTTATTGATTACAATTTCATGCCTCTTTGGAGTCAGCAGACTAAAGGTCAATGGTTACATATTGGATAATCTACCTGTTGGACATGAATTAGTTGAAGGGTTTGATTTTTTTGATAAGAATTTTGGCGGTTCAAAGCCTTTGGAATTTTCTCTTCAGGTTGGTGAAGAAGCTGAAAATATCTTCCAAATGGAAGTTTTAAAAGAAATGGAGAAATTTGAACGGTTTATTTCTGATAACTTTGAAACCGGGGCAATTATTTCTCCCCTTTCTTTGGTTAAAAAAATGAACCAAGCTCAAAATTCCGGAAATGAAAAAGCTTATGCCTTTCCCTCACAAGGGCAATTGATCAGGTTAAAACCTTATTTAAAAGAAGCATTAGAGTTATCTCCTGTAAAAATTGTCTCTGATGATTTAAAATGGTCAAGAATCTCAACAAGAGTGGAAGATTACGGTAGTGAAAAAGGGAAGCGTTTGAAAGACAAAATGGAAGCTTTTTTGGAATCAGAGGTCAATCAGGCATATTTAGTAGTGAGAATGACGGGAACTTCCCATTTGATTGATATAAGCCATGAAAGTGTTACAGACCAAATGTTAAGAGGTTTAGTTTTTGCATTTTTTTTAGTTGCCTTGATTACTGGATTACTTTTCAGATCCTGGAGGGTTTCAATTATTATTCTTGTCCCGAATATCATACCTTTAATTTGGATGGGAGGAATGATGTGGGCTTTTGGAATTGATCTTAAACTTACAACTGCAATATTGTTTACTGTAGCCTTTGGGATTGCTGTAGATGACAGCATTCATTTTATGTCCAAATTAAGGTTAGAATTAAATAAAGGTCGAACTTGGCTTTATGCTTTGAAAAGAACTTTTATCGATACCGGTAAGGCAATTACTTTGACTACAATAATCCTTGTTTCAGGATTTTCAGTGCTGATTTTCAGCCAATTTGGGGTGACATTTTATTCTGGATTATTGATAAGCTTTTCACTGGTTTTTGCACTTGTAGCAGATTTGTTATTGCTGCCCCTTTTGTTACTTTTTATCGGTAAAAGATTGGGAAAAGTCTAATCAATTTTCTCAAGTGCCTCATTGATTTTTTTTAAGGGTTTTTCCCAGGAAAAAACTGCTGAAACGGGATAATGATCAGAATAATCTACTTCTTTATGTGTTTTGAACTGTAAGACCTTTAAGGGGTTATCATAAAAAATATTGTCAATCCGAAGGAAAAAGAGGACTTTATTGTATGTAAATCCAAAGCCTCTTCCTGCTTTTTCAAAAGCATTATTCATGGATTTGCGTAAAGAAAAATAGGTATAACTGTAAGGGACATCATTGAAATCACCTACCAGAATGTTTACATAGGGGCTGTTTTTCATGTGCTCTTCCAAAATATCCAATTGAGATGCTCTGGTTATTTGGCCTTTTTTAAGTTTACGAAGGGTACTTCGGTAGTTTTCTTTTATTCCATCAATATTGTTTAGACTTTCAGATTGTATACTCATTGACTCTAGGTGGGCATTATAAATTCTGATAGTATCTTTGTCAACTTTGATATCTGCGAAAATGACTCCGTTATTTCTTTTGGTATCAAATACTCTTCCTTTATTGATTATTGGAAATCGGCTCAAGATTGCCATTCCATAAGATCTTGATTTAGATTTACCCTCTATAATTTCATAAGTATAATCATAGTTCATTTCAGTACCCAACAACTTGATGGAATTCCTTGAAGGGGTTGTTGGGTCTTGGTAAAATTCTTGAAAGCATTTGATATCTGATGGGTTTTCCTGTAGCCATTTGATGATATTCTTATTGTTTTCTTTACTATCACCATTATTTCTGGAAAAAGAAAACAATGCAACATTGTAACTTAAAACTGAAAGTCCTTCAACCTCAGTACTTGTTTTTTTGGGGAATTGAAAAGTAATCCCAATGAAGTTCCAACCTGCGATAATTGCGATCAAAGGCAAAATGGCCAGCTTTCTTTTTGAAAAAACAAGGAGAATAAAAAACAAGCCATTGATCACTAGCAATAAAGGAATGGTTAGCGTCATCAAACCCACATATGGGAAAAATTCAGGTGATATGTAAACGCTGTAAAATAGGGCCAGCGATACTAAAAATAAAATGGATGTCAGAAATTTGATCATGAAATAATATTTATGCGCCGAAATTAGAAGTAAATCATAGGTATTGCAAATACCATTTACGGCTCAAATACATTTAAAGCCTAAAAAATGAATAACCCAAAGATTTTATTATTCTGGTTCCTCTTTGGGTTATTCATTGGAGGTTTATTTTTTCTTAATTAGAATCAGTTTGTCTTGAGGCTCCATAAGATATCTTGCCCCATCTTTGGTTACCACGGCTGTTTCTTCCACTGACATGGTTTTTGTTCCGCCTTCTGGTAATTTCCAGGCATGGAAGCCATCAAAAGCAAAAAGCATCCCCTCTTTAAGAGGTTTAACGGCAGCAGGCCTAACATTTGGATCAGGTAATAATCCACCACCAAGGTTTGGGCCTATATCATGTGCCACATACCCTACAGGGTGACCAGTACTCCACATGACCGGCTCTGAACCTCTTTCGGCCATCCAATCTCTTTGGGCTTTGTCGACCTGGTATCCTAAAATACCTGGCTTCATGGCTGCAAGTGCAATTCTGTTACCCCCTATAGATGATTCAAAGTAATATTGGACAGAGTCAGGAGCTTGGGTTTCGCTTTCCCTCAATACATAAGCAAATCTTTGGATATCAGAAACCCACATGTCCCAAACTTTAATTCCAAAATCAATCTGAATGACATCCCCTGGCATGATTACTTTATCGGTTGCATGAGAATGGCCCCGGTCTGGACCAGAGTTGACATTTGGGTTTTGGTCAGGATGCCAGGCATCTGATACCCCATATAATTCCATTTTCTTTTTCAAGAACTTCGCAATGTCCGCATCGGTACTTTGGCCTGGGATTACCTGTGCATAGGCTTCATGTTGCCATTGGGAAGTTAATTCTGCTGCTTTGGTCATGATTTCAACTTCTTCGGGAAGTTTGACCGATAACCATTCATAGATGAGTTCATCGGAAGACACCAATCTCTCAGCGTGGGGACCTAATGCCTTTTCCAAACTAAGTTTCTGCGTATAGCTTAGGCCATCTGCAAGTGCATTTTCTTCTGAAAAATTGACTGCAATTTTTTTGAAATTTTTTGCCAGAAGAAACATGGATGCGTCACTGATTGCGGAGGAATTTCTTTCTACCGGGATAACCCGATCATGAATTTTTAGGTCTGATAAGGCAGTAGCTTCTCCAATAGGGGAATAGACAACTGATCTAACTTCATCGCCTTCAAGAAAAAATAAAAATAAGGCAGTACCACCTGCATTTTCTCCTCCTATATGAGATGCTATTGGATCATTGTTATTTTCCCTACAGATTATTATCCATGCATCAACCCCTGCCGTTTTCATGGCTTCAGGTAAAAGTTTTTTTATTCTTTGCTTTCTGATCTCAGGCCATGGACTTGGCCCGGAAAAAGGGTTGTCCAGAACTTTCTCTTCTTTTTCCTGAAACTGGCATGAAATGAGCAAAATAATAGAAAAAAAAAGTATTAATCTGGTTTGAAAGCGTTTAAATGATTTATTCATAGCGGTTCAATCTATTATGGAGGATTATTTAAAGCTGAAAAATAACAATATCCCCTTTAGAATTAAAGAATTTTTTTAGGCCGTCTTTTTTTAATTTTATCAATATTTGGAAATTGCCTATCTTCGAAACTCTAAAAACAACAACTTTATGAAAAAATCAAACATGTTGATGTTGGCTGCTATTGCATCTTTGACACTCTTTTTCTTAGGATGTAGCAGTGAAAACAAAACAGAATCGACTGAAAATGATGAAACGACCGAATCCACAGCTGAAGAAATTGCAGCAACTGATCAAAGGCCAAGTCCATTGAGGACAATCGATGGCTCCATAGGAAATGTAAAGGTAAAAGTCCAATATGGTGCCCCATCTGTGAAGGGGAGGGTCGTTTGGGGTGATTTAGTGCCGTATAACGAAGTTTGGAGAACCGGTGCAAATGAATCCACCTATGTGGATTTTGATTCGGATGTAACAATTGAAGGTCAGCCATTAAAAGCTGGCAGGTATTCACTTTTTACCATTCCAAAATCTTCAGGTAAGTGGACTGTAATTCTAAACTCTGAATGGAATCTGGAACATGGTCATTTTCAATACAAGCAAGAAAATGACGTATTAAGGGTTGAGTCTACTCCACAATGGGTGGCCGATAGTCAGGAACAATTGACTATTTCCATTGAATCTCCGGGTATCGTTGTGAGATGGGAAAAATTAGTGTTGCCAATTGCTGTGAATTAAGATGAATTTAATTTTCTCCCCCTTCAGCAAGAAGGGGGATTTTTTTATAATATTTTTTTTAAACAGGAATTTTTTAATGAATTACATATAAATTAAGGCCTGGTAATTAATCACTCCCGACCACACATGAGATACCTGGCATTCTTTTTTGTGCTAATTATAACCCTCACCTTGGGTGTTCTACTTTCTCTCCAAATTGGTTCTGTTCCTCCTTTGGGATTACTATTGGATCCAAATCATGGTTTTTGGCAAAATTCTTACAGTGAGGATGACATTGCAGAGGAAGAGATCAATTTAAATAACCTCAAAACTCCGGTTAAGGTAATTTATGATGAATACTTGATCCCTCATATTTTTGCAGAAAACGAAGAAGATCTCTACAGAGTCCAAGGCTTTGTCACTGCAAAGCATAGGCTTTGGCAGATGGAATTCCAAACTATGGCTGCAGCAGGAAGAATAGCAGAGATAGTTGGTCCGGTGGCAATAGATCTTGATAGAATGACCCGGAGAAAAGGATTGGGAAATAGTGCTGAGCAGGCTTTAATTTACATTCAAAATACTGATCCACAAACCCTTAAATTATTAGAGGCATATGCTGATGGAGTCAATCAATACATTGATGGACTTTCCATTGCCAGGATGCCTTTGGAGTACAAAATTCTGGCCTATAGACCGGAATATTGGAGTCCTTATAAATCTTTATTATTACTTAAATACATGGCGGACATGTTGGTCGGTGATGAAGATCTTGAATTCACCAATATGAGGACCCTGATTGGGGATTCTTTGATGGATAAACTCTTTCCTATGTTTCCGGAGGAAAATGACCCTGTGATTGAGGAAGAAAGAGTTTGGGATTTCGAGCCTCTAAAGATTGAAAAACCAGAAGGTATCAATTACCCAGATGAAGAAATTAAAGTAAAACCTTTGCCACAACCCGAACCTGGAGTTGGCTCAAATAACTGGGCAGTGGCTCCATCCAAAACCAAAAACGGGTTTGCAATTTTGGCAAATGATCCCCATTTAAGTTTGAATTTACCCTCTCTTTGGTTTGCAATGCAGCTTTCAACCCCGACACATTCAGTTAAGGGGGCAACATTACCCGGAGCTTTGGGAATAATTTCAGGTTTTAATGAAAATATAGCATGGGGTGTGACCAATGCAACTAGGGATGCAAGAGATTGGTATTCCATTCAATTTAAAAATGAGGATAGATCTGAATATCTTTATAATGATAGATGGATTCAGAGCACATTCAGAATTGAAGAAATTAAGGTGAAGGGTAAGCCTTCATTCATAGATACCGTCGTATATACCCATCATGGTCCTGTTGTTTATGACCGTACATTTAGATCCTATAGGCATGATGTTAATTTTGCACTAAAGTGGACAGCACATTTGGAATCCAATGAACAGAAGACATTTTTATTATTGAATAAAGCCAAGAATCATGGAGATTACATTGATGCTTTGAATTATTTTACTTCTCCTGCGCAAAATTTTGTTTTTGCTTCAAAAAGTGGAGACATAGCCATGAAAGTACAGGGTAGATTTCCTCTGAAATGGGAGGGGCAGGGAAAATATTTGATGGATGGAAATAATCCGGCCTTTGAATGGCAGGATTACATACCCAATGAACATAATCCTTCTACTCTTAATCCTGCGCGGGGGTTTGTGTCTTCTGCAAATCAGCACTCCACATCACCTTCTTATCCATATTATATGTTTGATAATAGTTTTGAGCATTATAGGAACCGAAGGCTTAATTCTATTTTAAGGGAAAAAGAAGGTATTACAGTTGAGGATATGAAACGTCTTCAATTTGACCAATACCACCTTCATGCTTCAGAGGCTTTACCAGTTATGATTAATTTATTATTGAAGGACAGCCTTGAGAATCTATCAGGACCTTCCGAAAAGTACCTCAATCAATTGATTGATTGGAATTTCAACACTTTTCCTAATCAGGAAGAGCCCACATTATTTCAGACCTGGTGGAAACTTTTATACAAATCCATTTGGTCAAAGTGGGAGAAAGATGATATGCCAACGGTGTTGCCTAATAAATACCAAACTGTCCAATTGTTGAGAAATGAGCCTGAAAGCAGTTTATTTGACAAACCTGAAACCGAAAAAATTGAAGTTGCTTCGGATTGGGTCGAGAAGAGTTTTGAAGAAATGGTATCCGAAATCCAAAAGATGGAATCAGAAAAAGGGAGCTATGAATGGGCAGATTTTAAGAATACCAGGATTTTGCATTTGGTGCCAAATTTTGAATCCTTTAGCAGGAAAAATATTTATACTGGAGGATATTCCGGGATATTGAATGCCACCAGCGAAAGGCATGGGGCCAGCTGGCGGATGGTTGTGGAGATGGGGGAACAAATCACCGCGTTTGGTATTTACCCTGGAGGCCAATCCGGTAATCCAGGAAGTAAGTTTTATGATAACTTTATCAAAATTTGGGCAAACGGGGATTATATAGGATTTAAT
The DNA here is from genome assembly GCF_042683085.1 of Shivajiella indica. NCBI lineage: Bacteria > Pseudomonadati > Bacteroidota > Cytophagia > Cytophagales > Cyclobacteriaceae > Shivajiella > Shivajiella indica. The sequence continues at coordinate 468,242 of NZ_JBHUIV010000025.1, read as the reverse complement.
CTCAGAAAGTCTGTGGATAAGGATGGGGTTTTATTTACAACTCAATTTTCAAATTAGATTATGGCAAGATTTCTATCGATATTTCTTTTGGTAGCGTTGACAGTTTTTATTCTTGGAGTGTATTTGCCTTATTGGGCGTTAATGGTGGTGGTTGCTTTTTTGACCTTTTTGGTAGGTGCCCGGCCAGTAACGGCATTTTTTGGTGGAGGACTTGCTTTTGGTTTGACCTGGTTTTTACTGGCAATTTATATTTCCATGCACACCAATTCTGCATTACCTTCTCAAATGGCCACCTTAATGGGGATAAAAAACGATAATTTACTTTGGTTTGCGACAGGTGTTTTGGGTTTGTTTTTAGGTGGATTTTCGGGATTGACAGGGGCATTGTTTAAAAAACTATTTGAAAAAAAGTACGAGGGCGTCTACAGGAGGAATTAAAAAATCACAAATTACAAAACTAAAATTATAATAATCATAAGGGGGATTTTCAATGAATTAATATTCATAACTTAGCAATTTATTGAAAATTCTTTCTTTTGGATTTTTTTATATATAGTTAGTCTATATTAATTGGGAAATTTTTTAATTAAAATAATAGTTGCAAATTGCTGAGAATTATTAATAGGTGAAGAAATTGTAGAAATATTTTTTGGAAATACGAAAGCACTGAGTACTTTTGTTGCTCATTGTGGCTGCGCCATTTTTATGCTGGATTATTTAATTACATCTAAAACGAGGCTAAAACTTTTGATCAAATTCTTTAGCAATCCCAAAAATCAGGGACACCTGAGGGGCCTTGCTGAAGAATTTGGTGAATCTACCAATGCAATCCGTAAAGAGCTTAACAATCTTTCTGAGGCAGGTCTTCTTCTTAAAGAAGCAGATAGCAATAAAATAGAATATAAAGCCAACATCGATCATCCTCTCTTTCATAACCTCCAAGAATTGATCAATAAATACCTTGGATTGGATAAGTTATTGTCTACTGTATTGGAGCGGATGGGGGATGTGAATGAAGTAGCTTTAGTAGGAGATTATGCTAAAGGTTTAAATACGGGAAAACTTCAGGTTTTGATTACCGGAGATGACCTAAATGAGGATTATTTGGACAGGTTGAGTGAGAGAATTGAAGACTTGATCCAAAAAGAGGTGGAATTTCAGATTCAGAATTCCATTACTGATCCTAAAGCATTTTTGCTTTATAAAAAATAGGATTGGCTCAAAATAGGGGCAGTCCATCAAATGATAGTACCCATCCCCTTTGCTAAGCACATATGTGACTGAAAGGGCGAAGCTGTAACCACAGATAAATAAAAATTTTGAACTAAAAAGAACCGCGAATTACACGGATTCCGCAAAAAAAAGAGATAATTAACAAGAATACACTTACAATCTACCCTTATATTTAATTTTTATTATATTTCATGGGTTAAAACTGGATATTTGATCATTTTATCCCCTTTATTTTAGTGTATGCTTTTCAAAAATGAAACTTTTAAAATTATCGGAGCTGCGATAGAAGTGCACAAACAATTAGGGGGAGGTTTTTTGGAAAGTGTTTATCAAGAGGCCCTAACAATTGAATTGGAAGAAAAAGATATTCCATTTGAAAAGGAAGTAAAACTTCCGATTGTCTATAAAGGGAAGAGTTTAATGAAGTATTTTGTAGCAGATTTTGTGTGTTATGGTAGAATAATTGTAGAACTTAAATCTAGTTCATTTATAATCGATGACCACTATGCTCAAGTGATCAATTATCTAAAAGCCTCTAATTTACAATTAGCTTTACTTCTAAACTTTGGACCAAAATCTTTAGAATTTAAAAGAATTATTCTAGAGGAAAAAACCAATTAATTCCATCTGATTAATAAAAATTCCTTGTTAGTAAAATGATTCAATTTCCTTTTAATCCCGAGCCAGCTCGGTTTAAATAAATCATTCGTTCAAATATTAAAAGTTTATTACCTTATAAAAATTCCCTTTTTAAATAAAAAATCCTTGTAATTAGCGTAATTCGCGGTTAAATTCTATTTTCTCAATGAAAAAACTCTTTCTTGTTTTATTCTTTATTACAATTCAATCTTTGGTTTATGCCCAATCCCTTTCCGATATTCAGAATATCAAAGTCGATAATCTTTCTGATGCACAGATTGAACAGTTGGTAAAACGTGCTGAATCCCAGGGTCTGAATGAGCAACAGTTGCTCAGCATGGCAGGGGAAAGGGGGATGCCACCTGGTGAAGTGGCGAAATTAAGGCAAAGAATCAGTGCCTTAAGAAGTGGAGCTTCAAGGCCTGGTGAACAAAGAGGGCAGGTAAGTGCTGGGAACGGACAAATGCGATCTGTTCAAAATTATATTGTGGAGGAAAATATTTTTGATTCGTTGAGGAAAGCCGATCCTTATTATGATTTAACGCCAACACAAAAGAAAATTTTTGGATACAAGCTTTTTCATAATCGGAATCTTACGTTTAATCCCAGTTTAAATATACCCACTCCTCAGAGTTATGTACTGGGAGGAGGTGACCAGCTTTTAATTGATGTTTATGGTGCTTCCCAGCAGTCTTATGATGTCAGAGTAAGTCCTGAAGGCAGGATTTTAATACCCAATGTAGGTCCTATTCAGGTTGGAGGCTCAACCATTGCAGCAGCTACAACAAGAGTTAAGACCGCTTTGAGTAAAATTTATTCTGGTCTTCAGGGCGGTAATCCAAACACTTTTATGGAATTGCGTTTGGGAAATATAAGGACTATTTCTGTGTCTCTTGTTGGTGAACTTACTAAACCGGGAACATATACCTTACCTTCTTTTGCATCTCCTTTTAATGCCCTATTTGCAGCGGGAGGCCCAAATGAAAATGGTTCATTTAGGCACATACAGTTGTACAGAGATAGCAAACTTTTACAGGAATTTGATATTTACGAATTTATATCCAAAGGTGAGTTTACCACTCCGATTACTTTAAGAGATAATGACGTGATTATAGTACCTCCGGTAAGGTCAAGGGTAGAGGTGATGGGGCCTGTGAGGAGGGAGGGTCTATTTGAGATAAAATCAGGGGAAACGCTCAACGAACTTCTTCTTTTTGCTGGTGGATTCAGCAGTCAAGCTTATAAGGATAGGATCACTGTAACCAGAAAGACTGGTACTGAGATGAAGGTTCAGGATGTTGATGCCCCTAATTATGGTAATTTTGTTTCCCAGGATGGGGATGTATATTTGGTAGGTGAAATCCTTAACCGTTTTGAAAACAGGGTTCAGGCAACTGGAGCTTTGATGCGTCCTGGAACATTTGAACTTACCTCAGGAATGGGAATAAGAGATTTGGTACAAAGAGCCCAAGGTTTAAGAGAGGACGCATTTTTAAATAGGGCTACTTTGTATAGGACAAGAGGAGATTTTTCATTGGAAATCATGCCAGTGGATATCAAGGCAGTGCTCAATGGTGAAATAGAAGATATTGCCTTGAGAAGAGAAGATGTTTTGAATATTCCCAGTATTTATGATCTGAGGGAGGAATTTTATGTAAAGATTTCAGGGGAGGTCAATAAGCCTGGAGCCTTTGCCTTTGGGGAAAACATGACAGTCGCTGATTTGGTCCTCAAAGCTGGTGGATTCAAAGAATCTGCCACCTCATCCAAGATTGAAATTGCCCGAAGGGTGAAAGATGATATTTCCGGAAAACTGGCTGAAATTATCCTTTTGGATATTGACCGAGATTTGAGAATCAGTGGGAATGGCGGCTCAGTAATTCTTCAGCCTTTTGATCATATAATGATCCGGAGGAGTCCTGGTTTCCAAAGAGAACAGTTGGTGAGGGTAGAAGGTGAGGCTTATTATCCAGGAGAATTTGCTATTGCCCACGCAGATGAAAGGATTTCAGATATCATTAAAAGGGCAGGTGGACTGAATCCTTATGCCTATCCTAAAGGAGCTACCTTGATTAGAAGAAACGAGTTCTTTAAGGAACAATCCGAAGATGAAATCAAAGCACAGACTTTAACTAAGGTTAAAGCTAATGTAAGCCGTGACAGTTTGGATAGGACAGAATCAGAAAAGATTTTATTGGAAAGAATTGATAGGAAAATTATTGAAAGTCAACAGGAAAGTAAAAAAAGAAGGGAGGTTATTGCCTCTGAAGATTTCAGACAACAATCTATTTTGGAGTTAGGTGCTAATCAGGAAGGTATTGGAGAAATTGAAATAAAAGATACTGAGCTAATTGGTATTAATTTGGATGTAATCCTTTCAAATCCATATGGACCTGAAGATCTAATTTTAAGAGAAGGAGACGTTTTAAGTATTCCCAGACAATTACAAACTGTTCGAATGAGAGGAGAGGTTTTATATCCTACTTCAGCTAGGTATAGGGAAAATAGTGGGTTCAAACAATATATTTCCCGGGCTGGGGGATTTACATCAAATTCAAGGAGGGGAAGGTCTTATGTGATTTATGCCAATGGGGATGTAAAAAGAACCAGGAAAATACTTTTGATCAACAATTACCCTAAAATAGAACCAGGTGCTGAAATAATTGTACCCACCAAACCTGAAAGAGAAAAACTTACTCCACAGGCTTGGATAGGGATAGCGACATCCATGGCAACCTTGGCATTATTAATAAATAATTTGATAGGTAACTAATTTGAAATTTTCAAGTAGTTATAATCTCGAATTTTTTTTAAAAAAATCAAAGTAGATCTAAAATTTTTCTTTGGGGATAAATTTTTCCAGAAAGTAATTAGTATTTAATTAAATTTTAAAAGATGAAAATAACTGTAGTAGGAACTGGATATGTAGGTTTAGTTTCAGGTGCTTGTTTTGCTGAAGTTGGTATTGAAGTAGTTTGTGTGGATGTGGATCAAAAGAAAATTGATGGATTAAAAAATGGCATAATGCCTATTTATGAACCAGGATTGGAAGAAATCGTCAAAAGAAATTATGCTTCTGGTAGATTAAAGTTTTCAACCAATTTGGGTGAAGCTATTCAAGGTTCTGAGGTTGCTTTTATTGCAGTTGGAACTCCTCCCGGGGAAGATGGCTCAGCTGATTTGAAATATGTTTTGGCAGTTGCTGATGAGATAGGAAGGACGATGTCAGATTATATTGTGGTGGCCACAAAAAGTACTGTACCGGTAACCACGGGTGAGAAAGTGAGGGAAAGCATTAAAACTGCTTTGGAAAAGAGAGGTGCGAATATTCCATTTGCTGTAGCTTCTAATCCTGAATTTTTGAAAGAGGGAGCAGCAGTTGAAGATTTTATGAAGCCTGATAGAATCGTGATCGGTGTGGATGATGAAAGGGCTGAGGAGTTTATGAAACGTCTCTACAAACCATTCCAGTTAAATGGAGATCGGATCATTTTTATGGATATCCCATCTGCTGAGATGACAAAATATGCAGCCAATGCCATGTTGGCTACCAAAATTTCTTTTATGAATGATATCGCAAACCTTTGCGAAAAGGTTGGGGCTAATGCAAATATGGTACGTAAAGGTATCGGTTCTGATCCTAGGATTGGTACTAAATTTATTTATCCTGGTGTAGGTTATGGAGGGTCTTGTTTCCCAAAAGATGTCAAAGCCATTATCAAAACAGGTAAGCAGTATGGATATGATCTAAAAGTCCTTCAGGCAGTTGAGGAAGTAAATGAAGCCCAAAAGCATGTTTTGGTTCAGAAGGTAAAGCAGCATTTTGGTAATGATCTTTCAGGAAAAACTTTTGCTTTATGGGGCTTAAGTTTTAAGCCTAATACCGATGATATGCGCGAAGCACCGGCAATAGTAATTATTGATGAATTAATTGAAGCAGGTGCAAAAGTCAAAGGCTATGACCCAATTGCTATGAAAGAAGCCCAGCATATATATATTGGTGATAAAATTACTTATGCCAAAGATGCTTATGATACCTGTGTGGATGCTGATGCATTACTTTTAGTAACTGAATGGTCCGAATTCAGGATTCCTTCTTGGGAGGCTGTGGGTAAATTATTGAAAAATAAGGTAGTGTTTGATGGAAGGAATATTTATGATAAAAAGTACTTAGGGGAATTAGGGTTTGAGCATTATGGAATAGGGATTTAATTTATGGATATTTTAAAGTTAATAGGAAGAAAATCTCCTTTATTTGAAGTTGATGTTAAGAAACAAGAACAAAAGATAATTGAAATAGTAAGTTCTTCAGGTTTCTTGGTGATTGGTGGTGCTGGATCTATCGGACAAGCAGTTACTAAAGAAATATTCAAGCGAAATCCCAAAAAGCTCCATGTTGTTGATATCAGCGAAAATAATTTGGTGGAGTTGGTAAGAGATATAAGAAGTTCTTTTGGTTATATTGACGGTGATTTCAGGACTTTTGCTTTGGATATTGGGTCGCCGATTTATGATGCTTTTATTGAAGCTGATGGGGAATATGATTACGTATTGAATCTATCAGCACTCAAGCATGTAAGGAGTGAGAAAGACCCTTTTACCCTGATGAGGATGGTTGAGGTAAATATCCTCAATACCATCAAAACAATCAGACAATCCAAGAAGAAAGGTATCAAAAAATATTTCTGCGTGTCCACGGACAAAGCCGCCAACCCAGTGAATATGATGGGAGCTTCCAAGCGGATAATGGAAATGTTTTTAATGAGGGAGAGCAAAGATATTTCCATATCTACTGCTAGGTTTGCTAATGTAGCCTTCTCTGATGGCTCATTGTTACATGGCTTCAATCAAAGAATGCAGAAAAGACAACCGATTGTTGCACCAAATGATATAAAAAGATACTTTGTTACCCCACAGGAATCAGGAGAACTCTGCTTAATGTCTTGCTTGCTTGGTGAAAACAAGGATATTTTCTTCCCAAAGCTAAGCGAAGAATTACATTTGATCACCTTCGCTGAAATAGCCATCAACTATCTGGGGCAATTGGGTTATGAACCTTACATATGCACATCAGAAGAAGAGGCGCGTCAGTTTTTTGAAAAAGGGAAAAATAAAGCATGGCCACTTAACGAAGTCGAAGTATGGCCCTGCTATTTCACAAAAAGTGATACCACTGGAGAGAAGGATTTTGAGGAATTCTATATGGAAGGTGAAACTTTAGATTTGGAAAGGTTCGAAAACTTGGGAATCGTAAAAAGCAGTTTGCCTTATGAGGAAGAAAAACTGGACTGGTTCATTTGTGAAGTCAACAGATTGATTGAAAACAAGCAATGGTCAAAAACTGATCTGGTAAAAATATTCATTGAATTATTACCAGCTTTTGACCACAAAGAAACAGGTAAATATTTGGATGCCAAAATGTGATCATGGCCTTTCTAGAAACAATTCAGTTTATTAAGGATAAATTTAATTCCAAGGATTTTATCCCATTACATGCTCCGGTTTTTAACGGGAACGAACGGAAATATGTAATGGATACCTTGGACTCCAGCTTTGTTTCCTCTGTAGGGGCCTATGTGGATTTATCTGAAAAAATGATAGCTGATATCAGTCAAACAAAAAAGGCGGTTGCAGTGGTCAATGGTACAGCAGGTCTTCAGATAGCCCTCCAATTGACAGGTGTACAAAGGGGTGATGAAGTGATAACCCAAGCGCTTACTTTTGTAGCAACAGCCAATGCAATTCACTACAATGGATCAGACCCCATTTTTTTAGATGTAGATTACGACACCATGGGACTGTCACCACAAGCAGTTTCCGATTTTTTGGAAGAGTATGGAGAAAGGAGGGAGACAGGTACCTATAATAAAAAAACTGGTAGAAAAATCTCCGCTTGTGTACCTATGCATACATTTGGTTTTCCTGTTCATTTAGATGAACTTCTCAAGGTTTGCACCGAATGGAATATCCCAGTGGTGGAAGATGCTGCTGAATCCTTGGGAAGTTATTATAAAGGGAAACATACGGGCTCTTTTGGTCAATTTGGGGTGTTTTCTTTCAATGGTAATAAGATCGTTACAAGTGGAGGGGGGGGCATGATTGTGACCAATGATGAGGATTTGGGGAAAATGGGTAAACATCTTACTACTACGGCAAAAGTTCCCCATTCCTATGAATATGTCCATGACCATATAGGGTATAACTTCAGGATGCCTAATCTGAATGCATCTTTGGTCTGTGCCCAATTGGAACAATTGGATAGCTTTTTGGCCAATAAGAGACAACTGGCCAATGATTATGCTGAGTTTTTCAAAACCCAAGGCATTACTTTCAGACAAGAACTTGAAAACACAAATGCCAATTATTGGCTAATGTGTGTGGAATTGGAAAATTTGGAAGAGCGAAACGGTTTTCTAAAAGCCACCAATGAGGCCAAAACCATGACCCGTCCAATTTGGCAGTTGATGTACCGTTTGCCGATGTATCAACATTGCTTTAAGGATGGGCAACAGAATGCGGAATTTTTGGAGGAAAGGATTGTAAATATACCTAGTAGTGTCAGAATCTAAGTCAGTTTTTCTTTTTGGTTACTCCGGTCATGCGTATGTGATCCTAGAGTCCCTTTTGGATGCCGGCTATCAAATAAAAGGCTATTTTGATTTTAAAGCAGCAGAAAGAAACCCTTATGATCTTGAATTCTTTGGATATGAAAGGGAAGTTGATGTCAAAAAAATTGTAGGAAATGATCTGGTTTTTCCATCTATAGGAGAAAATAGTGTTAGAAAGAAATTGATTGAACTTTTTGTGAATCTTGGTTTGAACCAATTTGTAGCAATAGATCCAAGCGCAAATGTTTCCAGATCAGTTTTATTAAGTCCCTCTACCTACATTGGGAAAAATGTAACGATAAATGCCCAATCTGAAATAGGAAAAGGAGTAATTTTAAATACTGGCAGCATCATTGAACATGAGTGCCAAGTTTCTGATTATGTACATATTGCCCCGGGCGCTGTGCTTTGCGGGAATGTTTTTGTTGGAGAGGGAAGCTTTGTTGGAGCCAATTCAGTGGTCAGGCAGAATGTAAAAATAAGTTCGGATAATGTGATTGGTGCAGGAAGTGTGGTTATATCGGACATTGTAGAAAAAGGTATCTGGGCAGGCAATAAACTTAGGAAATTATGAGTACAAAGCATGTGATTGTAATAGCCGAAGCCGGGGTCAACCATAATGGGGATATAAATAAAGCGTTGGAGTTAATTGATGTCGCTGCTGAAGCCGGAGCCGATTATGTGAAGTTTCAGACTTTTAAGGCAGAGAAAATAGTGAATCCAACTGCCCAAAAAGCAGCCTATCAAAAGAACAATATGAAAGACGATGAGGATACCCAATTTGGGATGCTCAAAAAGCTGGAGATGGGAGAAGATTGGTATCCAGTTTTGATTGAGAGGTGTCAAAGTAAAGGTATTAACTTTCTTTCTACAGGATTTGATACTGATAGCATCGATTTTTTAAATAAGCTAGAAATTCCTTTTTATAAGATTCCCTCAGGAGAAATTACTAATAAACCTTTTCTACAGCATATAGCTAGAAAAGGGAAAGATGTTATTTTGTCCACAGGCATGGCTACTTTAGAAGAAGTTAGAGCAGCTCTTGAGGTAATATTCCATGAAGGCATTGAAAAGGATAGGATAACGGTACTCCATTGTAATACAGAATATCCAACACCCATGGAAGATGTTAACCTTTTGGCTATGAACCAAATGGCAAAAGAAATAGGTGTGAAAGTTGGTTATTCGGACCATACTTTGGGTATAGAAGTACCTATTGCTGCAGTGGCTCTTGGTGCTAGTGTCATAGAAAAACATTTTACGTTGGACAGGAATTTACCAGGTCCCGATCATGCAGCGTCTTTAGAACCTTATGAATTAAAAGCCATGGTTCAGGCCGTAAGAAATATAGAAAAAGCTATCTCTGGCTCTGGGATTAAAGAACCTAGTCCTAGTGAACAGAAAAATAAAGTAGTAGCAAGGAAAAGTCTTTATTTGAGGCGTGATATGAAGAAAGGACAAACTTTAGGTCAAGATGATCTTATCGCGCTTCGACCAGGAGATGGAATTTCACCTATGGAAATTGATGATATCCTTGGGAAAAAATTACTTTATGATCTTCCTGAAGGTACAAAACTCTTAAATGAACATTTGAAATGATCAAGGTAGGGGTATTGACCAGTTCAAGGGCTGACTATGGGATCTATTTGCCTTTGTTGAGGACAATGGAGAACGATAAGGATGTTGATCTAAAAATTATTGTTTTTGGTACCCATCTTTCCAAACTTCACGGTTATACCCTTTCACAAATAGAATCTGATGGGTTCAAAGCGTTCCGAAAAATAGAGTCTCTATTGTTGGGAGACACTCCGAATGCCATTGCATCGGGTTATTCCCTAACAGCCATGAAATTTTCCGAATTTTGGGAAGAAAATAAGCATGAATTTGATGTCGTTTTTGCTTTGGGAGATAGATTTGAAATGGCAGCTGCTGTTGCGGCATCGGTTCCCTATCAGGTGAAAATTGCTCATCTACATGGAGGTGAAACAACATTGGGGGCAATTGATAATATCTACAGGCATAGCATCTCTCTTTCTAGTAGCCTTCATTTTGTTTCGACTGAAGCTTTCAAAAACAGATTGGTCCAGTTATTGGATAATGATCATGATAAAATTTTCAATGTGGGTTCACTCAGTTTGGAGAATTTAGTTGCCATGCCTTTACTTACCATCGACGAGTTTCAGAAGAAATGGGATATAGATCTTAATATGGAAAGTATCTTGGTTACTGTACATCCTGAAACGGTAGCTTTTGAACTTAATGAGCAGTATTGCACGGAAGTTTCTATTGCTTTGGAGCAACTTTCCGCCAACTATCAGATAGTCATCACTATGCCTAATGCCGATACTTCTGGAATGATTTATAGACTTGCTTTTGAAAAACTCGGTAAAAAATATGAAAACATCAAAGTAATTGAAAACTTTGGAACCCAATCCTATTTCACTTGTATGAAGCATTCCAAATTAATGATTGGCAACACTTCAAGTGGTATAGTTGAAGCGGCCACTTTTAAAAAATATGTTCTAAACCTTGGTGACAGGCAGAAGGGAAGACTTAGCGGAGAAAATGTGATCCATCTTCCTTTTAAAGCCGATAAGATCATAACGACAACGCAAAGCTACATGGGAAAGAAATTCAGTGGAATAAATCTTTACTACCAAACCAATCCATCTCAAAGGATTTTGGAAATAATTTATGAACATTATGCGACCGTTTGAAAGGCATATAGCAAGTATTGATATACCGGTAAGAGAGTCTCTAAAAAGGCTGGATGTTCTTGCCTCAGATGCCATACTTTTTTTGGTAGATGAAAAAAATAAATTAATCGGTTCACTTACTGACGGCGATCTAAGACGTGGTTTTATAAAAGGTTTAGGGCTAGAGGACCATTTGTCCAAGTTCATTCAGCCTAATCCTAAATTCATTCAACAAGGTAGGTATAATATAAAAGAGGTAATTGAACTTAGAAAGAAACATTTCACAATATTTCCTGTCGTAAATACAGGGATGCAGATTATTAATATTGTCAATTTTAAAAAGCAAAAATCTTATTTACCCGTTGATGCCTTGATTATGGCAGGTGGAAGAGGTGAACGGTTAAAGCCTTTAACAGATCAAATTCCTAAGCCACTTTTAAAGGTTGGAGATAAGCCCATCATTGAACATAATATTGACAGGTTAAATAATTTTGGAATAGACGATATATGGATATCTGTACGGTACTTGGGGGATCAACTGAAGGAATATTTTATGGATGGGTCCTCCAAATCAATTCGAATAAAATACGTTTGGGAACAGGAAGCCTTGGGTACTGCAGGTGCTTTGGCTTTAGTAGATGGGTTTATTCATGACTATGTATTGCTCATGAATTCGGACCTTCTAACCAATATTGATTTTGAAGAGCTCTTTTTATTTTTTGAGGAACAAAAAGCCGATTTGGTAGTGGCCTGTATACCCTATCAAGTGAATGTTCCTTATGCAGTAATGGAAACCGTTGATGGTTTGGTAAAAGGTCTAAAGGAAAAACCTACTTACACTCATTACTCAAATGCAGGAATATACCTGATGAAAAAAGATATAATTAATATAATTCCCAAAAATCAATATTATAACGCTACTGATCTGATGGAACAACTAATCCAAGAGGGGAAAAAAGTAGTGGCTTATCCTCTTATGGGATATTGGTTGGATATTGGGAAGCATGAAGATTTTAAGAAGGCTCAAGAAGATATTAAACATATTAAGTTTTGAAATCTTTAGTAGTTATTCCAGCAAGAGGAGGGTCCAAAGGAATTCCAAGAAAGAACATCAAACTTCTTGGGGAAAAACCGCTTATCCAATACACCATTGATGCAGCTAGAGATGTTTTTGATGATGCTGAAATCTGTGTGTCAACAGATGATAAAGAGATCAAGGCAGTAGTAGAATCAGTAGGTTTGAAAGTTCCATTTCTTAGACCCTCAACCTTAGCCACTGATACGGCAGGAACTTACGAAGTATTGTTACATGCTCTTGAGTATTATGAAAGTTCCGGTTACAGACCTGATGTATTAATACTTTTGCAACCTACTTCTCCTTTTAGAAAAGGCCGGCATATCAAAGAAGCATTGAAACTTTTTGATAATTCCTGTGAGATGGTCGTTTCTGTCAAGGAAACAAAATCAAATCCCTACTATATTTTGAGGGAGGAAAATGAGAACGGTTGGTTAGTAAAATCCAAAGAAGGAAATTTTAAGAGAAGACAAGATTGTCCAAAAGTATTTGAATTGAATGGCGCTATTTATATCATCAAAGTTGAGGCATTAAGGAAAAAACCAATTCATGAATTTACCAAAGTAAGGAAATATGAAATGGATGAAGTGAGTTCACATGATATTGATAGTAAACTTGATTGGAAGTTAGCAGAAATACTTTTTAATGATTAAGAAACTTTTTGGTCACACTGCAATTTATGGACTTGCTCCGCAAGTACCGAAAATTGCCCAGTTTTTTGTTCTTCCAATAATTACTCAAGATTTAACTGAACTGGATTTTGGTATAGCAGGGTTACTAACAGCCTACACAGCAGCTATTTCAGTCCTATCGTTTCTAGGCCTGAGAATTATTTTGGTTAATACATATTACAAATCTCCTTTCCATTTTAAATGGGCATGGAGACAGATTTATGGTTTTTTGACAATATGGAATTTTTTTTATGCTTTTCTTCTGTCATTATTGATTTATATAATTATTCCAGAGGCTGCAAGTGAAAATAAATGGTTAATAATTTTAATAAATGTAGGCCCCTTAGTTGTTTTTGGTCCGGTTTCTACAATTGGGACTACCTATTATCAACTAAAACAAGATCCCATTCAAGTAGGTTTGAGAACGGCGGTTTTTGGAATTTTAAGTGTTTTACTTAATCTTTACTTTATTTCATATTTAAAGTTGGGATACATGGGATGGTTTTGGTCCACTTTTATTTCTTCAATTCTTTCCAATGCTTCATATTATTACCCAATTAATTTTAAGGTAAAAATAACTCCGATTTTAAATTTTAAATGGAGATCAATTAAAAAGTATTTAAAAGTAAGCTTGCCAACGGTTCCTCATTATTATTCAGGTTATTTATTAAATTCTTCTGATAAAATGGTAATGGATATAGTGGGTGTGAATACAAATGATATTGGAAAGTACAGCGCCGCGTATACGGTTGGAAATATGATTCAACAGATTGGAACTGCAGCTGGCTTGGCAGTAGGTCCTCTTATGATGCAAGCCTATAAAAAAGGGGCTGATTTGGAGGCAAGAAATCTAGTTTTTTTACTTCAGATAAGCTTTTTGACATTAACATTTTTAATGTCCATTTGGTTGAAGGAAATTTTTTCTTTTCTAATAAGAAATGATACCCTTTCTCAAATGTATGGATTGGGAATCATTATAATTATGGGATATAATTATAGACCAATGTATTTAGGTTCAAATAATAAGTTGTTCTATTTGGAAAAAACTAATGTGATTTGGAAAGTTACATTTATGGCTGGTTTAATAAATGTAATTTCAAATTTCATTCTAATACCCATATTGGGATTTAGAATAGCAGCCTACACCACATTTGCTTCACTTATGTTTATGGGATATATAGGCTATTATTTAAAGGTTTTTAAACAAATAAATGAGGTTAATTATTACCCATTAAGATGGCTAATCTTGACATGTTTATTGTCCATAATAGCTTATTATACAGTTGAATTAAATTTGGTCTATAAATTTTTAATAAGTCTATTAGGTTTTGGAGTTTTTGTTATCGCTGTGATAAATTTCAGAAAAAAGGCTAATGGAGTCAAGCGAAAGAATTAGGCTTCTTAAAAGATTGAATGAATATGAAGTAGAATTTCCAATAGACCAATGGAAAGTTGAAGATATTGATGTATGGCCATTAATAAAAACCCTGATATTTTTTTTAATTTTTAAAAATAGTAATTATTCAGAAAGCGAAAAGAATAGCATTTGGTTTAAATTCATAGGTAAAATTAAGTCAAGTGGTATTAATTTAGTGACATATTTATCTTCAGTTTACTATTTAATTTTATTTCGACCTAAAGAAGCAAAAATTGTTTTTTCTGGAGCTTCTACCCACCGCGTAATTTTTAATGGCCAGAATATTAATAGGTATTATCAATTAATTTTGGAATACATAAAGGGGGAAAAAATTAATTACGAATTCTTTGAATACCAAAGCTCAGGGCAACAGAATGTGAATTCCTCGCATGTCTATAAACTTTTACCTTTTTTTAAAAAAAAACAATCTTTAAAGTTATTAATGAATGATTCAGGTTTTAAAAATTTTCTGGATAGAATTGAAATAGATACGGGTCTCAAAAAAGAACAGTTTTTAAAGGGACTTAAAAAAAAGATTGAAAATGTTAACTCCTGGGCTAATTTATATGAATATATTTTTAATAAAACAAAGGCAAAGTATTCATTGGGATTGTGTTATTACAGTGACCCTATGTTTGGTATGAATCTAGCTGCCAGCAGATTAGGAGTAGAATCAATAGACTTTCAACACGGGACACAAGGGCCAATGCATTTTGCATATACTTATAATGTTCCTTCCATAGATGGATTCAATACTCTGCCCAAGCAGTTTTGGTGTTGGGATCAAGAGTCTGGGGATCATTTAAAATCCTGGATCTCAAATCAAGAAACTGTTAAAATTGTAGGTAATCCTTGGGTAGAATATGTAACAGATTCCAAATTTTACCCTGATTTAAACTTACCTGAAGATAAACCCATTGTTTTATTCACACACCAACCAATTAAGCCTGCTTTAGACGTGTATTTACTGGAAACCATAAGGTCTACAAAAGATAGGTTCAATTGGTGGTTAAGGGTACATCCAAGAATTTCAAGCCAGGAATTTGATGAATTAAAAACTTTAATTTCTGAATGGGGACTGGACGATGTCATTGAATTAAACAAAGCGAGTAATTATCCCTTACCTTTTTTATTGAATAAAGTTGCAGTTCATATTTCTAAATACTCCGGTTCCATAATTGAAGGTGTTTTATGTAATACACCTACCATAATTTTGGAAGAAATAGGCATAAATTCATTTGGAAATTTTATAGAGTCAAAATTGGCACATGGCCTTTTAAACCCAACAACTATAGATTTAGCCCAGTTGGTTATTCAATTGGTAGAAAAAAAATATTCAAGTGGGAATAAAACTCAAATGGAATCTACCATTAAAGGTGTTTTGGATGAGATTATTAAATAAAATAAAAAATTTAATTTTATTGAAATTAAAGGAAATAAACTCTATAAACCTAAGCAAAACAGGTAAAATAGGGTCCAATGTTAAACTTAAAGGGGCTATAATTTCTGGCAGTGTAACCATAGCAGAAGGGTGTAAAATCTCACATGGGGTTCACTTAAAAGGTGAAAGTGAAATAATTATAGGTAGATTCACATCAATTAATGGACCTATGACTGATATTCATGCAATGGTTTATCCAGTTAAGATCGGGGCATTTTCAAGTATTGCTAGAAATGTATCAATTCAAGAATATAACCATTCATCAGAGAAAGTATCCACTTATTTAATCCGTAAGAATGTTTTTAAAGAAGGAATGATTGAAGATGTTGAATCTAAGGGACCAATAATAATTGGAAATGATGTTTGGATAGGCGCCCATTCACTTGTTTTAAGTGGCTCAAAGATTGGTGACGGTGCGGTAATTGGTGCTAACAGTGTTGTGAATGGTGAAATTCCACCATATTCTATCGCTGTTGGTTCCCCTGCTAAGGTAGTAAAAATGAGATTCGATGAAGATAAAATTAATTATCTTCTTAGTTTAAAGTGGTGGGAGTGGGATCTTGATAAAATCAAAAAAAATAAGGACTTTTTTATCAATAAATTTTAATTTGTGAAAATAGTTTACCTTTCTTCTTCAAATATTCCTTCCAAAGCAGCTAATTCTATAAATGTCACAAATATGTGTCAGGCATTTTATGAATTAGGGAATGACATAACTCTAATTACTCCTAAATATCCAAATACATTGGAGGAAGATATATATACCTTTTATGGGATTGATAAGGAGATAAATATTGTTAGAATAAAAAGAAACAACTCAAAGTTCGGATTGATCTTTTATTTAATCCATGTATTTTTCCAATTAAAGCGGATTCAGCCAGATAGAGTTGTCGGAAGGTGTGTTTATTCTTGTTATTTGGCTACTTTTCTTGGTTTCGATGTTGTTTTTGATTCTCATCGTCCCGAATGGGAAGGAGGAAAAATTTATTTTTCTTTTTTTAAAAAAATGGTGGTTTCCAAGAAATTGGTAAAGCTTACCTTAAATTCAAATGCCCTCAAAAAGATTTATGAAAAAAATGATTTCATGAATCAATTTAGATTTAAAATGGTTGTTGCCAATAATGGGGCAAGGATTTACCCCCTAGACCAAAAGGTTCAATTACCTGGCAAAAACACCTATAAAGTTGGGTATGTCGGACATTTATATAAAGGAAGAGGTATTGATGTCATAATTGAATGCGCGAATATTTTAAAGAATGTTGATTTTATCTTGGTAGGAGGAGAAACAAAGGATATCAATTATTGGAAGAATCGGGTTATTGGGGAAAATGCTTATTTTTTAGGGTTTATTCCTCCTCAAGAAATTTTCAAATTCAGAAATTCTTTTGATATGTTATTAGCGCCATATCAAAATGATGTATATACCCAAGCAGGATTCAACTCTGTCAATTTCATGAATCCTATAAAAATATTGGAATATATGAGCAGTAAAAAACCCATTATTGCATCTAATCTTCCTGCCATTGAAGATATTTTGGAGCATGAAATAAATGGGTTGTTGGTAAAAAATGATGATGTGAGTGCATGGTGCTCCCAAATACAAAGATTGATTTCAAATCAGGAATTATCTCAAAAAATATCTGAACAATCCTATCAGGATTTTTTAAAAAATTTTACCTGGAGGTCCAGGGCAGAGAAATTTTTATAAATCTTATCCAATAATCTAGAACTTATGAATGAGGTAAAAAAAATTCTTTCAAAAGAAAATTTATCAATAAAAGAAATTATTTATTTAACCAAAATAAAATCCAATTTTATTAAATGGAGTGTTATTGTATTTATCTTATTGGCTATAATAATTACGTTTACTACAAAAGATGAATATACTTCGACCTCAAAATTTTTGCTTGAATCATCGGGAGAAGGAGGAAATAATCAACTTAGAGGCTTGGCAGGCTTGGCAGGCGTTAATTTGCCTCAACTTGGAAGTCAGGATGTCAATGTAATCACGCCAGATCTTTATCCAATTATTGCAGCAAGCGATTATTTTTTATTAAGGGTAAGTAACTTCGAATATACCCTTGAGTCAGGTGAAAAAACTACCCTTACCTTATTCTTTTCAGACTTCAAAAGTGGGAGTATTTTCAAAAGAATGAAAAAATCAATTTCAAGATTTCCAAGTTTAATTTCTAATGTTCTATCTAGAAAAAATTCTAAAGGAGCAAATTTGGACTCTCAGAAAGATCAAAGTTTAATGGAAGGATTTGAAGAATTGGAATTTAATCAAATAGCTTTTTATTCACCTTTTGAAAGAAATTCGATAAGTGAATTGAAATCTAGAGTATTAATTACATTTGAAAATAAAATTTTGACTGTTGAGACAAAAATGCCTGAGCCTGGTTTAAGCGCTCAAGTAAATAAGGTAATCATAGATCAATTTGTAAAATATGTAACAGATTACCATACTAAGAAAAAAGTTAAAAATTTGCAGTTTCTGGAATCAAGAGTTAAAGAAACGGAGAATAATTTCATAAACGCTCAAATGCAATTGGCCAATTTCAGGGATAAAAATTTTGGAATTGTTTCACAGTCTGAAAAAACTAAGGAAGAGAAATTGGTTGCGGAGTTTAATTTGGCCTTTAACTTATTTAACAGCATATCCTTAGAATATGAGAAGGCGAAAATTCAATTACAAAACGAAATACCTGTATTTACAATTTTTGAACCAGTTACCCCCCCAAATAAACCATCAGAACCAATTTTTTTTAGAAATCTTTTCATTTTCACTTTGGGGGGCTTTGTATTTGGAAGCTTTTTAGCCCTTGGAAGTGTTTTCTACGATTATTTAAAATAAAGAACTTTTTGAAAGCAGTCATTATAACCCCAAATTTTCCTGGGCAAAAAACACCACAAGTTGGATCATTTGTTCAGCAATTATTAATTGAGTGGGTAAAAATAGGGTTAGAACCTTTAGTTATTAATCCTATTTCGGTTCCTAATTTTTTCAGAGCTTTAAAAGGTAAGAAAAGAAGCTTTAATTCTGTAGGTTTAAAGGTAAAAAGACCCCTTTATTTAACTTTTGGAACTGGTTATTTTTTTGGATTAAATTTAAAAATTTTTAAATCTTTATCATTTTATTTTGCTGTAAAATTGATAAAGGAAGACCTAGATGAAGTAACATTCCTTTACGGTAAATTTTTGCTTACTGGTGGGTATTCTGTGGCGAGGCTTAAAAGTATGCATAATTTACCTGCCTTTGTTGATATAGGTGAGTCTACCCTTGTAGAGTCTTTAGATCCAAAGGAATTGGAGTTTATAAAATCCTTTATTAAACACCTAGATGGATTTATTTGTGTTTCACATAAACTTAAACTTGAATTATTGGATTTAGGTGCGAATGAAGAGGATATACTTCTTGCTCCTAATGGAGTGAATTTAGATAAATTTAAAATTCTCGATAAAGGTGAATGTAGAAGAAAGATCGGTTTACAAGAAAGTAATTTTGTTATTATTTTTGTAGGCAATTTTATCGAAAGAAAAGGGCCAAATAGAATTATTGAGGCACTAAACCTTCTTAATTTAGATATAAAAGTTTTGTTTATTGGTCAAGGGCCTATTAATGTTGATTCAAAATATACTTTTTTCCAAGGAACAGTTTTGAATGATGAATTGCCAATTTATTTAAATTGTGCAGATTTATTCATCTTACCTACTTTAGCAGAAGGGAATTGTAATGCTATAAATGAAGCAAAGGCATGTGGACTTCCAATTTTAAGTAGTGATATTCCAGAAATCAAAGAGCAGGTTTCTATAAATGAAGGTGTTTTAGTCAACCCACTTTCAATTGAAGAAATAGCAGATGGAATAAATTTCTTTTATAATAATCCATTACAAAAAGAAAAAATTAAAAAGAACCTTATTGGAAAAAGAAAAAATCTTTCCCTTCAATCTAGAGTCCAAATAATTGACAAATGGATCAAATTTAAATTAGAAAGTAAATGCTGACTTTTTTTCCGGCTTTTTGTATTGTATTGATTTATGCTTATAAATTGGGAATTCTTTCCAATCCTGGTTTCTTTTTTAACGTGATTTTTGCTTTACTTATCAGTATAATGAGTGTACTGGAAGGAATGGTCATTACCCCGGATTTTTTTTATGTTAGATTGGACGAAGCTTGGTTTTACCGTGAATCCGTATCAGGTTTGGATTATATATTCAATAATCATTTTCGGTATTTTCTATATTTGGCGTATTCAAATATATCTTATTTATTAGGAGGTGATTATATTTTTAAATTTCATTTAATTCCTTTTGCATTGTTAACATCTTTGATTCTTTTTGATATAACAAAACTGAAAAGCGTTTTGTATTTCTTTCCCATAGTATTTGGTTACATCTATTTTTTGTCAACAATTCATATGAGGGATATGTTAATTGTTTTTTTCTGTTTGTTTTTTCTTTTCAAATTGGCTAAATCTGAAAAACCAATAATTGTAATTTTTTTCACTATCTTATTTTTTCTGACTTTAAGGGCTGAATTTATTTTTGTGTTTTTACTAACATATCTTTGGATGAAAAGTGAATCAATTTTAAATAAGGGCTTTTTGTTTAATTATTTTATTCCTGGTTTCCTAATTATTGTTTTTATCTCTTTGCCAAATTTTACGGATATAGTTATTGGTATATCAGATCTTTTTTTTCCAGGAAGAATGAGAATTTATTTGGCGCTAAGGTCTGAAGAGGTGACAAAGCTTCCCTTTTTAACAGAAAACGCCTCCTCAATTATTAGACAGCTGATTACTCCTTTTCCATGGTCCAAAATTAGAAGTCTTCTTACTGAACCAATGGGTACCAACTTATACTTTAAGGAGATTTTTAGGGTAATAATGATGAGTTCTTACTTTCTAATGATTTTCTTTTTGATTTTCAATTTTAGAAAAGTAATTGAGATCATGGATGACAATAAATTTCTAAGGTTACTCTTTGCAGTTTCAATCCAAATTACAATTCTTTATGCTATTTTTGGTGATGGAGGTGGTGCATCGAGGAACAAACTTTTTCCGATTATTCTAGTATTTTTGATTTTTAATTATTTAATAAACTTTAAAAAAAGTTTTAAACTTAAAGAATTCTATGAAAATCCTTCGTGAAATATCTGTAACAATATTTATTCTGATATTTTTCTCATGTACAACTTTAACTGGGGTTCTGAATGCTGCAATTGGACCTAATAAGATTCCATTCCATGAATTAGAGACTTATCTTTCAAAAAATCCTTCAATTGATACAGTTTTTATTAAGAATGGGGAATATAAAGATACTGAAATAAAAATCTATGGGGTGAATAGAGATTTAAAAATCTTGCCGGAAAGTATTGGAGGGGTTAAGATTTCCGGAAAATCAACTTTGACTTTTGTCAATTCAAGTAAAATTAGTTTTTCCGGTTTCGAATTTTATGGAATAGCAAATCGGAGTGCAATAATTATTGACCATTCTAATGAGATTAGAATTTTCAATAATTTGTTCGATAGATGCGGGGCTTTTCAATTTGGTAAAATAGTTAGGATAACAAATGGAGCATCATACAATAAAATTTATAATAACACTTTTGATTATTTAAAATCTATGGGGGTAGTTGTTGATGTTAGTAGCTCTGATGATGTAAAATTATTAAGTAAACAAAATGAAATCTTCAATAATGTTTTTATAAATATTCCAAATGTAAAAGCAGTTTATCCAAATTCAGATGGGAATGGATTGGAGGCTATACAATTAGGCCAAGGAAGCCCAAAAGCAATGGAGAAAGAAATTCAGACCAAAGTTTATAATAACTTGTTTATCAATATAATTGGAGATCGATCTGAAATAATCAGTGTTAAATCAAGTGCCAATTTCATTTTTGAAAATGTATTTTTAGATAATGATTCCGGTATTACATTTAGGGTTGGAAATAATAATGTTTTTTCTTCAAACATTGTTTACAATACTAGGTCAGGATTGAGGGTATTCGGCAAAGGACATTTAATTGATAAAAATTATTTTGAAGGAGGTAGTTCAGGAATAATAATTCCAGCTGCGAATAAAAGTAATGAGAATGCAAACACATTAGAAGGTTCTTTTTACTTTCAACCTGAAGATATTAGAGTTGAAAGAAATTTAATTATAAATCCTGAATCTTCCGGTATTAATATAGGGTCAAAATTTTCCAATTCAAGAAAGTTCTACCCTAAAAATTTAATCATTGAGGAAAATATTTTGTTGACATCAGAAAAAAGTTCACCTATTGTTTCAGCCGGTAATGAAGATATTTCTATCTATGAGAAAAAAAACAGAAACCTTAGGACTGAATTAGATAAATCTAATTTCAATACTGAGATGGATTCAATAAATAATGTAATTAGAGCAGCCAGAAAGTTTGAATTAAAGAATTCGAAATTGGGGATTGATTGGACAAAAAATTGAAAATAAAAAATAAAGCGTTATTAGTGATTTTTGAATTTGGTATCCCACCATACAGAACATTTCTCTTAGAGTATTTTTTTAAATCATTTGATAGAGTGAAATTTATTCACAATGAAGAGAGATTCGGAAACTTTTCTGTTGCCGGTGCGGCTAAGTCCCCAAATTTTAGAACTATCAAGGAAATCTCCTTTACATATGTCAACATTTTTGATATATTAAAATCAGATGTTATAGTTACCACCTTTAATATCAGAAAAATTCACACGTGGATTTTCTGTTTTTTCTTCCCAAATAAAAAATGGATTTTTTGGGGTAAAGGTTTAGGTCAGAGTAATAATTTTGTAGTTAGGTTTCTTAGGAAAACTTTATTAAAAATATCGAAAGGTTTTGTTGTTTACACTAAAGAGGGGAAGGATAAGTTAATTACGATGGGTTATCCCTTAAGTAAGGTTAGCATTGCTTACAATACTCTAAAAATTGCCAATTGTGAATTAACAAATGATGAAGCAAAATACTTTTTATATGTAGGAAGGCTTCAAAAGAGAAAAGAACTTGAAAAAGTACTTTATGAATTGCAATTTATAGATACAAAGTTTTTGATTGTTGGAAATGGGGATTTAAAAGATGAACTTTTGGATTTAGTGGATAAATATCAAATTTATGCCAAAGTTGATTTTTTACCTGGTGTTTTTGAAGAAGATAAGCTAAAAAAATTGTTTAGTAATGCGATAGCATATATCTCTCCAGGTGCTGTCGGTTTAGGAGTAGTCCATAGTTTTGCTTACGGTGTTCCAGTAATGACATCGATTCTCAACAAAAATCATGGACCTGAATTTTCATATTTGAATGATAATAATTCATTTTTATATGAGGATGATTTATTAAGTCAAATGAAACTGGCCTTAAGTGATGAAAAAACAAGGCAATCGAAGAAAAAAGAAGCGTTTAGGTTTTATAATGAAAATTTATCATATCAAAACGTAATAAATGCCTTCGAATACCAATTCAATAAGTTGTTAAATGAAACAAATCATACAAGATCTTAAAAACGGCGATACAATTTTAGAAGAAGTTCCAGCACCCTTAGTAAAACCCGGGCAGGTGTTAATTCAGACCACTCGGAGTCTTGTGTCATTGGGAACAGAAAGGATGCTAGTTGAGTTTGGAAAAGCGAATTTTTTGCAAAAAGCCAGACAACAGCCGGATAAGGTTAAAGAGGTAATCAATAAAGTTAAAACAGATGGTCTCCAGCCTACCATCAATGCTGTTTTTAATAAGTTAGGTCAACCATTGCCGTTAGGATACTGTAATGTCGGGAGGGTTATTGCTGTAGGAAAAGGTGTTGAAGAATTTTCAGTTGGAGATAGAGTAGCTTCCAATGGACACCATGCGGAATATGTATCTGTACCTAAGAACCTTGTTGCCAAAATTCCCGAGAATGTTTCAGATGAAGAGGCCGCGTTTACAGTAATCGGGGCCATAGGTTTGCAGGGCATCCGTTTGGCTAATCCGACTTTCGGAGAAACGATGGTCGTCATTGGATTAGGTTTGATAGGCTTAATTACAGCCCAATTGTTAAAGGCTAATGGTTGCCAGGTAATTGGATTTGATTTTGATTCTTCCAAAGTGGAACTAGCCAAATCTTTTGGTATTCATGCTGTCAACCCTAGTGAAGGAATTGATCAGGTTGCTTTTGTAAACAATGCCACTAATGGTGTAGGAGCTGATGGAGTTATCATTACCGCCTCTAATAAAAGCAATGAAATTATTTCCCAATCAGCCAAAATGTCCCGAAAGCGTGGAAGAATTATTCTGGTAGGGGTCATTGGATTGGATATTTCAAGAGCTGACTTTTTTGAAAAGGAATTGACCTTTCAGGTTTCCTGTTCTTATGGTCCAGGAAGATATGATGAGGATTATGAGCAAAAAGGGCTGGATTATCCTTTGCCCTTTGTTCGTTGGACGGAAAGGAGAAATTTTGAGGCCATATTACAAGCAATTGCTGCTAAATCAATACAAGTTGAGCCATTAATTACGGAACGTGTTCCATTGGACGATTACCTGAAGATCTATAAGGATATGTCAGGAAATAGATCCATTGCTTCTATTTTGGTTTATCCTGAAAAATCGAGTGAGCCAAATCGGTTTGTAGAAATTTCCTCGAATAAGTTTTCACCAGGTAAAGGGGTTGTAGGAATCATAGGTGCTGGGAATTTCACATCTGCTATGATTTTACCCTGCCTTAAAAAAACAGGTGCAAAATTGAAGTTTATTTCTAGTTCAGCGGGCCTTTCAGGGACAACTCTTGCCAAGAAGTTTGGTATTTCTCAATCAACTACAGACAATTTGTTGATTTTGAATGACAGGGAAGTGGATTTAGTCATGGTAACTACCCGCCACAATTCCCATGCAAGATTGGTAATTGAAGCATTAAAGGCAGATAAACATGTTTTTGTTGAAAAGCCTTTAGCGCTTCAACAACATGAACTAGATGCGATAGTAGAAGCTTACTTAGAATCTGGTAAAACGGTTTCTGTTGGTTTTAATAGAAGGTTTGCACCTCTTGCTATTCAGATGAAAAAAGCATTGGGTTCTGGAAATACTCCTATGAATGTCATTGCTACCATGAACGCGGGATTTATCCCTGCGAATGTTTGGGTTCATGATATGGAAGTTGGAGGGGGAAGGATAATTGGAGAAGCTTGTCATTTTATTGATTTGATCACATACCTTTCCGGTTCCAAAGTTAAATCGGTCTGTATGAATGCAATGGGTACATCACCTGAAGAGAATACAGACAATGCAAGCATCATGCTGAAGTATGAAAATGGAACTAATGCGGTTATCAATTATTTTTCTAATGGATCAAAAGCATATTCAAAGGAAAGAGTTGAAGTTTACCATCAAGATAGAACCTTGATTATGGACAATTGGAGAAAGTTGAAGGGTTATGGGTTCAAGAATTTCAATTCTGCTTCTTCAAGTCAAGATAAAGGACATCAAAACCAATTCAATTTATTGGTTGATGCTATTCAAAAAGGTAGTGAGCAGATTATTTCGATGGATGAATTGGTAAATACAACAAAAGCGAGTTTTGCAGCGATTGAAAGTTTGAAAAAAGGACAGTGGATAGAGGTTTTATAATAGGATAATGGGAAACAGCTTAACTTTTTTGAATTGGTAGAAATATTTAGAAAAATAGGTCTTTTAATTAGGACTGTTAGCCACCTGAAATCAATTCAGGTGGCTTATCAGTTTAAGTACCGTTTAATCAAACCAAAAGCGTTAAAGAATTATGAGAAACCGATAGGAATCCATAGAGACCTGGATTTTTTTCCAATACATTCTTGTATGCCAGTTCTTTATTTTTCCAAAAACCAATATGTATTTAAGTTTCTAAATTTGGAAAAAGAATTTAAAGGTTCCATAGATTGGAATTTCCAAGGATATGGAAAACTTTGGAATTACAATTTGCAATATCTTGATTTTTTAAAGCAAGGAGATATCCCAACTTACTTAAAGATTACCCTAGTAAGTAATTTATATCAGAATTTATGGGAAGGCAGATTAATTTTAGAGCCTTATCCGGCAAGTTTGCGCATTATGAATATGATTAGGTTTCTATTAAAATTGGGACCTGATGATAATACTTTAATTTTAAAAACTTATTTGTTGGCAGAGGTAAATTATTTGTCCAAAAATTTGGAATACCATATCCTTGCCAACCATTTGTTGGAAAATGCTTTTGCATTGTTAATGGGAGGCTATTTTTTTAATCAAAAAAAGTGGATTGAAGGTGCGGAAAAGTTACTAACATCAGAACTTGAGGAACAAATTCTAAAGGATGGTGCGCATTTTGAATTGAGCCCAATGTACCATCAAATTATCCTTTTTAGGGTATTGGAAGCTTTGGCATATTTACCGAAGGAAAATAAACTTTCTCAATTTTTAAGAAATAAAGCCGAATTGATGTTGTCATGGCTGAATGCTTTTTCATTTAGAGATGGTTCAATAGCCCATTTTAATGATTCCTGTGATGGCATTGCTCTTGATACCCTTGAATTGCTGAAAATTGGGAATGAATTAGGAATAAAACCTAAAAAGACCCATCAACTAAAAGAATCCGGTTATAGGAAATTTGATATCCATGATTTTGAGTTAATCGCTGATGTGAATGGGATTAGTCCTTTTTATCAGCCTGGTCATTCTCATGCAGATACTTTTTCATTTTGTCTACATTATGAAGGAAACCCGATAATAGTTGACCCTGGGATTTCTACTTATGAAATCTCGCCAAGAAGGGATTGGGAACGATCAACAAAGGCGCATAACACTTTAGTCATTAATGGAATAAATTCAGCTGAAGTTTGGGCTGGTTTTCGGGTTGGAAAAAGGTTAAAAGTAGAAATTATTGAGGAAAACAAAGATTTTGTCCAAGCAATTCATGATGGGTATAGGAAACAAAAGGTTAAAGTGAGTAGGAAGTTTGATATTACCAATGGAATAATTGAAATAATTGATTTTTTGGAATTTGAAGCTTTATTTCCGATGGCGAATATTTACTTCCATTTTCACCCGTCTATTGACATTAATCAAATTGGTGAGTCCGTTTTTCAAATCAGTAATGTCCTGAGAATTGAATTTATAGGAGATTCAAAAATTGAGCTTAGTGAATACAAATATTGTCTAGGATATAACAGTTATTGCAAGGCAAAAAAAATTAAGGTAACATTATTAGGGAATTCCTTAAAAACGACAATTATAAAGATTTGATGAAATTATTATTTCTGACAGATAATTTTCCCCCTGAAGTTAATGCCCCTGCGAACAGAACCTATGAACATTGTAAGGAATGGGTAAAATTAGGGGTCGAGGTTACAGTAATTACCTGTGCCCCTAATTTTCCAAAAGGAAAGGTATATCAAGGCTATCAAAACAAATTCATTCAAAAAGAAAGGATTGATGGCATCAAAGTGATCAGGGTATGGTCCTACGTAACTTCAAATGAGGGGTTTTTTAAAAGAATATTGGATTATACTTCTTATGCTTTCATGGCATTTTGGGTAGGTTTATTCATAAAAACAGATTTGATTATTGCAACATCTCCTCAGTTTTTTACTGCAGTATCAGGAAGTATTCTGGCATTTTTTAAGAGGAAAAAGTGGGTAATGGAAGTCCGGGACCTATGGCCAGAATCCATTGTCGCCGTTGGAGCGATGCAGAAAAATGTTTTTATCACATTTTTTGAATGGCTGGAAAAAAGATTGTATCTCTCAGCAAACCACATCATTGTTGTTACCGATACTTTCAAAGAAAAGATTGCCTCCAGAGGTATTGCAGGAGACAAAATTTCTGTTTTCAAGAATGGAGCAAATCTGGAATTGTTTCAATTTGGTGAAAAGCCATCTTATTTAATTGAAAAACATGGGCTTGAAGGAAAATTCATCATTGCCTATATAGGAACACATGGTATGGCCCACGGACTCGACTTCATTTTGGAAAATATTGGTGAATTCCAGGACACAAACCCCGAACTATTTTTTCTTTTTTTAGGTGATGGTGCTGAAAAAAAGAATTTGGTTTTAAAAGCAGAAGAATTAAGACTTAAGAATGTACTTTTTATTGATTCCGTGCCAAAAATAGAGGTGGTTGATTATTTAAAAGTTATGGATGTGGCTTTGGTCAACCTGAAAAAAAGTGACACCTTCCTTACAGTTATCCCTTCAAAAATATTTGAGGCAGCAGCTATGAAAAAACCTATATTATTAGGTTTGGAAGGTGAAACAAAAGAAATAATTGAAACCTATCAGGCTGGATTATGTTTTATTCCTGAGGACAAAACATCTTTTGTTGAGCAAGTGAAAAAAATATCATTAAATTTAAATAGCTATAAAAAATTTCAAGAAGGTTGCGAGAAACTTGCTTTGGACTTCGATAGAAAAGAAATAGCTAAGGGAATGTTTGAAACTTTAGTAAAGATATAAGCCAAGAAATATTAAATTAACTTATGCGAGTAAGGTATCAGCTTTTCTTTTTTTTAGTTTTTTTGTTTTTTATAAGCATATCTGGTTATTCCCAAAATTTGTTTTCAAACAATTTGCCTGTGCAAGAATATTTAAGAAGGGAACAATTAATTTTTGGTGACAGCAGTGGAATAAACAATTCTTTTAATTTGAGGCCATTCAATCTGCCATCAAAATACAATGATGAATTTTTTCATTTTAAAAATTACAACAAGAAGTCTGGAAAAAATTATAACAAAATTGGATTAGGAATTTTACCAATGTTCCACAGATTAAACTATAGTCCCAACCGACCTTATGGATGGGGAGATGGGCCTATGATTCCTAGTAAAGGATTACAATATTATGGAACTATCGGGTTTTATAGTAAAATTTTGTTTTTTAATATCCAATTTCAACCTGAATTTGTATTGGCTCAAAACCTACCTTACGAGGGGTTCAGTGATGAATTTGACTTGAATGTAATCAGGGCTAGGTTCCGAATCTATAATTTTGGTGATTATCCTGAAAGGTTCGGTTCTGATGGATTTACGAATTTATCCTGGGGTCAATCCAAATTTACTGCTCAGTTTGGGGCCTTTGAAGCCGGTATTTCCACTCAGAATATATGGTGGGGCCCAGGACAATGGAATGCTTTAATTTTTTCCAATAATGCACAAGGATTTCCACATTTGACAATCAATACAGTAAAACCAGCCAAAACGTTTTTAGGAAACTTTGAAGGTCAGATTTTATCAGGAAGATTACAGGATTCAGGTTTCGTTCCCACACAGTTTGAAGAACTGAATAATGATTTTTTTAGGCAATTCTCTGGCGATTGGAGATACCTTAATGCTATAAATATTTCTTATAATCCGAAGTGGATTCCCGGGTTATTTGTTGGGGTTTCCAGGACTTTCCAGCAATACAATAATTTGAGAACAGATAGTTTTGGAGATATATTTCCAATTTTTGAAGGTTTTCAAAAAGAAAGATTAGTTGAAGATCCCTCAAACTCTGGTGAATTTGATCAAAAAGGTCAAGATCAACAATTAAGTGGCTATTTTAGATATTTTATTGAAAAAGCCAAATTTGAATTCTATTTTGAATATGGGAGGCGGGATCATGCCCTAAATTGGAGGGAGGCCATTCTTAATCCCGAGCATGCGAGGGCATACTTATTAGGTTTTAATAAACTGTTTAGTTTATCAAAGGAAATGAGATTTTTGCAAATCCGTGGAGAAATCACTCATCAACAGGAATCTATTAACAGGTATATTAGAAATCCAGGTTTATTAGGCGGTCTCTCTTGGCATACGCATACTAGAGCACGAGGCTTTGCAAATATTGGACAAGCATTGGGTGTGGGGATAGGGACTGGTTCTAATATTCAGACTATTGAGATCTCTCTTGTAGAAAAGTTTAATAAATTTGGGATTCTTTTTCAAAGACTTGAAAATAATCAGGACTTTTATTATCGAGCTTTTGGCCAACAGAATGAAAGACAACCATGGATAGATTTAAGTATGGGATTCTTGTTTGATCATCAATGGAAAAACCTGATTTTAAATTCAAAGGTACAAATGATTAATGGAAGGAATTACCAATGGCTACTCGCTCCAGAAAGTACTCCGGAATTTCCTAAAGGAGAAAATTTATTTTCGGTTTACACTTCAGCTAGCTTGATTTACTTGTTTAATTCCAACTTCAAAACCAGTCTAAAAAACAATGAGTGAATTGTTAAGCTCCTGGACATTTGCTTTTCACAAAGGCGTGATTCAAAAAAAAATATAAATGAAATTTACTAAAACATCGATTCCCGGTGTCATTGTTTGTGAACCTTCGGTATTTGGTGATGAAAGAGGGTATTTTGCTGAAACTTTCAGGAAGGATAAATTTGAGGAGTTTATTGGAAGAAAGATTGATTTTTGTCAGGATAATGAATCTAAATCCGGTTTTGGGGTGTTGAGAGGATTGCATTATCAGTTGCCGCCATTTGCTCAAAGTAAACTGGTCAGGGTCATTGAAGGAAAAGTCCTGGATGTGGTGGTGGATATCAGAAAAGGTTCCCCAACCTTCAGTAAATATGAATCTATAGAACTTTCAGGAGAAAATAAAAAAATGCTCTATATCCCCAGGGGATTTGCCCATGGATTTGTTGTTTTAAGTGACTATGCCATTTTTTCTTATAAAGTGGACAATTATTATAGTCAGGAACATGAAAGAGGACTTTTGTATAATGATCCTGCATTGGGCATTGATTGGCAATTGCCCATTGAAAAATTGCAACTATCCCAAAAAGATAAAGTTCAACCTACCTTGGATCAAATAGAACTTTTCAACTTCAGTAGCGACTTGTATGCTTAGTATTTTAGTAACCGGCGCCAAAGGTCAATTGGGATCGGAAATCTTCTTTTTGGCTGATCAATATCCTTTTTTAAATTTTATCTTTGTAGACAAGAATTTATTGGATATTTCCGATAGACAAGTGGTAGATGATTTTTTTAAGGAATATGAAGTAGATGTTATTATCAATTGTGCTGCCTATACCGCTGTGGATAAAGCGGAAAGTGACCAAGTAATGGCTAAAAAGGTAAACCACCTTGCTGTCAAAAATCTGATTGATGCTAGCTCTAAGCAAAAGATCCCATTTATCCATATTTCCACAGATTATGTGTTTGATGGAAAGGGATTCAAACCCTATGCAACTGATGATCCAAAAGATCCCCAAAATGTCTATGGAAAAACCAAAATGCAAGGAGAAGATGCATTATTCCAATCAGGTTTGGATAACCTGATGTTGATCAGGACATCTTGGGTGTACAGTTCATTTGGTAATAATTTTGTCAAAACAATGCTGAGGTTAGGAGCAGAAAGAGAATCAATTGGGGTAATTGATGACCAGGTTGGCAGTCCAACTTATGCAAGGGATTTGGCAAGGTTTATCCTGGAAAGCATCCCTAGAATAAATTGGGAAGGTGTGAAAACTTTCCACTTCACTAATGAGGGAGTTTGCTCTTGGTTTGATTTTGCCAAAGCGATCATGGATATCAAGGGGCTAAACTGTAAGGTAAACCCCATTCCAACTGAAAACTATCCGACTCCCGCAAAAAGACCCCATTATTCGGTCCTGGATAAAAGAGATACCAGGGAATTTTATCGCCAAGAAATTCCCTATTGGCGGGATTCATTGGAAAAGTGCCTAGAGTTATTGTAATTATTTCAGCCTTAAGATTTAAATAAAAACACCATGAAAAATGGTGTTTTTTTGTTTATGGATGAATAATGAATTGATTGGTATAATTGAATTTTTAAAGAAATACTCGCATCCACTATAAAAAGCAAGCCTAGTACTAGAACCTGATTAAACACTGACAAATCTAATCAGTTTCAAACAAAAGAACATTTCCATAACTGGTTTGTGGGGGAGTACATTTTGATATATTTTTCCAAAAAAAATTAATAAAGTATGATCAATAGATTAAGGTTGACGTTTGGTGTCGTGGTTCTTATGGTTCCCATATTTATGGGAAATGCCCAGACAGATCGTTGGCAGCAAAAAGTAAAATATGAAATGGATGTAACCATGGATGTTCAAAAAAACCAATACCGTGGAATCCAGAAATTATATTATACCAATAATTCTCCTGATACTTTGGAAAGAACGTTTTATCATCTTTACTATAATGCTTTCCAACCGAATAGTATGATGGATGTACGTTCAAGGACTATTGCAGACCCTGATAGGAGAGTGGGAAGTAGGATATTTAATCTTTCACCTGAAGAAATCGGTTATTTAAAAATTAATTCTTTGACCTTAAATGGAAAGCCTACCCGTTTTTTGCATGAAGAAACCATTCTGGAGGTTGATTTACCCGATCCAATCCTGCCAGGCCAAACAGTCATCTTTGATATGGAGTTTGAAGGGCAGGTACCATTACAGGTAAGAAGGGCAGGTCGCGACAATGCTGAAGGAATCCGTTATTCAATGTCACAGTGGTATCCAAAAATGGCTGCTTATGATGTGAGAGGCTGGCATGCCAATCCTTATATAGGTAGGGAGTTTTATGGGAATTTTGGAGATTTTGATGTGAAAATCACTATCGATAAAAATTACACCTTAGGAGGGACTGGCTATCTACAGAATGCCAATGAGATAGGTCATGGATATGAGGACGAAGGGGTTAATGTGGCTACTCCTAAGGGAAATCTACTAACCTGGCATTTTTATGCGCCCAATGTCCATGATTTCATGTGGGCTGCTGATCCAAATTATTCCCATGAAAAAGTTAATATGGAAAATGGCCCCATGGTTCATTTCTTCTATGTTAAAAGTGATAAAACCGAAGAAAACTGGGCAAAACTCAAGGATTATACCGTAAATGCCATACAATTTATGAGTGATAATTTTGGAAAATATCCTTATGAACAGTTTTCAGTGGTACAGGGAGGAGATGGAGGTATGGAATATCCCATGGCTACCTTGATTACCGGACATAGAAATCTTCGAAGCCTGGTTGGAGTAACAGTTCATGAGTTGATCCATATGTGGTATTATGGGGTTTTAGGATTTAATGAATCATCCGAACCTTGGTTGGATGAAGGCTTTACCACCTGGGCAACCAATGTGGTGATGGATGCTGTCTATGACAAAGATCCGAATTTTATCCAGGATGGAAATTACAGGTCCTATTTCAGATTGGCAGAATCAGGTTTTGAAGAACCTCTGACCACACATGGTGACCATTACAACCGAAATTCTGCATATGGTTCTGGGACCTATTCAAAAGGAGCAGTTTTTGTTGAACAGCTTGCCTATATTATGGGAAAGGAAAATTTTGATCAAGCTATGCTTAGGCTGTGGAATGACTGGCAGTTTAAGCATCCTAACGGAAACGATGTGATCCGGATTATGGAAAAAATAAGTGGGATGGAATTGGATTGGTATTTGGATTATTTTATAGCATCTACAAAGACCATAGATTATGGTATCAAGAATGTGGAGGCTGAAGGTGATAAAACCAAAATATCCCTTGAGAGGATAGGTCAGATGCCCATGCCTATTGACCTGGTAGTTACCTATCAGGATGGTTCACAGGAAATGATTTATTTACCTTTGGTCATTATGAGGGGAGAAAAACCAGAAGAAGTAGGAATGCCATCAAGGGTTCAAACAGAAAAATGGCCATGGACCAATTATTCTAAAGAGGTCCTTTTGGCAAGACCAATATCAGAAATCAAAACTGTTGAAATAGACCCCAGTTTAAGACTTGCAGACCTCCATCGGGAAAACAATAAGTTTGATGTAAGTGTGGAACTCATCCAAAGATAAAAAAAAAGGTGACCAATCAGTCACCTTTTTTATTGTGTTTTTTAAGAATTAGGCGTTTTTCTTATCCTGAACTTCCTTACGGATGTCTTGAGCCAATGTTTTAAGGTCCTGCATGCCCTTTCTAACCCTGGTTCCAGCTGCTTGATTTCCTTTGTTGTAGAATTTGTCGAAGTCAGCTTCTAGACCCATAACAAGATTTTTTATTTCGTCAAATCTGCTCATAATTAAAAGTTAATTTTTAGGTTGATGATAAGTTTAATTTTTCGTTCAATATAGTCAAAATGTTTATAAAACAACAATTGTAAGGCTTTTTTCGCTGTTTTATTCACCAAAAGACTTTGCCAACTCAGTAGATCTGTAATATCCGCTGGTTAATTTTTCCTTAATTGCCTCAAAAGCAGTTATTGTTTCGGCTACATCTTCCAAAGTATGGACAGCTGTTGGGATCAATCTCAGGATAATCATTCCTTTTGGAACCACAGGATAAATTACTACAGAACAGAAAATATTATAGTTTTCTCTTAAGTCCTTACTCAAGGTCGCAGCTTCACCAACTGTACCGTTCAATACCACAGGGGTAACCGGAGAGTTGGATTTTCCAGTGCTGAAACCTTTTTCCTGCAATCCTGATTTTAAGGCATTGACTATTTTCCATAGATTATCTTTAAGCTCAGGTTTGGATCTTAGCAAATCTAATCTTTTTAATGCCCCTTCAACCAGAAGCATAGGCAAAGACTTTGCAAAGATTTGAGACCTCATATTGTATTTAAGGTAAAGAATCACTTTAGCATCACCTGCAATAAAAGCACCGATTGAAGCCATAGATTTTGCGAAAGTTGAGAAATAAAGATCTATTTGATCCTGTACTCCCTGTTCTTCACCTGTTCCTGCTCCGGTTTTACCCATTGTGCCGAATCCATGAGCATCATCTACCAATAACCTGAATTGGTACTTTTCTTTTAGTTTGACAATCTCAGCAAGTTTTCCCTGATCCCCAGTCATCCCGAAAACACCCTCTGTAATCACCAAAACGCCACCTCCTGTTTCTTCGGCCAGTTTGGTTGCCCTTTGAAGTTGTTTTTCGCAATTCTCGATATCGTTATGTGGAAAAACGTACCTTTTTCCTAAATGCATCCTCAAGGCATCAATGATACATGCATGGCACTCACTGTCATAAACTACCACATCTTTTCTATCAAGAAGAGCATCTATGGCTGACATGATTCCCTGATAGCCATAATTCAGAAGATAGGCACTTTGTTTACCCACAAACTCAGCCAATTCCCTCTCCAATTGTTCATGAAGGTCAGTTTGTCCTGACATCATTCTTGCTCCCATCGGATAGGCTGCCCCCCATTTTGCAGCTGCATCAGCATCTGCTTTTCTTACTTCTGGATGGTTGGCAAGACCAAGGTAATTGTTAAGGCTCCAGGTAAGCACCTCTTTGCCTTTGAATTTCATTCTAGGAGCGATATCTCCTTCCAATTTTGGAAACATGAAATAACCCTCTGAAAGATCAGAATGCTTGCCCAAAGGGCCAAGATTGGTATTTAATTTTTCGAATAAGTCCAATGTCTTAAATCGTTTAGTTTGAATTTTTTAGGTTTTCAGGGATATTCCTGAAAAAACGGCTAAAAGTAATATAATTTGTCCACCCTTGCAAAAATCAGACCCCAATTCAGATTTTCTTTCAGTTCCTCATTTAAATTTCTTTATTTCGTATGAAAATGTTCTTTTTAGAAGATATAAACCCTGAATATGCGGAAAATAAATAAACTTTTGGTGGCTAACAGAGGCGAAATCAGTCTTAGGATTATGCGTACCGCCAAGGAGATGGGAATTAAAACAGTGGCTGTGTACAGTGAAGCCGATAGAAATTCGCCCCATGTCAAATTTGCCGATGAGGCTGTTTGTCTGGGACCTCCTCCTTCCAACCAATCTTACTTATTGGCAGATAAAATAATTGAAGCCTGTCTTGAATTAGGTGTAGATGCAATTCATCCAGGATACGGTTTTTTATCTGAAAATGCCACATTTGCCAAAAAAGTGACTGATGCAGGAATCATATTTGTGGGACCATCACCTGAATCCATAGAGGTGATGGGCAGTAAATTGGCCGCAAAGAATGCTGTGGCCAAATACGGAATACCCATGGTACCTGGAACAGATGAGGCCATTGTTGATATTCCTGCTGCAAAGATTAAAGCAGAGGAAATTGGATATCCCATTTTGATCAAGGCAAGTGCTGGTGGTGGAGGTAAGGGGATGAGGATAGTGAAATATGAGGCAGAGTTTGAAGAACAGATGCACAGGGCAATCTCTGAAGCGGAATCATCTTTTGGAGATGGGTCAGTTTTTATTGAAAAGTATATTACCTCACCACGTCATATTGAAATCCAGGTCTTGGGTGATACTCATGGCAATATAGTCTATTTATTTGAGCGTGAATGTTCGGTGCAGAGACGCCATCAAAAGGTAATTGAAGAAGCTCCATCTGCGGTGGTTTCGCCTGAGATGAGAAAAGCCATGGGAGAGGCTGCGGTGAAAGTGGCCAAAGCATGCAATTATTTTGGTGCCGGTACGGTGGAATTTATCGTAGATGACCGTCTCAATTTCTATTTTTTGGAAATGAACACCCGTCTGCAGGTAGAACATCCTGTGACTGAAATGATCACTGGAAAAGATTTAGTCAAGGAACAATTATTAATAGCAGAAGGACACCCACTTTCATTTGCACAGGGTGACCTTTCTATTCAAGGCCATGCTATTGAAATCAGAGTTTATGCGGAGGATCCAAAAAACAATTTCCTACCAGATATAGGCAACCTAATCACTTATGTCCCCCCAAAAGGTCCAGGAATTAGGGTTGACGATGGTTTTGAACAGGGTATGGATATTCCGATTTATTATGATCCTATGATTGCCAAATTAATTACCCATGATGAAAACAGGGAAAAGGCCATACAGAGGATGATAAGGGCAATTGATGATTATCAAATAACAGGAATCGAAACAACATTGGGCTTCTGTAAATTTGTTCTTCAACATGAATCTTTTGTAAGCGGTGATTTTGATACCAAATTTGTTGAAAAATATTTCAGTCCTGATAAATTGACAATACATTGGGAAGAAGAAGAATTGAAGCTTTTGGCAGGATTGGCGGTGGAAATTTTTGATAGGCAAAACTCCGGATTAAAGAGGGTTTCGGGTCAGAATGGGATTTCGAACCCTAGAACCAACTGGAAAAACAGATTGATTTAATGGCTGAAATATTACCTATAAAAGCTTGGAGGTACCATGAGAGATTTGCAGGCAATATTGAGGAGCTGACTTCACCTTTGTTTGATGTGGTATCTTCTAAACAAAGGGAAGCTTTATACGCCAATCCATACAACAGTATCCATTTGTCAGTACCTTTAGGTGAAAACCCTTCCCAACAAGCCCAATTTTTATTGGAAAAATGGAAGAAGGAAGAAGTAATTGTTCAGGATAAGATTCCAGGGATTTATGTGTATTACCAATATTTCAAATTCCCAGGTCAGGAGGAGGAATCCTGTAGAAAGGGTTTTATTGCCCAAATTAGAGCATACGATTGGGATGAAAAGGTGGTACTCAGGCATGAAAATACCATAGCCAAATCTGTGAACGACAGAACTGACCTGCTATATGCAACACGGTTTCAGCCCAGTCCTACGCACGGGCTTTATGAAGACCCCTTGTTTTTATTGGAGCCATATATGGATGTTGCTATAGAAAACCCCATTTATGACTTGGAGGATTATCAAGGTGTGAGAGAAGTGTTGGCTGTAATACATGATGTACCTACCATCCGTAAATTTTTGGAGGTTTTGTCAGATAAACAAATCATTTTGGCAGATGGACATCACCGCTTTGAGGGGGCCATTGCAGTTAAAAAAAAGATGGAAAAGGATAATCCGGAACATTCTGGAAAGGATGGATATAATTTCCATATGATGTATTTTACCAATGCTCTTTCCAAAAACCTTAGGATTCTTCCAACCCATAGGATTTTTTACAATATAAGATGGTCTGAAAAAGAGATTTTGGAAAAACTTCAAGGTTTTTTCTTTGTTAAAAAATTGAATGATGTTGAAGAAATTTCAGAGCTTATTTTACAAAAGCAATGGGCATTTGGTCTGATTTTCAATACAAATGCATATAAAATAAGATTGCTTCCGGAGAAAATAAAAGAACTGGAATTAGATATTCCAGATGTACTTAAATCAGTAGATTTGGTGATTCTTCATTATTTTTTCATTGATAAAGTTTTGGAAATCCCAATGGTTAAACAACGATTTTCGGACAAAATAGAGTATGAAAGAAGTATGCACCGATGCCTTTCCAAAGTAAATAATGGAGAAGCCTCATTTGCCATAATCACAAAGGATATTTCTATGAAACAAGTCTTGGATGTTTGTAAAAGTGGCTATACCCTTCCCCAAAAATCTACCTATTTTTATCCCAAAACTTTGTCCGGATTGATTTTTGGTTCGATTAAAGATTCTGAATTTAAATTTCCATATGAAGCCTTTCAGCCATGATTGATCTAGGAGGTAAAAAATTGATTCTTGCTTCTAAATCCCCAAGAAGGTTTGAGCTTCTAAAAGGCTTGGGCCTGGATTTTGAAGTCAGAACAAAAGAGACGGAAGAAAATTATCCCAGCAATCTTCCATTAAGTGATGTGGCAGGTTACTTATCTGAGTTAAAAGCAAAGGCATTTCAAGATGAAATGAAAGAAGATGAAATCATCTTGACTTCTGACACGGTAGTGATCCACAATGATGAATTTCTTGGAAAACCTTTGGATAAGAATGTGGCAAAAGAAATGCTCAGGAAACTATCTGGAAATGATCATTTGGTAATCACTGGTATTAGTTTTTTGTCAAAGGAAAAATGTATCACTAAACAGGACTTCACCAAGGTATATTTTAAAGAATTGAGCGATCAGGAAATTGATTATTACATTGACCAATATCAACCTTTTGATAAGGCGGGGGCATATGGTATTCAGGAATGGATAGGGTATGTAGGAGTTCAAAAAATTGAAGGATCTTATTTTACTGTGATGGGATTACCAGTCCATTTGGTTTATGAAGTTTTAACTCAATGGTGAAAAAACGGATTTTTTTTGCGACAAAATAAGGATATCACAAATTCTATTTTCAAACCCATAACAAAACAATCCAAGGTATTAAAATCATTTCCAAGTTGTTTTTGAAGGTTTTATTTCATACCTAAATAAAAAAGAGCCAATTTTTATCAAAATGGCTCTTTTTAGGTTTAACTAAGTAACTTATTCTTTCTTTTCTTCAGGCTTGGTAATTTTTACGGCATCATTGTCTTTTAATTGCCGGCTTACTATAAAGTAAGGTCCTGAAATGACCTCTGTTCCTTCGCTAACACCCTCCAGGATTTCAATATTGTCAAAATCGGATATACCTGTTTTAATTTCGACCATCTTTGCCCTGCCGTTTTCAACAATAAAAATCAGTTCTTTGGATTTGGTGGAGCCATCAGTTTCTTCAGTAACCTGATCTTCTCTAGTAGTAACTGATGCTAATGGAACAGACAGTACATTGTCTTTTTTCTGAGTAATGATATCTACACTAGCTGTCATGCCGGGTCGGAACGGATATTTGTTTCTTTCAGAAATCAGATCGGCATAAGATTCATTGAGGATTCTGATTTTTACTTCAAATTCTGTAACAGCATCAGGGCTGGCTTTGGTGTTTGCAGAATTTGCAATTGAGGTCACAATTCCTTTAAATTTTTTACCTGAGGAAGAATAGGAATCAACATCTATAATGGTGGTATCTCCCATACTGATTCTAATGATATCGTTTTCATTCACATTGACCCTTACTTCCATTCTCGAAAGATCAGCTAACCTGAGCATTTCAGTACCTGCCATCTGTTGGGTTCCTACAACCCTTTCCCCTTTTTCAACCAAGAGTTTGGAAACTATGCCCGTTACAGGGGAATAAACATTTGTCAATCTCAGATTTTCTGCAGCTTCGCTGACAGTGGCCTGGGAGCTTTTTACAATAAACTCAGCTGCCAAAACCGATTGTTTTGCTGCTTCTAAATCATTTTGGGCTGTTAAAAAGTTAGCCTGAATCTGCTCCCAATCTGAATCTGAAATCACCTTGTCTTTGTACAGTTTTTCGTTTCTCTTATATTCCAGTTCGGCCCTGATAAACTGGGCTTCTGCTCTTTTTAAATTGGCTTTTGATTGAGACAGATTAGCTTGATTTTGATTCAGATTGGCTCTGGATCTATCAAGCGCAGAAATAAAGTTGTCAGGTCTGATTTTTACGAGCAAATCACCGATTTTTACCGAGTCACCTTCTATAACATTAAGTTCGATAATTTCCCCTGCCACGTCCGGGCTTAGCTTTACTTCAATTTCGGGTTCAATAACTCCTGAGGCACTGACTTTCTCGGTAATTGAAACCTTTTTTGCAGTGGAGGATTCAACTGCCAGTTCTTTTTCTCCACCAATCCATCCAGCGGATCTTCCGATAATAGCGAAAAGGATAATAGCTCCCAATACTCCTAAAAGTATATAAATCAGCTTGTTTGATTTTTTTACAGCCATTTTAATATGGTTAAATTATAATTTAAGTGGATTGCCTAAGTAAAAATCCAGAACTTTTACTCTGAATATATATGTGTATTTTGAAGTGACTAAATCGGCCTGCGAATTAAAGAAATTATTTTGTGCCAATTGATAATCTGCAAAATTAATTGCCCCAGCGTCAAAACGTTGTTTTGCTATACGAAAAGCTTCTTCCAATGAAGCCACCCTGATTAAAGAGGCCTGATAAGATTGTTGAGCTGCATAGGCATTTGTATAAGCCGTTTCAATATCCTGCCGTAACTGGTTTCTGGTTTCCACTTCCTGTATTTCGCTCAGTCTTTTCTGAAGTTTTGCTCTTTGATAATTTGAGCGATTTCTCATATTGGATAAAATAGGAATGTTCATTTGGAAGTTACCTGTATAAGAAAAATTGTTACTCATTTGGGTTCTAAAATCCGGTCTTTCTCCCATGAAATATTGGTCAATATAGTTTGAGAATGCATTTCCAGAAAAGCTCAATGTTGGCAAGTACCCCCCTCTCGCAATTTTAACTCCATATTCTGCACTTTCTACTGCTACCTCAGCTGATTTAATTTCAGGCATAAATTCTAAGGCTATCGCAAAAATCTCATCTACCTCCTTCTGTGATAAACCATAATCTTCAGGAGACAATTCAGGGGTTACAACATCAAAATCATTATCGAAAGGAATTTGCATGGACTGAGCAAGGTTCAGTTTTGCGATTCTCAGATTATTTTCTGCATTGATGACTTCCAACTCGTTGGTTGCATTTTGAGCCTGGATATCCAGTTTATTTGCCAATGGTAAAGATCCTGCATCCACCAGCTTAGAAGTAACTACCAATTGCTCTTTGGTTGTTGCAAGTTGGTTTTGAGCAATTTTTAGCTGTTCTTTTGCAAATACCACATTGATAAAAAAGTTTATGGTATTTAAGGTTATGGTGTTCTGTGTTGCAGCGACGGTATATATATTGGATTGAATGTCGAGCTTACTTTGCTCTATGGAATTGGTAATCTGCCTTCCTGCAAATAATGTCAAACTTGTTCCTCCAAACCAGTTAATGTTTCCAATTCTATTGTTTTCAAATAGGTTGGTTACGGGGTTGATGGAACGGCCCCATCTGTATCCGGAACTTAATCCTGTATTTAAAGTTGGGATTCTTTGTCCTTGATTTCCGACAAGATTTGCTTCAGAAATACCTAGATTTACTTGACTCCTTTGTAGTGTGAGGTTATTTTCCAGTGCAATATTGATGCAGGTTTCCAAATCAAGCTTGGATTTATCATAGGTCTGTGCCTTTATATCGAAATTTAAAAAGCTTAAAAGAGTAAATGCAAACAGGTAAATTATCTTCTTCATTTATTTATCTATTTCAGGTATATAAATAAGTTCTTTAATCCATGCCATAGTTTTTAAGTATTCAATGGTTGTTTTTCTTATTCCGCTATCCATTTCAATGACATGGCATGCGATATCGTTTTTCCCCTTTCTTGAAACAGACATGGTCGCAATATTTGTTTTTTCCTGGGCGATTATAGATGAAATAAATGCAATCGCTCCGGAAATATCATCAGCTTTTATGATAAGTGTATAGGATTGGGCCGAGAAATTGGCATTAAAACCATCAATAGAGGCAATATTTATTATGCCACCTCCAAGACTTTCACCGATTACTTCAACTTCCTTTCCTTCTTTTTTTAAGTTTAATTTAATGGTATTTGGATGGTAAATAGAAGCATTCCCAATGGATTTAAATGAATATTGAAGGCCATTTTCTTTGGCTATATCGAAGGATTCTTTTATTTTCGGATCATCTGTTTTGAAATCCAACAGTCCTCCAATGATAGCCTTATCGCTTCCATGACCTTCATAGGTCCTTGCAAAAGAGTTGTAAAAGGTGATCACCACGTTTTCCGGCATTCCACCTAGGACCCGAATCGCTGCTCTG
The DNA here is from genome assembly GCF_042683085.1 of Shivajiella indica. Taxonomy (NCBI): domain Bacteria; kingdom Pseudomonadati; phylum Bacteroidota; class Cytophagia; order Cytophagales; family Cyclobacteriaceae; genus Shivajiella; species Shivajiella indica. The sequence continues at coordinate 426,096 of NZ_JBHUIV010000025.1, read as the reverse complement.
GCTATTCTAACAACACCTGCAGTATGGGAGGAGGAGGGACCTATCATCACTGGTCCTATCATATCAAATACACTGCTTTTTGCTCCCATTCGGTATTAACTTTCAATTAGCATGCTAAAGTAATAACATTTTCGTTTATGCGGTAAATTTTTAACATTATAGTATATTTTAAGGTGCCATTAAATAATGATTTAACTATTTTTAGAAAAAAATAGGAATAAAAGTGCACGGAGTGCACGTTATCGGGCAGTAGTATGAACGGTTTTGGTACAACTTTTTTATTCAAACAAAAAAACGGGGAATGGTCAACCCAACCTTTGGCTTGGCACAATAGAGGGTTTCTCTTTGGGGATGGGTTATTTGAAACTATGGTTTTCCAATCCAATAAAATCCGTTTTTCAGATGATCACCAATTGAGAGTATTGGATGGCATAGCTAATTTGAGTTTGGATAGGGAAGAGTTGTCTTCCATACAGCAAATTGAAAAAACAGTAAACCACTTTTTTCCGAATTCAAAGGCACTTAGGATAAGGTGGAATATTTTCCGGGCCGGATATGGGCGATATTCTCCTCCTGAAAATTCAACACATGAAACGTTACAAATAGAATCTTTCATCAAGTCTGATGGATTAAAAATCAATGCATTTGTTAGTGATAAGATAAGGATTCCGGAATTACCTTGGAGTAATTGTAAAACATTAAATTCATTGACCTATGTTCTGGCAAATCAAGAAAGGATTGACAAAAAAATGGATGAAGTGATTTTACTTAACTCAAAGGGTCTGGTTTCGGAAGCGGGTTCATCCAATATTTTTTGGATTAAAAACGGGGTCTATTATACCCCTTCCTTGACATGTAGTTGTATTTCAGGTATTGGCAGAAAGCAGATCATCCGTAAATTAGAGACGGAAGGAAAAGAAATAGTTGAAGGGGAATTTTATCCAATCGAATTGGTTAAGGCAGACAAGATTTTCACGAGTAATGCAATTGGGGTTAGTTACATTCAATTCCTCAATAATTGGGAGTTCGACATAGAACCTGATCCAATTATTGATGAGATTTTTCAAATGAATTAACAGAATAAGGACTCATACTATAATTTTTGAAATTAATAATGAGTCTTTAAAATTTTAGAGCTTTTTAATCCCTTTAACCTCTTCTTTACCTGCTTCTTTAATGCTGATTGCATATCCTCCACCAGGAGCGGTTAGCTGAGAAAGTTTGGATTTTTTGGTAACTACCACTTTCCTGATAGCATAAGCCTGGGGATTGTTCCGATAATGTGCATCCTTGGCATCTGCGTAAATTGTGGCTATATAAGTTTTGTCAGGATCCAGGAAATCAAAATTAATAGTTGATGTCCTTATAGGTATGCCGTTTACATTCCCTACGAACCAATTGTTACTTCCCTTTTCTTTCCTTGCAATGGTGATATAATATCCTGGTTCTGCTTCCAAGTACCTACTTTCTTCCCAATCAATGCCCACATCTTTGATAAACTGGAAGGCATCCGGAAACTTTTCATAATTTTCAGGAAGGTCAGCAGCCATCTGTAAGGGGCTGTACATGGTCACGTAAAGTGCCAATTGGTTGGCAATAGTGCTGTTGACCCAGGAATCATTTTCCGGGTTAAGTTTGCTGATGTCCATTTCAAAAATTCCCGGAGTATAATCCATAGGGCCGCCTATCAATCTTGTAAAAGGCAGAACTGTGACGTGATTTGGTTTGTTTCCTCCAAAGGCCTGATATTCAGTCCCTCTTGCTGATTCATTAGCGATGAGATTGGGCCAGGTTCTTGCAATTCCGGTGGGTCTTACCGCTTCGTGCGCATTGACCATAATTTTATAATCTGCTGCTTTTTCAAGGGCATATTGATAGTGATTGACAATCCATTGGCTGTAATGGTTTTCTCCTCTGGGTAAAATATTTCCTACATAACCGCTTTTTACAGCATTATATCCATTGTCTTTCATAAATTGGTAAGCCTGATCCAAATGTCTCTCATAATTCCTGACTGAAGAAGATGTTTCATGGTGCATAACCATTTCCACTCCTTTACTATTTGCATAATCCCTGATTCCATTTAAGTCAAAATCAGGATACGGTGTCAAAAAATCGAAAACATAATCCTTGGAATTTCCAAACCAATCTTCCCAACCTATATTCCACCCTTCTACTAAAAGTCCATCAAAATCATGTTTAGAAGCAAAATCGATGTATTTTTTTACATTTTCTGTGGTTGCCCCATGCTTCCCATTCGGCTTTGCCATGGAGAAATCTGTTTTACCTAAAGTGACTGCTGCAAAGTCATCGGTATAGTGCCAAGAGCTTTTCCCAGTAATCATTTCCCACCAAACGCCCATGTACTTCATGGGCTTGATCCATGAAGTATCTTCAATTTTAGAAGGCTCATTAAGATTATAAGTTAATCTTGAGGCAAGGATTTCCCTTGCATCATCACTGACAATCACTGTTCTCCAAGGAGTGTGAAAGGGAGTTTGAAGGTAACCTTTATCCCCATTGACATCCGGAGTAAGCCATGATTGGAAAATAAAGTTTTTGTCATCCAGATTCAGATGCATGGTGGCATAATCGATGAGGGCGGCTTCATGAAGGTTGATATACAAGCCATCAGCAGATTTGAGCATTAGAGAAGTCTGTACACCAGTAGGAGAAAATGGTTTTTGCGAAAGATTGGCTGTAACTGCTTTTTCCATCAATCCCCTGATTTCTGAAAGTTTGGATTCGGTATAGTCATATTCTTGGGTGTCGTAATCCCCGGCAATCCAAAATGCGGTGTGATCTCCTGACATAGCAAACTGGGTCAATTCTTCCTTTACTACAAAATGAGCCAAATTTGTCTGTAAAGGAAATTCATACCTAAATCCTAAACCATCATCAAATAAACGAAAACGGATGACCACCCGACGGTCTGTTGAAACTTGGTTTAGCGATACCGACATTTCGTGGTAATGATTTCTAATTTGAGATTCTTCGCCCCAAACAGGTGTCCATATTTCATCAAATTCTTGGTGATTTACCTCCAGAATTTCAAAGCCATCCGAAAATGAAGGATTGTTTTTCAATTCCAATCCCAGTTTACTGGGTAAAATAACAGGTTTTCCTTTATAGGATAACATATAGGTGGGCACACCTTGGTTCAATTCAAACTCCATTTGAAGTAATCCATTCGGGGATTTTATTGTTTTTCCCCAAGTAAGAATGGGGATGAAAAGAAAAATAAGAATCGGTAAAATCCGTTTATGTATCATAAGTGTGGCTTTTGATTATTGTAAAATATTTTGAAAATTTCCATAACTATAATTATCGGAAGAGCCAATGTCAGAATTGTTCCCCATTCTCTTAACGTGATCGGATGTATTCTTAATAATTCTTGCATAAATGGAATGTGCATACTCACAACATGGACCCCTTGAGCCGCGAATACTAATATAATCAACCAATAATTTTTAATCAAAGGGATCCTAAATGTGGATTTTCTTTCTGATCTACAGTTGAAAATATGGAAGTTTTGCAGGAAGACCATGAGTAACAGGACAAGGTTACGGGCATATTGTTCTTCCATCCCCAGATGGCTGACCAGGTAATACCAGTATCCAAATGCAATTGCTCCGATTACAAAACCGGAGACTAGGATCTGCTTGCTCATGATTTGGTTGAAAATACCTTCACTGGGTTTTCTAGGCTTTCTCTGCATGGTTTCGGGTTCACCCGCTTCAAATGCTAGTGCTTTGTCCTGTATACCATTGGTCACCAGATTGAGCCAAAGGAGTTGGACGGCCAATAAGGGTAAAGGCAAACCTGAAATGATGGCCATGATGAACATAAAGACTTCTGCAGCACCTGTTGAAACCAATAGATAGATTACTTTTCTTACATTGTCATATGCAAACCTTCCTTCCTCAACGCCTGATACTATTGAAGAAAAATTATCATCAACGACTATCATTGATCCTACCTCTTTGGCTACATCTGTTCCGGAACCCATAGCAACGCCAATATTGGCCCTTTTGAGAGCAGGGGCATCATTGACACCATCTCCGGTTACCGCTACAAATTCTCCGGACTTGATAAGCGAATCTACTATTTCGAATTTTTGCTGGGGAGAGACTCTGGCAAATACCGAGGTCATAGAAACAATTTCATTAAACCTCTGCTCATCTGAACTACCCGATTGAATAAGCATTTTCCCAGTTACTATAGGCGTATTGTCTGATTGAATGCTTAATTCTCTAGCAATATTGGCGGCTGTAGAAGGATGGTCTCCGGTAATCATGATTACCTTGATTCCTGCATTTTTGCACTTTTGAACAGCCAATTTAGCTTCTGCTCTAAGCGGATCAATGAAACAAATTAGACCGATAAATTGAAGAACAGGAATCCTTTTTTCCAAATCACTTTCTGAGCTAGAAAAATGAGATGCTATACCTTCTGCAAATGCCAGAACTCTATATCCATTAGCAGCAAGTTCATCTGCTTGCCGGAGAATTTTCTCTTTGGTGTTTATTGAATTATTAGGGAAAGTACAGAAATCCAAAACTGTTTCAACAGCACCTTTTAGACCACAATGAATTTCCGCCGCTCTTTTGTAAAAGGCAGCAGCGTATTTTTTCTCTGACTCATAAGGGATTTTACCTATCAATCTGATAGTGTTTCTTACATTTGAAGGAGAAATACCTGCTTTATACCCCAATCCGAGCAAGGCTACATCCATTGCATCTCCGTGGTGGTCCCATTGCCCGTTTTTTTCGTAAAGACCAGCTTCATTGGCAAGGATGGAAACTTCTATAATTCTTTTTAGTTCTTGAAGTTTATCCGGATCGTTCAATGCTAATTTTCTGTCTTCCCCGAAGATTTCTCCTTCTCCATTGTAGCCCTCTCCTGTGATATTGAAAGATTGTCCATTTGGTAAAAAGATTTTCTTCACAGTCTGTTGGTTAACTGTAAGCGTTCCGGTTTTATCACTCGCAATTACAGTACAGCTTCCCAAACTTTCAACTGAGGTAAGTTTCCTTACGATAACATTTCTTTTGGCCATTCTCTTCGTAGCCACTGCCAGTGCTACCGTAAGCGAAACAGGTAAACCTTCCGGAATAGCTGACACAGCTAATGCGACTACAAAAAAGAAAATACCCGCTATGTCCATACCTTGCCAGTGGAGTAAAAGTCCGAGAATAAAACTGAGCACAATGATGACATAGGCTATTTTTTTGGTAAACTTTGCCATCCTATGGATCAAAGGTGGTTTTGCGGATACCCCTTCTGAAACATTCTGTGCAATTTTACCTACTTCTGTGTCCAATGCGGTACTCACAACAATCCCCATTCCTCTACCAGACATGACCGTAGACCCTGCATGAGCAATATTTTTACGGTCAGCTACTACAGTTTCTTTTTTCAGGGCATCGGAGTTTTTAAATACTGACTGTGATTCTCCGGTAAGAAAGCTTTCGTCTATTTCAAGCCCTTGGGCATCAATAATCCTAAGGTCTGCAGGCACCTTATTGCCTGATTCCAAATACACAAGATCGCCTGGGACCAATTCTTCTGAATCCAATTGTAGTTCAGATCCATCCCGCTTAACCTTTGACTTGATCCTTAAAAGTTTCTGTAAGCTAGCTGCGCTTTTTTCAGCATTAAATTCTTGATAAGTTCCAATAAATGTATTGATCAGGATTACTAAAAAAATGAAAATTGCATCTTCACCTTCGCCAATAAGTATGGAAGCAATAGCAGCTGCAATTAGAATAAAAATAAGAGGGTTGATTAACTGGCTTAAAACAATCCTCCAAATTCTGACTTTGTGTTTTTCAGGAAGCTTATTAGGACCAAATCTTGCTAGTCTTTCCTTTACTTCTGTAAATTTAAGGCCATTATTGGATGTTTGGAGGATGTCAAATACTTCTTCATTCCCAATGGAATGCCATTTTTTGTCCGATATTGAAGATTTTTCAATCATTTCTTTATCTGGTTTTATTGAATCAACAATAACTTTATTGAAATCAATATTTAATTTCCTCCCTTAAATACAACTTTTTTGTGAGATAATTGCTGGCTTAATTAAACAATAACTAAGATATTGTTTTTAATTTTCTACCAAACCTTTCGAAGATAGCTTTTTCGAGATTTTCCCTATGATCAGGATGGGAGATATTCATAAGTGCTTCTGCCCTTTGTCTCAAATTCTTTCCATAAAGATAGGCTATCCCAAATTCAGTTACTACATAGTGAACATGTGCCCTAGTTGTTACCACTCCAGCACCTTCTTTAAGAAAAGGGACAATTTTACTTTCACCGTTTTTCGTTACGGATCGTAATGCTAAAATAGGTTTTCCTCCTTCGGACAATGCTGCTCCTCTCATAAAGTCCATCTGCCCTCCCACACCGGAATATTGATAACTTCCAATGGAATCTGCACATACCTGGCCAGTGAGATCGATTTCCAGGCAACTATTGATTGCTACCATTTTGGGGTTTTTCCTGATTATACCCGAATCGTTGACATACTCTGCTTCCTGAAATGTAAATAATGGATTGTCATGTATGATATCATATAATCTTTGTGTGCCTGCAGCAAATGAAGTCAGGACTTTTCCTTTATGTTTTTTCTTAAATTCATTGGTAATAGTGCCAGATTCCAGGAGATTGATAATTCCATTTGAAAACATTTCTGTATGCACACCCAAATCTTTATGATCTTTCAGAGCAGCTAAAACAGCATCGGGAATAGCCCCAACGCCCAATTGAAGTGTAGACCTGTCTTCAATCAATTCGGATATGTATTTACCTATTTGCCTTTCAACATCTGTGATTTTTTCTAAATAATTGATTTCATGAAGGGGTTGCTCTGTAAATACCGCTGCATCAAATTTGCTAAAATGAATATGTCCATCTCCGTGCGTTCGGGGCATTTTTGGGTTGACCTGAGCAATTACTGCTTTTGCTGATTCAACTGCTGCTTTTGCGATATCTACCGAAACTCCTAAAGAGCAAAAACCATGAACGTCAGGTTCAGAAACATGAACTATAGCAACATCCAAAGGCATGATTTTTCTTCGAAATAGCTGCCCTATTTCACTCAAAAAAATGGGAATATAATCGCCTCTTTCAGTATTGACTGTGCTTCGTATATTTCTGGAAACAAAAAAAGTATTGAAGAAAAAACTTTCCGCAAATTCTTCCCTGGCCAAATCCATTGGACCAAAGGTAGAAATACTAACCAATTCAACGTTTTTTAGCTCATCTTTTCTTTTTGCGAGTTCCCGAAGTAGAAAAGTTGGAGTGGCCGCACTTCCATGGACAAATACCCTTTGGTTACTTTTAATTAGTTCTAGCGCTTGGGAAGTAGTTGTATAAGAAAGGTTTTTCATGAAGCTCGGAATTTAAAGTATTTAAAGATTTCAGTAGCCCAAAAGACCAGGGATGATAGGCTTGCCCACAATAAGAATTCCCAGAAAGAAACAGGCTGGAATTTAAAGGCATAAGAAAGCACCGGGATCTCAATGATCAAAACGGTAATCAACACCGAAACCAATAGGGCATAGTTTAACCATTTATTTGAAAATAGGCCAAGAGAGAACGCAGAACCGTTCAAATTTCTCATGTTTATTGCATTAAACAGCTGGCTGAAAGCCAAAGAGATAAAAGTCAATGTCCTTGCTTTTTCGACTCCATGAGGGAGGTGCCACCAAAAAGCAAATATAGCCAATGAGGTCATTATAATCGAACTGATGATTAAAAATGGCAAAATACTCTTATTGATTATATTTTCTTTTTGATCGATGGGAGGGGAATTTAACTCATTCCCTTTCCCTTTTTCAGTAGCCAGTGCTTTATCACAAAAACCATCAGTGACAATATTGATCCATAATATCTGTGTGGCTGTCAAAGGTACTGGTAGGCCAAACATCACTGTCAAAATGAGGGTAAATATTTCTGCAAAGTTGGTAGTTATCAAAAAGAAAGAGGTTCTCCTGGCATTATTGAATACTATTCTTCCCTGTTCGACCGCTCGGACAATAGTTGCAAAATTGTCATCTGCCAATACCATCATAGAGGCATCTTTGGCCACATCAGTGCCCATAATACCCATGGATATCCCAATATTGGCTTGCTTAAGTGCTGGAGCATCATTGACACCATCTCCAGTCATGGCTATAAGGGAACCATTTTTTTGAAGGGATTTGGCTATTTTAAGTTTCATCATTGGGGTTAGTCTGGAAAAAACATCAGCTTCCTGTACTGCCTTGTCAAATTCCTCAGGATCCATTTCTGAAAGTTCCAATTCAGAAAATACTTTTTCCCTTCCTTCTTTGACAATTCCTACTTCTTTTCCGATAGAAAGAGCAGTGGAGGCATGGTCACCAGTAGCCATGATTACCCGGATTCCTGCTTCATGACAGGATTTTACAGCATCAAAGACCCCATGTCTCGGAGGATCAATCATTCCCGCAAGCCCAACAAATTCCAACTCTTGACCTTCTTTTTGGTTTTCTTCCTCCTTCTGGGCCAATGCCAATACACGGAGGCTTTCTTCTGACCAAAGATGAAGCTTGTCTTCTATAAAGGATTTGTCTTTCAACGGGATTTTGTTACCTTCCTTGTCCCTACTATGCGTACAAATTGAAAGTATGGCTTCAGGGGCTCCCAAATAAAACCTTAGCTTTTTCCCCTCTTTTCTGACGAGAGTTGACCGGTATTTCAGTTCAGAATTGAAAGCTACATCTTCCAAAATTTCCAGCTCTTTGGATTTTCCGGCTTTGTTTCCAAGTACGAGGAAAGCAGCTTCCGTAGGATCTCCTGTGATTTGGTACTGCCCTTTTTCGTTGATTTCTATTGATGAATTGTGACAATGTGCAGCGATTTCAAAAAGTTGTTCAATGGTCAAGATATCCTCCTTACTTCCATGAAACTGTCCAATACTCTCCCAGCCTTCTCCGCTTACCCTTACATCGTTTGTTTCAGGCATCCAAAGTCTGGTGATAGTCATGGTGTTTTGAGTCAGTGTTCCGGTTTTATCGGTTATGATGGTATCAACAGATCCCAGACTTTCTGTGGCAGTCATTTCCCTGATAATGGCGTTTTTTTTGGACATGCGGTAAGAGCCAATGGCCAAAACAATGGAAAGTACAGCTGGAAGCCCTTCGGGAATAGTGGCTACCAGAGCAGCCAAAGCAATTAAAAATGATTCAGATAGAGGTATTTCCTGAAAAAAAATGGTGACAAGGAACAGTACCAAGGCACTTCCTATGGCGATCAGAGCCATTTGTCTGGCAAGTTTATTGGTCTTTTTCTGAAAACTTGATTGCTCTCTATTAATTTCCCTAAGGGAGCTTGCAATTTCCCCGATCATTGTCTGTAGACCGGTAGCTGTGACTACAGCTTTAATGGACCCAGAAGTAACGAAGGTGCTTTTCCATACCATATTGGATTTATCCCCAAAGGCAATCTGGTCAGGAAGTATTGTGTCAAATTTTTCTACAGGCACGGCTTCTCCAGTGAGTGAGGATTCTGTAATCCTTGCATTCTTGGAATAAATCAGCCTGGCGTCAGCAGGAACATTGTCCCCCTCTTCCAATACGAGGATATCCCCTGGTACCAAGTCTGTGGCATTGATTGTCTGAAGGATACCGGAACGGATTACTTTGCATCTTTGAACCAACAGATTTTTCAGTGCTTCCAAAGCTCCTTCTGCACGATATTCCTGGATAAATCCAATACCTACATTGATCAGAATTATGGCCAGAATAACATAAACATCAACATAATGTTGGGTTAAGAAGGAAATGAGAACAGCTACCAAAAGGATATAAACCATCAAGTTGTTGAATTGCTTGAGTATTATTTTCCAAATGGGTTTTTTCCCAGGTTCAGGGATTTCATTTTTTCCAAAAAGATGGAGTTTTTCCAATACTTCTGAAGGCTCAAGTCCATTTTCGCTGCTTCCCAGTTGTTTTAGTACTTCCTGGTACGGAAGAGTATGTGGAGCCTTCAGAATTTTTTTCATTGATTGAGGGCAGTTTTTACCAAAATCAGCTCACTGATATTTTCCTGATCAATTATGCCCAGGAAATGTCCGTTTTCAATAATAAATGCTACTTTTTTGTTTTGGCTTAACATAAGCTTCCAGGCATCATCGAGAGGGGAGTGGATATCAAGTTTGATGGGTTTAAAGTCTGCAAATTTTTCGATATGGGCACTTTCTCCCTCATGTTCCAGGCCTTTTATAATCTCATTCCTGCTTATTGTACCCACCGCCACATCATCTTTTACTACCACAAAATGGGTAGCCTGTGAATTCAACAGCTTTTCTACTGCTTTTGAAAGAGGAGCGTCAAAGCCCAGAATTTGAAAATGACTCATCAAAGCATCTTTGACTTTGAAACCTTTTAGAAAACTTTCCTGCTGCGTATGGGCCACTTCAGCACCGGCTCCTAAGAAGATAAAAATCCCGATCAGGACCAGGATCGGGTTATTGAATAATCCAAAAAAGACAAAGAAAATGGCCAAAAACTGACCTATTCCACCGGCAATTTGGGTGGCTTTCGCTCTAGGAAGCTTGATAGAGAGGAAAGCTCTTAAAACCCTTCCTCCATCCATAGGGAAAGCGGGTAATAAATTAAATAAAGCCAAAATCAAATTGGCTGATGCAATGTAAAGTAAGATGGTGTTTGGCTGTATTTTTATTTCTTCTAAGTTTTCAAAATTGTAGCCGGTAAATGTCAATACGACGGAAAGTAAGATGAATAAAACTATATTGACTAAAGGTCCGGCAAAGGCTACCCAAAGTTCCTGTTTGGGGTCTTCCGGTAACTTTTCCAGTCTTGCTATCCCCCCAATTGGGTACAAGACGATATCTTTAGTCTGAATACCAAATCGTTGAGCGGCTAAAGCATGGCCAAACTCGTGCATCACCACACAGGCAAATAGGGCCAATACAAATAAAATCAACCATAGAATGTCTATCATGGGCATTCCCTGACTGAGATTTGAAATGATAATCCAAAGCAACAGTAGGGAAAAAGTCCAATGAATGAATACCTTGACGTTGCGATAACTTCCTAAATAGAGGGAGAATTTCATGGCTTGGGCTTTTTATATGTCCTTTAATTTAAAGGTTTATAAATTCAATAGCATAAAATTCGGATGATTATATTTGGAAAAGCATGATGAAAGTCATATTTGAAAATGATATTTCAAAAATCCCTTAAATTCGATTAAGTCAGTTTTAGTTTGGTTTCTTTTTTTAAAAAAAATTTATTTAATATTCTGATATTAATCAACAATAAGGAATAAAATTTTATGTGATGAGAAAAATATAAATATTACAAAATTTTATTTTGATTTTCAATTAATATTAGGTTTGATAAAGTACCTTTTTTACTATATTCGCATGCAGGTATAATGCTTTCCATGTGTTAATTCTCAGAACAGATTGAATTTGAATCGATTTAGGAATAAAACCAATAAATAATGTCTTATTCAAAAGAAATATATAAGCCCAATAACCACATTAGAATCGTTACAGCGGCGTCTTTGTTTGATGGCCATGACGCAGCTATAAATATTATGCGGAGGATTATTCAGTCAACTGGTTGTGAGGTTATCCACCTTGGACATAATCGTTCTGTCCAGGAAATAGTGGACTGCGCAATTCAAGAGGATGTTCAGGCAATAGCTATAACATCTTACCAAGGTGGGCATGTTGAATTTTTCAAGTACATGTTTAACCTCCTGAGAGAAAAGGGAGCTGACCATATTAAAATTTTTGGCGGTGGTGGTGGCACCATTTTGCCGGAAGAAATCAAAGAGTTGCATGACTATGGAATTTCCAGAATATATTCTCCTGATGATGGGCGTGCTATGGGTTTACAGGGTATGATCAATGATTTGGTTCAAAAATCAGATTTCCCTGTTGGTAAAAACTTCCATTTATCTTCTTTAAACAAATCGGATAAATCCAGTATTGCTAAGTGTATTTCGGCAGCAGAAAATTTCCCGGAAGAAAATAAGTCAATTCTTGAAGAAGTTAGAAAAATTTCTACTGTAAGCAAAACTCCGGTTTTGGGCATAACAGGTACAGGTGGTGCTGGTAAATCGTCTTTAGTGGATGAGTTGGTCAGGAGATTTTTGCTGGACTTTAAGGACAAGCATATCGCGATTATTTCAGTAGATCCTTCAAAAAGAAAGACAGGAGGAGCGCTATTGGGAGATAGGATCAGGATGAATTCCATAAACCATCCAAGGGTCTACATGAGGTCTTTGGCTACAAGACAATCCAATTTGGCACTTTCAAAATATGTACAGGATGCACTTGACGTGGTCAAAGCCTCTGATTTTGACCTTATCATCTTGGAGACTTCGGGAATTGGCCAGTCCGATACTGAAATTATCGAACATTCTGATATGTCCCTGTATGTGATGACTCCTGAATATGGAGCGGCTTCACAACTTGAAAAAATCGATATGTTGGACTTTGCTGATGTGATAGCTCTCAACAAATTTGACAAAAGAGGTGCACAGGATGCTCTTCGCGATGTCAAAAAACAATATAAAAGAAACCATAATCTTTGGGAAATTGAAGATGAGGATATACCGGTTTTTGGGACAATAGCGTCGCAATTCAATGATCCGGGGATGAATAATCTCTACAAAGCGATCATGCACAAGCTTGTTGAGAAAACAGGGGTGGATTTGGGGACCTCATTTGAGGTAACTAAAGAAATGTCTGAAAAAATTTACATCATTCCACCTTCGAGAACTCGTTATTTGTCAGAAATATCCGAGAATAACAGGAATTATGACAAATGGGTGGAGGATCAAAAAAATATCGCTCAAAAATTATACAGTGTTCAAAAATCCATTGAAGCAGTAAAATCAGTACAAGTAGCTGACCAAGACAGGTTGGTTAAAGAGCTTCAGGAGGTGTATGCCCAATTAGAATTGGAGCTCGATCCTAAAAACAAAAAATGGTTGGAGGATTGGCCACAGAAGGTGCAGCATTATGCCGATGATTACTATGTTTTCAAAGTAAGGGACAAAGAACTCAAAGTAAAAACTTACCATACTTCTCTTTCCCAGTCCAAGATTCCTAAGGTATCACTTCCTAAATATGAAGCTTGGGGTGATTTGTTGAAATGGGGGCTGAAGGAAAATGTGCCGGGAAAGTTTCCATACACTTCAGGGGTTTTTCCATTCAAAAGAGAAGGGGAGGATCCCACCCGGATGTTTGCAGGAGAAGGGGGACCGGAAAGGACTAACAAGCGCTTCCATTATGTATCTAAAGACATGCCTGCAAAAAGGCTTTCCACAGCATTTGATTCTGTTACTTTATATGGAGAAGACCCTGATTACCGGCCGGATATTTATGGGAAAATTGGAAATTCTGGAGTTAACGTTTGCTGTTTGGATGATGCTAAGAAGTTATATTCCGGCTTTAATCTTGCAGATCCATTGACTTCTGTTTCCATGACCATCAATGGTCCCGCTGCGACTATAACTGCTTTCTTTATGAATGCAGCTATTGATCAGCAGTGTGAAATTTATATCAAAGAGAATGGTTTGGAGGAAGAGGTCAATGCCAAAATTGAAGATATATATAAGGATATGGCTGCGCCTAGGCCAACTTACAATACTTCCATTCCTGATGGGAATAATGGATTGGGATTAATGCTTTTGGGTGTTACAGGGGATCAGGTACTTCCTCATGAAGTTTATCAGGAAATAAAAGAAAAAACATTAACTCTGGTAAGAGGTACAGTGCAGGCGGATATCCTCAAGGAGGATCAAGCACAGAACACCTGTATTTTTTCAACGGAGTTTTCTTTAAGGTTGATGGGTGATGTTCAGCAGTATTTCATCGACAAAAAAGTCAGGAACTTCTATTCTGTGTCCATTTCAGGTTACCACATTGCAGAGGCCGGTGCCAATCCGATCACTCAATTGGCACTGACATTATCCAATGGTTTTACCTATGTGGAATATTATGTTTCCAGAGGAATGGATATCAATAAATTTGCTCCAAATCTTTCGTTCTTTTTCTCCAACGGAATTGACCCGGAGTATGCTGTAATCGGTAGGGTGGCCAGAAGAATTTGGGCAAAGGCAATGAAATTAAAATATGGGGCAAATGAGCGGTCTCAAATGCTGAAATATCATATACAGACATCGGGAAGGTCATTACATGCTCAGGAAATTGACTTCAACGATATCCGGACCACATTGCAGGCACTTTATGCAATTTATGATAACTGTAATTCCCTGCATACCAACGCTTATGATGAGGCCATAACAACACCTACCGAAGCTTCTGTAAGAAGGGCAATGGCAATCCAATTGATTATCAATAAGGAGCTAGGCCTTGCTAAAAACGAAAATCCAATTCAAGGTGCATTTATAATTGAAGAATTGACAGATTTGGTGGAAGAGGCTGTCTATGCAGAATTCGATAGGATAACCGAAAGAGGGGGTGTACTTGGTGCTATGGAAACTATGTACCAAAGAGGAAAGATTCAGGAAGAAAGTCTTCATTACGAAATGTTGAAGCATACGGGAGAGTATCCTATCATTGGTGTAAATACTTTCCTGTCTTCTGAAGGTTCTCCGACGGTCATTCCAGGAGAGGTGATCAGGGCAACCAAAGAGGAAAAAGAAGCACAGATTGAAACCCTAAAACGTCTTCACATTAGGCATAAAGATAAGGCAGCGAAAGAACTCGAACAGCTTCAGAAAGTAGCCATTCATAATGGTAACATCTTTGAAAATTTAATGGAAGCTACGAAGTACTGTTCATTGGGTCAGATTACAAACGCCCTGTATGAAGTAGGGGGTCAATATAGAAGGAATATGTGATGGTAGAAGCGAAGGGAGAAAGATGAGAATCTTGACTTAAGAAATTAGAAACAATAATTGACAAGAGTACCCATGTACCAAGTTATTGGAAGTCTGATTTCGTAAGTGGGATTTCGGAAATTGATATCCTAAAAATCTTAAATTAATTCAAGATTGTGAATACCTTCTGTTATCTTCATGTAAATTTCAAATTTGATGGCAACTTACCGTAGGTTTATATTTGTCTGCAACGGCTCTGACTGTAAAAAGAAAGGTTGTAAAAACTTACAGGG
The DNA here is from genome assembly GCF_042683085.1 of Shivajiella indica. Classification (NCBI taxonomy): domain Bacteria; kingdom Pseudomonadati; phylum Bacteroidota; class Cytophagia; order Cytophagales; family Cyclobacteriaceae; genus Shivajiella; species Shivajiella indica. The sequence continues at coordinate 410,953 of NZ_JBHUIV010000025.1, read as the reverse complement.
AGAAATAAAGAACCTGATTAAATCAGAGAACTATAAAGGGAAGTTTAAAATCATCAAAACCAAGTGTATGGATTTTTGCAAATCCGCTCCCTTGGTTGTGATCAACAATGAGGTTCTCAAAAGGGCAGATTTAACAGATATCCAAAAGAAACTTTGAGTAATTATAAATAAAAAAACCTCTCGTTCTGGAGAGGTTTTTTTATTTATACCTTTGATAGGGCATTAGGATAGGTATTTTTCTACCGGTACATAATCCATGTTGAATGCCTCAGCAACAGCTTTGTATACAATATCGCCATTGATAATATTGAGACCTGGAACCAATTCTGCATTTTCCTGAGCTGCCTTTTTCCATCCTTTATCAGCTAATTGAATAGCATAAGGAAGTGTGGCATTGGTCAGAGCCAAGGTAGAAGTATAAGGAACTGCTCCAGGCATGTTGGCTACACAGTAATGTACCACATCATCAATTACATAAGTTGGATTTTCATGTGTGGTTGGTTTACATGTTTCAATGCATCCACCTTGATCAACAGCTACATCCACTAAAACTGTCCCTGGCTTCATTTCTTTTAACATGTCTCTGGTAATCAAATGAGGTGCTTTGGCACCCGGAATCAATACGGCACCCACGATCAGGTCAGCATCCTTGATCATTTTCCTGACATTGTATTCATTCGACATCATGGTTTTCACATTGGCAGGCATTACATCTGCTAGATATCTCATCCTTGGAAGAGATACATCCATTATGGTCACATCAGCCCCCAGTCCAGCTGCCATCCACGCTGCTTGGGTTCCTACTATACCACCACCCAAAATCAAAACTTTTGCAGGGAGAACCCCTGGGACACCTCCCAGAAGAATGCCTCGTCCCTTGAGGGGTTTTTCAAGATAGTTAGCTCCCTTTTGTATGGCCATTCTACCTGCTACTTCAGACATAGGAACAAGTAAAGGAAGACTTCTGTCTGCTTTTTCCACAGTCTCATAAGCCAAACAAATGGACTTGCTTTCGACCATAGCTTTGGTCAATGGTTCGTAGGAGGCAAAGTGGAAATAGGTAAAAAGTAACTGACCTTCTTTGATGAGTTTGTATTCAGGTTCAATGGGTTCTTTCACCTTAATGATCATTTCGGCAATGCCGTAAACCTCTTCTATAGTGGGGAGAATTGCAGCTCCTGCAGCAGTATACTCATCGTCAGAAAAGCCACTGCCTTCCCCAGCTGAATGTTGGATGTAAACACGGTGGCCTCTTTTAATCAATTCTTTTGCTCCCCCTGGAGTCAATGCCACTCTATTTTCATTGTTTTTAATTTCCTTTGGAACACCTATGATCATATCGTTAAAATTTGGGTTTTTTAAAACAGTTTCGCAAAGATAATAAGTGAAGACCTATTCAATACAAAATCAATTAACTTATTTTGAATTGATTAAGAAAATACTATGATTTCGAAATTTTATATTTTAAAACATTAATTTGCTTAACTATATTTTAAAAAAGAGTTTTATGGAAATAAAAATTCGGATATAGTACCGCATTTGATATAAAAAGAATTTATATGGCAAAAACACAAATTGACTAATTTTTATAATTGGTATAATCAATAAATAAAGAATAAAATTTTGATAATATTTATTTTTAATATTTAATTCAAAATTATTTATTGAAAAAAATATAAATTATTCTGTTTCGAAGTTTGTAAAAATACCAAATTTCCCTATTTTTGGAATACTTGGAAACAGGTGAAAAAACCCAAAGTAGCTTTTGAGAAAATAAAAATGACAAATTTGGCAACAATTACAAAAAATATAAAAACAAAAGTGTTTGATAAAGAGCAGCTTATCAAGGATTTCAGGCTTATGTGGGAAAGTAGGCATGCATCTTTAATGGGGAGGAAGGAAGTTTTTATGGGCAAGGCGAAATTCGGAATTTTTGGTGATGGCAAAGAACTTGCTCAGCTTGCTATGGCAAGACATTTCAAAAATGGTGACTTCAGGGCCGGTTATTACAGAGATCAGACTTTTATGTTGGCAATAGGTCAATTGACAATAAAGGAATATTTTGCCCAATTATATGCCCATACCTCTGTAGAAGCAGATCCTGCTTCAGCTGGTAGGTTGATGAACGGTCATTTTGCAACTCGTTCTTTGCATGAGGATGGTACTTGGAAGGATTTGGCAAATATGATGAATTCCTCAGCAGATATTTCACCAACTGCCGGACAGATGCCAAAATTATTAGGACTTGCTTATGCTTCAAAACTTTACAGGCAGAACCCTCAATTGAAAGAATTAAAAGAATTCAGTAAGGAAGGGAATGAAGTAGCATGGGGTACAATTGGAAATGCCTCTACTTCAGAAGGGATGTTTTTTGAAACAGTCAATGCTGCTGGTGTACTCCAGGTACCTATGGTAATTTCAATTTGGGATGATGGATATGGGATTTCTGTTCCTAATGAGTACCATACCACAAAGGGTAGTATTTCGGAGATTTTGAAAGGTCTTCAAAGAAATGATGACCAGAAGGGATACGAGATTTTTGTTGTGAAAGGCTGGGATTATGAAGCTTTGGATAGAACCTATGAAAATGCTGCAAGAATTGCGCGAGAGGAACATGTTCCTGTAATGATCCATGTAATTGAGTTGACGCAACCGCAGGGACATTCTACCTCAGGGTCCCATGAACGCTATAAACCAAAAGAAAGACTGGATTGGGAAAAACAGTTTGATTGTACCTTACAATTCCGGAAATTTTTAACTGAAAATGGATTGGCTACCCCTGAGGAATTGGATGAGATAGAGCAGGAGGCTAAAGTATTTGTTAAAAAAGAAAAAGATTCGGCATGGAATGCGTTTTCTTCTGAAATAAAATCAGAATTAAAAGAGGCGGCTCAATTGATCAGATCAGCTTCCAATAAATCCAGCAACTCAGTTTTACTACATGCTTTGGCAGATGATTTGACGAAAACTTTAAACCCTATCCGGAAAGATGTTATTAGCACTGTGAGAAGGGCATTGTGGGCAATGAGAGAGGACCCTGTAGAATTAAAATTTGAGTTGAAAAGCTGGTATGAAAAACAGCAAGATCTGAATGAAGATAGATATAGTAGTCATTTATATTCACAATCGGATTATTCTTCGGAAAGTGTTGAGCCAATTTCGGTTCGATATGAGACTGAAGCTCCTTTGGTTGATGGACGGGAAGTATTGCAGGCATGCTTTGATCATCTTTTAAGCAATGACCCAAAGTTTTTTGCATTCGGTGAAGATGTTGGGAAAATTGGAGATGTTAACCAGGCTTTTGCAGGGTTACAGGCTAAGCATGGTGAATTAAGAGTCACCGATACCAGTATTCGGGAAGTGACCATAATAGGTCAGGGAATTGGGACTGCTTTGAGGGGTTTGAGGCCAATGGCTGAAATCCAGTATTTGGATTACATTCATTATGCCTTGATGACACTTTCTGATGATTTGGCCTGCCTTCATTACAGAACCAAAGGAGGACAAAAAGCACCGTTAATTGTCAGGACAAGAGGCCATAGATTAGAGGGCGTTTGGCATGCTGGATCTCCAATAGGTATGTTATTACACTCTTTAAGAGGAATGTTGATTTGTGTTCCAAGAAATATGACCCAGGCAGCGGGTATGTACAATACTTTAATGCAGGCTGATGAACCTGCATTGGTTATTGAATGTCTCAATGGTTACCGATTAAAGGAAAAGATGCCATCAAATATTGGAGAGTTCAGGGTTAAATTGGGAAGACCTGAAATTTTAAGGACAGGTAATGATTTAACAGTAGTGACTTATGGATCTATGTGCAGAATTGTGGAGGAGGCGGCAGAAGAACTATCTGCAATGGGTATTGAAGTAGAAGTTATTGATGTTCAGACGCTTCTTCCTTTTGATGTGGATCAGATGATTTTAGAATCAATCAAAAAAACCAATAGGGTTCTATTTGCTGATGAGGATGTTCCAGGTGGAGCTTCTGCCTATATGATGCAAAAGGTAGTGGAAGAACAAAATGCCTATTATTATTTGGATTCCCAACCTGCTACTTTGGCTGCTAAAGCCCATAGACCTGCATATTCTTCAGATGGGGATTATTTTTCGAAGCCATCTGTAGATGACGTGGTCGAAAAAGTTTATGCAATGATGCACGAGACCAATCCAGAGAAATATCCAAAAATTCTTTAAACCAATTTTGGTATTAAAACAAAAGGCACTTCTTCATTAAAGTGCCTTTTTTATCCTAGTTTTTATAAGTGATTACCTGTTGATTTGATTAAGCGTTACCTCCGGACTGGAGACTATATTGCTTTTATTAAGTGCCCTATCCTGTATATGAACATCAATCCTAATTGTGTCATTTCTGAATATTGATTGCCAGCCAAATGATAACATAGAATATTGAATTGTTCCCTCTACAGGCTGTCCTGTTGTACTATTGAAAAGCCTTGGGAATCTTCCATTGAATGTGGTATAAAATGGTGGGTCTTCCCACCTAAACTCGTTAAAAACACCATTTCTTTTAATGAAAAATTTGATAAAAATATTGTTATGGTCAGGGTTTTGTTCTACCCAAACGGTATCTCTTACAACGGTATTATTTACTATCGGATTGATTACCCAATCCAATGGATTGAAAGGGGGAGCCTCTGGGGGTCTATTTCCAAAAGTTATCAGGTTACCGGAAGCATCTCTAATGTAATTTACTGGTTGAAACGGGGGGTCAATATCTGTTGGATTAAGGCCTAAATCACCTTCATTATCTTTAAAATTTATAGATACTATCAAGGAGTCAGACCCTGTTGTATTTACAAAGCGCATATCCTCAAAAGCAATTTCAGGGACCGTTGGGAAATTGTCTGGGGGAGAAACACAGGCAAATACAATTGGGCTAAACAATAAATAAATATAATTTTTTACACTGGCCATGCTAAAGTAAATTTACGTCAAATCGTGTAAGGGGGTAAAATTGCTCAATTTTCAGTTGACAAATTATAAAACGATGAAATATTTCAAAAGTTTTCAAGAGGATATACTCAATTTGAATATAAAGAATTTTGAAGAAAAAGCACTCGAACTTTTTTATTTCCAGGCCAGATATAATGTCATTTACAAAGAATACATTAAATATCGGGGAATATCAGTTTACTCAATAAGAAAAATAGAAGATATACCTTTTTTACCAATCCGATTTTTTAAGGACTTTCCAGTTGTTTGTGGAGAAATGAGTTTATTTAAGGGATATTATTCCAGTAGCGGGACCACTGGGGCCATAACATCCAGGCATTATTATTGGTCAGAAGAGTTTTATTTAAACCATTCCATCAACCTGTTCGAAAAAGAATATGGAAATATAAAAAATTATCATATTCTTTCATTATTGCCATCATATCTTGAGAGGAAGGGTAGTTCACTAGTGCACATGGCAGAGCATTTGATCCAAAAGTCAGGTTCTGAATTTTCAGGGTTTTACTTGTATAACCATAAAGATTTAATTAAAACGTTGGAATTTCTGAAAATGGATAAAAAAAAGGTCATTTTATTAGGGGTTACATTTGCTTTATTGGATTTAGTTGAAGGGAAATTGGATTTACCTTTTATGGAAAACTTGATTGTGATGGAAACAGGTGGAATGAAAGGGAGGAGAAAAGAAATGATCAGGGAAGAAGTACATTCTATTTTAAAAAAGTCTTTTAGAAAAAAACAGATCCATTCAGAATATGGAATGACTGAATTGATGTCCCAAGCATATTCAAAAAGTGATGGGAAATATAATATTCCTTTTACCATGCGCGTTATGGTCAGAGATATAAACGATCCATTTTCTTATTCAAACCGAAAGCAAGGTGGTATTAATATTATTGATTTGGCTAATTTCCATTCCTGTGCTTTTATTGAAACTCAGGATTTGGGCACTTTAGACAGTCAAAATAGACTTGAGATTTTAGGGCGATTTGATAATAGTGAGATAAGAGGATGTAATTTAATGGTCAATTAATTTTGTAATCCTTTAAGAATTAAACATATTTGGTTTTAAAATTTGAAAAGCATGAAAAGATTAGCAGTAGTTTTGATGGCTCTTGGACTTTTGGCCCTTGGTGCATGTGCATCGAGCAAACCCTGTCCTGCCTATGCAAAAGAAGTTGGCAGTAAGGAAATCAAAGGATAAAAAATGTGCTGGCTTAATAGTCAGCATATTTTTTAACATCTTCCAGACTGATTGTTTTATCACCTAAGATCACCAATCTTTCCACTACATTTCTTAATTCCCTAATATTCCCTGTCCAAGGAAATTCCTGAAGTTTTGCAATTGCTTCTTTACTTATTTCTTTTTTGGCAATCCCATACTCATTTGCAATGTCTTCAAGAAATTTATTCACCAGAAGAGGAATATCTTCTTTTCTGTCTTTCAATGCGGGTACCTGTATCAAAATCACACTTAGCCTGTGATACAAATCTTCCCTAAAATTACCCTCTTCAATTTCTTTTTTTAAATCTTTATTTGTTGCCGCTAAAACCCGAACATCAACTTTGATGTCTTTGTCACCTCCAACCCTGGTTATTTTATGCTCTTGAAGCGCCCTTAAAACTTTAGATTGAGCTGAAAGGCTCATATCACCGATTTCATCTAAAAACAAAGTACCTCCATTTGCCTGTTCAAATTTCCCTACTCTTTGCTTAACTGCAGAAGTAAATGCACCTTTCTCATGTCCAAAAAGTTCACTTTCAATTAATTCAGCAGGTATGGCAGCACAATTCACTGCAATAAATGGTGCATCTGAACGGTTACTTTTCTGATGCAGCCAGTGGGCTACGAGTTCTTTTCCAGTTCCATTAGGCCCTGTAATGAGAACACGGGCATCTGTTGGGGCAACTTTTTCAATCGTCAATTTTACATGGGTGATAGCAGGAGATTGCCCAACCATATCCAGTTTTTGGGAAAGCTTTTTTTTCAGAACTTTGGTTTCGGAAACCAAATGCTTTTTATCCAGCGCATTTCTGACTGTAAGAAGTAACCTATTCAGATCCGGGGGCTTTGGTATGAAATCAAATGCTCCCTTTTTTGTGGCATCTACGGCTGTTTCAATACTGCCATGAGCGGATATCATAATGAATTGGGGCTGCTTTTCCAATTTCGAAGCTTGCTCCAATACCTCAATACCGTCCATTTTAGGCATTTTGATATCGCATAAGACCAGGTCATAATCTTCTTCCTGAATCATTTTTAACCCCTGTTCCCCATCTTGGGCTTCAGCAATTTCATATTTTTCGTATTCCAGGATTTCTTTTAAAGTCGATCTAATGACTTTTTCATCATCAATAATCAGAATTTTTGCCATAAAAGAGATTTTTGTAAAAAAAAGTGCAAGCCTATAAGCCGGGTTCTGTTTATCACCCAAATGGATGACTAACTTGTCATTTATCTAGACCCTGACTCACATCAGGGTTCAATCGATCTACCCATCCCGCATAAAGACGAGCAACCTTTTATGAAATCAAATTTCATTGCGGGACCTATTTGATCTTTCAACCCATAAGGTTTACCATGCCTCCTTCATCACTGCCGGAGCGGTGGGCTCTTACCCCACCTTTTCACCCTTACCCCGTCCCGATAGCTATCGGGATCGGGGCGGTATATTTTCTGTGGCACTTTCTGTAATCAGGCCTTCACCAGACTGATCCCTTCCCGTTAGGAAGTATGGCGCTCTAAGTTGCCCGGACTTTCCTCTCTTCTGTCCTGAAAAAAGATCAGGGCAGAACAGCGACAAGTTGGCTTGCACTTTGCAAATTAAGGGAATAATTTTATTCTTGACTAACGTATATTTTAATATAAAAGATCAGTTTATCTTAGAATTATTTGTATGCAAATTAAATTGTAACCTAGTGAATATTAATTTTAGTCCACTTGATAAAAGATTGATGAAATGAACTGGTGGGTATTATTTGAGAAAATTATTAAAGGAAGAAAGGAAAATAGATTGGGTAATCCAAGTGTAAAATTCTTCGGATAACGAATTTATGAAAAAAAAAATAAAAAAAAACAAACAATAACGAACTAACTCTGTTATTAATGAAAGGCTTTAAAAGCTTTTCTTCATAGTGCTGGGTTGAACCGTTCTGAGACTTCAGAACGGTTCTTTTTTTTATTTCCTTTTAAGATATTTAATAGTCCAAAGAATTTGAAGAATGCTCAGGAACTAGTTTGGAGTTGAATAGGTTGATTTTGTCTTATATGCCTAACTTTGTATTTCGAAATTTGATTTAAAATGATTCTAATAGGAAATGCTGTAATCTCAGATGACATCAAAGAACAATTTTTTGTCTGCGATTTAGAGAAATGTAAAGGAGCATGTTGTGTAGAGGGAGATTCTGGAGCACCATTGGAAGATGGGGAGACAGAATTGCTTGAAAAGGTTTATCCCATAGTTAAAGATTATATCACAGAAGAGGGCAGGAAGGTAATCGAGCAGCAAGGTACCTGGGTGATTGATAAAGACGGAGACAAATGTACCCCTACCATTGGAGAAAACAGAGAATGTGCCTATGCATTATATGATGAAAAAGGGATTTTAAAATGCGGGATTGAGCAAGCCTACCTGGATGGAAAAATAGATTTTAAAAAACCAATCAGTTGTCATCTTTACCCTATCCGAATCACCAAATATGATCAGTTTGATGCCCTCAATTACGATAGGTGGAGCATCTGTAGTCCAGCTTGTAGTTTAGGTAGTAAATTGGGAGTTCCTGTTTATAAATTTCTGAAAGATGCCTTGGTCCGAAAATATGGATTGGACTGGTATGAAGAATTGGCAAGAGAAATTGAAGGATGAACTTTCTATTACCCAAAAGCCTAACATTTTATTTCAAATCTTAAACTAATTTCACCCTCAAACTTTGGCCCTGCTAAGGGGCATGGTCATACACCTAGGTCCTCCTAATCCCCTTGAAAGTTCCGAGGAAGGGATTTCAAGGACCTCTACCCCCATGTTTCTTAAAGCCCGGTTTGTATGAATGTTTCTGTTGTAGGAGATAACTCTCCTTGGCCCAATTGCAAAAACATTTGCCCCATCAAACCATTGCTCACGCATTGAATAATCGGGATTTCCATCTGCGGTTGATAAAATTTCCAAATGAGGAATTTCCCTTTCCAAAACCGTAAGCAAAGACTCGTTAAGCACCTGTCTTTTGATATGCACTTTATCCCCGCTAATTTCTTTCAAAGTATATAGAGAAGTATGTAAAACAGAATTTAAGGCATCTGGATAAGTAAGTACGAGGTTTTCGTCCAAAACGGTAAATACAGTATCAAGATGCATGAATTGCCGCTTTTTTGGGAGATGGACATCGTAGACCCTTTCAACGGAACCTTCAGCAAGCAGGGCCTTGGCAACATGGTAAATTGCTTTTTCATCAGTCCTTTCAGAATTTCCAATGGCAACGGCTTTTTTGGATAATACTATGACATCACCACCTTCGATGCTGGGAGGAGATTCATGTCCGTTGAGGGGATATAACCTGTTAACATGTTCTTTAAAGTCGGGGTGGTTTTCAAAAATTGCCCTTAATATATTGGCTTCTCTTTGCCTTCCTTCCATTTTCATACTGGAAAAAATGATTCCTCCTGGAGTGATAGCCATAGGATCTCTTTGGAAATATAGATTTGGACTTGGAGGAATAACAAATGCATAATCCAGCAATTCCATCGAAGGCAAGTTGGGTATTTTTCTTTTCAGTTCATGGACTTTAATACCCGCAGTCAATACTGTGGCACATTCAGCAGTCGAGAACCTTTCGAGTATATATTCTTTAAATTGGGTCTGTCCTGATTTTTTTAAAGCATCCTCCATTAAATTTTCCAAAATATTTCTATCTGAAAGAGTTTGGATTAACAGTTCGTGTAAGCGGTATACTTGAGCACCTGTGGTTTGTTTGATTAAATCAGTAAAAAAATCATGTTCCTTCTGCATGGCCTCTAAATAGGGGACATCCTCAAACAAAAGGTAATTTTTATTATAGGGCGTCAGTCTGTCAATCTCTTTTCCAGGCCGATGCATAAGTACTGCTTTCAGGGTTCCAAATTCAGAGTTCAATCTGAGGTTCATACAATTATTAGTTATAAGTTATTAAATTAAAAAAGAATAAATGAATTTTTTGATTATTTGACAATATAATGTTCAAATTCATAATTTTTTTGTAATTCTGGTTAAGGAAAAAGTTGGATAGAAAAATAATCTCAATTTAATTTATTGAAATAAATAAAGAGAAAATAAGATTAAATAAATTTCTTTTTGAAAATATTTGTATATACAGTTAATTTAAAATAGATTTGACAAAATTTAATTATTGTAAATATTATTTAATCGTTTTTATTGTTTAGAATAAGATGCTTTTTAATTCAATTGATTTTGCGGTCTTTTTACCCATTGTTTTTATTCTATATTGGTTTGCAACACAAAGAAATTTAAAATATCAAAATTTTTTGGTGGTTGTTGCTAGTTATGTCTTTTATGGGTGGTGGGATTGGAGGTTCCTGTTTTTGATCATTTTCAGCACGATTGTAGATTTTTTGATAGGGATAAAGCTGGCAAATACTGATAATCCTATTAAAAGAAAAGGATTATTATGGACCAGTATGCTGGTTAATTTGGGTTTTTTAGGTTTTTTCAAGTATTATAATTTTTTCTTGGATAATTTCGTGACCGCTTTTTCTTTTTTTGGAAAAGAAATTCATGCCAGTTCATTGGAGATTGTTTTGCCCGTCGGAATAAGTTTTTACACTTTTCAGACAATGAGTTATACCATTGATGTCTACAGAAAAAAATTAGAACCGACTAAGGATTTTATTGCATTTTCTGCTTTTGTAAGTTTCTTTCCTCAATTGGTAGCCGGACCTATTGAAAGGGCAACTAATTTGTTGCCTCAGTTTTATGAAAAGAGGATTTTTGATTACCATAAGGCCGTGGATGGAATGAGACAGATTCTCTGGGGTTTGTTTAAAAAAATAGTGATTGCGGATAATTGCGCAGAATTTGTAAATTTGATTTTTGATAATCCTGATAGTTATTCTGGCAGCACTTTGTTATTAGGGGCATTCTTTTTTGCATTTCAGATCTATGGAGATTTTTCGGGTTATTCTGATATAGCCATCGGAACTTCCCGGCTATTTGGGTTTCATTTGATGAGAAATTTCAATTTTCCCTATTTCTCAAGAGATATAGCTGAATTTTGGAGAAGATGGCATATCTCTTTATCTACTTGGTTCAGGGATTATTTGTATGTTCCTCTTGGGGGTAGTAGAGGTGGAACTTCAATGAAAGTAAGAAACACTTTTATCATTTTTGTTGTCAGTGGTTTTTGGCATGGTGCAAATTGGACATTTATTGTTTGGGGGTTATTGAATGCCATTTATTTTCTTCCCTTGTTACTTACTGATAATAATCGAAATAACTTGGAAATTGTAGCTAAAGGAAAATTATTGCCAAACTTCCACGAATTGTTAATGATTTTATTAACTTTTTGTTTGACCTTGGTTGCTTGGGTTTTTTTTAGAGCTGATAATGTTTCACACGCTTTTCAATATTTATCGGGAATGTTTTCAATTTCATTGTTTTCAATTCCCGACTTTCCAGGGATGATGAAGGCTTTTTTAACATTGATTTTCATCGCTTTCCTAATATTAATTGAATGGAATGGAAGAGAATGGCAATTCGGTATAGCTCATTTGGGCCAAAATTGGAAAAGGCCTCTTAGGTATACGTTATATTATGCCATAATATTTGTCATAATTTGGTTTGGTGGTGCTGAGCAGGAATTTATCTATTTTCAATTTTAACCTGAGAAATGAGAGAATTTGTATTTAAAATTTTGGGATTTGGATTGCTTCCTTTAATTTTTCTATTACCGCCTTTTTATATTTTGAATAATTCAGGTGAAAGTTTTGTTACAAAGAACTCCTTTGACAAACTTATTCAATCAAATAGAAAGTACCTTATAGGTTATTTTTATGATGAAAGTAATTATGAATATTTGAAATGGAAGGAAATTCAGATTAGGGAAAAACTTGATGTTATGGTGATAGGAACTTCCAGGGTCCTGCAGTTCCGGGAAGATATGTTTACCAATGCTTCTTTTTTTAATGCAGGGACAACAAAGGTTATTTTTAACTCTATTTCGGACTATCTTCCTTTTCTAAGAAGTATTGGAGAAGATAAATACCCAAAAGTTTTAATTATTGGTTTAGACCAATTCATGTTTAATTCCTTTTGGGACCCATTGCAAGGGGAAACTTCTTTAGAAACTAAAATACCTTATAAAGCATTTCCTGCTTCATCAAGTCTAAAAAATGTTTACGAAGATCTTTTGAACGGAAGGATTGATTTGGAAACATTATTTCCGGTAAAAGATGAAGAAAATATAGCGATTTTAGGATTAAATGCCAATGTAAATAAAATGGGATATAGAAAGGATGGTAGTATGTTATATGGCAAGCAAATTGAAAAACTAATGAATGGGGATTCCACCGCAGGAGATTTTGGATTTAAATTCTCATTTCAACAAATAGAGGATAATGAAGGTATTTTTAAACATGGTATGGAAGTTAATCCCAGATCTTTAAATGAATTGAATAAATTACTTGATTTTTGTAAGAATAATGGGATTTATGTAATAGCATATCTGCCTCCATATGCGGATGCGGTAAATGCAGTCCTGGAATCATCTGGAAACTATCAATATATGGAACAGGTTATGGGTTCTATTGAACATTCTTTTGAAATTAATGGGTTTGAATTATGGAATATGAGATATTTATCAACTTTTGGATCAAATGATGATGAAATGTTGGATGGCTTTCATGGAGGTGCAGTTACCAAATTGAGAATGATAATTTTTTTACTTGAAAATGGATCTAAACTGAATGAATATACGGATTTGAATATTCTGAAAAATGACCTTAAGAATAGAAAAAATAGGTATTTGGTATATGATTACTAATTAATTCAAAAAAAGCAAAAAAGAGGCTGTCTCAATTTATGAGACAGCCTATTTTTGATTAGTAGATCACCAGTTTAAGCAATCCATTTTTCAACTTCCTCCTTGGTGGGATTGCCAACTTCAAGTTTAAGTTTCTTCCTTCTCCCACAGATGTCGTTAAATAACTTATTGACATCCTGTTCTTTTAATTGCTCAATTGTATGGATGTTAAGGTCTCGGATAGCTGGGATAAGCCCAGAAGGTATACCCAAAGACATAAAATCTTCATCAGAAGCAATTGATACTTTTTTCTCTGGCCTCATCTGAGGAAAGAATAATACCTCCTGAATGGTAGATTTATTAGTAAGCAACATGGTCAAACGATCAATTCCTATCCCAAGGCCTGAAGTTGGTGGCATACCATATTCCAATGCCCTTAAGAAATCCTCATCCATTGCCATGGCCTCATCATCTCCTCTTTCAGCAAGTTTTAATTGCTCCTCAAATCTTTGCCTTTGGTCGATGGGATCGTTTAACTCAGAATAAGCATTGGCAATTTCTTTTCCATTCACAAATAGCTCAAATCGTTCAACAAGACCTTCTTTACTTCTGTGTTTTTTAGCCAAAGGAGTCATTTCAACAGGATAGTCTGTAATGTAAGTGGGCTGAATTAGGAAGCCTTCAACTTTTGCACCGAAGATTTCATCAATCAATTTTCCTTTGCCCATAGAATGGTCTACCTCGATCCCGAATTCAGCACAAACTTTCCTAAGTCCTGCTTCATCCATTTCACTGACATCTACTCCAGCATATTCTTTGATTGAATCAAACATGGTCAATCGTCTGTAGGGTCCGGCAAAGTCAATTTCTTTGTCTCCCACTTTTACCACCGTAGTTCCATGAATTGAGGAGGTGACTTTTTCTATCAGTTCCTCAACCATTTCCATCATCCAAACATAATCTTTATAAGCCACATAAATTTCCAAAGAAGTAAACTCTGGATTATGGGTTCTGTCCATACCTTCGTTTCTGAACATTTTCCCGAATTCATAAACACCATCAAAGCCTCCAACTATTAGCCTTTTTAAATACAATTCGTTTGCTATCCTTAAATATAAAGGCATATCCAAGGTGTTGTGATAGGTATGGAAAGGCCTGGCAGCTGCTCCCCCATGGACCTGTTGCAATATGGGAGTTTCCACTTCAAGCCAACCATGGTCGTCAAAGTAACGTCGCATGTTGGTGATAATTTTTGACCGGGTCAGAAAAACCTCCTTTACCTCAGGATTGACTGTTAAGTCAACATACCTTTGCCTATATCTCAGTTCAGGATCAGTAAATCCATCATAAACATTTCCATGCTCATCTCTTTTTACGATAGGGAGCGGCTTTACAGATTTGGAAAGAATTTTTAATTCAGTAACATGTAATGAAATTTCTCCTGTTTGGGTGGTGAAAATATATCCCTTTACTCCAATGAAATCGCCAATGCCTAGTAATTTTTTGAAAACGGTATTATAAAAGGTCTTGTCCTCATCCGGACAAATATCATCTCTTCTTACATAAATCTGAAGCCTTCCGGTAGCGTCCTGAATTTCAGCAAATGATGCAGAGCCCATGATTCTTCTACTCATTAATCTTCCTGCTATGGAAATGCTTTTATAATCATTTTTCCTGTTTTCGTAGTTTTTGTGGATGTCTTCCGCCGTGACATTGATAGGAAAGGTTTCAGCAGGATAGGGGTCTATCCCCAACTTCATTAATTCCTCTCTGTCTTTCCTTCTCTCTAACTCCTGTTCGCTTAATAATTGCATTGTGAAATTATCTTCAGTTCAAATTTTCTTTTATTTCCCGCGGAATTTAATATCCGTAGTATGTTTTCTTATTTCTTTGAAATTTTCCTTCTTTTTATTTCCCTTTTTATCAATTCAAATTCCCTACTGCTTTGACCTGCAACAGAGGTGTTTTCTTCTGCCCTCCGAGATAGGTATGGCATTACTTTTTCTACAGGGCCATAAGGCACATATTTGACTATATTAAAGCCAGCATGGGCTAGATTGAAGGAAATGTTGTCACTCATTCCATATAATTGGGCAAAATACACTCTGTCATCCTTCGAATTGATGTTGAATTTAGAAAGTAATTCAGTCAACATTAGATTACTTTGCTCATTATGAGATCCGGAAACCAAACAAATAGTATCTATATTTTCTACGCAATATTTGACGGCAGCATCATAGTCTCTGTCTGTTGATAATTTGTCTGGTTGTATAGGGCTTGGATAACCTTTCTTTTCTGCTCTTTCTCTTTCTTTTTCCATGTAGGCCCCTCTAACTAACTTCACACCTAGAATATAACCTTTCATTTTTGCTGTTTTATGGGCCTCTTTTAATCTGTCCAGCATATCATGCCTATACATTTGAAATGTATTGTAAACTACACAGGACTCTCGATTGTATTTTTCCATAGCTTCATAAACCATAGTATCCAATACATCCTGATACCATGAATCCTCAGCATCCGCAAGGATTTTTGTTCCAACTTTAAAAGCTTCAAGGCAAAGTTCATCTACCCTGTTTTTGGCCCTTTCAAATGCGGTCAATTCTTTGGTGCTCAGTTTTTTTCCACTTTGGATTTTGGTCATGATTTTAAAATCCCCAAGTCCTGTTACTTTGAAAACTGCAAATGGGATATTGTCATCACCTGCTGACCTCTTTATGGTTCTGAGAATTTCTTTTTTGGTAGCCTCGTAGCTTTCCTCATCACCTTTCCCTTCAACTGAATAATCCAATATTGATTTGACGTTAAATTCAGAAAGCTTATCAACTACTTGTTGGCAATCTTCTATACTTTCCCCCCCACAAAAATGTCCGAACATGGTATTTTTCATTAATCCTTTTATGGGTAATTTAAGGGCAAAGGCCCAATTAGCTAATTTGGTTCCTACACTTACGGCTAAGTTATTGTTGATGGTGGCAAAGATAAAATACATTTTCTTTAACTCTCCATCAGATTTTGAGGCGAAGGCCACTTCTAAATTCTCAAAAGATATTTCGGGTTTTACTTTCATAGGAGTGAAATCAGGCTGCAAATATATCAAAAAAACTCCATGAGCTTTATCTTTGTTTCGCTATTTAAGACTTTAGGATTTTGTAGTCAAATTAAGTCTAGCAATAAATAAAAATATTTTTTTATTTATGAATTTTAGGTAAATAGATAAAAGATATAATTAAAATTTATTTTAGAGAGGAAAATGGGAGAGATATATTGTTATAATTACGAATAGTTCAGGCAAATTCTTTCAACAAATGAGAAAAGTAATCCTCATCATCTTTAATTTTTTATTATATCAGGGTGCTTTTTCCCAATCGAACAAACTTTTTAATGGAAACTCGCCAAAATTAATAAAATATCTTGATGTAAGTTTTGAGTTGGGGCCCATAATTGAAAATGGTTCAGCAAGCAGTGCTGAACTTAAGAAAAATACAAATTACATTGGAGTGGATGCAAGGCTTGGCTTTCAGAAAGGATCAGAAAGCATTTATGCAAAATTATATAGATTCCCTGTTTATGGAATTGGGGTTTATGCTTCCAGCTTCCAAAATGAGGTGGTTGGAAATCCAAATGCGGTTTATTTTTTTATGGACATTCCATTTTCCTACCCTTCCGACAAGAGATGGAAATTCGGTTATTATTTTTCATATGGCCTATCATTTAACTTTAATCCTTATGACCCTATTGATAATCCAACTAACTTATTTATTGGTTCTTACAGAAACGCATTCATAAATCTAGGTTTCAGGGCATCTAGAGAGTTAAATGAAAGGATGGAGTTGTATACTGGCATTGGGTTTAGGCATTTTTCAAATGGGGCGTTAAGTCTTCCGAATACCGGGATAAATTTACTTCCTTTCACATTTGGTGCAAATTACAGATTGACCAAAAATCACGATAAAGTATTTTCTGACAGATCTATACCTAAGCAAGATAAAAGGACCTTACTGAATTTCCACTTGGCACCAGGTACAAAGCAATATTTTATTGGAGATGATAACAATTTCAAATTGGGGATTGGTGTTCATATTCTGAGGGAAATATCCTACAAACACAGGCTTGGACTTGGACTGGAACAATTCTATTCTGCTAATTCAAAGGAAAGGATGGATGAACCTATGACTTCTCGTTTTTGGGATTCCAACGCATTTGCACTTTTTGGTTCTTGGGAATGGGTATTGACAAAAAATCTTTTCGCTCCTATGGGTCTGGGCGTATATTTGCATAGGAACAAACATAACGGGGAATGGAATTGGTACTACCAAAGAGTTGGCATGGGATACCGATTTTCTAATGGAATATTTACCAGCTTAAGCATTAAAGCACATAAGGGAAAAGCAGACTTTTTTGAATGGACACTGGGCTACACTATTTTCAAATAGTCCAAACTTTGGAGAAAAAACTTTGGTTAGAAAACTAAAAGAAAAAAATTGAAAATCAATAAACTGGAAAACTGGAACCTACAAGAATCAAATCCTTTGATCATTGCGGGTCCGTGTAGTGTAGAAACCCCGCAGCAACTTGAAAAGACAGTTGAGGTATTGGTGAATAATGGGATTAGGATCATAAGAGGTGGCGTTTGGAAGCCCAGGACCCGTCCGAATAGTTTTGAAGGGGTAGGAAGTCCAGCACTTTCCTGGATTAGAGATATCAAATCAAAGTACGGAGTTAAATTTGCAATTGAAGTTGCCAGTCCGCAACATGTCGAAGAAGCATTGCAGGCAGGTATGGATATTCTTTGGATAGGAGCGAGGTCTACAGTTAATCCGTTCACTGTTCAGGAAATAGCCAATAGTCTAAAAGGTGTAGATATTCCAATCTTGGTAAAAAATCCTGTAAATCCGGATCTTGCTTTATGGATTGGAGCCTTAGAGCGTATTCATCATGCGGGAATAGACAAGTTGGGGGCTATCCACCGGGGCTTTTCCAATTTCAATGACGAAATTTTCAGGAACAGTCCCACTTGGCAAATTCCTTTGGAATTAAGAACGAGGTATCCTGAATTACCTTTAATTAATGACCCAAGTCACATTTGTGGTCGAAGAGATTTGATTTCCCAAATATCTCAAATGGCATTGGATCTTAATTTTGATGGCCTCATGATTGAATCACATATTGATCCTGAAAATGCATGGTCTGATGCTGCCCAACAGTTGACTCCCTATGCATTATCCGAACTTTTAAACACTTTGGAAACACGTTTTCCGACGACCGATAATCCGGTTTTAGAATCACAGCTAGAAGTAATCCGGCAACATATTGATGATGTGGATAGGGATTTATTAGAGATGTTGAGCAGAAGAATGAGATTGGTTGAAAAGGCAGGGATCTATAAGAAAAAGAACAACGTGGCCATTTTTCAAATGGAAAGGTGGAAAAAAGTTTTTGAATCAAGGCAGGAATGGGCAAAAAGCCTTCAGGTTAACCCTGAATTTATCAAGGAATTGTTCAATTTGATCCATACAGAATCAATTAAAAAACAAGAAGAGATTATCTCAAATAAAGAAAAATGGGAAGATAGAACAATGGATTAATTCCAAAATATTATTCTGTTTAAAAGGCTGAATAATATTTAATTTTCTGTATTTGTAATCAGGTAGTAAATTGTTGAATAAAATTTAAAAAAATATTTAATATTTGATTTGTTTTTAAAAAACTACCCTTTACATTTGAAACATGTTAATCGCAGCCACCGCATATTTTATCTTTTTTTACTTTTACTTTCGTCCTCAAGGTCGAATCGGAGCTGCTTATTGTCTGGTAAAAAAATAAAAAAATATAAACCATGAAAGAGCCCGGTTCGACAGAATCGGGCTTTTTTTATTTAAATCTAAATTGTCATGCAAGACCACTTACAAATCAAAGATTGGGGACTCGGATTAAAAGGTCACACCATCATCGCAGGGCCATGTAGTGCCGAAACTCCTGAGCAGATCGAACAAGTTTGTTTGGATATGAAAAAGGAAAATATGATTCCCGATATGTTCAGGGCCGGGATATGGAAACCCAGAACCAGGCCAGGGTCATTTGAAGGAATTGGAGAAGATGGTCTGAAATGGATGGAAATTGTAAGGCATCACCTAAATATTCCAATTACAACAGAGGTTGGAAATGCTGCCCATGCCGAAACCGCGTTAAAACATAAAGTTGATGTGTTATGGATTGGCGCGAGGACCACTGTAAATCCATTTGCTGTTCAGGAAATAGCGGAGGCTTTAAGAGGGGTGGATATTCCGGTTATGGTAAAAAATCCCATGAACCCAGATCTTCAGTTATGGATAGGAGCTTTGGAAAGATTACATGCTGTAGGTATTCACAAATTGGCAGCCATTCATAGAGGTTTTTCAGATTCTTATGATAAAAGGTTCAGAAATAAACCTAATTGGTCTATGCCTATCCATTTAAAAAGAGAATGGAAAGGAATGGAAGTGATCAATGATCCTAGCCATATTGTGGGTAATAGGGAAGGAATTCTTGAAACGGCCCAAAGAGCTATCAATTTTGGCTTGGATGGATTGATGATAGAAACTCACCACGACCCTGATAAAGCATGGTCAGACGCCAAACAGCAGGTGACCCCTGCCAGGTTAAAGGAGATTCTCTCTCAAATCGATTTCAAAGACACTTTGTTAGAAGAAAGTCCGAGCGAAAGATTGTCAGATCTCAGAAATGCTATTGACCATTTGGATGATCAATTACTTGATATCCTACAGGAAAGGTTTTCGCTCATTGATCAGGTAGGTGCTTACAAAAGAGAACATCACCTCACCGTTTTTCAATCAGATAGATGGAAGTATGTGATGGAATCTAGAACCCAAAAGGGAATCAAGAAAAATTTAAGTGAAAAATTTATGAAAGAGTTGCTTTACTGTATTCATGAAGAATCTGTAAAGAGGCAGGAAAAGCAACTTCGTGAAGCAGATCCAGTTAAAAAACAAAGTTAAATTTTATAAGAGATATTGTTCCCTTATTACTGATTTTGAAAATCTTTGAGGGTATTTCATCAAAATACTTCAAAGATTTTCAAATCAATTTTTAGACAATATTTAATTGTTGAAAAACACCCAAAGACATTTGTCGTTGTTTCGATTTATTTATTCAATTTAATCTTAAGATTTTGGAGTTCATTTTATTCTCATCC
The DNA here is from genome assembly GCF_042683085.1 of Shivajiella indica. Lineage (NCBI taxonomy): Bacteria > Pseudomonadati > Bacteroidota > Cytophagia > Cytophagales > Cyclobacteriaceae > Shivajiella > Shivajiella indica. The sequence goes on along the minus strand of NZ_JBHUIV010000025.1, from coordinate 390,777 downwards.
CGGATTTCAGAAGACCTAAAGAATTATTTAGGACAATTAAATTACTCCCAAATTGGTGTGATTATGGATTCCAATACTTCAATTCATTGTTATCCCTCAATAGCTGAGGCACTTCCGATTGCCGCCAAGATTTATGCTTTTCCTGCTGGAGAGGCAAATAAAAATCTGGAGACTTGTTCCCTCATTTGGAAATGGATGACTATAGAAGGTTTTGACAGAAAATCTTTGATTATTAATCTTGGTGGAGGAGTAACAGGAGATATGGGTGGATTTTGTGCTGCAACCTACAAACGGGGTATCAGATTTATTAATATCCCTACCTCGCTTCTTTCACAAGTAGATGCCAGTGTTGGTGGAAAATTGGGAATAGATTTTCATGGTTATAAAAATCATATTGGAGTTTTTACAGAACCGGAAGCAGTAATAATTTCAGATTTGTTTTTGAAAACATTACCGGAAACTGAATTAAGATCAGGATATGCTGAGATTATCAAACATGGGTTAATTCGAAATTCAAATTATTTCCACTGTTTAAAAGTTGAGGGATGGCAAAACCAACCCTGGAGAGATATTATTGAGAAATCTGTAGCTATCAAAAAGGAGGTAGTAGAGAAAGACCCTAAGGAATCCGGCTTAAGAAAAATCCTGAATTTTGGTCATACTGTTGGCCATGCTTTCGAATCTTATTATTTGAATTCATCCGATCATCTGCTTCATGGTGAAGCCATTGCAATTGGAATGATTTGCGAAGCTTACCTTTCCCACAAGAAACTTGGTTTAAGCCATGAGGAGTTAAATGAAATAGTGCAAATGTTGAAAAGTATATATGGGAAATTTAATATTCAAAAAGAAGCAATTTCTTCTATTATTGAACTTTGCAGCCAGGATAAAAAAAATGAGGGTAAGACCATTAATTTCTCACTGCTAAAACAAATTGGGGATTGTGATTACAACATTAGCGTGAAAAATGAGGAAATTGAGGAATCCATTCTATTCTATCAATCTTTAAACTGATTTTTCAAAATAAAATAAAATTAAATTGAATACCTTGAAACTTAGTCAAATAAATAAGTTTTCTTTCACGAGGATACCATTACCTTCTTCAAAAAGTGAAAGTAATAGAGTATTGGTAATAGACGCCTTGACTAAAGGAGAAAATCAACTGTTTAATCTTGCAGAGGCAAGGGATACCCAAACCATGATTCGATTGTTGGAAACTAACCCTCCCATATATGATGTGTTGGATGCAGGAACAACCATGAGGTTCTTAACAGCATATGCCGCAGTAACCAATCAGCATAAGGTAATGACTGGTACTCCAAGAATGTGCGAAAGGCCCATCGGAATTTTGGTTGATGCCTTAAGGGAAATTGGAGCAGAAATTCATTATATGAACAATGAAGGATATCCCCCTTTGGCAGTTCATGGTTTGAAAGAACAAACCTCAAATAAAGTAAAAATCAGAGGGGATGTGAGCAGTCAGTATATTTCTGCGCTTCTTATGATTGCTCCAGTTTTGCCGAATGGGTTGGAATTGGAACTTTTGGGAAAGGTTGGATCAAAAACATATATTGAGATGACCATTGAGTTAATGAAGGAATTCGGGGTTAATAGCACTTGGGAAAAAAATACAATCAATGTTCCACATCAATCCTATATTCCTACAGAATTCCATGTGGAAAGTGACTGGTCAGGTGCAAGTTATTGGTTTAGCCTTTTGGCCTGTGTTGATGAAGGGGAATTGTATTTAGAAGGTCTGAAAGAAAACAGTTTGCAGGGTGATGCGGCAATTGTTGAAATTATGGATAAGTTGGGAGTTAAAAGTCAGTTTAAGGATGGTGGTGTCTATTTGACGAAGCAAAAAGTAAAGGGTTTGAATGCTTATGATTTTACCCATTGTCCTGATTTGGCACAGACAGTGGCTGTTACCTGTGCTATTATTGGCCAAAAAACCAATTTTACAGGATTGGAAAGTTTGAGGATAAAAGAAACGGATAGAGTTTTTGCCCTCCAACAGGAATTAGCAAAGTTCAACGCGAGATTTGAAGAAACCGAACCTGAAATTTTTACTTTGATTCCGTCTGTGGAAATGCCATCAAAAGTCCAAATCCATACTTATGATGACCATAGAATGGCTATGGCATTTATGCCATTAATGACCAAAACGGAAGTGATTTTTGAAGACCCGGAAGTAGTGAACAAATCCTATCCAAGTTTTTGGAAACATGTTGGATTAATAAAATAGATTTAAGACCGTTGATTTGATTTACATTACCTCCAAATTCCTCCCATAATGAAAGGCATAATTACCATCTTAATGCTGATTCTTTCCAATACCTTTATGACTTTTGCCTGGTACGGTCATTTGAAGTTCAAAGAACTTCGTTGGTTTGAAAATTTAGGTTTAATATCTATTGTTTTGATCAGTTGGGGCATAGCATTTTTTGAATATATTTTCCAGGTACCTGCCAATAGGATAGGATTTAAAGAAAATGGAGGTCCTTTTTCCCTGGTTGAATTGAAAGTACTTCAGGAAGTTATCACATTGGTTGTTTTTATGGCCTTTACCTTTCTTTTTTTTAAAAATGAAAGCATCAGAGCAAATCACATAATCGGGTTTGGATTCCTTGTTTTGGCCGTTTATTTTATTTTCAAAAAATAACCATGAAGATAGCAATCCAAGGAATTCCCGGGTCTTTTCACCATCAGGTAGCCATAAATCTTTTTGGGAAAGGAGGTTCCATAAGTACCTACAGGACTTTTGAGGAAGTAGCCAAATCAATTTACTCAGAAATTGATGAGGTAGGTGTCATGGCTATTGAAAATTCAATTGCAGGAGCGATTCTACCAAATTATGAATTGATAGATAGGTATGGTCTTGTTATTCTGGGTGAATATTATCTTCCTATTTCCCATAATCTTATGGTCCTTCCCGGACAAAGAATATCCGAAATTTTTGAAGTGAGATCTCATCCAATGGCTTTATTGCAGTGTAAAATTTTTTTTCAGGATTATCCCCGGATTTCTTTAATAGATGATGTTGATACTGCCACAGTAGCGAAAAGAATTGCAGAGGAAAAAATCAAAGGATTAGGAGCCATAGCCAGTAAAACTGCTGCTGAAATTTATCAACTTGAAATTTTAGCAGAGGACATACAAACTGTCCAGAACAATTTTACCCGCTTTATCATTTTGGGAAAACAAAAGGGAATCCCTGATTTCATTCCCAATAAAGCATCGCTCAAAGTGACTATTAGAAATGAAAAGGGTAGTTTGGCAAAACTTTTGACCTTAATGAGTGAAAATGACCTTGATCTTAGTAAGATACAGTCCATACCTGTAATTGATAAGCCTTGGGATTATGCCTTCTTTATTGATACCCAGTTTGAAAATTATCACACTTATATTCAAGTATTAAATAAAATCATTGAAAATGGTGGTGAAGTAAAGGTTTTTGGAGAATATTTGAGCAATAGATAATCTTGAAAATGTTAGGTTGAATGACAAAAAGGACTTATGAAAGGATTTGCTGAAAGGGTAAATGTAATTGAAGAATACTATTTCTCTCAGAAACTGAAAGAAGTTAAAAAGCTTCAAATGGAGGGGAAACCTATCATCAATATGGGTATTGGAAGTCCTGATTTACCTCCGCACCCTTCTGTGGTTGAGGCATTATGTGATACTGCAAGGGATTCTAATTCTCATGGATACCAAAACTACCAGGGAATACCAGAGCTGAGAAAATCCTTTTCTGATTTTTATCTAAAATATTATCATGTCCATTTAAGCCACCTGGATGAAATATTGCCACTTATTGGTTCAAAAGAGGGTATTTTGCATGTCTCTATGACTTTTATGGATGAAGGGGACCATGTGTTGATTCCTGACCCTGGATACCCTACTTACAGTTCAGTTAGCAAGATGTTAGGTTTAAAACCGATTTATTATAGGCTTAGGAAAGAAAATAATTGGTACCCTGATTTTGAAGAACTGGAAAATTTTGACTTATCAAAAGTGAAATTAATGTGGGTGAATTATCCCCACATGCCAACCGGGGCAAAAGCTGATCTGGATTTATTTGAAAGGTTGGTCAATTTTGCAAAAAAGCATGATATTCTATTGGTAAATGATAACCCTTACAGTTTTATTTTAGAAGATACCCCCAAAAGTATTTTTCAGGTAGAAGGAGCCAAAGAAATTGCCATTGAATTGAATTCTTTGAGTAAAACCGCTAACATGGCAGGATGGAGGGTGGGTTGTGTAACAGGAAATTCGGAAAATATTAAAGCCATAACCAAGGTAAAAAGCAATGTTGATTCGGGAATGTTTTTAGGGATCCAGAATGCGGCAATAGCTGCCCTTAACTTGGATAGAGATTGGTACAATTCTTTAAACCAAGTTTATGGGTTACGGAGGGAACTATTATGGAAATTTGCAGAAAAACTGAATTTGGAATTCAGTATAGATACTGTCGGGATGTTTATTTGGGCAAAATTACCCAACGGGATCAATTGTAGGGATTATGTCGATAAACTCCTTTATGAAAAAAACATTTTTGTTACACCTGGAGATATTTTTGGGAAACAAGGTGAGGGCTGGGTCAGGCTATCCCTATGTGTTAAAAATGAAGAAATTGAAGCAGCGATTAAGCGATTAGAATTTTTGTAGAATTAAAATAAAATTTAAAAATGAAAAAGATTCATATTGTTGGATTAGGATTGTTGGGCGGCTCTTTTGCCTTAGCTTTAAAAAGAGTCCTTCCTCACATAGTTTTTACAGGTTATGATAACAATCAAAAAAATCTAGAGGACGCCTTGAATTTAGGAATAATTGATGAAATTAAACAAAAGGCAGACCCAGATACCGATATAATCATTCTTTCAACTCCTGCTGATACCTTAACTTTTTTACTAAAGGAATGCTTGGATAATATCAATGAAAATACCTTGGTAATTGACTTTGGTTCTGCTAAATCAAAGCTATGTAAATCAGTAGAAGATCACCCTAAGAGACACCAATTTTTGGCAGGACATCCTATTGCAGGTACAGAATATTCAGGACCTAAAGCTGCCAAATCGGATTTATTGGAAAACAAGGTTTTCATTATTTGTGAAATGGAAAAAACCGATATTCATCTTAAAGCCAAAGCATATGAAGTATTAGAGGCATTGAATATGAAAATCCGGTTTATGGATCCTGAAGAACATGATAGTCAATTGGCATTTGTGTCCCATTTGTCTCATATTTCCTCATTTATGTTGGGAAAGACAGTCTTGGATAAAATGGAAGATGATAGGAATATCTTTGATATGGCAGGCAGTGGTTTTGCATCAACAGTCCGATTGGCTAAAAGCTCGCCTGCTATGTGGGCTCCCATTATTCAGGAAAACAAAAAAAATATTTTAGAGGCTTTGAGTATGTATATTCTTAATTTATCGAAATTCAGAGATAAAATATTAGCGGATGATTATGAAGGAATCTATCATGAAATGGAAAAAATTAATAAAATAAAGGACATTTTAGACCTCAAATAGTTAAAAAAAATTAAAACATGGATTATCGGCTTACTTTTTGAAATAAATGGTTTAAAATAAAGTTGTTCGTTATGAAAAAATCAGCTCTCTTTCTTACTTCATTATTTATTTCTGTTTCTATGATGGCTCAACAAATACCCATCATTGAGGTAGAAGGTAAAAGTGAAATCAGCATCATGCCTGATGAAGCGGATATTCAGCTCTCCCTGGTTGAGAAAGCATTAAAAGTTTCTGATGCTACCAATGCTTTAAACAAGAAAACAAAATCGATAGAAGATGCTTTAATAAAAACAGGAATTAAGAATTATGATTTTTTTGTAGACAATTATTACGTTTATGTGAATAGGGTTTATACCAAAGGGACCTCAAAAGACAGTGGTTATGTGGCCTCCCAAAACGTTAGAATTGTTGTAAAAAATATTGAAAAGGATTTAGTGAAGATAACAGAGACCCTTCATCAAACTGCAAATATGGGTTTTAATGTCCAGTTAACAGTTTCAGATAATCTAAAAAAATCTTCCGAAAAGCTATTGTTGGAGTTGGCTATTGCAGATGCCAAAAACAAAGCAGAAATCATTGCCAATAGTCTGGGAATTGAAAAAATCAAAGTTCATAGGGTAAACTACAATGCCCAAACAGACAACTTTTATCCTGTCATGAGGGAGGCGAAAATGATGATGGCTTCTTCTGCCATGGATGTGAGTGAGGAACCAATATTCAGGCCGGAAGAGAGAAAATTAAATGACAAAGTCATTGTGGTTTTTACTTTTGAATAAGATTTTTGTCATTTTTGGGAATTGAAATAAAGTTAACAAAGAGGCTGTCACGCTATTTGGGACGGCCTTTTTTTATTAGCAGAGATTTATAAGATTTGAGTACTTAATAAGGTGTTTTGGTGCGGATTTACCGCTTATCAAATCGCTCTTTGAATCCTTTAGGGAAATATTGATTTTCAATGCCCAATGTATTCAGATATGAAGAAAATTCCATTATTCATCTTCTTTAATTTATTTATTAAAGTCACTTTGACTGCCCAGATTAATACCCCAATTGATTTGGATGCAGTCACTGATGCCCATTTCCTGAACGGGATTCAGATTTTGAATGAATTGATTTCAATTCCTAATGATTCGAACGACCCTGCACAATTGGTCCCTAATATAGAATGGTGTGAGGACAATCTGGAAAACAGAGGTTGGGATGTTAAAAGGTTAGAGACCAAAAGTTTTCCATTATTGTTTGCAGAAAAGTCAGTCCCCAATGCAGAAAAAACCGTGTTGTTTTATTTCCATATTGATGGACAACCTGTAGACAAAAAAAGATGGAACCAACCTGATCCTTTTCAACCCACTTTAAAGAAGAGAAATGAAACAGGTCAATGGGAAACAATTCCTATGGAATTATTAAAGACCGATTATGACCCCAATTGGAGGATTTTTGCGAGATCATCTTCTGATGATAAAGGTCCTTTTGCTATGTTTCTGACAGCATGGGATGCGATGATAGAGAGGAAATTAATGCCAAATTACAATGTCAAAGTCATCTTGGATTTTGAAGAGGAAATAGGTTCTCCAAATTTGGGTGACGCTGTTTCAAAATATAAGGATGTCCTTGCTGCGGATATGATGTTGATAATGGATGGTCCCAGGCATTTAAGTAACGAACCTACCCTTACTTTTGGGGCAAGAGGGATTTCCCAGATTACTTTGACCGTTTTTGGACCAAGAGCTGCACAGCATAGTGGTCATTATGGTAATTATGCTCCAAATCCTGCCTTTAGACTTTCTAAACTTCTGGCATCAATGAAAGATGAGGAAGGTAGGGTGATAATTCCAGGTTTTTATGATGGAATAAACCTTACTGACAAAGAGAAAGAGATTTTAAGCCGCGTTCCTGATGACGAAAATGAAATAAAAAAGAATTTGGGAATTGGTAGTACGGACAAAGTGGGGAATACTTATCAGGAATCTTTGCAGTATCCTTCTCTGAATATTCGGGGAATGTCTTCAGGGTGGATAGGGGATGAGGTAAGGACTATTGTGCCTGCAGACGCCATTGCAGAAATTGATATCAGGTTGGTACCCGAAAGTGATCCGGAAAGACTTTTTGGATTGATTAGAAATCATATTTCAAATCAGGGATTCCATATTTTGGACCATAACCCTACAGATGAGGAAAGGGTAAAATATCCAAAGTTGATCAAATGGGAGGGGAGTATTTCTTACCAGGCATTTAGAACTCCCTTTGATTCTGAACCCGGGATTTGGTTGAATAAAGCATTTGTCAGAGCATTTGGGAAAGAGCCAATAAAAAATAGGATTAGTGGAGGTTCACTTCCTATTGCACCTTTTGTTGATGCGCTTAATGTACCTGCTGTCACCGTAGTAACAGTGAATTCGGATAATAACCAGCATGGTCCTAATGAAAACATTAGGTTAGGAAATTTTAAGGAAGGTATAAAAACTGCATTAGCGATATTGACAGAAAAACTTTGAATAAAGAAAATAAAGTATTTAAGGGGGTAATCAGGGTTTAATTATTTTAGTTAGGAGTGAAAGCGAAACATTAACGAAAATTTTAATATTTTAAACAAATCTGTTTTACCAGGCCTATTTTTTAGTATTTATTTCAACTTATTGGAAGGTTTTTTGACCATTCATGGAGATTTTCCAAACGATATTGCTTGGTAATAACTATATTCATGTAATATTTTCTACTGTATTACAAAAAAAGATCTATGAGAAAATTTTACAGAATCACTACAACCCTTTTTCTTCTACTTATAACAGTAGGATGGAGTTGGGCGCAGTATACCGTGACGGGTACTGTGACAGATGAGCGGACGGGAGAACCCCTTATTGGGGCCACAGTTCTCGTCAGGAATACCACCAGGGGGGCTGTTGCAGACCTTGATGGTAGGTTTTCAATCACTGTTGATGGAAACCAACAGGCTGTACTTGTAATTTCTTCATTGGGTTACATAAGTAAAAATGTAAATGTTGACCCAAGTACAAGTTCAATTCAAGTATCATTAGCTCAGGATGCTACCAATCTTGAGGAGGTTATCATTACTGGCTTAGCCTCCAATGTGAAACGAAGTAATCTGGCCAATGCAGTTTCATCGGTTTCCGCCCAGGAATTAGTTGGAACAACCAATATCCAAACAACAGATGGGGCCTTGTATGGCAAGATTGCAGGGGCAAATATCAGATCCAATTCTGGTGCTCCTGGAGGAGGTGTTTCCATTCAGCTTAGAGGGATTTCCACATTGACCGGTGCATCCCAACCTTTGATTATTTTGGACGGTGTTTATGTTAACAATTCCTTCCAAAGAACAGGTAGAGCTTCTGTTTCAGGAGCCGGTGGTTCGAATCAGGATGATGGTGCCAACAGATTGGCTGACCTGAACCCTAACGATATTGAATCCATTGAGGTATTAAAAGGTCCATCTGCGGCTGCCATTTATGGTACACGTGCCAATGCAGGTGTAATTATTATTACGACGAAAAGAGGAGCAGCAGGTAAAACAACTGTTTCCTTATCTCAGGATATAGGTTTTGCAAAACCATTAAGGTTATTGGGAGTGGATAATTGGAGTGAAGAGAAGATCAATTTCTTCTTCCCTGAAGCTAGGAGGCCTATAGAATTGGAAAGATTTAGGGCAGCTCAAGCTTCCAATACTTTTGTGGATTATGAAGATTACTTCTACAATAACAATGCTGTTTTGTCCAATACCCGATTAACTGTATCTGGGGGAAATGACAAAACCAAATTCTTTGTAAGTGGAAATCTTGCAGATGAAGATGGTACTGTTAGGAATACTGGTTTTCAACGAACCTCCATCCGAGCAAATATCGATCATAAAATAACCGAATCTATCCGTTTGGGTGTATCTTCCAATTATATCCGTACCGATACAGACAGAGGATTTACAGGTAACCAAAACAACACAGGTGCCAGTATCGGATATAATATCGCATATGTTCCGAATTACTATGATTTAAGGAGAAATGAGGATGGAACATATCCAATTAACCCATATTTCTCTGAAAACCCTGTAGCAGTTACCGATTTGGGAACTAATAATTCTTTGGTCAATAGGTTTGTTCAAGCCTTTACATTGGATGCTGATTTATTCAAATCAGCCAACAGTTTTTTAAAGCTACAACTTGGTGGAGGTCTAGATTTTCTGCAAAATACCACATTGGTCCATCTTCCGGAATCTTTACAATTCCAAAGAGGTCAGGCGAATCCAGGAGACGTACTTTGGGGTAAGCAGGAAAGTTTCAACACCAATCTTCAGGCTGCTTTGGTTTATAACTGGAATTTGGGCAGAGTAAATATGAATAGCCAGGCAGGTTTGGTAAGGTTGGATTTTAAAGATAACATCTTGTTTAACAGAGGCCGTGGCCTGGCTCCCGGTCAGATCAATATTCAACAAGCCACAGTTCAGGAAATCAACCAACAGTTTTTCTCTGAAGTACAAGAGGCGGGTGTATTTTTACAGCAGGAAGCCAACTTTGAGGACAAAATTATCGGTACTGTAGGTATAAGATGGGATAAATCCACATTAAATGGTGATCCGAATAAATTCTTTGCATTTCCAAGAGCTTCGGTTGCTTTCAACTTAGCCAATTTTGATTTCTGGGGATCCAAATCGACTTTTTCTGCTTTGAAGCCTAGAATTGCGTATGGTGAAACAGCAGGCCCGGTTCCTTTTGGTGCTACATTTACGGCCCTTAATGGAACCAATATTGGAGGTCTTTTAGGGTCAGTAGTTTCTGCCCAAATAGGAAACACTGCGATTCTTCCTGAAACAGCCAGTGAATTGGAATTTGGTGTTGATGCCGGTTTCTTTAACAATAGGATTGGTCTTGAGGCTACTTATTACATCAAAAACACGCAGAATAATATTCAAAACCTTTCACTTTCTCCTGCTACTGGTGTGACTTCCACACCAAGTAATGAGGCTGAACTTGAAAATAAGGGGATTGAACTGGCTTTGTTTGGTGTAGTGGTGGATAAATCCAATTTCCGTTGGAATACCAGGCTTATGTATTGGCAAAATAGGCTGAATATGAGAAGATTGGGGATTCCAACTTATATATCTGGTGGATTTGGAGCTGGCTTAGGTACTTTTCTTTATGCTGAAGGATATTCTCCTACCACGATTGTGGGAACTCCCGCAGATCCATCTGTTCCAGGAGGTTTTACCATATGGGGTAATGCGCAGCCAAAATTCAATATGTCTTGGGTGAATAATTTCACTTTTGCAAAAAACTTTGAATTTTCTTTCCTTATGGAATATAGAAAAGGTGGAGACAACATCAACCTTTCTAACTTCCTAACAGATGCAGGTGGTACAACAAAAGGTTGGTTTAATGATGACAATGGAGATGGGATCCCTAACGGAAGACAAAGGCCACCTGCTCCATATAATAATGCCGGCAGATGGGTACAGGACGCCACTTTCTTAAAAATCAGAGAGATAGGTTTATATTATACTGTTCCAAAAACGGCATTGAATCAAGCTTTTGGAAATAGTGTGGAAAATGTCAGAATAGGTACATCGATCAACAATGCCTTCCTTTTCACAGACTATCAGGGATATGATCCTGAAACTTCTACATTTGGTGCTCAAGCAGTGGCAAACAATGTGGATATAACTCCATATCCTACACCAAGAAGGATATTCTTCCATGTGACTATTGACTTTTAATCACCAAAGCTGAAAATCATGAAAAAATTAAATAAATATTTAGGAATTGCGGTAATGGCATCTTTAAGTTTATTTGCCTGTAATCCGCTTGAATTGGATGAAATAGAGGATCCCAACAACCCTTCCGTAGGAAGTGTTAGCAATAATGCTACCAGGGAACAAATCCAATTCTTATTGACAGGTCTTGAATCAAGGCATAGAGGTTATGTGACCAATATTTCCCAGGCCTGGAATACTTTTGGTAGGGAAATATGGTACCTGAATGCATCTGATCCCCGTTTCCAAACGGATTGGCTGGGTCAAAATGGTAGAACACCTGATAATGCTTATTTCGGTTTTGGTGTTACAGGGGGAGGTTCCTGGGCTTCACCTTACCAGGCAATTAAGCAGGCAGATGTTTTGATCCAAGCTTCATTAGGTGCTGGTACATTATCTGAGGCTGACCGAAAAGCAGTTGCTGGATTTGCAAAGACGATTAAAGGATATCAATTTATGATACCTGCTAATTGGGTGTACCAAAACGGGATAAGGATAGATGTAGCCGATCCTTTGAATCCAGGAGATTTTGTTTCTTATGAACAAGCCTTGGATTACATCAAGACGGTATTGGATGAAGGAGATCAGGATCTTAGTGCAGCTGGAAGCGGTAATTTTCCTTTCAGATTGACTAGAGGTTTTGATGGGTTCAATACTAATGTGGCTCTAAAGCAGGTTAACAGAGCAATAGCTGCCCGTTTGAATTCCTATAGAAAAGATTGGCAAGGTGTTCTTACTGCCTTGGATGCTTCTTTTATGGATTTAAGCGGTAATTTGAATTCAGGTCCTTCCCATCCCTATGGAGCTGCACCTGACATCTTTAATCCTTTATTCTATGTAAGAGATGCAGTTGTCACTACCATGATTGTGGTACATCCTTCAATGCTGGATGATGCTACTCCGAATGATTTAAGGGTGGCAAATAAGTTTTATGAAAGAACAGCTGCACCAATCACCGTTTCAACTGATGCTGGAACTTTGGTAGGTACCCATCAGGACAATAGGTGGGCAAGCAATACGGCTTCCATCCCATTTATCCGAAACGAAGAATTGATTTTGTTGAAAGCGGAAGCTCATGCCAATTTGGGACAGACAAATGAAGCAGTTAATGCCATCAACATCATAAGAAATGCAGCTGGAATCGGAAATTATACTGGAGCTACTACTCAGGAAGCATTGATCAATGAGATTCTTTATCAGAGAAGGTATTCTCTTTGGGCTGAACCATGGGGGCACCGTTGGATAGATGCAAGGAGATATAATAAACTGAATGAAATTCCAACATCATATGATGGTGGAACTATATTTAACCAATTCCCACATCCTCAGGCAGAATTGAACTGGGATAAGTATGTTGGGAATTAATTCTTTAAAAAAAAGGGTTGACCACGTCAACCCTTTTTTTTTGATTGAATATAGGAAGATGAAAAAATGGTTCTTAAGGGTTTTAATGGTATTTCCGGTCTGGTGGAGCACTTGTTTTTCTATCATGGCACAGCAAAACGAATTAGTCTTACTTTCTTATAACATTTATCATGGAGAAGATCAATATCAACCGGGGAAAAGCAATATCAGGGAAATTGCCGAACTGATCAATGGGATAAAACCGGACTTGGTTGCCTTGCAGGAAGTGGATAGTATGACAAATAGAACTAAAGATTTTTATGAAGGAGAAAAGAAAGACTTGGTATTGGAATTGGAAAATTTAACAGGGATGAAAGGTTTTTTTGCCAAAGCATTAGATTTTTCTGGTGGAGGATATGGCGAGGCTATTTTAAGCAGGTTTCCGGCAAGGTTTGAAAATATTCAGTTGCCAACACCAAAGGGAGGAGAGGGAAGGAGTGTGGCCCTAGCACATATCACATTACAGAATGGAAGAAAAGTTTCATTTGCAGGAACGCATCTTTGTCATGAATACGAAGAAAATAGAGTAGCCCAAGTTGAATCAATAAAAGATCTAACGAAAGGAATTGAAAATCCAGTAATCCTTACGGGAGACTTCAATTTTGAGCCGGATGAAATGGGGTATTCCATTTTGGCAAAAGAGTTCAAAGATGCTGCCCTGGAATTTTCAAATCCACAAATGACCTATTCCAGTAAATCCCCCGACATTAGAATTGATTATTTTTGGCTTGACAACAAAACGAATTGGGGAATTATTTCGGTAGAAGCATTGGATGTTGAATTTTCAGACCATAAACCTCTTCTAATAAAGGTTAGAATAATCGATTAAATGTACATTCTTGGATTGTAAAAAAGCGTAGCTTAAAATTCACTTTTCCTGTATTTGAATTCTTCAATCCTTCTTTCCCCGTTTGAGCTTATGCTAAGATAAAGTATCATTTCATCACCATCCCTTTGAATAGTAAGACCTTCGAAATAAGCGGTATGTTCTTCCATTTTAATGAAAGGAAAAGTGGTCCAAATGTCTTTTTCTTCCCATGGACTTAAGTCTCTATTAAAATGTTTAAGCTTTAGAAATATTTTTCCGTCATCTTCCAAGATATGCATATATTCAGTAAAAATCAGAACACCATCCATGAAAAACCTAAAAGTTCCAATCATGCTATTGTCAACAGGAGGAAGCCAAAGTTCTTCGCATTGACCTCCCAATCCAGTGCCTTCCCAATAACCTACAATCCAATTAAAATCATAGATGGAGACATTTTTGGTTTCTTTGTCTTTTTTAAGATAGGAAGGTTTTTGTTCGTTAGGTCCTTTCCCCATTAAGAAAAAGCCAATTAAAATGAATAAAATCTTTAGATTCATATTACTTTTTTGGATTTGTCCAGTCCAAAGGATTTTTTATGTAATTTAAGCAATGTATATCAAATCTAAATTAATAATGAAAACCATCCATCTCTACTTGAGCCTGATGATAATATTTTTTTCCTGTAATTCTCAACAAGAAAAAAACCTGGATATTGAATGGAAGGATTTATTCAATGGAATGGACATGAATGATTGGATCATCAAAATTGCCAAACACGATTTACATGATAATTTTGCAAATACCTTCCGCGTGGAGGACGGATTATTAAAGGTAAGATATGATGGATATGAAGAATTTGATCAACAATATGGTCATATTTACTATAATCAGCCTTTTTCCCATTATATTTTGCGTGTTGAATACAGATTTATAGGAGACCAAGCTCAAGGTGGCGAAGGATGGGCATATAGGAATTCGGGAGCTATGTTGCATTGTCAGGATCCTGCTACCATCTTAAAAGACCAGGATTTCCCTATTTCTATTGAAGGACAGTTTTTGGGAGGCGATGGGATCAATGAAAGGACTACCAGTAATTTATGTACTCCAGGTACAAACGTAGTTATAAATGGGGAATTGTTTACTCCGCATTGCATCAATTCAACATCCAAAACATATCATGGTGACCAATGGGTTACCGCTGAATTTTTGGTTTTGGGGGACTCTATTGTCCACCATATTTTGGAGGGAAAATCTGTATTGACTTATAGAAAACCCCAAAGCGGAGGAGGAAATGTGTTTCCCTTTGATCCAGAGATTAAAATTGATGGAATGCCATTGACGTCCGGATTTATTTCCCTTCAAAGTGAGAGTCATCCTATTGATTTTAGAAAGGTGGAATTAGCGGATTTATCCACTGTCAAAAGCAGTAAATCTCAGTTGAATGCTGCTTTGACAAAACTTGGATTTGAGTCTTTTATTTCAGACTGACAGGTAAATGAAATAGATAAAAGCCAAGAAGCCCATTGAACTGATTTGATGACCAAGTTTCGAAATGGGGCTTCTTGGAAGATTTATTGAGGGTAAAAAAAGAAATCCTTTTATCCGTTCAAATGTTTTTTAAAGAATTCAATCGTTCTTTTCCAGGCAAGCTCGGCGGCTTCTTTATCATACCGTGGTGTAGAGTGGTTATGAAAACCGTGATTGGCCCCTGGGTAAAAATACACCTCATATTCCTTATTATTAGCTTTTAAGGCTGCTTCATAGTCAGGCCAACCAGCATTTACTCGTGTGTCCAGTTCTGCATAATGTAATTGTAAAGGAGCTTTGATTTTAGCAGCATCTTCGGAACTAATTTGACCTCCATAGAATGGAACGGAAGCTTTAAGATCCGGCAAGCGTGCTGCCATCATATTAGAAACCCATGCACCAAAGCAAAAACCGACCACACCCACATTTCCATTACAGTGTTCGTTTTTCTTTAGTAGTTCAAATCCGGCAATGAAATCTTCCAGTATTTCATTTCTATCTCTTTTTGCCTGCATTTCTCTCCCTTCATCATCATTCCCTGGATATCCACCAAAGGGTGTTAAGGCATCGGGAGCGAAAGCAATAAAGCCGTCCAATGCAGCCTGATGGGCCGTGTCTTCAACATATGGATTTAAGCCTCTATTTTCATGAACTACAATAATTCCCGGGATCTTACCTTTGGCATCAGCTGGCCTTGTTAAAAGCCCTTTCATTTTCCCTGCTCCTTTTGGAGAGTCGTATTCTATATATTCTGAAATCAATCGGGGATCATCCTCAAAATATCGTTTTGCTTCTGCATAATTAGGCAATAAAAAATTTAAAATAGCTGATACGGTCAATCCTCCTACAGCATACCTAGACAAACGATTGACGAATTCCCTTCGATTGATCTGCCCATGAACATAATAATCATACATATCAAAAATTTCCTGACTGAGGTCTTCTTTTTTAATGGGTTCCATGTGAGGCAAGTAGGTTTAAATATTCAATGATAAGTTAAACATTTAGAACCTATTTCAAGAAAAAAGTTTAAACCACTCATGTAAAATGTAATTGATTGATCCAAGATAGATTATCTTAGGTTGGATTTCATAAGGGTTTAGTGTAGGGATTTTTTTTGTAATACCTCAAGCTAAATGCACTAGCTGTTAAATTTCCTTCAAGAATGAACAAATAATGCATTATAGAACAGTAAATAAATAATCCTTGGGAAAATTTCTCCGGTAAACCCAGATTGATATAGATTTTTTTTCACATCTGGATTTACCTGAGAATTAAAATGGTATGTCCGAAAATTAATTTTGATTAACAATGGAAATATTACCTGATGTAATACTTCCATTGATATTTTTATTGGAACCATTGTCTATATTGAGATTCCGACCGCTTTTTGAATTTCCAACAGTCAAATTCCCAGAAGTGGCACTAAGGTTGAAATTAAAGTCTCTAAGGTCAGATGGAGTTTGGATCCTGAAATTTCCTGAAGTTGCATTTATCCTTGTTCCTGCACCAAGGCCTGCATTTGTTGCGTTGAAATTGCCAGAAGTCATTTTTAGTTCTCCCAATTCCGTCACATTTTCAAGTTTTGCATTTCCTGAGGTTAGGCTAATATGGACAACGCCGTCAATGGATGTTGCAGTGAGACCACCACTACTGGATGAATATTCAAGATTACCCTTAACATCCTGGATATTGGCTGAGCCAGAACCTATATTTCCCTTTATATTGCCTTCAATTCCTGCAATATTGATTGAACCAGAACCTGCATTTGCTTTGATATCGCCTTTAATATTTTTTGCTGAAACGTTTCCTGATCCAACAGAAAGGATTGTTTGAATCGCAACAACATTTTCAACATTTATTTTCCCAGAACCACCTTTTAAATCCAATTCCATTTCTTCAGGTCCTTGGATTTTAATATGGCCTTTTGTTCTGGAATTTCCCACAGTCACTTTCGTTGAGGAGGTTTTATGGCTGATTTTTAAAACATTCCCAACTGTTACAAAGACAATGTCCTGATCGTAGTTATTTGATTCCAAGTAGGCATTTACAGAAACATCTGATTTGGCACTTCCAATATATTCAATCTCCAGAGCGCCACCCGAAACCTCGATTTTATTGATTCCATTGAAGGATTTAGTTACATCGACCAATGTTTTTACTTGGGCCGAAACATCAAAAGGTGTTACCATTAAAGCAATTAGCACCAATAAGATCGATAATTTAATTGTTGTTTTCATAGTTCTTGGATTTTATAAAATGATACCAAAGCTAATCGCATTGACTTTGGGACCTTTGTTTTGTTGAAATGTTTCATTGAAATCGTAGTTTATATAGAGTTTGACATCAGCAACTCCTACCTCAGCCCTTAGACCGTACCGAAAGTCTGAGGCAAACATATTCCCAAATTGAAATTCTTTGGCTTTATTCCCGTTTTCATCATTGTAAACAAATTTTCCTCTTCCTCCCAACCTATAACCTGCATATGGGCCAACACCAAATGTAAAGTTTCCATGGTTACTCCTTAAAGTTGGGATAACACTTACATTGAGGTAAGAGGCTGAAATCTTTGATTTTGTACCAGCCCCACTGGGATGTTCCTCAAAATAAACTCCTTCATCACCTCTTAAAGCCTGAAGATTTCTGTTTTCAAATTTGAAATTATACCAACTGACACCCAAGGTTGATTTTAAATGGAAATTCCTTGATGCCCGGTATTGGTAATAAAAGTTGATAGCAGGATTCCAACTTCCCCAAGGCTTGACTGCGGGAGCATCATCATCTCCTTTCCAAGTATTGATACCTAAGTCAAAGTTCAAGCCTTTACCATGCCTTGGATTGTATTTCTTGGTATAATATTCAGAAGAGTAATCCTTTGGTTCGGAAGTGAATTCCCATGTCTTTGAACCATCTTTGTTTTTTGTAACAACTACATCAGTTTCAAAAACCCTGAAATGTTGAGACTGCGGTTCAACAGCTGCTTCTACTTCTGGCTCTTGGGCATAACCCAAGATTGCCAGAAGAAAGATATATAGGGTGATAATTGTGGTTTTCATTGGTTTAGTTAGTTAAAGCATTGTATGGTCTTAGAAAATGATACCAAAAGCTATCGGATTCAATTCGGGTCCTTTTCCTTCCTGGAACAAGGTATTTAGGTCATAAGTAGCAAAGAAATTAATCCTTCCGAAACCAAATTCTCCTCGAAGACCATACCTGAAATTATTAAGATAAATACCCGTATTGACATGCTCTTTTCTTCTGTTTCCGCCGTCTAATGGCCTATAAACATACTTGCTGGTTCCGCCAAGTCTATAGCCTGCATAAGGTCCAAATGCAAGCCTCATTCCTTTCCTTCCTTTGTCATGCATGGTACCAAAATCAAGCTTGAATAAACCCATAGCAGTAAGATAGGATGCAGAAATTTTACTTTTAAATCCATCAACATCTGTTCTTTGTATGAAGTCTATCATATCTTCTCCTCTAACCGCCTGAAAATCTCTGTTTTCAAATTTAAAATTGTACCATTGAAAGCCTAAACCCATATCCCAACGGAATCCCTTGCTTATTTTTTGACTAGCAAAGAAATTCATACCGACAGCCCAACTTCCCCAACCTTTGACTGAATATGGTTGACTTGTTCCTGGAAAATTTCCATTGTTATCCAGGTAGTTATTAAGACCCAAATCAAAATTGAAATAGGTTCTGAAAGGGGGATCACTTTTCTTTCTTAGACCTGTTTCTACTTTTACCTTTGTTGTAGGGCTGCTTTCATCTACAAGAATTTTGATTCCACCGACGGTGACTTCAGTTTTATTCCAATCTTCTGTTACTTTGACGATTTCTTTGTTGCCGTTTTTACCGGTGACTTCAACTACTACCAATTCCCCTGTATCTTCATCAATCTGAAGATCAAGCTCCCGGATAATCTGGTTGATATTCATCGCTTTCAATCTTTCAAAATCTTCCTTATTGTCTACCACAAGGACGATTTTTCCAGACTTTCCAAATTCCACGATGATGGTGTCGTTTTCGACCAAAAACCTTTCATCGCTCCGCCCAAAAGCAAAATTCACCAATGCCATTAAGCTAAATAGTAAAAGATATTTTTTCATGGTTAGTTTTCTTATAATTATTTACTTCTTTCTTTTTTTGTAGAATTACTGGCAAATAGATTGTCCTTTGCATCCTGCAGGTCTGCAAAACCTTGTTCCACTTTTGTCAGAAATCCACCGATTTTATTGACATTATTTTCAATTCCCTCAATTAAAGTTTGTTTTTTAGGTTCATCTTTTAGACCATTGGATTTAATGATGATCCTATATTCCACAAAATCCTCTGTTGATTCTTCCTCTTCCAAATTGGAAGCAATGGCTTCCTCAATATTTAACTCCGGTAATGTAAGGTTTGGAAGTTCTATAGCGGTTTCTTTGCTTTTCTCCCTTTCAGCTTCTGTTTCAGCTTTGGCTAATAAAGATTTGGGTCCCTCCGAAATTTTTTGTTTTATTGGTTTTGAATCGGACTTTTTCTTTGGAACAATATCAGTTTTTGGGGCTTCCTTAGGTTCAATTATTTTTGGTTCTTCATTTTCAGGCTTTTCTTCCTTGATAGTGTTTTGAAAGCTTTCGTTTGGTTCTTGAACTTGGGATTCATTCTCAATCACATCAGAAAGGAGTTCTGGAGCTTGTTCATTTTTATCAGAAGAGTTCCAAATGATATAACCCAATCCCAATAACAATAGTATCGTCGCCGCAATTTTCAAGAAGGGATATCCTCCTGCCTTCTTTTTGTCCAGTTGGTTTTCCAATCTTTCCCAAACAAGTTCTGAAGGTTTTTCTTCATGTTCTCTCAGTTTTTCTCTGAAATACTGGTCAAATTTATTATTTACATTAGCCATTGATTCTCCTTTCTTTACTTTGTTGATCGGCTATTTTTTGTTTTAATACATTTCTTGCCCTGCTGAGCTGTGACTTTGAAGTAGACTCAGATATTCCCAATAAATCTCCAATTTCAGCATGGCTATAACCCTCCACAGCATATAAATTGAAGACGGTTCTGTAACCAATCGGAAGTTCCTGGATCAATTGGACCAAGTCATCAGCTTCCAAATGGTTGAGTTCGTAACTTGAATCAGAAATCTCTAATTGGGTTTCGGCATATACTTCCATATTGAGATTCCGGTTGTTTCGAAGGGTCAACAGAGACTGGGTTACCATAATCCTTTTCATCCAGCCTTCAAAACTGCCTTTTGATTCGAATTGGGGAAGTTTTTCAAAGATCTTCATAAAACCTTCTATCATGGTGTCTTCTGCCAAGTCCTTGTCTTTAACATACCTTAAGCAAATGGCCAAAAACCTTTTAGAATAGGACTCATACAAATGTTGCTGGGCTTTACGCTCACCCTTAAGGCAACCTTTGATGATTTCCGCTTCTGTGGTAAAAGTTTTCTTAAATAACATTACAGTTGGCTTTCATATAAGAAGATACAGGTCAATAAAAATAGGTTGCATTGGTTTGTGAAAAAAGGTTAAAAAATTTTTGATTTTTGGTTTGTCAATTCAAAATCTTCTGATAATCAATGCTCTTTAGAAGAGCATTCCAAAAGTAAATTCAAGTAATTCCTTAAAAGGAATATAAAACAACAGAAGTGGAACAAGCGGTAATATCGTAAGGATTACGCTGGCAAGCATTGATTTTAGATCAAAAGGAAAGGTTTTCATTTCATAAATGTTATTATAATGAAGGTTTAAAGTTAGTCCCTGCTGGGCCGTACTTTCTGTTTTTTCTTTTTTTTGATAAAGCCACTTTTCTTCGAAATCCTTAATAAAATCAACACCCAATGAATTGTAATAATGTAGATATTTTAAGCGAGTCTGGCGCATGAGTTCTGAGAAGAAAATTAAGGGTACGATGTTTATGATTAAACTGAAGGCAGCAAAAGCAATGAGGAATGGGATTTGTTGATCCAGGGTAAAGTCCAAATATAAAATCCTATTTACCAATATTGAAGCATAAACTACCCCAAGTACAAGTGAAAAACTTCCAAAAACCAAAGGTCTTTCACCTAAAAAACCTAACCCTCCGGCTTTATCGGGATGGGGAGGAAAGATCAAAATACCGCTTTTTGAAATAGCCAGCAACAATCTCAACCACAGGATCCATCTCCACATCCATCTTATTATTAAAAATTGAAAAACGGGTAAACTTATAAAAACCAACCAATATCCTGCCCATGATAATTTATGTTCATTGGATTCAAAAGGGAAAATCCAAGAAGTTATGTTAAAATTATTGAAAACTAAGCGAAAGCTCCCATAAACTACAACAAGTAAGATAATTACAATTTCACTCCTTTTCTTTTTTGCAATTCTTTGGAATTTCTGAAGGATTTGTTCGAATTGATTATGGTTATTTTCATTAACCATTCCGTTTTTAAGAAATTGGGAAATAATTATCAGTATCCTCTTATCGACATATTTTTCTGAAAGTATGAACATAGGAACAGCTAACAATAATCTCATATGAGTTGAAGGTTCATATAAAAATGGAACTTCCACTTTATCCCCCAACAGTAATCCCTGAAAGGCTGTAAGGATTACTAATGGTATCCAAGTAAGAATAATTAGAAAAATTATCTTCAGTGATTCCCGAGGAACCCGGACGAAAATACTTTCTAACCAATTTAAAAGGGCTTCTAAAATTCCTGGATGGATTAATGAAAATTTCAAATTGGGGTTTGGATTCATGGTGATTTTTCCTAAATAAGAATTTGATTTTGAAGTGTTAACGACCAAGTTTACAATGAGAAACATAGCATTAAAAACTCAAAAAATTCATGATAAAAATCAGGAAAATGAATGAAAAAGGAAGTTTAATTTACATTGAAATTAGTGAAATTTCAAATTCGGATTTATGGGTGTAAAAAAGATTCAGTCAATACCATTTCAATTTGAAACCCAAGAAAAGTTTTGATCTTTCAAATCCATTAGTAAGGATAAAATTCAATTCATCTTGATAGTATGAAAGTACAAGAAAAAAATACAGTAGTTGGTAAATACGTTTAAGAAAGTTAATTTTAAATTATTCTGAAGTTATAAAATAAATTAAAATTTAAATTTAATATTATTCATTTTACGGAATTTAATTCTATTTAAATTATCTAATCATTTTTCTTATGTGGAGAATTGAAAAATTTTTACTGTTGTTTTTTCTGCTTTTTGCAGTGAGTCTTTCTTTTGCCCAAATTCAAAATGATTCCACAAAAAATTCTCAACAAGAGGGAAATACTGAAAAGCAAAAGGGCTTTCCGGTTATTGGCCTTATGTCTGATACGCTTTTTTATGTGCATTCAAAAATAGGGTCATTTAGTCCTGAGGAAAGGGCCTTACATATCGGAAATAGGATTAAAGATTTATATGAAAAAGATGATTTCAAATTGGAATATTTTCAAGTCGTAAAATCTGACCTGACAGTAGATGTAGTTTATGGAGATTTGATTTTGGTAGGGGTTACCCATATGGATGCAGAAATCAACGGAAAATCCCAGGAAGAAATTGCGGAAAGATTAAAGCTTTTTATATACAATTATATAAAAGAAGTCAAAGAGAAAAGAAAAATCTCAAACTATATCTGGAGAGGTTTGTTGGGGCTGCTGGTTGTTGCGATTGCGGTTTTAATATTTCATTTTATCAATAAATTATTTATTAGGTTTCGGAAAAGAGTTGAAACTTCTCAATTAAAATGGTTGCATGACCTAAAATATCGGGATTATACATTTTTAAATATTAAACAAGAATTAGAATTAATTCTAATTTTTCTAAAAATAGCAAAATGGGCTGTCTTTATCATTTTAGGATATATTGCTTTGTCTTTGTTTTTCAGTATTTTTATTTTGACCCAAGATTGGTCTGAAGTACTTTTTGATTTAATTTGGTCA
Source organism: Shivajiella indica (assembly GCF_042683085.1). Classification (NCBI taxonomy): domain Bacteria; kingdom Pseudomonadati; phylum Bacteroidota; class Cytophagia; order Cytophagales; family Cyclobacteriaceae; genus Shivajiella; species Shivajiella indica. The sequence goes on along the minus strand of NZ_JBHUIV010000025.1, from coordinate 367,816 downwards.
CCTTTTAAATTTATTTTCATTTCAATATGGGAGTTTCTTCCCAACCTGATTACCATTTTGGCTATCATTTTGGTAATGAGGTATTTTATTAAATTCATAAGGTATATTTTTTCGGAAATCGAATTAGGGAAACTTAAAATTTCAGGATTTCACCAGGATTGGGCTATGCCTACATTTGGTATCATCAGGCTGCTACTTTTGGCTTTTACCATAATCTTGATTTTTCCATATTTACCTGGATCTGAATCAGGGATTTTCAGAGGTGTTTCAGTGTTTATTGGAATACTTTTTTCTCTTGGTTCTTCCTCTGCCATAGCCAACTTGATAGCGGGATTGGTCATCACCTATATGAGGCCCTTTAAAATAGGAGATAGGATCAAAATCGGAGACAATATGGGTATTGTAATAGATAAAACAGTTTTGGTGACGAAGTTGAAAACACTTAAGAATGAGGAAATAACCATCCCCAATTCCACTGTACTTTTAGGTAATACCGTTAATTATAGCACTTTTGCAGCTGAGGATGGAGTTATGGTACACACTACTGTAACCATTGGATATGATGTGCCGTGGCGAGACATGCACAATGCTTTAATTGAAGCTGCAATGCGGACTGGAGGAATCAATAAACATCCAAAACCATTTGTTTTGCAGACTGCCTTGGAAGATTTCTATGTTGCTTACCAAATTTTGGGATATACGCATCTTACTGATAAATGGGGGATAGTGCAATCTGAGCTTCATCAGAATATTCAAGATGTCTGTAATGAAAAAGGTATTGAAATTATGTCTCCTCATTATAGGGCAGCAAGGGATGGAAATATGAGTACTATACCTTCCCAATACTTACCAAAAGATTACAAACCTCAGGGTTTTCAGGTGAATGTTGATCATTTGGATAAATCTAAAAATAAAGAAGCTGAAAAAGATTGAATATAGAATTAAGGAAAATAAAAAGGATTCATATCGAGAAATAGTAAGGCGGAATCCGAAAAGCCAATAGAGTAGGAGCGATTTGAAAAATCCATAATTATGAAAAAAGTTATCTTAGTTTTCTTATTGATTGAAATAGTTTCAATGAATTTTGAGACAATGGCTCAGGATATAGGTTTTCGTGGTGGTTATCAATCATCAGGTACATGGAATGATGGTGACCAGGTAGATGGGGATTTGCCTGGGTTTTATGTGGGTATTTTCAAGAACAGCAGGATTGGTTTGGGGGATCTTTTAATGATCAATTATGGCCTTGAATACATTCAAAATGGTCACAAAAGTGATGACAGCAATTATAGATCTATAGACTATTTAAGCATACCCCTGGCATTAAGGGTAAAATTAGGGCCCGTTTACGCCCAAGGAGGTATAAATGGTAATTTTAGAATCGGTGAAGAATATCTTTTGAATGGCTCAGATGTTTTAAATGATAATAATAAGACAAGTGGATTTGATGTTCCTGCCCATATTGGCCTAGGGTTTAAAATTTTGATGATTTCAATTGAAGCAAGGTATCATTATGGACTTATGGATGTAAATAATGGAAATGCCAACAGATATTTTCAAATTGGTGCAGGTATTTCCTTCTGATAATTGGAATTTGGTTTCAGAAAGAAGAAGCTGTCCATCTTTATGGGACAGCCTCTTTTTTAATGGATATTTCTAACCTCAAATCATTAGAATGAAGTGTAGCTAAATTTCTGTCCACCAACTGAAGCTTCATACATTAACCCCTTTTTTGGTAAGGTGAAAACCAAAACACCATCATCATATTTGGCGTCAGCGGATGCACCTGAAGCAGCAGCTACTGCGGACACTTGGGCGGAAAATTCGAATTTATTGTCTTTGAATCTTTCCAATGCCCTTTGATCCTCAAAGAAAATAACTTCTTGATAAGCTTGTCCACCAGCTTGAAAACCTATGGTAACCTGGGTCATTTTTGCCCGGCCTACTGCATTCCCTTTTTCGAAAAGAATTCCATTGCCGGAAGCAGCTCCAACACCTAAACCTCCTTTACCAACATTTGGAAAAATAACATAACCGGCAGATCTATCAAAAAATCCTGCCATTTCCGGGTCAGCTTTTAGAAAGGCATTTTTTGATGAATTTGAGTCTTTGATGAGTTTATCTGTTTTTTCTTCTTTTTGAGCAAATAAAACAGTTAATGTCAAAGTGAACAAGATGGTTAATAAAACATGTTTTTTCATAGTGCGATTGATAGATATTATCTAAAAATAAAAAGAAAATTTAGTATGTCCTTAGATAAAAAGCGGTTTGTTTTTTATATTATTAGGTAGGAAAAAGATGCCTTTAGGGGTTAAAAAAGAATTTTGAACTTTTCTTTTTTGTACAAATAGACTGAAAGCAGGATACTTTGGTGTTTTCCTTTGATAATTTTGATAGGCGGCCAGGTTCTTTCCTGAAATTTTAAAATATTCCGCCTTAATAAAATTAAACCATTGATTAACTAAATGTGTCTAATAATCATACTTAATTAATGATATTTATGAAAAATTCCCTGTGCCTTGGATCAGGATTTGCTTTTATGAGATTCTTTTTGATTTTTCCTCTGGTAATTTTTTACGGTACGCTTCTTTCCCAGGAAATGAGTTTCGAGGATTACAATCCTCCTTCCACCCTTGTTGTACCGCAAAATCCCGTGTATAGGGCCAAATTCCCATTCATTGATGTGCATAGTCACCAGTGGAACGTTAGTCAGGAGACCGTCAACCGATTGGTTGGTGAAATGGATGAGATAAACATGGCAGTAATGGTTAATTTAAGCGGAAGAGGTTTTGCAAGGTCAGGGAATGATGAGGAAGCCAAAGCTTATATGTATGCTATGATTAGAAGGTTTAATGGTATTGCTCCTGGACGATTTATAGTATTCACCAATCTTTCATTCACAGATTTCGGTTCAAAAGGATGGATTGAAAAAGCTGTTAATGATTTGGAAGAGGATGTAAAAAATGGCGCGAACGGTCTAAAGATTTACAAAAGTCTTGGGTTTTCCGTTAAAGATATACATGGACAGAGGGTTCCTGTAAACCATCCTGATTTAGATCCGGTATGGGCTAAGGCAGGAGAATTAGGGATTCCTGTTTTGATTCATTCAGCTGATCCGGCTCCATTTTGGCAACCCTTGGACGCCAATAATGAGAGATGGTTGGAATTGAAGTTAAATCCGGGAAGAAAAAGAAGTGATACTGACCCTGCTCCTTTTGAGCAGATCATTGCCGAGCAGCATGATGTATTTGCAAAGCATCCCAAAACTACCTTTATCAATGCCCATATGGGCTGGATGGCGAATGATCTGGATAAAGCAGAGGCACATCTTCAAAAATACCCCAATGTATATTTTGGGATTGGTGCAGTAATTGCAGAATTCGGAAGGCAGCCCAAGCGTGCCAATGCTTTTTTTACCAAATACCAGGACAGGGTTCTTTTTGGTAAAGATTCGTATAATAAAGAAGAATTTTATACTTACTTCAGAGTTTTGGAAACAGAAGATGAATACTTTCCATATTATAAAAAGTACCATGCTTTTTGGAGCATGTACGGTTTAGGTCTATCTGATGAAGTATTGAAAAAATTGTATTATAAGAATGCTATCAAAATAATACCAAATATCGATAAGAGCTTATTTCCGGATTGAAATGGAAAAAACGTAGATTCAATCTTTTAGCAGAGAATATGTTTGCTGGCCTATTTCTAATTCTTCATTTGTGGGAATGACCAAAATTTTAACTTTGGAACCGTATGTGTTAATTTCTCTTAAGTGATTACCTGGCAATGAATTTTTATTTTTGTCTAGTTCCATGCCAAAAAAGCCCATGTCACAGCAAACAGCTTCTCTCATTTGGATGTCATTTTCACCTATTCCTGCAGTAAATACAATGGCATCCAGTCCTTTCAAAACAGCAGAAAAATTACCAATATATTTTTGAATTCTATAGGCATAAAGGTCATATGCCAGTTTAGCATCCTGGTTTCCTTCTAATATGGCCTGCTTCACATCTCTCATGTCACTGAATCCACATAATCCCAGTAATCCACTTTTTTTATTTAAAATGTCATTGACCTCCTTAGGGTCATAGCCTCTTTCATTGATCAAATGGAAAATGATGGATGGATCTACATCTCCGGCCCTGGTTCCCATGACCAATCCACCCATAGGTCCCAATCCCATACTGGTGTCCACCGATTTTCCTGAATCAATAGCAGTCATACTACTTCCATTTCCCAAATGAATAGTAATGATTTTTGCCTTTGGATTTCCCAAGTATTGGATAGCTTTTTTAGAAACATATTGATGACTGGTTCCATGGAAACCATAAGCACGGATCCCCATCTCAGTATACATTTCCTTTGGAATGGCGAATCTATAGGAAAGCGCAGGCATGGTTTGATGAAAAGCTGTGTCAAAAACTGCTACCTGTTTGGCTTTTGGGAATACCCTTTCAGCTACGGTGATTCCCAAAAGATTTGGTGGATTGTGTAAGGGTGCAATTGCAAAAAGCTCTTTGATTTTTGTTTTCACCTCATTATTGATCAATGTGGTGGATGCAAATTGTTCTCCCCCATGAACTACCCTATGGCCAATGGCCTCTACTTCATTGGTGTTTTTGATAACCCCTTTTTCTGAATCTGTAAGCAACTGAGTGACTTTCAATAGACCTTCTTCATGATCTTTGACAGTTTCATCAAGTTTCAGTTTGTCTTCAGTTTGACCTCTAAAAATTTTATGGGTAATGGTAGAGCCTTCTAACCCTATCCTGTCAACTAAACCGCTACATAGCGGCTTATCATTTGGCATTTCAAAAAGCTGGTATTTTAGAGAGCTGCTCCCTGAATTCAATACTAATATTTTCATAGAATTAATTTTCTTTGCCCTTGATTGCGACTTTTATTTTCAGGTTAAAGACGGAATTCAATCTTCCTGAGCCTGGATAGCAGTGATTACTACGGTATTGAAAATATCATCCACGGTACATCCTCTACTTAAATCATTTACCGGTTTGTTGAGACCTTGAAGCATTGGTCCAATGGCTATTGCCCCTGTTTCCCTTTGAACTGCTTTATAAGTGTTATTTCCTGTGTTAAGATCAGGAAATACCAAAACAGTCGCCTTTCCGGCCACTTCTGAACCAGGCATTTTTTGCTGGCCGGTGATGGGGTCAACTGCAGCATCATATTGAATAGGGCCTTCCACTTTAATATCCGGTCTTTTGGATTTGACAATATCAGTAGCTTTACGTACTTTCTCTACATCTTCGCCTGTTCCTGACTCCCCGGAAGAATAGGACAACATAGCCACTCTAGGTTCAATTCCGAATTTTTTGCTTGTTTCCGCAGAGGAAATAGCAATTTCTGCCAATTCTTCGGCCGTAGGATCAATATTGATGGCACAGTCTCCAAAAATAGTGACTCTATCTGGAAGACACATGAAGAAAATGGAGGAAACCAAGGAGATTCCAGGCTTGGTTTTTACAAACTGAAGTGCGGGCCTTATAGTATGCGCGGTGGTATGGATAGCACCTGAAACCATACCATCAGCATGCCCCTTGTAAACCATCATGGTTCCAAAGTAAGCAACGTCTGTCATTAAATCTTTTGCCACTTCCAAAGGCATGTTTTTACCTCTCCTCAATTCAAAAAGTGTTTGAACATAGTCATCAAACAAAGGAGAATCCTGAGGATTAATGATATGGCAGTTTTCCTGGGTCATACACAATCCCATACGACTGATATTGGTCATGATTTCATTTACATCTCCTAATAAAGTGATGTCAACAATTCCCTGCTTAAGCAGTCTATCTGCAGCTTTCAGCACCCTTTCATCTTTTCCTTCTGGCAGAACTATATGTTTTTTCCGATTTTTTGCCCAGCTTACCAATTGGTATTGGAACATTCTAGGGGTCATTCCAACAGGTTTAAATGCTGCGATTTCTTTTTCAAGTGACTGAATATCAGTATATTTCCTAAAAGTATTAATTGCAATATTGATTTTGTCCGCGTTTTCTGAAGAAATTTTTGAATGTATGCCTGCGACCTTGGTAGCAGCATAAAAAGAAGGTTCCTCAACCCTTAAAACCGGCACCATGGTGTTGGATCCTTCTATCAGACGAATTACAGATTCAGCGATATCGAATCCTCCAGTTGTGACAATTCCTGCAATTTTTGGATAATTTTTGGAGAGGTTTGCTTGTAGGGAGGCTAATATGATATCCGCTCGGTCACCTGGAGTTACAATCAATACATTTTGAACGATATGGTTTAAAAAGTTAGGAACCTGCATTGCTCCAAAAATGAAGTGATCAGCCCTGTTTGACAAAAATTTTTCTCCAAATAATACCTTGGCACCTAAATGATCTTTTACTTCCTTCAATGTAGGACTTTTCAGTTCAATGATCTTTGGAATGACACTGAGGATTATATTTTTCTTAAGCTGTGGTTTGAGCAATTTTCTGATTTCATCCACTTCCGAAGGTTCAACCTTATTTAAAACTATCGCTATTACCCTTACTTTTCTCTGCAGAAAATTCTGAAGGGTTACCAGGATTGAATTAAGGATTTGCGGTATGGTTTTTCCATCTCCTGATGAAACTATTATGACGGGAGTACCCAGATTTTTTGCAATTGTTGCGTTTGCATCAAATTCAAAAGCTGTTCCTTCTCCCAAAAAATCACTTCCTTCAATAATTGTAAAGTCAAATTCCTCCTCAAGGCTTTTATATTTGCTGATAATGGTATCGATAATTTCCCCCTGAAATCCAGACTCCACCAAATGATTGGCTTCTTCTCTTGTATAGGCAAAAGCCTTTTCATATTGGATGGGTAGTTTGAAATGATTGATCAAAGTGTCAATATGAGGATCCCTTTTTATTTCCGGTTTATCATTAATGATAGGTTTGAAATATCCTATTTTTTGGGTTTTTCCTAACAAAATATCCACAAGTCCTAATGAAACAATTGACTTTCCGCTAAATGGTTGCGCTGTGGCAATAAAAATGCTTTTATTGGTTTCCATACAAATTCAGATTAAAATATTGGACAAAATTAAAGACAACTAAGCGTAGTTGACTTGATTTTTACTCCGACAAAACATGACTTTTATCATATTTTGTTTGCAAGTTTTTCTGTGATCATCCTTCGTTCAGCAGCTTTATCCAAACTGACATTTATTTCAAAACAAATCAGAATAATCAAAGAGGTTATAAAAAGCCACAACATAACTGCGATCATTGCACCTATTGATCCATAAAGTTTATTGTAGGTTGCAAAATTGTTCAAATAAAAAGAGAAAAGATAGAAACTGAAGTTTATCAAAACGCCAGCAGTAATAGAACCTGCTGAAAAGAAATGCCATTTATCATGTACCGCAGGTGCAAACCTAAAGATATAAGCAGTGGCAAGAGTAAAAACAGATAAAAGGACAATAAACCTGAAAAAAGACAACATGTAATAATAAAGTGAGCTAGACACAATTTCCCATTCAGAAATAGAATACAGGATACTACTTCCGAAAATCATAATTACAACTGCTCCGCAAATGGCCAAAACAAGGATCATAACTATGCTGACAGCAATAAATCTTGTAGTCCAAAAAGAGCGGTTTTCCTTTGTCCTATACACTGCATTAAAGGCATTCATCATTGAAACCACTCCATTTGTGGACAGAAATAATGCAAGAAAAAATCCAATAGAAAGTAAGCTTTGCCGTGGTTTGCTCACAATATCCATGATGGTTGCTTCTGCTTCCTTGTAAATGCTGGCAGGAATGATTTCACCGATAAATAAAAGGATATTTTGAGTGGTTACATTTGAAAAAAACAAACCTATATAAGGGATCATATTTAACAGGAAAAGCAACAAGGGAAACATGGCCACGGTAAAGCTAAATGCCATGGCGCCAGCCCTTTCACTGATCTCATCTTTTCGAATTTGTTCCATAAAAATTTTCCCCACATCATAAAGGTTTTGGTCTGGGTTTCCAAAATGGAATTTCCTCAAAAGCTTTGCTCTACGGGTAAATTTTATAGAAAATAATCGAATCCTTTTTTTCACTTAAAAGTAGATTATTGAAAATATGGTCGTAATAAATCTAGTAAATATTGCGGAGGTCTACAGGGGCGGTGGTTTTCTTTTTTCAAAAAAGTTAAAGTTGTCCAACCTTTGGTAATTAATTCACCAAGTTCATTGATTACTTCATATTCAAATTTTATACGTATTCCAGGAAGTTCTGGAATCTTGGTTTTAATGGTCAGTAACTCATCATATTTTCCCGGTTTCAAAAATTGACTATGGAGTTCAAGCACAGGCATAATAATTCCATCCTCTTCCATTTGTTTGTAGGAAAAGCCTGCGGTCCTCAATGCTTCAACCCTTGCCACTTCAAAATACATGGCATAATTTCCATAATAAACATAAGCCATTTGATCGGTTTCGGCATATCGGACACGAATAGAGGTTTCTGCTTGGAACATACTAATAGATTTTAGCTTTATTTAATGCATTTTGATATCTTCTCGCATTATTCAAATGATCATTTAAATTGGTGGCAAAGGCATGATATCCGGAAAAATCTTCCTTCGCACAGAAATAAAGAAATTGGTGGTTTTCAAAATTCAAAACAGCATCAATTGCCGAAATTTCAGGAAGGTTGATTGGACCGGGAGGTAAACCGGTATATTTGTAGGTATTATAAGGGCTATTTATTTCTTTGTGTACGTTCAGAACCCTTTTAATAGTGAAATCTCCAACCGCAAAAACCAAGGTAGGGTCAGCTTGAAGAGGCATATTGATCCTAAGTCTGTTCATATAAACACCAGCTACCCTAGCTCTTTCATCTGCTTTTTGGGTTTCTGCCTGTACAATTGAGGCAAGTGTTGAGACTTCAATTTGATTCAAACCTATATTTTTTGCTTTTTCTTTTCTTGCCTCAGTCCAAAAGCTTTCATATTCTCTGTACATTCTGTCAAACAAGTTTTCTGCACTGGTATTCCACCAAAATTCATATGTGTTTGGAATAAACATGGACATGACCGTTTCTTCCTCAAAACCAAACTTCCTGATATAAACAGAGTCCATTAACAGTTCCTTGAATTGACTTTCATTTATTTCGAGGTTTTTAGTGATTTTTTCAGCAAGATCAGACTTAGTTCTTACATTATTGAAAGTCACTTTAACAGGAGTCTGGTTACCCGAACGTAGCAACCTGATTAAATTTAAATTATTTGTTTTTACAGGAATGGTGTACAATCCGGGTTTTATTGCTTCCTGGTATTTTAATACTTTGGCCACAAAACTGAAAGTAATCAGATCATTGATTACTTCATTGGTATACAAACTGTCCGAAACCTGTTGGAAAGTTGCATTACTGGGAATTCTCAACATATAAGGATCCTTTTGATCAACCAATGCATTAGGGCTGAAGAATGCCTGATAAAAGTAAAAAGACAGGGAAGTCAGCAAAACTGAGAAAGTAATGATGACAATGAGGTAGATTTTTGTTTTTTTGTCTTCGAACATAATAATTGTCCTTATCAATAAGAGTAACGGCAAAAATAGGGATTTTTGTTTAGGGGGCTAATATTCCTTTGAATCTATGGTAAAACGTATCCGAGTAACCTGTGCAATTATTTTGGAAGAAGGAAAAGTTCTATCTGCCCAAAGAAGTGAAGTAATGGCTTTACCCTTGAAATGGGAATTTCCGGGAGGTAAAATTGAAGAAAATGAAAGTCCGGAGGAATGTTTAATCAGGGAAATCAAGGAGGAACTGAATTTGGAAATAGAAATCATAGAACGTTTTCAAAGTAATATTCATAGCTATTCTCCCGAAAAAGAAATTGAACTCATCCCTTTTCTTTGTAGGTCATTAGGTGGTAATTTGGTTTTGAAAGAACACCTTAATGTGGTCTGGGAGGACGTTGGAAACCTAAAATTACTTGATTGGGCAGAAGCTGATATACCCATTTTAAATTTTTTTATTGAATGGTTTTATCATAAGGGTTTATGTTAAATGTTAGTAATCAGATTATTGATTTTTGATAAAAATTTTAACGCTGTTTAAAATATTCTTTTTTATTTTGACTTGTGCAATTGGCCCGTTAACTTCGGTTATCATTTAGTTTATTTTGGATTCCGGTAAAAGGGGAAAAAAACAAGTTAAAAAATTTAAGGGCTTTGGGTTGTTGCCCAACGGGAATTATGGCTGCAGAATTTATAAAAATATATCCTGAAAATCCTGAAACAAGGAAGATTCAACATATAGTGGATGTATTAAGAGATGGGGGAGTAATCATTTACCCTACCGACACTGTATATGGAATGGGCTGTGATATACATAACCAAAGGGCAGTGGAAAGGATTGCTCAAATAAAAGGGATAAAGGTTAAAAAGCACAATTTCTCATTCATTTGCTATGATCTCAGCAACATTTCCGAATATACCAGAGCCTTGAGCACCCCGGTTTTTAAGGTAATGAAAAAAGCCCTTCCTGGACCATACACCTTTATTTTGGAGGCAAACAATCAGGTTCCCAAAATTCTAAACAGCAATAAAAAAACGGTTGGCATCAGGGTTCCTGATCATTCTATTCCAAGATTATTGGTTAAGGAGCTTGGTTCTCCCATTTTGACTACATCGATTCATGATGAGGATGAGGTGATTGAATATAGTACAGATCCTGAACTTATATTTGAGAAATATCGGGATTTGGTAGATATAGTAATAGATGGAGGATATGGTAAAAACGTTGCTTCTACTGTTTTAGATTGTACTGGAAACGATATTGAAATCGTTAGGGAGGGTTTGGGATCACTTGAAGATATACTTTGAATTGTTAGAAGTAAAGAAATTTATCGGGTTTCTCTAATGGCGATATTTACGGAATTATTTTATCTTCCATCATTGGAATATTTTACTGCAATTTTAGGTCATGAAGAAGTCTTCTTGGATAGTGGGGAAAGATATCAAAAGCAGACCTACAGGAATAGGACTAGAATCCGCATGGCCAATAAAATTGAAACGCTTTCCGTCCCTGTTTTGGGAGGAAACAAAAAGGTGGCCTACAAGGATATTAAAATAGATTATAGCCAAAAATGGAAAAATGTTCATTTGAGAGGTATAATTTCGGCTTATGGAAAAGCACCATTTTTTGAATATTTTTTTCCTTATTTGGATAGGGTTTATGGGAAGAATTTAACTTATTTGTTTGATTTAAATTTTGAATTACTGACAGTTTGTCTTAGATTACTCCAACTCAATGTCAGACTTACCATTAGTAATGATAATGGGCAAATTGGGCCAAAAGAAGATATTCGGGGGATTTTAGATGCTAAACAAAGTTTTTCTGAAAGGAGTTTTTATAATCCCCAACCCTATATTCAGCTTTTTGGCGTAGACTTTGCACCAGACCTTAGCGTGGTCGATCTACTTTTTTGTGAAGGAAATGAGGCAAAAAACATTCTTCAGGCTTCTCAAAAAAAATGATTGAACAATCGTTAAAAGGATTGTGTTTTTAAAACAAATTCGGTAACATTAGTACAGATTTCAAAAAAATTCAGAAAGGAAATAAATGGAAGCAAAATTTTCAAACAGAGTTAAAGAGGTGATCTCCCTCAGCCGAGAAGAAGCTTTACGGTTGGGGCATGATTACATTGGTACTGAGCACCTCTTGTTGGGAATGATTCGCGAAGGGGAAGGAGTGGCTGTTTCCATACTTAAAAAACTTGGGGTTCCTTTGGAAGAACTTAGAAATTCCATTGAAAGAGCGGTTAAAGGAACGGCCAACCACAATGTTAAAAACCTGGCTAATATTCCTTTGACCAGGCAATCAGAAAAGGTATTGAAAATCACTTACCTCGAGGCAAAAATATTCAAAAGCCAATTAATCGGAACAGAACATTTGTTGCTATCGATTTTAAGAGATGAGGACAACATAGCAACTCAAATACTGCACAAGTTTGATACTAATTATGATTCCGTAAAAGAGATGTTGGAATTTCAAACCGATACAGGACCAAGGTCCAAAGCAGAAGCAGATGATCCTGATGAAGATGGATCAAAGCTTTTCGGATCATCATCTGGAAGTGGTTCTTCAGGGAGTCCTACCAAGAGTGCCGGAGAAAAGTCCAGAACGCCCGTATTGGATAACTTTGGAAGGGACTTGACCAAGATGGCAGAAGAAGATAAGTTGGATCCGATTATCGGAAGAGAAAAAGAGATCGAACGTGTTGCTCAAATTCTTTCAAGAAGAAAGAAAAACAACCCGATCCTAATCGGAGAACCAGGTGTAGGTAAAACAGCAATTGCAGAAGGTCTAGCCTTAAGGATTGTACAGAAGAAAGTTTCCAGGGTACTATTTAATAAAAGAGTAGTTACATTGGATCTAGCATCCTTGGTAGCAGGAACCAAATACAGGGGGCAGTTTGAGGAAAGGATGAAAGCAGTAATGAATGAATTGGAAAAATCCCCCAATGTGATCCTTTTTATAGATGAGCTTCACACTATTGTGGGTGCTGGAGGCGCAAGTGGATCATTGGATGCTTCCAATATGTTTAAACCTGCCTTAGCCAGGGGTGAAATACAATGTATTGGTGCGACCACACTGGATGAGTACAGGCAATATATAGAAAAAGATGGAGCTTTGGCCAGAAGGTTTCAAATGGTGATGGTTGATGCTACTTCTCCGGAAGAGACCATTCAAATCTTGAATAACATCAAGGATAAGTATGAAGATCATCATAATGTGATTTATACTCCTGAAGCAATAGATGCCTGTGTTAAATTATCAGACCGCTACATTTCTGACCGTTTCCTTCCAGATAAAGCCATTGATATTTTGGATGAAGCAGGAGCTAGGGTCCATATAAACAATATTCATGTCCCTGAAGAGATTCTCAAACTTGAAGAGGAGGTTGAAAAGATAAAAGTTGAAAAAAACAGGGTAGTCAAAAGTCAGAAATATGAAGAGGCTGCCCAGTTAAGGGATAAGGAGAAAAAATTACTGGAGCAGTTAGATTCTGCCAAATTAAAATGGGAAGAGGAAAGTAAGACAAAGCGATATGTTGTGGAGGAGGATAATGTAGCAGAAGTAATTGCTATGATGACCGGTATTCCTGCCAAAAGGATAGCACAAAATGAAGGGGCGAAACTTCTAAATATGAAAGAAGAACTTTCTTCAAAGGTTATCGGCCAGGAAGAAGCCATTAAAAAGCTTACCAAAGCTATTCAAAGAACCAGAGTAGGATTAAAGGATCCTAAAAAGCCCATTGGGTCATTTATCTTCTTGGGCCCCACAGGAGTTGGTAAAACAGAGCTGGCGAAAATGCTAGCAACTTACTTATTTGATAAAGAAGATGCACTGATTAGGATCGATATGTCCGAATATATGGAGAAATTCAGTGTGTCAAGATTGGTTGGAGCGCCTCCAGGATATGTTGGATACGAAGAGGGTGGTCAGCTTACTGAAAAAGTGAGAAGAAAGCCATATTCTGTTGTCTTATTGGATGAAATTGAAAAGGCGCACCCAGATGTGTTCAATATTTTATTGCAGGTATTGGACGATGGTATTCTTACAGATGGACTGGGAAGAAGAGTAGACTTCAGAAATACCATCATTATCATGACCTCGAATATTGGGGTTAGGGATTTGAAGGATTTTGGAGCCGGTATTGGATTTGCATCTAAATCCAAACAACAGAGTATGGATGATGTGATGAAATCCACCATTCAAAGTGCTTTGAAAAAGGCATTCAGTCCTGAATTCCTAAATAGATTGGATGATGTTGTGGTGTTTAATTCTCTTGACAAAGAACACATCCACAAAATAATTGATATCAGCCTTGGTAAATTGTTCAAAAGAATAACTGATTTAGGCTATAAAATCAAATTAACAGACAAGGCAAAAGATTTTCTTGCAGAAAAAGGCTATGACCAGCAATACGGTGCGAGGCCTCTAAATAGGGCTATACAGAAATATCTTGAAGATGCCTTGGCTGAAGAAATCCTGAAGGGGGAATTATCTGAAGGTGATATCATCATGGCAGATTATTCAGGGGAAGGAGATGAACTGACCATAACGGTTGATAAAAAAGAAAAAGCCGAGTAAAGTTGTAAATCACCTGAAAATAGGAGAAGCTGTCCTTAAAATGGACAGCTTTTTTTTTAACAATCCTTAACTATTAGTTTGAAAATTAGGTTTATAATTTGCTTGATTCCAAATATGAACTATATAACCTCCTCTATATTCAAAGCAATATTGATTTTTCTTACCATTCCTTTGGTACTTTCCCAAAAGATTCCCCAGACAAGAGTTCTTCCCTTGATACCGGATTATCAGGATTCTTTATTTTCAGGCCCCAAGCCATTAGGGAGATTGGAAAACAAGAAAATTGATGAGGCAAGTGGCTTGGCATTCTCCAGAACTCATCCCGGTATTTTATATACTCACAATGACAGTGGGGGAGAACCTTCTGTGTATCTCATTGACACTTTAGGAAAAGATTGGGGTAAAATTATTTTATCTGGCGTAAAAAACAGGGATTGGGAAGATATAGCTATTGGGCCTGGACCTGACCCAATGATCAACTATATATATGTGGGAGAAATCGGTGATAATAATGGGGAATATGATCATGTCAAGATTTACCGTTTTCCTGAACCAAAAGAGATTGAAGAAAAAATGGTTGTCAAACCGGAAATCTTGAAATTGTATTATCCTGAAGGACCTAGGGATGCGGAAACTTTGATGATAGACCCAATAACTCAGGATATTTTTATTTTATCTAAAAGAGATAGTTTGAATATTTTATATAAAGCCCCTCAAGATGCCTTCAAGGCCAAAAAATTTGAATTGGAAAAAGTATTGGAATTGCCCTTCACCATGTCGGTAGCAGCTGATATTTCAAAGGATGGATCACAGATCATCATTAAAAATTATTTTACAGTTTATTATTGGCAAAGGCATGAAAATGAAAGTATTCCTAAAGCACTTTCCAGAAAGGCCCAGATTCTTCCCTATAAGCCGGAACCTCAGGGAGAATCTATAACATTTCATCCATCTGGGAAAAGCTATTATACGCTAAGTGAAAAAAGGTTCAATATTGATCCTGTCTTATACCGGTATGATAAAAAATAACTAATTTGCTATGGAAAATTAATGTACATGCCCGAGCAAACTACCTCAACTTTATTAATGGTACGTCCTGCCAATTTTGGTTTCAATCCTGAAACCGCATCCAATAATTTTTATCAAATCAATGATGAAAGGAAGCCTTCTGAAATCAATCATTTGGCTCAGAGGGAATTCGACCAATTTGTTGAACTGTTATTGGGAAAAGGTATTCAGGTGCTGGTTGCTGAGGATACAGATGAACCCAAAAAAACAGATGCAGTATTTCCTAATAATTGGTTCACTACACATGAAGATGGAAAATTGCTGCTTTATCCTATGTTTTCTCCAAATAGGAGATTGGAGAGAAGGAAAGATTTGATTGAAATGTTGATGAAGAGGGGATTTAGGATTTCAGAAATTGTAGATATGACTTTTTTTGAGAAAGACGGACAGTATTTGGAAGGTACAGGAAGTTTAATTTTAGATAGGAGCAATAAGATTGCCTATGCCTGCCGTTCAGAAAGGACACACGAGGTTCCATTAAACTATTTTGGAAGAATTATGGGCTATGAAATTATCGACTTTGAGGCAAGCCAGTTGGTTGGAAATGTTATTTCTCCAATTTACCATACCAATGTGATGATGCATGTAGGAAGTGAATTAGCAGTAGTTTGCCTTGACAGTATTCCATTGGCAACAGAGAAACTCAAAGTTCAGGAATACCTTGAAAAAACCGGCAAAAAAATAATTCCTATATCCACTAAGCAAAAATTTTCTTTTGCTGGGAATATGTTAGAAGTCAAAAATAAAGATGGGGAGAAATATACCGTAATGTCAGATGCGGCATACCTGTCATTAAGCCATGCCCAGATACAGACTTTTGGAAGATTTACAGAAATTATCGCTCCAAAAATTCCTACCATTGAAAAAATTGGTGGGGGAAGTGCCAGGTGTATGATGGCCGAAATTTTTCTCCCGTCAATGTAGACTACTGGTCTTTATTGACTTGATTTTAATAGTATCTACTTCAATATTTCTATTTGGAGCATTGGTTTTGAAGTTTTCTATTACCTCCAAAACATCATAATCAATTATTTTGGATTTTGATCCATCAATAATGACATGTTTCCCATCCGGGATTTCTTCTAAAGTCTTTATTAATGCTCCTTTATTTAGGAAACTGACTTCCTCAGACAAAGTGATTTTGATAGAATCACCGCTTTCTTTAAAGCCGGATTCCATGAGGTGTGAATTTTGTAAATTTCTGAGTAAGATATATACAATTGCAACTCCCATACCTAAACCAATTCCAATTAGAAGGTCAAATACCACAATACCAATGATGGTGATTAAAAAAGGTAAAAATTGATCCCATCCCAATTTGGCTTGGGTTTTGAAAAGAGAAATTTTAGCCAACTTATATCCGACCTGTAATAGGATAGCTGCCAAACAGGCCACAGGGATCAAATTTAAAATGCCTGGAATGAGCATGACACTTCCAAAAAGAAGAATTCCATGGAAAATGGCTGAAAACTTTGTTCTCGCTCCAGAACTTACATTTGCTGAACTTCTTACTATTACCGCAGTTACAGGCAATCCTCCTATTAATCCATTGGCCATATTGCCAATTCCCTGAGCCAATAACTCTTTATTTGGAGGTGAAATCCTTTTAAAAGGGTCAATTTTATCTGCAGCTTCCAAACTGAGTAGTGTCTCTAAACTTGCAATAATTCCAATGGTAAATGCGGCCAACCAAAGGTCACTGTTTCCAATTTGAGAGAAATCAGGAAAGGTAAACAGGTTGATAAACCCTTCGAAAGAACTCACTTGGGGAAGAACAACCTTATCTTCAATATCTAGGTATAATTTGGGGACAAAATACTTGAAGAATTTATTGATACCTACACCCATCACTACCACGATCAATGGCGCAGGAATGGTTTTTAGTATTTTACTTTTTTTGATAAATGATTTTTCCCAAAGGAACAGTATAAAAATGGATGCTGAGGTAATGATGATTGCCCCGATATCAAATTCTTTGGTAAGGTTTCTGAGATCCATAACTGCTCCAATGTCATTAACAAAAGGAATGTATTGGGCCAGGTCCTGCGATTCATTTACTCCAAAGGCATAGGGTATCTGTTTGATAATAAGAATGATGCCAATTCCTGCCAACATTCCTTTGATCACTGAAGTAGGAAAATAATAGCCAATAACCCCTGCTTTCAGTATTCCCAGAAATACCTGTAGGGCACCTGCCAGAACAACCGCAGAGAGAAATATTTCAAAAGATCCCAGTTCGTCAATGGAATTAAGAACAATTACTGTAAGCCCCGCTGCAGGCCCTGAAACAGAGGTATGTGATCCTGAAAGGGAGCCAACCACTACTCCCCCTATAATGCCAGCAATTATTCCGGAAAAGAGCGGAGCTCCTGATGCTAATGCAATTCCTAAGCAAAGGGGAAGAGCCACAAGAAACACAACTAAACCTGCGGGCAAGTCATTGCTTAAATAAGAAAATATGGATATTTTTTGACGCATAGGTGGATGATTGCTGGGTTTATTTTATTTCGGTAATTGAAAACCGATTTTCATTATCTTAAAAATAAAATATTTGTTGAACTTTGGATTCCCTTTTAAAAAATAAATGAACAAAAAAACCGCACAGTAATTTGCCTATGCGGTTTTTTTGGGGGAAATAGCCGGAGATTAAAGAATTCCTGTGTAATTAAAAGGGCTAATTTTTTTTAATTCTTCTTTCAAATCATTGGAGATATCCAACTTTTCTATGAAATTTTTGATAGAAGATTCAGTGATTTTTTCATTTGTTCTTGTCAGATCCTTAAGAGCCTCATAAGGATTTGGATAAGCCTCCCTTCTCAAAATAGTTTGAATCGCCTCGGCTACTACCGCCCAATTATCTTCAAGATCTTCATCGATAGCTGCTTTATTAAGTTCCAATTTTCCTAATCCTTTGGCTAAAGATTCAAGTGAAATGAGCATATGTGCCAAAGGTACCCCTATTACCCTGAGCACTGTACTGTCTGTAAGATCTCTTTGTAATCTACTGATGGGTAATTTAGCAGCTAAGTGCTCCAGAAGCGCATTGGCTATTCCAAGGTTGCCTTCTGCATTTTCAAAATCAATGGGATTGACTTTGTGGGGCATGGCAGAGGAACCTACTTCTCCGGCTTTTATTTTCTGCTTAAAATAATTCATGGAGACATATTGCCAGATATCTTTGGAAAAATCCAGAAGGATGGTATTTATTCTTTTTAGACCATCAAAACATGCTGCAAGATTGTCGTAATGTTCAATTTGAGTGGTCGGATAGCTTCTTTCCAATTTCAGGTATGTAGCCACAAAATTGTTGGCAAAACTGTTCCAATCAAATCCGGGATATGCCACATGGTGTGCATTTAAATTACCTGTTGCTCCTCCAAATTTTGCTGAAAAAGGGACTTGATCCAATAATTTCATTTGGTTTTCAAGACGTACTGTAAAAACCTGCATTTCTTTTCCCAATCGGGTGGGAGAGGCTGGCTGTCCATGCGTTTTGGCCAACATGGGTATATCTCTCCATTCAAATGCCTGGCTTTTTAGTTTATCTATCACCTCCTGCAAAGCTGGGAAAATGACATTTGCCAATCCTTCTTTTAGCATCAAAGGAGTGGCTGTATTATTGATATCCTGTGAAGTAAGCCCAAAATGAATAAACTCTTTATAGTATTGAAGCCCCAGCTTATCAAACATTTCTTTGATAAAGTACTCGACAGCTTTTACATCATGGTTGGTGGTTTTTTCTATTTCCTTGATTTTTTCAGCATCCGAAACACTGAAGTTGCTGACTATTTGTCTTAAAGCAGCAAATAAATTCCTATCAAAAGACTGAAGCTGGGGTAAAGGAAGCTCACATAAGGCAATGAAATATTCTATTTCTACATGAACTCTGTATTTAATCAGGGCAAATTCAGAAAAATATGCCCTTAGAGGAACAGTTTTGTTTCCATATCTGCCATCTACAGAACCAATAGCAGTCAGGTTTGTCAGCATCATGTTGATTGTATTTTCGTTTGAGCCTGCAATTTAGGTTTAAAGCCTGAAAAACCTGTCTTTATATCTTAATAAAATCCAAAAGAATGGTTGTAGTATTTTGACTTTATTTTAATCCATAGGAATAAATCCAGCATAAAATTAAATTCGTGTTTTTTTAGGAATATGAAACCTGTTTAAGATTTATTTGTTGTTAACAGAGATAATAATTATCCATGGGATGCACAAATTGAAAACCGTGCATTAATTTTGGGTTCGAATAAAAAGCAAATCGTGTAAAAGAAAATTGAAATGTTCAATTTATTTAAAAAGAAAAAAGAAGATAATCATATTGGAGATAAATATTTATCCCTGAAAGTTAGAGAAGTTATCAAAGAGACAGATGACACTGTAAGTATATATTTTGAGCAACCAGAGCCCTTTTTAGAATATAAACCCGGTCAATATTTGACTGTGATACTTGACATTCATGGCAAGGAGGAAAGACGTTCCTATAGTTTATGTACTTCCCCTTACCTGGATCCTCATCCTGGAATTACCGTAAAACGGGTTGATAAGGGTTTGGTTTCAAATTACCTCAATAACCAAATCCGAGCAGGTAAGTCCATTGAAATAATGAAACCTATGGGCAATTTTACCTGTAATTTTCATTCCAAAAACAAAAAACATTTTGTCATGTTAGCTGGGGGGAGTGGAATCACGCCTGTCATCAGTATTCTAAAATCCGTACTGATAAATGAACCCAATTCCAAAGTTACTTTGATCTATTGTAACAGGTCAGAAGACCAGATTATTTTTAAAAAGGCCCTTGAACAATTAGAGGAAAAATACGAAAACAGGTTAATGGTTATCCATAATTTAAGTAAACCTTCTTCCAATTGGACAGGACTTAAAGGTAGATTAGATGCAGCCAAATTAAAGAATACCTTAGAAAGTATACGTTATCCTGAATTGGACCAAACGATGTATTTTGTATGTGGTCCTGAAGGATTGATGGAGACAGCTGTTGCCACTTTGGAGGGTATGGGTATTGATTCCAAATCAATCATTAAGGAAAGTTTTTATACAGATCTTGATGCTAAGGAAGAAGCTCTTAAAACTGCTGGAAAATTGGCTCCTGAGTTATCAAGGGAAATAGATGTGGTTCTTGAGGGAGAAACTTTCCATTTTGAAGTACCTGCAGGAAAAACCATTCTTGAAGCAGGTTTAGATCATGATGTTGACATGCCTTACAGTTGTCAAAGCGGTTTGTGTACAGCTTGCAGGGGAAAGTTGATTTCAGGGAAAGTAGATATGATTGAAGACGCGGGTTTGAGTGCTTCTGAGATTGAGCAGGGATATATTCTTTGCTGTTCATCAAAACCTGCCAGTTCGGACGTGAAAATAATTATCGAATAAAGGATTTGGAAAAAAATAGCCTTAAAAAGATGTATGACAAAATGGAAAGGAATGTGCTAATATTGATAGCCATTCCTATTCCATTTTTTGCCATTGTGTTCTTGTCTTTTCAAAACGGCACTTTAGAATATGATTTCCCAGAGTTACCAGTTTTTTTGGATTATTTTGGAATTGGGTTTGTTTATGCTGCTTTGGGTTATCATTACATAGCTTTTCATTCAGTCATAAATAGGATAAATTCTGGAGAATTTGATCTTGAGAAGAAAATGAAAATGTATTCAAAGGCAACTGTTGATCGTTTTTGGATCCTTTTTGGGTCAGTATTTTTCTGCACTACAGGACTTTTATTGTTTAAAAATTCAGGTTACACCATTGCTTTTGCAATTACTTTGGTTTTTTCATCTCTTGGAAAACCCTCTCCTGACAGAATAATCAGATTGTTGAGATTGAAGGGGGAAGAAAGGGAAAAGATTGAAGAATTAAAAAGAAGAAGTTAATTCAGATTTCCTTCTTCAATCTTCCTATTACCAATACCAAATTCATCTAAGTCATAAAAGGTGAAATAAATATTGGATGGTTAAATATATAATTCCAGTAGGGTTGAATTTACTGATCATGTCTTTTGGGTAGATCGGGATTGACAAATGTAAAACCCCTTGCGTCATTTCCCTCATAGAAATCAACTTCCATACCCATTAAAAACATGTAATGTTTTTTCTCAATGAGGACTGAAATTCCCGATATCTCAAATTGCTCGTCACCATCTTTTGGTTTGTCAAAACCTAATAAATAGGACATTCCACCGCAACCACCCCCTTTCACACCAACTCTTAAAAAGTAATCTTTGGGAATATTTTTGGTGTTGATGATATTTTTTATTTCTTTTTCAGCTTTCTCTGTTATGTTGATCGGTATTAGCATGCCTTTTAAATGCAGTTTTTCTTTATGAAGTTCAAATTTAGGTTGAAAAAATATCAAAACTCAAAGTTTTATAGCACCTAATATTTTCAGATATTCGGAACATAATTAAATATACTATGGCATATTTATCGGATTTGTTAAAAATTATATTGCCTGCGGGATTGGTAATCTATGGGATGTACCTTACAATTATGTCTTTTTTAAAGAAGGACAGAGAGAAAATGCTGGTTGACATTAAAACCCAAAATTCTCAAACCATTCTTCCTGTGAGGTTGCAAGCTGGAGAAAGGCTTTGCCTTCTGTTGGAAAGGATTACACCCAATAATCTGGTACGAAGGGTAAATAATCCCGAGTTCACAGCAAGGGATTTATACACACAATTGCTTTTCGAGGTTAGAGAAGAGTTTAACCACAATTTATCCCAACAAGTGTATTTCTCTGATGAAACATGGGAAAGTATAAGAAGGGCAGTTGAGAGTGTAATCACTCTGGTGAATACCGGGATACAACAAATGCCTGAGGATGCAAGAGGGATTGATTTGGCCAAAAAAATATTCCAACTTTCATTGGATCAAAAGAATGATGCCATTCAGTTTGCATTGAAAAGCGTGAAGGATGAAATCAGAATTTTCTTTTAAAAATTAATTATGGCTTCCTTTAGAGAAAAAACAAGTGATTTTTTTACTAAAGCAAAACTTCTTTATCAGGAGAAGGCTTTTGAAATCGCCGGTGAGGATGGAAAATTGAATAAGTTGATTTCACAGGTCAAAGAAAGGCTTGAAGCCGTATCCCACAACCCTAAAGTTCAGTCAGCCCTGGAACCAATCATGGTTTTTAAAAGAATGGTTCAGGCACATCGTTCAGGAGATTTTAAAGTTTCCAAGAAAACATTAGGACTTATAGTCCTTGGGCTGGTTTATTTTGTTACTCCACTGGACATAATCCCTGATTTCTTACCCTTAATTGGGTTTACTGATGATTTATCTGTTCTGATAGCGATATTTAATTCAGTGAAGCATGAAGTGGAGGAATTCCGATCATGGGAAAATAATAGGACCTAACATAATTTGACAGGTTTTAAAATCAAAAGAAATCTTTGAAATTCGGATAAATGAAAAAAATAGCATTTCTGGCAGGTACTTCAGGGTTGATTGGTATGCAATTACTACATCAATTGATTCAGGATAGTACTTATGATACCATAATTTCTGTAGGAAGGAGAAAACTGGCACTAAAACATCAAAAGCTTGTCCAGATAGAAGGTGAAATGGCAAAAATTAAAGAATGGGATTTAGAGGCTAAATTGCGCTCCGAAGACCTAGGAGGAATGATGTTTCCTTTGGTGGAAGCAATAGAAAACAAATCATCAGAAATGCATGCATTTTGTACTTTAGGTACAACCATCAAATCAGCAGGCTCAAAAGAAAAATTTTATGAAGTAGACCATGACTTTGTCCTGAATTTTGCCGGATGGGTTCAGAAAATCGGAGTTACCAATTTTTTGTATGTTTCGGCATTAGGGGCAGATCCACAATCTGCGGTATTTTATAATAAAGTAAAAGGAGAGGTGGAAGAAGATTTAAAAGTAATTCCTTTTGATTATTTGGGATTGTTCCGTCCCTCTCTGTTGATGGGGCAGAGAAAGGAATTTAGATTTGGGGAAGAAGTGGCCAAAATTTTTATGAAACCCTTGATCTGGTTCAAATTAGCAAAGAAATACCGTCCTATTTATGATTATCAGGTAGCAAAGGCAATGATTTTCCATGCCAATCAAACAAAATCGGTGAAGGTGGAGGTGGTATTTTCCAAGGACATGCAAAGTTTCTAATTATGATTGCAGTAATTCAAAGGGTTTCGGAGTCCCAAGTTAAAATTGATGCTGAAATCAAAGGGCAAATAGGTGTTGGATTGATGGTTCTATTGGGGATTGAAGATGCCGATGAACAGGTGGATATCGAATGGCTTTCAAAAAAGATAGTAAATCTCAGGATTTTTCCCGATGACCTTGGTGTCATGAACAAGAGTATCTTGGATGTCGGTGGAGATATCCTATTAATTTCTCAATTCACCTTGCATGCCAGTACAAAGAAGGGGAATAGGCCTTCTTATATAAAAGCTGCCAAACCGGATTTTGCTATACCTATGTATGAAAAATTTATAGGAGTATTGGAGTCTGAACTGGGTAAAGAGATACAAACTGGAGAATTCGGGGCTGATATGAAGGTGTTTCTCATCAACGATGGGCCTGTTACTATAATTATTGATAGTAAAAACAAAGTTTAAAAACTCCAAATTCTAAACTTCAAAATCCAATCAGAGATAAAAATGGCGAAAGTTCTTTCTATACGAAATGCTACAGTAAGGTTTTTAGAAAAGATTGTGTTTGAGGATATGGATTTTGAATGGGAGGAAGGGCAACATTGGGCAATAATTGGTTCTTCCGGGGTGGAATTGACAGCCTTTTTGGATACAATCTTGGGAAGGACG
The DNA here is from genome assembly GCF_042683085.1 of Shivajiella indica. Lineage (NCBI taxonomy): Bacteria > Pseudomonadati > Bacteroidota > Cytophagia > Cytophagales > Cyclobacteriaceae > Shivajiella > Shivajiella indica. The sequence goes on along the minus strand of NZ_JBHUIV010000025.1, from coordinate 343,845 downwards.
ATGGTGACTAAGGGCGAAATTTTACGTTTTTTTGCCGAAAAATATCAACAAGAGAAAAAAGAGTCAAAAGAAGTCCATTCATTTCGGGACTTAATTGCGATAGTTTCTCAGCAATATGCCTTCAGAAATAAATCAAATCTCCAGAATTTTTATTATCAGCAAAGATTCAATTCAATGGACTCTGAAGAGACCTTGACGGTTGCAGAATATCTTTTGGGATTGGACCATCAGAAGGGTGAGTGGAATATTAAAAAAGTACTGAATCTATTTAAGTTAGAAAGTTTGAAGGACAAATCCTTGATCAAACTTTCCAATGGAGAAACGAGGCGCTTAGCAATGGCTTCTGCTTTAGTGAAAAATCCCAAATTAATGCTTTTGGATCAACCTTTAACCGGGCTTGATATTCAGACAAGAAATAGTTTTGATAGGATTCTACAGGAAATAAGGGAATCCGGTATTCATGTGATGATTTCAACCAATAGTCATGAAATTCCCGCATCAATAAGCCATGTGGCGGTCTTGGGTGACAAAAAGGTAAAAGAGACAATGGAAAGGAAAAGTCTTGACTTGTCAGAATTTTTTCCAATCCAATTAAAAGGGTTTGATGGTCTTTTGCTTAAGCGATTATTGTCCAAAAATGAAGAGGAGGGCTTTAAACGTATTATTCATCTTGAAAACATCAAGGTACAATATGGTGAAAAGGTAATCTTGAAAGACATCAACTGGACAGTCAATCCCGGAGAAAAATGGTTATTAAAAGGGGAAAATGGAGCTGGTAAATCAACCTTGCTAAGTCTTGTGTTGGGTGAAAATCCCCAAGCCTATGCCAACAATATTTGGCTTTTTGACAAAAAGAGAGGAAGTGGGGAAAGTATCTGGGATATTAAAAAGCAAATTGGGTTTGTAGCCCCTGAACTTTCGAGATTTTTTCCCGCCAATCAGACTTGTTTAAAAGTAGTGCTTTCGGGTTTATTTGATACCATGGGCTTATTTAGAAAAGTTAATAAAGAGCAAGAGGACATGGCAATGAAATGGTTGAAATTATTTAAAGTTGAAACTTTAGCGGGGAAATTATTAAGGCAAGTTTCATTAGAAGAACAAAGATTTATTCTTTTGGCAAGAGCTTTGATTAAAGTGCCATCTTTATTGGTATTGGATGAGGCATCGCAAGGAATGGATGAGTACCAAAGGGTGTTGTTCAAAAATACCATTGACCAGATTTGTGGATTGATACCGATCACCTTGATCTATGTCAGCCATTATCAGGAAGATGTTCCTGATTGTGTGGATAGGGTTTTTCAGTTGTAATGATTCAATCAATATCCCTTGGGTCTGTTGGTATACTGATGGATTCTAAATAGGAACCATCATTTTTTAGTTTGATTCCTGTCAAACAAATTCCTCTGTAAGCACCCGTATCTATATTCCAGCAATTGGCATTTTTAATAAATTCAGGCAATCCATCAATCCTAGGAGTATGGCCAATGACCTGCAATTTCCCAATGTTTTTCAAATGTTTTCGGTTCCATAAAACTCCTACGTTATCATTAGGGTCAAAGGGATCAGCTGCATGTTCAGATATTCCTGCATGAGAAATAAAAACTTTCTTGTTTTCCCAAAAAAGCGGGAGATTTTTAATCCAAGATAGATAGGAATAGGGATTTATTCCTTCTTCCTCAAACTGTATCAAAGTTTCCGCTCCACCATTGAATTTCCAGTTGTTGATAAGGTCTTTCCCCAACAGGTAATCAACCATCATCTGTTCGTGGTTCCCCCTTAGAAAAATAGACTGTTTTCCAAATGCAATTTGAATTTCATAAGCTAAACGAATGGTCTTAGGTGAAAAATTTCCACGGTCCACCAAGTCTCCGACCTGTATTAATTTCTCTCTTTTTGGATCCCAATTTTCTAATAATTTCAGAAAAGTGAAGAAACAACCATGGACATCACCAATAATAAATATATCCATTTTATGAGCTAAATCATTTAATCAAATTAAACATTTAAATCAGATTCAATTCTTGAATTTATTTTTGAATAAGAACAATAAATTTCGTAAAATAGTCTGATTATCAATGAAATTCCAAAACAATCATTTATCCTTCAAAGTTAACCTAATAAAAGAAACGACATGTAGAAACCACTTTAATTTCAATTACTATGAAACCTTCTCTTACTCTGTTAATCCTAACCTTCATGTTTGTTTCATGCATGAGCCAGAAAGATTATATTGCTGAATACGATTTTAATTATTCAGGTAATTTTAAAAGGTACAAAACTTTCGGTTTTGTGGGAAGTCCAAATAATCTCCCTTCTGAAGATAGCCTTGAATATTTCAAAACCATTGAAAAAACCATCTCCAATAGGTTAGGTTCCCAAGGATTTAAGTTTCAAGATGAAAAGCCTGACTTGTTAATTAATTATAAAGTATTCAGGGATCCTGTAAAATATAGAGGGTACGAACAACCCAATTTTGATTTTTGGTTGGAGAGAAGAAGTGAGCATATTGATATGGAAAAGTTGATGGAAGAGGAAGAAAGGGAGAAGGATGAAAATTATAATAGGGTAAAATATCTGGAAAATGAAGGTCTATTGGTTATTTATGTGATAGACAATAAAAGAGGAAATACCATTTGGCAGGGATATACCGCAGCAGCCTTTGATTTTATGTCTCCTGAAATACAAACTGATCTTACCAGAGCCACTTACAGAGTAATGGATCAATTCAGAATACTTACAAGAAATTAAAGATTACATATCAAATCTAATCTCTGTATCGAGTTCGTCCAAAAAATGTAGTGCGGCTGTTTTTTGGACGTTCTCAAAATTTTGATAAGCACAGATTATTTTACAGACTTTTCTTTTATTTGGCAGTTCTTTAATTGCCAAAGGGTTCCCAAATAAATAGAGTTGACATTTTTTATTCATTGTCAATTCTGCAAGTTTTTTCATAACCTCCATATCCAATCCAAAATGATTTATGGGTTTGGCGGAAGGTACATATAGGGCAATAAGTAAATTTTCAAATTGCTGGAGGTCTTTCCATGCTAAATCTTTTACAGAATTGATTTCAAATGAAGGCGTGCTTTGGTGGTTGTCCAATTCTCCAAAAAAAGGATTGAACAGAGGACTGAAAACAGACACCTTTGCAAAAGAGCGGCTGTCAATGATATCTGATTCGGTATCATTATCCACCAAGACTGAAATGTAATGAGAGGCCAATTTTTCATTAAATGCATGGTGATCATCCCAATCAAAATAGACATTTTTTACAGTTTTTCTGTCCATTAGGCCCAACCTATTCTTAAGATCCATAATTTTTTCAAAAGAACGGTTAATTCTTTTTTCCTTTCCTTCATCGGCAATCATTTGAATGCCTTCGGAAACATTTTCGGAAAAACAAAGGATATCAACCCCTGCATTAAAAGCTTCCAATTCCAGTTTTCCTGGTTCTCTGAATAAATCACTTACACTCTTCATATTGAGTGCATCTGATACAACAATACCATCAAAACCCAATTCATCAATTAGTAAATCTGTGATTATTTCTTTTGAAATTGATGCAGGAATATTTTTTCCTGAAGAAAGTGCTGGAGCTGCAAGATGACCGACCATAATCATTTTCAGTCCTGATTTGATACCTTCTATATATGGGAATAATTCTAACTCCATAAGTTCCTTCTTTGACTTATGAATAATGGGAAGTCCTAAGTGGGAATCAATATCTGTATCCCCATGTCCAGGGAAATGCTTGTAACAAGCTGAAACTCCTGCTGTTTCCATTCCTTTGTACATCGCCATTGCAAATCGGCTAACTTTCATTTTATCAGTTCCGAATGACCGATATCCGATAACAGGATTATTGGGGTTACTGTTGATGTCAGCGACTGGAGCAAAATTGATATGAATGCCGCATTGTTTTAAATCTTTTCCTATACGGTAACCTACTTCCCAAATTAGATCTTTTTGGCTTTCAGGTATCGCTCCTAAAGTAATAGCATATGGATATTGGGGAGTATTTTCTATTCTCATAGCAAGACCATATTCTGCATCAATGCTGATGAGTAAGGGTGTTCTGGAGGCTTTCTGATACCTTTCAATTAAGCCCAAAAGTTTTTGGAGGGTATCATGATAATCAAGGTTTTCCTGTCTATTCTCAAAATTTGCAGCTGCTGCATGTCGGCTATGGAAAAAAGTCAATCCACCAATATGATGCTGTCGGATAATTTGTTCAAGAACAGCGATATTTTCCTCCGAGTCATGTATAAAAGCCGCTGGAAAGAAAAATTGGCCTATTTTTTCTTTTAAATTCATAAAAAGAGGTATAAATGTTTAAGTAGGGTACTCAAATATCCGGTTTGGACCTCCAAACCTATAGGGCTATACAGGGATAAATTTACAAAAACTTATTTATTCTTTTTTCTTCTTTCCGTAATCATATGGAAACTTTATATAATTTACCAAAAAAATACCTGGAAAAGCTGCAATCACTACCCAAATAAAAAAACCCTCATACCCTAGCCATTCCTGAATAAATCCCGATATCATTCCGGGAATCATCATTCCCAAGGCCATAAAACCAGTCGCCAAGGCATAGTGAGAAGTTTTCGAGGGGCCTTCAGAAACATAGATGAGATACATCATAAATGCAGCAAAACCAAACCCATAACCTAACTGTTCTACCACTACTACCAGACCTACAAAAAAAACTGATTCCGGCTGGAAATAAGCCAAGAGATAATAGAAGAAGTTTGGAACATTTAATGCAAGAATCATGGGCAACATCCATTTGCCAAGTCCATCCCTTGATATCACTATACCTCCAATAATTCCACCTAAGGAAAGGGCTATGATACCTAAGGTTCCATAAATAAGTCCAACATCTCCGGTACTTAATCCCAACCCTCCCTCTAAACGACTATCCAATAAAAAAGGAGAAGCCATTTTTACTAATTGTGATTCACCCAACCGGTATAGCAGGATAAAAACCAAGGCGATCAAAATTTGCCTTTTTTCAAAGAAAGAAATGAAAACTTTTACAAATGTCAGAGACTCTTCCTTTTCGTAATTTTTGGATTGTTCAATATTAGGAGTGGTAAAGAGGTTAATAAAAGTCAAAACAAACATTAAAGCGGAAATCATTACCATAGTAAGAGACCATGCCTTTGTATTGTCTCCATATCTAGTTTCTAAATATCCTGCAAAAATTACAAATAAGCCTTGTCCTGTAACCATGGCCACTCTATAAAAAGTACTTCTTAAACCTATGAAAAAGGATTGCTGCTCTTCTTTTAAAGCAAGTAAATAATAACCGTCTGAAGCGATATCATTTGTAGCTGAAGCAAAGGAAGCCACCCAGAAAAAAGCCAAACTTAGTACGAAAAATTGATTGGTAGGCAAGGCCAATCCCACCCCAAGGAAAGAAAGCGATAAAACCAATTGCATGACCAGGAACCATTTTCTTTTTGTGCCGTACAGGTCAACAAATGGGCTCCAAAGTGGTTTGACTACCCATGGCAAATAAAGTAAACTGGTATAAAGACCAATATCTGAGTTGTCAATACCCAGATTTTTATACATGATTACTGATACGGTGATAATCAGAACATAAGGGATCCCTTCTGTGAGATAAAGTGGGGGTACCCAAAACCAGGGATTGTTTTTCACCGCTTTGCTCATTTCTTTTTTCGGAGAAGATGGTTGTAAATACTGGATTCAGAACCTTCAATTACAACTGCATTGACGGTATTTTTATAAAAATCGACTGGTCCAACCCCTCCAATAATTGCATAGGCATAACCCATTTCTCTGAGTGACTGAAGGCTTTTGACCAATAAAACTTTTCCAATTCCTTTCCCTCTCATGGAATCTAAAGTTCCTGTTGGGCCAAAAAAATTTTTTGAGGTAGATTCGAAACAGGCAAAACCTAAAATATCATTTTCTTGCTGGGCAATAAAACATCTTACTGGAAGATAAGAGAATGCGGCATCAACCTCATTCATCCAGTATTGACCAAAATGATTTTTCACCCAATCCATAACAAACGATTTTTCAGGGGGAATGGGTTTTCTGAACATGATATTGTCCTTACCCAAATTCATTTCTAGATCAGATATATCCGGTAAGTCAATCAATCGGACCAACATGTCTTTCATGGCGCCTATTTGAGGATGTTACTTTGAATTTCGAATACCAACGGTTTTGTTTCTGAACCAAATTTATCAATAAAGCTCAAGGCTATAAATTTTTGGTTATTAGGGGATAAAATTGGAATCACAAACCTGTCATTATCATCTAGATATGTTTTTTGGAATTTGGTGTTTTCTGCCCTTTCCATCAAATCTTCCAAAGTTGGAGCGGTATAAATCAAAGCAAATCTGTAATCAGGTTTGATTATTCTTTCAAATTGGAATGCATATCCATCTCCATGAAGAATCAGATTTGGAGTAGGCAATGGTTCAGGGCTTACCGGGTTTCTGATGGAAATAGGAGGTAAAACAGGAAACCTAAAATGGTTTTGCCTGATCAAATCTGCAACATCCCTGTTTTTTAAATACATAGACTTTGCACTGAAAAAGGCATTCCCATAGATATTCGGACTGACCTTTGATAAACTTAATTGGTTAGGTATTTCCATTGGATCATTCCATGCAGTATCTGAATTCTCTCTTACCTTATAAGGTCCGTTTCCGACATAAATTTTGGTATTAAAACTGTTTTGGGACCACCAACTGACCAATTCCCTATAGGGGGCCAAATTATAATCCATACTCCAATATATTTGAGGTATTAAATAATCAATCCAACCAAACCTCATCCAAGATAAAACATCTGCATATAGGTCATCATAGTTTGTCTGAGAAGCATTGGTTTTTGAACCCAGTGGATCTTTGTCTTTATTTCTCCATACGCCAAAAGGAGAAACGCCAAACTGCACCCATGGCTTTTGGGATTTAATTGCTTCGCTTACTTCCCATATCAATAAACTCACATTTTCCCTTCTCCAATCTTCAATTTTTTGATCTGGCATACCATAAATTTCAAAAGCTATTTCATCATCAAACTTGGCACCGTTCACTTTATAAGGATAAAAATAATCGTCAAAATGAATACCGTCTACCAAATAGTTTTTAACAACTTCCTGAATGATATTGATCAGATGTTCCCGAACTTCAGGTAAACCGGGATTGTAATAATATTTTGTATCATATTTTACCATCCAATCCCTGTTTTTGTAAAAATCATGTTCTGGACTGAGGGATGCAGTATCAAGGTTCATTGTGGCCCTGTAAGGATTCAGCCAGGCATGAAACTCCATTCCCCTCCTATGGGTTTCCAGAATCATCCATGAAAGTGGATCTTCATTGGTTTGTGGTTTTAGGCCTTCCTGGCCAGTAAGATATCTTGACCAAGGTGCAAATCTAGAAGGATACATAGCATCTCCTGCTGCTCTTATTTGTACAATTACCGTATTAAAATTCAGTGATTTGTAATAGTCCAGTAACTTTAAAAAATCTTCTTTTTGTTTTTCATAAGGATCAGTGGCTGAGGAAGGCCAATCGATATTAGCAACTGTCGCAATCCAAACTCCACGGAATTCCCTTGGGTTTTCAGGTAATTCCATTTCAAACATTCTGTAATCTAATCTACCACTTGTATTGGTATAAGTTTTATCTACATACAGTGTGCCATCTGCCAAAGTACCGGATTTTCGGATTCTCTCAGATATGGCATCAGAATTTGTTGATTGACTGGATTTACAGGATTGTAAAATAAGCAAAATGCTAATGCCGAAAATCAGGCATTTAAAAAAAGCGGACAATGAAAAATTTATTTTCATAGCTGATTATGGTTTGTATTTGAAATTTAGGTCTATTAATTTTTTCCTCAGTTTTTTCATGAATTTATCCCCAGGATCCTGTTTTTGTGTAAGATAATCTGGATCGGTTTCTTTCCACAAATCACTGCCCTTAAATGCATAATATTCATGATGGCCAATGACATAGCTAAGTTTGTACTTTTTATGTAAATATCGGATCAATTCTGCATTGGATTTCAGCTGTGCCTTTGTCAATGGGGCATCAGGGCCTCCAATATTTTCAATTCCAATGGCAGTGTAATTCAATCCAATAGTATGTCTTGCAAAAGTTGTGTCAGGGAGAAGGCGAAAAATAGTACCATCTCTGTCTACCAAAAAATGGGCAGAGACATTTAAATTGCTTGCGCTGTTCAAATCAGGTCTTCCTCCAAGGTGTACCGGATTGAAAATATCAAAGGTTGCTTCTAAAGTCGGTACTGCTGTCCAATGGACCACTACCATTGTAGGATCAATTGTTGCTGTTTCTTGTTCAATTCCATGTCTTTTTTTAAGATATTCCAAGGATAAGGCAGCTCTTTCTTCATTGAAAAGGATTGGTTTTTCAAAAATCCTAAAGGTCTGTGCATGGGTAGATATTTGTAATGATATACAAAAAGCCATTGAAAGAAACGCTCTTCTGATTAAGGTCATGATACCCTCGGAAACTTGGATGAAATAAATTTATCTCCAAAATAATGGAAATAATCGGAAGGTATATTTTAACAGTTCAAAACTTTTTCAAAGATTCCATCCATTTGGGTTTATGTTTGTTATTTTAGGGATGAAACCAGCTGAGAAATCAGGACATCATTAAAAAAGCTCCAACCTATATAGATTGGAGCTTAACCTTTGAGAAAAATCCGGTTAATTGACTGTGATGGTTTTTTTGGGCTTATTGCCTTCTTTGTCATTTTTAGGAAGCACAACATTTAGGATGCCGTTTTCATATTTTGCATCTATTTTTTCATCCATCACTGTTTCAGGTAAGCGGAAGGAACGCCTGATGCTGGAATAGGAAAATTCTTTTTTACGGTAATTTTCTTTCTCTTCCTCAAATTTTTTTTCTTTTTCAGCACTGATGTTCAGAATTCCATCATTTACCTCAACTTTGAAATCTTTTTTGTCAAAACCCGGAGCAGATAATTCCAACTTAAATTCTTTGTCATTCTCAATGACATTTGCGGAAGGAATTTCAATGCTTTTTTCAGGGAACCAGAATTTCTCATCTACCTCAAAAGGGTTTTCAGCCCCGAAGAAGTCTTGAACCATTTTTGGCCAAAAACCTCTGTCTCTTTTAGTTATTGCACCCATGGTTAAATATGTTTAAGTGTTAAACATTTATTTTGCAGCATGATAAAGTTACCAAAAAACAGGCAGCCAAAACATGATTAAGATCAGAAAATCAGGTGATTTCAATTAGAAATTAGCCTTTTTAATACATCTTTCTTACGATAAATTCAATGCATCTTGCGGCTAGTCTGGCAGTGGAATTATCTTGATCAAAATCCGGGTTAAGTTCCACGACATCCATGCTCAAAAGCTTACCGGAACGGGCAATAAAGTCTAATACTTTCATTGCAATTTCGGGAGAAAATCCCATAGGGGAGGGGGCACTGACTCCTGGAGCGTAAGCAGAGGAAAAACCATCCAAATCAATTGAGAGATAAATTTTATTCACATTTTGGCAAAAGCTATCCAATTGATTTTTTATTTGCTCCCAATTTTCCAAATAAAAATCTTCCATTTCAATCCAGTTTACCCCCTTTTTTGTGGCCGTTTCAAACAAGGAGATGGGATTGCCTGCTCTTTGGATTCCCAAACAGAGGTAATGGAATTCTGAATGATATTTTTCTGCCAACTGGAAAAAAGGAGAACCTGAATGCCCCTTTCCGTTTATAAAAGGTCTGAGGTCAAAATGGGCATCCAAATTAATTATTCCGAGCTTTTCTCCTTTTTCGAGAACATATTGAAAAAGAGCACTTCCATGTGGGTATGCAAGATCATGACCTCCTCCTAGAACTATAGGGAAAGCCCGATTTTTTATAATTTTTGATAGCATATCCTTTATCATTTCATGGCTTGATTCCATGTCATGATTCTGGGTAAAAACATTACCCAAATCAAAGATTTTAACGGTTTCAGACAGGTGGTAGGCCATGGGACCCATTACCTTTCTGATAGCTTCAGGCCCTTTATTTGACCCTATCCTACCTTGATTTCTTTTAACCCCCTCGTCACCTACATAGCCCAAAATGACTACTGTTCTGGAATTTTTCAAGTTTGGAATATTTTGGTCAGGAAGACATTTGACCATTTGATACCAATATTCTTTGGTATCTGAATGTCTTCCAGTCCAGATAGTTGGAGAAGAAGGATTGTGCTGAGCCATGAATTCTTAAATAAAAAGATGAATTGGGTCTTTACTTATATCTGGAAGGTTGGATTAAATCCCATTGATTACCATACAGATCTTCGAAAACTGCCACCTTGCCATAGATTTCATCCCTTGGACCATTAATGATATTTATATCATGAACCAGTAAATTTTTAAAATCCCTTTCAAAATCATCTGTATGAAGAAAGAGGAATACCCTTCCGCCAGTTTGATTTCCAATTCTGCTTTTTTGCTCCAAATTGCTAGCTTTGGCCAATAAAAGGGAAGCACCGCCACCACCTGGAGGAGTGACAATAACCCACCTTTTTGTTTCGGATAAGTAAGTGTCCTCAGTTAGGATGAATTTGAGTTTTTTGGTGTAAAAATCTATGGCTTCATCATAGTCATTGACTACTAATGCGATGTGAACAAGGGATTGTTTCATATTTTGCAAAGATGGCTTGTAAAAAGAAACGCGGGCTTTGATACCCGCGCTCATTTATACTTCAAATCCTTTCCTGTAAGGCCTTCCTACAAATTGATTGGCTTCCTCTAGGTTGGTAATCAACATTTTATCTCCATCCCAGAGTAATTTTCTTCTTCCAAAAAACTCCATTTGACCCCTGCTGTTTTCTTTACGTAACATATAGCTTCTGATAGCGAGGTTTCCCATTAAAACCGTTTCTGTCATTGGCCCAGCATAATCAAAGGAAGAGGTAAGATCCTTATGTTCTTTACTTCCAAATCCTGCTTTGCAGGCATCTACCCATTTTCGTTGGTGGCCATATTCAGGCTCTTCCATATCTTCTTTTTCCGGTCCAAATTCTGTATGACCGTCGTTCATGTATAATTTTGGCATCAAAGGGGAACTGTCGTTGATGTTTGTGGAAATCACTCCATTTTCTCCAATTATTAGAACACCATTGGCTGAGTTAGTGCCGCCCATATCATGATCTGCAGGGATTGCTTCAGGTCTTGAGGGTCTAATTCCCCCATCGCTCCAAGTCATTTCAATGGGAGATCTGCTCTTATCTGTGGCTGCAAAATTGATGGTGATAAAGGAAGAAGCAGGACATCCTTCAGGATGATAGTCAGGAGTCCACATTTTGGTAAATACAGTACCAACGCTGCACTCAGCAGCCATTGGATAATGTAGTCCTAAGGTTCTGAAAGGAATATCTATCAAATGACAGCCTACATCACCCAATGCTCCGGTTCCATAATCCCACCAACCCCTCCAGTTGAAAGGATGAAGATTTGGAGTATAAGGGATCTCCGGAGCAGGGCCTAACCATAAATCCCAGTTTAAGGCTTCCGGTTTTTGGCTTGGATCAGGTTTGGGGAAAGCAAAACCTTGAGGCCAAACAGGTCTATTGGTCCATATTTGTACTTTGGATATTTTACCTAATTTTCCACTGTCAACCCATTTTTGGACCATACCCAATAGAGGATTTGAGGCGCCTTGATTACCCATCTGAGTGACTACTTTCTTTTCCCTTGCCAATTCAGTAAGCATTCTAGCCTCCCTGATATTATGGGTCAGAGGTTTTTGCACATAAACATGCTTCCCTCTTTCCATGGCATATTTTGCAGCAGGACCATGGACATGATCTGGAGTAGAAATGGTAACAGCATCAAGATCTTTTTCCTTATCCAACATTTCCCTGTAATCAGCATACAATTTGGCATTGGGGAAATTCTCAATAGATTGCTTGGCAGATCCCGAAAAATCAACATCACATAATGCTACCACCCTTTCCCTTCCATTGACCGAAGCATTTTTTATATCACTGATACCTTTACCGCCCGCACCAATGGCTGCCAGGTTCAATTGGTCTGAAGGAGCAGTAAATCCGACACCACCGAGTACGTGGCGTGGAACAATGAATATCGAAGAAGCAAGGGCCGCATTTTTTATAAAATCTCTTCGGCTTTGGCCTGAATTGTCTTTTTTATTGGGTTCCATTATTAATTGGGGTTTTTGAAATATTTTAAAAAACCAAGATACACTTTTTGTTTATTTTCACGGAATTATTTCGTTTGAATTTTGCCTCAGGTAGGACAATTTCACCTTAATAGATCTTTCCGATTCATTAATCAATTTTTGGGTTTCTTAATGGTTTTAAGTTTTAAGTATCATTATGAATCTGGAACTAATCATTACAAGCTTACAAATTCCTCACTCATCATTTTTCCATCCTTCATCCTTTACTCTCCACTCTTCATTCTAAATTTTCAGCCGTCTAAGACTTCTTGGTGAAGATAGCCACAATAGCACTGGTGATTAATCCGGCAACAGGAGCAAAAACCGTACTTTGCATTAGGTAACTGTTAAAATTAAAAAAGGATTCTGCTTCCTCCTGACTCATTTTTCCCTGATTTACACTATAAGCTATCATATTGGAGAAATACTCAGGACTTATCCAATAGGAGGTGATATATTGGGTGATTGGCGTTAGTAAAGTGACAAAAAGGGTAATCCATAAACCGGTAACGAATCCTTGTAAATAAGTCATTTTACCATGATAAAAGTTCTTTCTTTTGTTTAAGAAAGCAAGGGCATAGACCAAAAAAGCCAAAATGGCTACTCCATTGGTGAAAATGGCATGCTTGTCAATATGGACATCATGTAGCCCTGATACCTTTTCAAGAACCATCCATGAAAGTTGCATAATTACAAAGATCAGCGCCCATTTGATTTCAATTTTGATGTTTTTCATAGTGTGTTGGGTTAGGGGTTATTGGATAGGTTTTATTGTTGGATCATAAAGTCAAAGGCACCCTTCCTCAGATTGATGCCATATTCCAGATATGCTTTAAGGCAGGCAAGAAAATTGGCCCATCCTGCTGTATTGTTTTTCAGCCAGTTTAAGCCTTCCTCATTGACTTCCATTTCTTTTTCTTCCACCTTCACCAAAGTAGCATCTCCATTATTCCTGGGTTCTAAGTCAATTGTTACTGTTAGCGGGTGGCTATCTCCATCCCATTCGAAATTGATGGATTCAAACGGTTTTACAGATAAGACTCTCACCGGAAAACTTCCCGGAAATTCAGGAAATTCCCATTCTAACGTTTTACCTGATTCCATTTTTCCTGAACTTTTGGAGATAAAATAGCGGGCCATATGGGCAGGATCAATGATTGCTACAAATACATTTTCAGGATTTTTGTTAATCTGTATCGATGTGGAGATTGTAAGTTTATCCATTTGGGTTTGAAGGTTCAAATAAAGTTAAACAAAAAAGGTGACCGTTTAAAGTCACCTTTTTTAATTTCGTTTAATCTGGATTAAAAGGCTGTTTTAAAACCTTCCATTTTCTGGTCCACCTGAGTATCCACCATAAATGATACTTTTACATTTTCAAATGCCATACTTACCTTGGCGACTTTGTTATTCTCAGCTGAAATGGTGTAAGTTAGTCTTTCCTGTACAGCGCTTAATTTTTCTGGGGCAACATTAATGGACGCAACATCATCTTTTGCTAAAGCTTCCTCATCAATTTTGCCGTCTTTCATGTAAGTGAATACTGAATTTCCTTTTCCGTTAAAGTGGATAGTCCAATCACCGGATTCACGGGGAGTGATAAAGATGGAATATTTCCCTGCTCGAAGGTTTTTTCCTCCCACACTCACACTTGTACTGAATTCAATCATAGTGGCTGCATTCGCACCTGCTCTCCAAGTCACTCCATACTTTTCTATTTCTCCAAAAATTTTTCTACCCTTCACAGCAGGGGAAGAATAATCAATGCTTATTTTAGTGAATCCAACATTTTGGGAAACAAATGCTGCAGGACTTGCAGCTGGGATCTGCAATTGCGCCATGGATTCAACCTTGAATCCAAATAGGAATACAAATAAAATACCGGTAAATAATAAAACTTGTTTTTTCATTTTTGATTTGATTTTATGGGTTTATAACATGCAATTTATAACTTAAATTAGAAATCCTTGTTTAGGATATCTTTGATGGGGTAAAATTTTTATAACTAGGGGGAATTCAAGCATCATACCTGTAATTTTCCTAACTTATAGTTCCAAGTAAAAAGACATGCGCGATATGAAGTCACTTGAGTATTTGCCCCACATTGCTGATGTTAGGATGAAAATTCAAGGGAGTTCAGAGGAGGAACTCTTTAGGGCCGGTTTGGAGGGGATTGGAAGGATTTTGAAAGCTGACGTATTTGAAAAGCCACAACAGGCTATTGAAATTATTGCGATATCATTGGTTTCTGTGGATATGACATCGCTTTTGGTGGAATTTCTAAATGAAGTACTGATGTTTTCCCATATCCAAAAAGCGGTGTTTTTTGATTTGGAAATTCAGCATATAGGAAAAAAAGAAATCATAGCGAAAATCTTTGGAAGTAGGGTAGGGGCTTTTGATGAAGATATAAAGGCAGTTACTTACCATGAGGCGCAGGTGAAGAAGAATAAATCTGGGATGTTTGAAACCATCATTGTATTGGATATTTAAAAAATGGAGCTTAAAAGTCAATTGGTTAAAAAGAGTGATTACCTCTGGGAACTTCCTCCTCATGTCAAGAAAGGAATGAGAGTGCCAGCACAGGTTTACGCTTCGAAAAAGATTTTGGAAGAAATAGGAGGAGATAAGTCTTTGGAGCAGTTGACCAATGTAGCTATGTTGCCCGGAATAACCAAGGCGTCCATTGTTATGCCCGATGTCCATGAAGGTTATGGATTTCCCATTGGAGGAATTGCTGCGACAGCCTGGCCTGATGGAGGGATCTCTCCTGGAGGTATTGGTTATGACATCAATTGTGGCGTCAGGCTTTTAACATCAAATTTACAAAAGGAGGATCTGAAAGGTAGGGGTGAAGAGTTGGCTAAAGCGTTGTATGCGCAGATTCCTTCAGGAGTCGGAAAAGGGGGGAATATACAATTGAGCGAAAAAGAGTTGGATAAAGTCCTAACCCTAGGTGTTCAATGGGCTTTAAAAAATGGCTACGCAAATAAAGAAGATATTGATAAAATAGAATCTCGCGGAAGACTGGATAATGCTGACCCAGTATGTGTATCCGAATATGCTAAAAAGCGGGGTATTGACCAATTGGGTACCATTGGTTCAGGTAATCATTTCGTGGAAGTTTCTTATGTAGATAAAATATTTGATCAGGAAGTTGCCCAAATCTTTGGGTTGAGGGAGGGACAGCTGACCATATTAATCCATACCGGTTCCAGAGGTTTGGGGCATCAGATTGCTTCCGATTATATGAAACTGATGGTTGCTTCCATGGGAAAATATGGAATTGAGGTGCCGGATAGGGAATTGGCCTGTGTGCCTTTTAATTCTCAGGAAGGGCAACAATATTTTAAATCCATGGCAGCTGCTGCAAATTATGCCTGGTGCAACAGACAGGTGATCACTTGGGAAATCCGCAATGCCTGGAAAGAATTTTTCAAAGGCAAAGATACGAAATTGGGAGTCCTATATGATGTGGCCCATAATATTGCCAAAGTGGAAGAACATGTGGTTGAAGGCAAAAAGAAAAAGCTGATTGTACACCGTAAAGGTTCCACACGCTCCTTTGGTCCTGGACATCCAGAAGTGACCGAATGTTATAAGAGTACTGGTCAGCCTGTTATTATTCCAGGAAGTATGGGCACTGCTTCCTATGTCATGGCAGGGACTGCTCAGGCTATGGATGAGTCGTTTGGGTCTACTTGTCATGGAGCAGGAAGGCGAATGTCCAGAAGGGCAGCCCAAAGAGCAGTGAATATTCATGAATTGGAAAAAGAATTGGTTGGAAAAAATATTTTTGTGAGGGCCGGTTCAAGATCAGGGGTCAGTGAGGAAGCTCCTATTGCCTATAAAGATATTGAGGAAGTAATTGAGGTAGTTCATCAGGCAGGGTTGGCAAAAAAAATTGCAAGACTACGACCTTTGGCGGTAATCAAGGGGTAGTAATAAGTTTTCTTTAGGTATTTCAGCTTTCTAAAGATTGAGTAATCAGGTTTTTGGATTTGGCAAAGCTTTGTGGGATTTGTTTCCATTTTTCTGATCCAGGTGCCAAGAACAAAAATTGTAATTTTCTTTTCCAGGATGGGATTTTAGGTAATTGTTTAAAAATATCCTGGTATTCATGAAGCAGGATTTTTGCAGGATTATGTGTTTGGATATTATGGGTAATTCCATATACAGGTTTTACGTCCTCTCTTTGATAAGTTCCAAAAATATGATCAAAGATGATTAATATCCCTCCCAAATTTTTATCAATATATTGGGGATTACTACCATGATGGACCCTGTGATTGGAGGGGGTATTTAATATTAGGTCCAGCCATCCTAATTTTTTTACGCGTTCGGTATGGATGATCACATTCCACAAATAGGAAATGGTCTCATTGAGTAAAATCATCCATGGAGGAATACCTAAAAGACAAAGAGGAGCCCAAAACAAAAAACGGTAGAGTGTATGGAAGAAATTTACCCGGATACCAACAGAAAGATTGAAATGAACAGAAGAGTGATGGGTTACATGTGCTGCCCAAAAAATACGGGATTTATGTCCAAGGAGGTGAAATAGGTACATCACAAAATCACAGGCAATAAAGCCTGCAATCCAAAGCCATATTGTTGTTTCAGGTTTGAAAAAAGCAAAACTATAG
This sequence comes from Shivajiella indica, assembly GCF_042683085.1. Lineage (NCBI taxonomy): Bacteria > Pseudomonadati > Bacteroidota > Cytophagia > Cytophagales > Cyclobacteriaceae > Shivajiella > Shivajiella indica. Next base: position 326,983 of record NZ_JBHUIV010000025.1, on the reverse strand, counting down.
ACTATGGAATAAAGGCCATAAGCAACCCCTTTCATCATTAATCCCACAGGTAAAATAACCAATCCCACTGTAAAATTGGCCAACATGTCATGGATTACCTCCTGATTGGACTGAAGTTTCCATGCAACAATAAGCTCTATTAAAATAAGTAAAGCCAAGACCAATGCTCCTATGTTTTCAAGATTCAACATTCTGATCGTATTTTATTCCTATTTAAGCAAAAAAATAAATATTTGAAAGCCAGATAGGTAGAGATTTTTTGTTTGATTTAATAGAAGAAATTTTAACTTTCTGCAATGGAAAATCTGCCACCTTGCCCAGCCTGTAACTCACCTTATGCCTATGAAGTGGACCACCAAATGGTCTGTCCCGAATGTGGCTTTGTTTGGACTCCTGAAAAAGACAAAACAGAAGAAGGACTTATTGTGAAAGATGCCAATGGAAATATATTGGCTGATGGTGATGCAGTGGTCATTATAAAAGACCTACCAGTCAAAGGCGCTCCCAAGCCGATAAAATCGGGGACCAAAGTGAAGAATATCCGCTTGGTTGAAGGAGATCACAATATTGATTGCAAAATCGACGGCTTTGGGTTTATGGCCCTTAAGTCTGAGTTTGTGAGAAAGGCGTAAAGCTGTTTATTAGTTTAGAGCAAAAATGCTTTTCTTTAATATGAAAGGATTTATTCTTCCACATATTCCAAAATATCCCCCGGCTGACAATCCAAGGCCTTGCAGATAGCTTCCAAGGTGCTGAAGCGTACGGCTTTGGCTTTTCCGGTTTTTAATATTGAAAGATTGGACAAGGTGATATCTACTTTTTCGGAAAGTTCATTGAGGGACATTTTTCGCTTGGCCATCATTACATCCAAATTCACAATTATTGGCATGGCTTAGATGGTTAACTCGTTTTCAGACTGGATTTCTACCCCTCTTTTAAACACTTGGGCTATGGCATAAATAAGGGCAGCCATCAACAAGTATTCGAAAGCCCCTCCAATATATCCATCAAGAGCAGGTACATCGAAACTCCTTTTTTCGAGCCATTTGAAATATGCCGAGGCAAGGATGATGGTCAAACCTATGTTTAGCGCCACATAACTTATTTCTGAAATTTTTTTGGAAATCTCTTTGCTGAAAGGATGTACCAGGTTGATTTTTAGGAAAACTAGGATCATTAAATAAAACATATAAGCTTTCTGACCTGTAATTATCAGCAGGAATGTCATGACTCCAACATAATTCCAAAAATGTTGATTCAAAAGTCCATAAAGATTTAAACCTTCGTAAAGGTCCTGGGCAACAATGGGATTAAATAAGCTGTAAACAAAAGTAAACAGCAAAGCTCCCGCTTTGATGCAAAGACCGATAAAGATGGACCAAATCACCACGGTGATCAGTATTAATCCTGGCTGGGTCACCCATTTTTCTTTCCACTGTTCTGTGAGATTCATAGTATATACATTTAAAGTTTTTCAAATATCAGAAAAAAATTATTGAAAAACAATAAATATATATTGATAAATAAAATTAATTTTAACTACCTGGCTCTACCAAAATTTCAAAATCATCAAAGGAAGCTTCTCCGGATGTTCCCGGCATCATTACCGCAAATGGAATCATAATGATGGTTTTTCTGGTGAAATTGGTAAGCGTTAATTCAATCAATTTATTCTCCAATTTTCCGTTGATGGGATTCATTTCCGTACTCAATACATGAGATTCTACAGTAGCTGCCCCACTTTGTCCTATTTCGGTTTCATACACACGGAGAGCAATAGCTACTCCGGGTCCTTCTAGATTTTCTGAACTGATTTTTGCTCGGAGTTTGACAGTTGCTCCTTCGGGGATGTTAGGGGCGTCAATTTGTCTAAAAGCATATCCTGTATTTTGACCGTTTCCTTCCGAAGAAATTTGGAAAAATGGATTCCCGGATGCTTCATTGATACCTCCGGATATGCCATAGTTTCCATTATCGTTCGAAAATCTCCACATAGAGTCATTTATATCGTTTTTAAAAAAAACTGGATTTAATTCAAAGTCCTGCCCAAAATCAATGCACTGTTGATTGGCCGTTAACCTGTCAAACAACTCATCCAAATAATATTCCCGTAACTCGGGTTCATTTTCTTTATAAATATTAAAGTTATCGAATTCATTAGCCATTAAGGATAATGGCCTGCCATCACACTTCGAAGCATTGTCATGTGGGAGGTTCAAAAAGGCATGGCCTATTTCATGAAAAAACAGATTTTCTCTCTGAATATCTGTTTTATTTGCCCAATCACAATTTGTAGATTTTGAAATAAGGACAGTTCTTCTGCCCGTTTGAGGATGCCTGATGTAACCGTATCCACAGTAAATTTCAATTTCAGAAAAGCGGATTTCGTCCACATACGTAATATCTAAACCTGAAAAATTGAAATTAAAACCTCTCAGTTTGGCCTCATCTTCAAATTTATCCAAGAAAATCTGAAGATCAGGGAAATCTTCTTGCTGGGGTGTTGGATTGGGGTCCTCATTGGTTTCACATCCAAGGATACCTAGAAAAAGCAAAGAAGCTAAGATAATTTTAGAATAATGTTTCATACTAAAAAGATTTTAAAATAGGACATATTGTCTTTACGGTAATAATAATCTATTAGTTTCAAAAAATTGAAATATTATGCAAAAAAAAACATTCAATCCAAAATTTAATTTCGGATTGAATGTTTGGCTTTTTGAGCATTCCTGAATAAAATATTACCCTATTTTTGATAAAGCTTCCTCTAAAGTCTTGATTTTAGCTTCGGCATCCGCTTTCTTCTTCTTTTCACTTTCTACTACTGCAGCAGGCGCACCTGCAACGAATCTCTCATTGCTGAGTTTTTTCAACACCGAGTTTAGAAAGCCTTTGGTATACTCCAATTCTTTGAGGAGGTTTTCTTTTTCTTTTTCTACATCGATCTGCTCTTCCAAGGGGATAAAGCATTCATCGGCTTTTACCACAAAGCTTACTGCATTGTCCACCTTTTCCCCAAAAGCCAGTTCGGAAAGGTTGGCCAGTTTCTTTATTACCTCCTCGAAACTCTTATATAGTTCAGGTTGCTTGGTGTTTACTGTCAGGGCAAAGGCTTCTTTTGGAGAAATCCCTTTGGAAGAACGGATATTTCTTATCTGAGAAACCACTTCGAAAATCTGGGCAGCATCAGAAATAGGTTTCGCTTCGAAGGCTTTGGCTTTTGGCCATGAGGTTACGATCAGTGCCTCAGAAGACTTTCTTTCCTTAATTTGATGCCAGAGTTCCTCGGTAAGGAATGGCATAAAGGGATGAAGGATTTTTAAAATATTCTCGAAAAAGACAATGGTCTTATCATAGGTTGGTCTATCAATCGGCTTCTGATAAGCTGGTTTGATCATTTCCAGGTACCAGGAGCAGAAATCATCCCACACCAGTTTGTAGGTGCTCATCAAAGCGTCTGAAATTCTAAATTTCTGGAAGTGATCTTCGATTTCAGTCAATGCCTCATTGAACCTATTTTCAAACCAAATGATTGATGACCTGTTACTTTCTCCCCATGCATTTTCATCAATTTCCCAACCTTTCACCAATCTGAAGGCATTCCAGATTTTGTTCGCGAAGTTTCTTCCCTGTTCGACCAATTTTTCATCGAATGGAAGGTCATTACCGGCGGGGGAGGAGAATAGCATACCCGTTCTTACCCCATCAGCTCCAAAATTGGCGATCAAGTCCAAGGGATCAGGGGAGTTCCCCAAGGACTTGGACATTTTTCTACCGAGTTTGTCCCTCACAATACCGGTCAGGTATACGTTTGTGAAAGGTTTTTCGCCCATATATTCATATCCTGCTATGATCATTCTCGCTACCCAGAAGAAAAGAATTTCCGGTGCAGTAACGAGGTCATTGGTTGGATAATAGTATTTCAGGTCTTCGTTAGGCTTGCCTGTCGTGAATACCTCAGTATCAAATACAGAGATAGGCCATAACCAAGAGGAAAACCAGGTGTCCAGCACATCTTCATCTTGCTTTAGGTCATCAAGTGTATAAGAAGTCTGGAATTTTTCATTGGCCATTGCAAGGGCTTCTCCCTTGGTTTTGGCAACCACAAATTCCCCATTGGGCAGGTAGAAGGCAGGTATCTGATGGCCCCACCACAGCTGACGGGAGATACACCAGTCACGAACGTTTTCCATCCAGGCCCTATACATGTTTTTGAACTTGGGCGGATGAAGCTGGATGATGTCTTCCATAACCGATCGCAAAGCTGGTTTGGTGATTTCCTCCATTTTAAGGAACCACTGTAAAGAAAGCTTGGGTTCGATGACTGCATCGGTCCTCTCAGAATGGCCTACATTGGATTTGTAGTCTTCTATTTTGTCCAGTTGTCCAGCCTCCTCTATAAGTTTGCCGATTTTTTTTCTGGCTATAAACCTGTCTTCTCCTACCAGAATCTGGGCTTTTTCATTCAAAGTGCCGTCATCATTCAGGATGTCAATGACCTCCAGTTTGTGCTTAAGGCCTAGTTCATAGTCATTGATATCGTGTGCAGGAGTCACTTTCAGACATCCTGTACCAAACTCCATGTCCACATACTCATCCTCAATGATTGGGATGGCCCTGTTAATCAATGGGATGATTGCTTTTTTGCCTTTCAGGTTGGTAAACCTAGGGTCATTTGGATTGATACAAATCGCTACGTCTGCCATGATGGTTTCCGGACGGGTGGTAGCGATGGTTAGGAAATCTTCAGAACCTTCGATTTTATATTTGATATAAAACAGCTTGGACTGAATTTCCTTCATGATCACTTCGTCGTCCGATAGGGCGGTTTTTCCTTGGGGATCCCAGTTGACCATCCTTACACCACGATAGATTTTGCCTTTTTTGTACAAATCCACAAAAACGGAAATGACAGCGTCACTGAGGTCCGGATCCATAGTGAATTTGGTTCTGTCCCAGTCACAGGAGGCCCCTAGCTTTTTCAGCTGTTCAAGGATAATCCCGCCGTATTTTTCTTTCCATTCCCAGGCATATTTCAGGAATTCTTCCCTGGTGAGGGATTTTTTGTCAATGCCCCTTTCCTTCAGCATAGCCACTACCTTGGCTTCTGTGGCGATGGAAGCATGGTCTGTTCCGGGCACCCAACAGGCATTTTTGCCTTCCATGCGTGCTTTTCTGACCAATACATCCTGAATGGTATTGTTGAGCATATGGCCCATGTGTAGTACACCTGTCACATTTGGTGGAGGGATAACGATGGTGTAAGGTTCTTTGCTATGATCAACTTCGGAGGAGAAAAATTTATGCTCCATCCAGTATTTGTACCACTTGGCCTCGGCGGCTTCTGGATTGTATTTGGTCGCTAATGACATCTTTAAGAGAGATTTTTTTAAACTCAAGGCGCAAAATTAAGATAAAAATACTTTTGAACTATGAGAAATGAAGAATTGTGTAAGGTAAAAGAGGCTAGAGGAAAGTAAGAAATGGGGACTTCGGATTTCGGAAAAAATGATATATGTCAAAAAGGAAGAGGATTTTGAGTGTATAAAAGAAAATTTTTGGGAGGTAACATTTTTGTCCAATCAAAAGAATTCGACCTGATATTGAATTCAAAAAACCTGTACTCTTTCGTTTCTAATCAAAAGAATACAGGTTTTATCTTTAATCTTCAATTTCAAATGTGATTTTCACATTTACCCTATACTGGCTGATTTCCCCATTGGTGACAGTTGCACTTTGTTCTTGGACATAGACAGACTTGATATGCTTGACCGTTTTGGAGGCGTGAGCAACTGCATTTCTGGCTGCATCTTCCCAGCCTTTGTTGGAATTTGCTAAAACTTCGATAACTTTTAAAACGCCCATAATAATAGAAATTAAAGGTTATTTGGAATTTATTGAATTTTAAGTTACTGAAAATTAGGTAATTTAGCAACGGATAAAGGAATTATTCCAATTCTTTTAATTGAATACTTTGAGATTTATTGATATTAAATAATGTAAAGGGAGTTTTATTATTTTAGAGTACATGGTTTTACAAAATGTGGGTTCAGAATAAATAAAAAAATGTGGATATTGGTTTTTTGAATGCACCCATTTACCAACAAATTTTTGTCTTCTGCCCCAAAAACATACCTTTGCAGGGCAAATAAACTTTTACAAATGAGTAACCCAAGTATAATACCATTGACTTCCTGGGTACAGGTAGCTCAAGATTCAGATTTTACGATTTACAATTTGCCCTATGGTATTTTTCAAAACAAAAGACTTTCTCCCAGGATGGGGATAGCCATAGGGGATAAAATCGTTGACTTATCAGTCTTACATGAAGAAGGTTTTTTTTCGGAGCTTTCCCAACTGCCTAATGATATATTCTTAAGAAATGCGCTTAATGATTTAATTGCGCTTGGGAAGCCCGTTACAAAAAAAGTAAGAGAGATTGTTCAAAACTTATTGAAAGAGGAAAACGAACTGCTTCGTGAACATACCTGTAGGGGAAAGGCAATGGTAAACCGTAATGAAGCACAAATGTTGATGCCAGTGAAGGTAGGGGACTACACGGATTTTTACAGCAGTATGGAACATGCCACCAATGTGGGTATGATGTTTAGAGATCCTGAAAATGCCTTATTGCCCAATTGGAAGCATCTCCCAGTTGGGTACCATGGGCGTGCCTCTTCCATTATTCCCTCAGGGATTCCAATTTATAGGCCAAAAGGGCAATTCAAAGATCCCAATATGGATAAGCCTGAATTTGGACCCAGCAAGAGATTGGACTTTGAATTGGAATTGGCATTTATTACCGGTGGACCAACAAAAATGGGAGACAGTATCAAGACCCAAGATGCTGAAAATTATATTTTCGGTTTTGTATTGTTCAATGATTGGTCAGCCAGAGACATTCAGGCTTGGGAATATGTGCCTTTGGGACCGTTTTTAGGGAAGAATTTTGCATCCAGCATTTCTCCATGGGTGGTGACTTTGGAAGCTTTGGAACCCTTTCGGGTAAAGGGGCCAAAGCAGGATCCAGAAGTTTTACCTTACCTTCAATGTTCCAAAGATCATGCTTTTGATATTAACCTTGAGGTATTTATACAACCTCAAGGTATGCAATCTACCAAGGTTTGTTCCTCCAATTTTAAATATATGTACTGGAACATAGCCCAACAATTGGCACATCATACCGTCAATGGTTGCAATATCAATGTAGGTGATGTGATGGCATCCGGTACGATTTCAGGATCTACTGAAGACAGTTATGGTTCTATGTTGGAGTTGGCATGGAAGGGCACTAAACCAGTAAAATTAGAAGAGGGAGGGGAAAGAAAATTTATCGAAGACGGAGACACGGTCATCATGAAGGGGCATGCTGAAAGAAATGGGATCAGGGTTGGATTTGGGGAGGTTTCCTGTCAGGTATTGCCAGCAAAATAGTTGAATTTAGACAGGAATGCGATTATAGAAAATCGCATCCTGTTTATAGAATATTTAATTTATTAGCTGGATATTTAAATTTTTCACATTTTGAATAACCCAAAAACTTTGAAAATTAAAAATCCATATTCCAAATCCCGCCTTTTTGGGCAGCGTTTATTTTCAGCAATTCCCCATTTCTTATAAAAAAAGGTTGTCCGTCTGTTCCCAAGTCCCAAAGCCTCCCCCTAAGGAAAACATTGACGCCTGATGATGCCCCTGATTGTGCGATTCTTCCTGGCAAAGCATATTTTTCCCAAGCTTCCCTTTCACTGATATTTCCGATATCATGGATATCAACATCCCTTGGAGCAGGAGCACCATTATAGCCGGCCCAAGGAATTTCCATTGCACCATCTGTAGCGCAATAAGAAGGGACCAAGACCAGATCTACTCCTTGGATGGCTTCATAAGATTCAGGATACCAGGAATCTGCACAGACCAAAACACCAATTTTAAATTCTGCAAGTTGAAATTGAGGTATTTTATTGGTAGGAGAATTTTCTATAAAAGGCTTTTCTGATTCAATAGGATAAGCCTTTCTGATATGTTGCTGTAAGACATGGCCATCGCTGCCAAATACGAATGAAGTATTGAAAATCGGTTCTTCTTTATCCACTTGTATTTCACCTTTGATAATCTGAGGACCTGGTAAATTAATGGACCCTCCTATGATGTAGACTTTGTATTTTTTAGCCAAATAAGAAAAGGAATCTTGATAGATGGAGGCCATGCTTTCTGCTTTCATCCGAAACAATGCTGCAGCAATGCGGTCTTTTTCCTGCTTCGACATCAGATAATGATCAAAAAATTGAAGAGGATGACTGAGCACCAACTGAACCATCGCCAAGGTTAGGCTATTTGAAGTGCCAACTGATTTTTTTTCATTGGCAATAACCAGCCAAGTTCCCAAATATTCAGGTAAAATGACAAGGGTATTTTCTCTGAAAAAACCTGATTCTTTCGCAGCTTGAAAATAGGTTTCCAGTTTTGAGGAAAATTGATCCTTATTAAGGTAATCACTTTCCAACATGTAGGGTTGAATTCCTACTATATTTCCTCTTGTGCTATCAGGATGAAAAGGTAAAATATCCTCAATCAAACTGATTTCACTTGTTATATCAGGAAGTTTTGAATTAAATCCAGTATTTGCCCAAATGATCCAGGCTGTAATAACCAATAGAATTAATGAAAGAACTATTTTCATGAAATTTAGGTGCTATTTTTAAAACGAGATGATTTATGGAGCCTTTTATTGAACGTATAAATCGTTAAAACAACCATGAAATAGGGTGATTTTATGAATTTTTGTATGCTAACCGAACCGATTCTGCAGCACTTTCTCCAGCCCTGACAGCTCCTTCAATATAACCAAACCAAATTGGTGATGCTTCTGTCCCCGCCCATAAAATATTGCCTTCGGCTTTGGAATAGGCATTTTGAAATCCTGTCCATGCACCGGTAGGATATAAACCTGCATAACACCCTCTGCTCCAAGCTTCATCTGTCATGGTAAAATCCTCATATAATAGAGGTTCTGCAGCTTCATTGCCATAATATTGGATCAGTTTCCCCTTCATGATATTTTTCCTTTCTTCTTTTGATTTGGTAAAATATTCCCTTGCTCTTTTGGCAATGGTAAATCCCATTAGAATCCCATATTTGGTATCTTTGGGAGAACAATCGAAGATAGACTGAAAAGGAGAGTTTGCATCCGCAAAAGCCTGTCCACTGAAATCATTTTCTCTCCAGAAGGGTTTTTTATATACCATAAAGCATTTTCCGACCTGACCCATAGAAATTCTGTCAATAATTTGCCTTTTTTTGCCGGAAAGCATGGGCTCGAATTCAAGCTTTGATACCAAAGGTGGCGGAATCGCTATGATTAATTTTTTGCAGGTTAATTCAAAATCTTCACCTTTCACTTTTATGACCTCGTTTTCCTGAAGGATTTTTTTAACGGTTCTGTTAAAATGTATCTTATCGTGAAAAGGGGCCGCCATTTTTTCAATCAAACTTTGCATCCCACCCACAATCCTGTGGAGTTGCGCACCATCTTTAATATTGATCAAGGTGTTGAGATCCCTTCCGGATTTAATATAAAATAAAGCGTGTAGAAGGGAGATTTCATTTAATTCTGAAGCAAATACGGTTTCCAATGCCAAGCTTACTATTTTTTTGCAGGAGATAGTTTTGCAGTTTACTGAGATAAACTCAGCCAAAGAAATCCTGTCATATTCCATAGCCTTTGGATGGTTCCAAGGTTCTTCAAGAGAAATGCTTTTGGCCATGCGTTCTAATTTTTTGAGAACCAAATCAAGATTGATCAGAGAAACAATGTCCAATTTTGGAATTAATCCTTTAAATTTTCTGACCTTTTTACCGAAGTCCAAAAGGTTATTCCCCTGATCATAGGTTTCATAATACTCTAAGCCAAATTCCCTACAAAGTTCATACATTCTATCCTGGCCTGGACCGATCCACTGGCCCCCAAAATCAAGATAGAGGTCTTCAGACAATTTTTTGGTATACACTCTCCCTCCTAATCTATCTCTAGCTTCAAGTACCAGAAATGGGATATTTGCCTGATTCAATTTTTTTGACGCAGAAATTCCCGAAAATCCTGCTCCGATAATAATGACTTCTTGCATGATTATTTATTTAAGTTCCAACTCAAATCTTTCCCCTTTGCCCAATTCCAAATCTATTTCATTGCTTTGGTATTTAATTATAACTTTACCCCCAAGTTGAGAAAAGACTGAGGCATTGCTCAATTCCCCATTTTCCCAACTGATATCCAAAGTATAATTTCCCCTGGCTTTTAAGCCCTTGATAGAACCCTTTTCCCAAGCTTTAGGCAGTGCAGGAAGTAAATGGATAAAGCCATCATGGCTTTGGAGCAGCATTTCAGCTATGCCAGCTGTATATCCAAAATTCCCATCAATCTGGAAGGGGGGATGGGCATCAAATAAATTTGGGTATAAGGAAATCTGGATAAGCTTTTTGATATTCTCATGTGCCATTTCACCATCATGAAGCCTGGCAGAAAAATTGATTAACCATGCCCTGGACCAACCTGTTCCTGCTCCTCCATTTGCCAACCTGTAATCCAAGGTTTTTCTGACTGCATCAAATAATTCAGGAGTTCGTGTTCTTGAAATGGCATTTCCGGGATGGAAAGCATATAAATGTGACATATGACGGTGACCCTTTTCGGGTTCTTCATAGGGCCTGTCCCATTCCAACAGCCTTCCATCCTGTCCAACCCACAGTCCGGATCGGAGATTTTCCCTCTTTGCTTTAATCTCATATAACAAATCAGGTTGGATTTGAAGTATTTCGCAGGCACTGATATAATTATCAAATACTTCTGCGATTATCTGTTGATCCATGGCAGCTCCCATAGTTGAGGCTACAGATTCTCCTTTTAAATTGATGAAACTATTCTCCGGGGAGGTTGAGGGTGATGATACCCATAGCCCATCTTCCGGATACCTAACCAGCCAATCTGAATAAAACTGAGCTATTTCTGTCATTGCAGGCATGAATCTTTTTTCTAGAAATTCCTTATCCCCGGTAAACAAATATCTTTCCCAAAAATGTTGCATCATCCAACCGCCAGCACCTATCCATGCTCCCCAATAAGCCTGTGCTGCCTGAAGGAAAGTCATATGCCAAAGGTCAGACCCGTGTGCCAAAGCAGCACCTTTCATACCATAAGTTTCTGCTGCAGTCAGTTTACCACTAATGATCAACTTGTCCATGTAGTTAAAAAGGGGCTCATGGAGTTCTGACAAATTAGTTACTTCAGCCGGCCAGTAATTCATCTGAAGGTTAATGTTCATATGGTAATCCGCATTCCATGGTGCCTCAATATGCTCGTTCCAAATGCCTTGTAAATTGGCGGGTAGAGTACCGGGCCTTGAAGAAGAAATCAGAAGATACCTTCCGAAATCAAATAGAAGGGTCTCTAAAAAAAGATCCTCTTTTCCCTCTTGTACATTTTGAATCCTTTTGTCTGTTGGAACATTGTTTTCAGATATTTCTCCTAACTTAAATTCAAGTCTTTTGAATAAAGATTGGTAATCATTCACATGTTCTTCCAAAAGTTCTTCAAAAGTTTTCCCCTGGATAGCCTGTAGTAGTTTTTGGTTTTCACCCCTGAAATCCGGATGATAATAGGAGGTGTTGGTGACCATTTTGATGGTCATGTTTTTTACATTTTCAAGAATGATCCCCTCATTGTTGGCTTTCAGGTTTCCTCCCTCGTTTTCAATCCAAGCAATGGTCTGGAACCTTACTCCATGTAGGATTGGACTGGGTTTTGAATCAATCATCCCTCTTCTTTGAGTCACCTCCCCATCCATTTGTAGTGTTTGGTTGGAAGTAGTTTTGACAGTCACGGTTGGATGTCCGTCATCTTCCGGTCTACTGAGTCTTACAGTGCCATTGATCCCATTGGGATGTAGCGTTTTCAGTTCAACGATTATAGCTTGTGAGGGAGAGGAAGAAAAAACTTTTTGGCTGAAAGGGAAACCGTCCACTTCATAGGAGACAGTGGCCAATGCACTATCCAAGGAAAGTTCCCTTTTGTAATTGCTGATGTTTTTATGGCCAAGATCAATCCAGAGATCGCCTAGTGTCTGATGGGAGCGTGTGATGCTTTTTCTTGAAAATTTGGCAACTAAAAGTGAATCGGCCTTTTTGTTTTCTCCAATGTTTAAAAGGGTCCTTATCTCTTCCAAATCTGATCTTTTTCCTACAGCCAAATCCCAGTCATCCGGTCCTCCTGGCCAAAGAGAATCTTCGTTTAACTGAATTCTCTCTTTTTCCGTCCGTCCAAAAACCATGGCACCTAAGCGGCCATTGCCTATGGGTAAAGCCTCCTCCCAAGCATTTGCAGGCTGTTTATACCAAAGGGATTTTTGGGCCAAACCAGCGAAAGATTGCTGAACAAGAATAAGGGTAAGTATCCAGGAATATTTCAAAGACTTCATGATAGCTGTTGATTTTTCTTCAAAATCCTGAATTAAAATCTCAACAGCAAGAAGTATTTAAATTTCCTGGACATAAAATTTATTAAGGGATATTTCAGTTAAATGAAGTCAGGAAATTTCTGAATTCTTCTGTGTCAAAGTTGCTCATACCTTCCTGATAAAAAACAATTTCACCGTCAGGGCTTACCACGAGGGTAGTGGGAATGGACTGGCTTTGAAGGGAATTGTTCAAACCATAGGAAGCATGGACAACTGGGAATGTAAATCCTTTTTTCTCTATAAAATCCTTACTTTTTCCCATCTCTTCATCCAAAGCAATCATAAGGAATTCCAGGTTTTCCGTATCCTTAACTTTTTTGTACATTTCTGAAATATGCGGCATTTCAGCCCGGCAGGGGGGGCACCAGGTTGCCCATAAATTGATGAAAATAGTTTTTCCTCTAAAATCCTCAAGATTTACTCTGTTTCCGTCCATATCGACAAAGGCCCCCCTATAGTCAAATTCCGTATTGGATTTGTCCACCAAGGTAATTTTCGGTTTTTTTATTCCCGTTGCAAGTAAAAGGGATTGCACACCTCCTAGGATCGGGGTTATCAAACCTGTAAAATATAAAAAGGCAAATATAGCAAAGATGATACCCCAGCTTTTAATTTCTTTTTTCCAATCAATCATTCTGTTTTTCTCCTTATTCAATACAAAGTTACCCCCGTAGGTTTATTTTTTATGTGATAATTCATACTGTGTTAATATTAAACAAATTCAGGGGGGATTAATCAGTAATTTAAAGTAATCCATTCGTTTTGTAATTGCTTTATATTGATTTAATTTTAATGAGATGTTAGTTGAAAAATCAATTTTATTAGAATCAATCTGGAGTAATATGAGAGTGCTTTTGATTTTCACCCTTTTTTCAATGCTTGGAATTGTAGGCAATTTTTCCAATGCCCAAACATTTGAAATTAATCCATTTTCAGGATATACTTTTCCTTCCACTTTTGATATAACCGGTGGTACAGCCAAATTGGAAGGTAATGCCAATTTTGGGATCAGTTTTGGATACATTACTCCAAATGATGTGACTGAATTCGAGTTTTCTTATACCTATTTTGGCACTAATGCCAATGCTTCTTCAGTTTATCTTGTGGAAGAAGAGAATTCACGTGCCAGGTTACATTTTGTCATGGCGGGAGTAAACAGGCTACTCACTGTTTCTGAAAAAGTTACATTTTTTGGAGGGGTAAAATTAGGGGCTTCCAATCTTGCCTTTCCAGATGGGGAAAATCAAAGCAGTACAAAATTTACAGTGGGTGTCCAAGCGGGAATGCGGTATTATTTATCTGATAGAATTGGATTTAGAATGCAGGGGAACCTATTAATGCCAATTGTAAGTGAGGGAGGAAGCTTATGGTGGAGTCCTTCTTCAGGAACCGGAATAAGTGGATGGTCTCCCATTGTGCCATTCAGTTTGAATGGAGGGTTAATAATCAGGATTTACAAGTAGGGTTTTAGACTGGAATTTTTTAAATAAAGGATCCAGAAACCTGAATATTTGGCTATAGATTTTTCATTTTTAAGTGAAATCCATCTTGTTAAATCAGTATTGAGTAAGAAAAAAGATTAATTAAGAAGTTAAACATCTTTTGATCAATAGTTTATTTAGAATCCCTATGGAATTTTCTACAGGGATTCTTATTTTATTAATTTCGAAGAGAATCAAGGAATTAGAAAACGAACTCATCATTTTTTTATTCAAGCTTATGAAGGTTTTTTAAAGCTTTGTACTTTGCAGCCCTAATTTTCAAAGCATGAATATTAATCATTTTCTGAAAATAGCCGAGGAACTTGGAATTAAGGTAAAGCAGGTGACCGATACGGTAGAATTGCTGGATGAATGTGCAACGGTCCCTTTTATTTCCCGGTACCGGAAAGAGGCAACAGGGAGTCTAGACGAAGTACAAGTGGCTTCAATTCGTGACCGTATCCAACAATTAAGAGATTTGGACAAACGGAAAGAGGCCATTTTGAAATCAATTCAAGAGCAGGGAAAACTTAGTGCTGAACTTGAGGAAAAAATCAATGCGGCGGAAACTATGTCGATTTTGGAGGATTTGTATTTACCCTACAAACCCAAAAGGAGGACCAAAGCGACCATTGCCAGGGAAAAAGGATTGGAACCATTGGCTTCAATGATTTTTGACCAGACCTCATTCGATCTTGATGCAGAAGCGGAAAAGTATTTGGATTCAGAAAAAGAAGTCAATTCTATTGAAGAGGCCCTTCAGGGAGCACGCGATATAATAGCTGAATGGATCAATGAAAATGCCGAATTAAGGAAAAAGATGAGGGATCTTTTCATTGAGGAGGGGCAATTTGTATCCAAGGTGATTCCAGGAAAAGAGGAAGAGGCCATCAAGTATAAAGATTATTATGACTGGACCGAGCCGGTCAAAACAGCGCCATCTCACCGGGTTTTAGCCATGAGAAGAGGGGAGAAAGAGTTATTTTTGATGTTGGATTCATGCCCGGAAGAGTTATCCGCAATCAACTTGATGGACAAGTTGGTACTTGCCAATGAAGCCAATTCAGCCGTCGATCAGGTAAAATTGGCCATTAGAGATTGCTATAAAAGATTATTGAAACCTTCCATGGAAACCGAAGTCCGGCTATACACAAAGAAAAAAGCAGATGAAGAAGCCATTAAGGTTTTTGCGGAAAATTTAAGACAATTGTTGCTGGCAGCTCCCTTGGGGGAAAAATCGGTGATGGCCATTGATCCTGGTTTCAGGACAGGTTGTAAAACGGTTTGTCTTGGACCTCAAGGACAATTGCTGAGTTACGATACCATTTTCCCTAATGAACCACAAAAGAAAACTGTGGAAGCTGGGGCGACGCTTAGGCATTTGGTGGAAAAATACCATGTCGAAGCCATAGCAATCGGGAATGGAACAGCAAGTAGAGAAACAGAAGCCTTTGTAAAATCATTGGGTCTTCCTAAGCAGGTAATTGTAACTATGGTGAATGAAAGCGGAGCTTCTATTTACTCTGCATCTGAAGTCGCAAGAGAGGAATTTCCGGAATATGACCTTACTGTGAGGGGTGCTGTCTCGATAGGTAGGAGGTTGATGGACCCATTGGCCGAGTTGGTGAAAATTGATCCCAAGTCCATTGGAGTAGGGCAATACCAACATGACGTGGATCAGGGGGCTTTGAAGAACTCACTTGATGATACCGTTATGAGCTGTGTGAATGGGGTAGGAGTTGAAGTGAATACAGCTTCCAAGCAATTGCTGACTTATGTTTCAGGATTGGGGCCAGTATTGGCACAGAATATTGTAACTTATAGAAATGAAAATGGCCCTTTCAAAAGTAGGGATCAGATCAGGAAAGTCCCAAGGCTAGGGGATAAGGCTTTTGAACAGGCTGCTGGCTTTTTGCGGATCAGGAATGCCAAAAATCCATTGGATTCCTCTGCAGTACATCCAGAAAGGTATGAATTGGTTGAAAAGATGGCCAGTGATATTGGCGCAAAAGTGACCGATCTGATGAGTTCTGAAGAATTAAGGTCAAAAATCATCCTAAATAACTATGTTTCTGAAACAGTTGGCCTACCAACTTTGCAGGACATCATGGAAGAACTTTCCAAGCCAGGAAGGGATCCGAGGGAAACTTTTGAGGTCTTCAACTTTCAGGAGGGAGTGAATGAGATATCCGATTTAAAAGTAGGGATGAAATTGCCTGGGATCATTACCAATATAACCAAATTCGGGGCATTTGTGGACATTGGTGTGCACCAGGATGGTTTGGTTCATCTAAGTCATTTGGCTGATAGGTATGTAAATGATCCTGCTGAGGTGGTGATTGTTAACCAAAAAGTGGAAGTTACTGTGATGGAGGTTGATATGCCTAGAAAAAGAATTGGGCTAAGCATGAAATCCGATCCTTTTGCCGAAAGAGGAAAAGCCAAGCAGCATGGCGAGAAGAAAAGAAGGGAAGAGCCTGAGATGGAAGGCGATCTTGCAGCTAAACTCGCCATGCTGAAAGGTAAATTCAGATAATTTAAAAAATCCGGAGATATTTTAATCTTCGGATTTTTTTGTAACACACTGAACGTTAGTGGATTTTAGTAGTGAATATGCCTTACTATAAAATTGTGAGATTTTTTAAACTGAAAACCAAGAAAATATTCTGATATCAATTCACTGATTTAATTGTGTAAATTTGTATTTCTTATGCTTGTAATACTTCCCCTATGTTGAAAAGATCTTTTTTATTCCTGTTTGTTATTTGTAGCCATACATTTATGTCCTGTTCCAAAAAAGAACCCCAAGTGATATTACCCGATGTTCAGCCCCCAATTGCTAAAATTGAGCCCTTTGAAATTCTGTCCAAGCATGGGCATCTTAGGGTAGATAACTATTATTGGATGAATAATAGGGAAAATCCCGAAGTGACTGCTTATCTCGATGCAGAGAATGCCTATTTGGATACCATGATGGCCCATACCAAGTCGTTTCAGGAAAAGCTTTTTCAGGAAATGAAAAGCAGGATCAAGGAAGATGACACTTCTGTTCCTTACCAGCTTGATAATTATTTCTATTATGTACGCTATATTGAAGGTGGAGAATATCCCATTTATTGCCGGAGAAAAGGAAATATGAGCGCCCCTGAGGAAATAATCGTGGATGGAAATGAGTTGGGCAAAGATCAACCATTTTTGAATTTTTATACCTCTGTAAGTCCAGACCATAATTTAGCAGCTATTATGATGGATACACAAGGGAGGAATTTTTACACGGTAATGATCAAGGATTTAAGAACAGGGCAAATCTTTCCTGACAGGATTGATGATACCCGTGGAGGTATTGCATGGACAAATGATAACGAGTCCTTTTATTATTCCATTCCTGACAAAAAGACTTTAAGGGTATTTCAGGTTAAAAGACATGTTCTAGGTAATACGACTGATCAGGACGAACTGGTGTTTGAAGAAAAAGATCCCACCTTGGATTGTTATGTCAGTAAAACCAAATCAAAAAAGTATGTCATAATCGGATCAGGAAGGACCGATGCCTCTTATGCTCTGTTTATTGATGCGGATCTACCAGGCAAACCAAAGTTAATTGAAAGGGTGATTGATAATGTGCAATATTATGTAGATCATGCTGGAGGTGATCAATTCTACATTTATACAAATTTAGATGCGGTCAATTACAGATTGGTGGAAACTCCTGTTTCCAGTCCTTCTTCTGCGAATTGGAAGGATGTTATTCCTCACAGAAAGGAGATTTTCTTGGAAGGGGTTGATTATTTCAAAGAATATATGGCTATACAGGAAACTTTTGAAGGATTAGCCAAAATCAGAATCATAAAACGGAGTGATGGGTCCGAACATGAAATGAAGTTTGAGGAACCTGCTTACGCAGCAAGTTTGGGTTACAATCCCAATTTTGACACCCAAGTACTCCGTTATTCATATACCTCTATGACCACACCAAATTCTACCTATGATTATAATATGGTGACTAAGGAGAAAACCTTAATGAAGGAGCAACCGGTATTAGGGGATTTTAATAAGGCCAATTATCAAACGGAGAGAATAATGGTTCCATCCAGGGATGGAAAGAGAATTCCTATGTCAATTGTCTATAGAAAGGATAAATTCAAAAAGGACGGATCAATGCCTGGATGGATTTATTCTTATGGTTCTTATGGTGCTTCTATGGATCCATATTTCAGTCCTACCCGTCTTAGTCTATTGGATAGGGGATTTGTATATGCCATTGCGCATGTTCGGGGAGGCCAGGAAATGGGAGGAGAATGGTATGAGGATGGTAAAATGATGAACAAGAAAAATACTTTCAATGACTTTATTGATTGCTCAAAATGGTTGCAGGACAATGGTTATGTGGCAAAGGATAAATTATTTGCATCCGGGGGAAGTGCAGGTGGCTTATTAATGGGGGCAATAGTCAATATGGCACCAGAACTTTACCGTGGAATAATTGCCGCCGTTCCTTTTGTAGATGTGGTGACCACCATGATGGATGAAACTATTCCATTGACAACCTTTGAATGGTTGGAATGGGGGAATCCCAATATCCAGGAACAATATGAATACATGCTTTCTTATTCCCCCTATGACAATGTGAAAGAAAGAGCTTATCCCAATTTACTGGTGACTACCGGTTTACATGATTCACAGGTCCAATATTGGGAACCGGCAAAATGGGTTGCTTTGCTAAGAACTAAAAAAACAGATAATAACAAACTTTTCATGTATACGAACATGGATGCAGGTCACGGAGGTGCCAGCGGAAGGTTTGAAAGTTTGAAGGAAATTGCCTTGGAATATGCTTTTGTGTTTGATATTCTTGGAATTTATGAATAAACAATAATTGGGACTTATAAATAAACTTTGTGTAAAGGTGTTTTTAAGTCCCAAAAAATGTTTAACCTAGATTTTGACCGATTTAGAATGTTTTGGTAGATTCCCAAGTATACTTTTCTCCTAATTACTACATTAACATTTCTATTTTCCATAGCCTGGGGAATACAATGTTTAGGGTTTTGATTGATTCATCAAAAATTTTTCAGCTGAAATCAAGTCAACTTCGAATTGATCAGCTTTTTTTCGCATGTCAGGTATGACAGAATCAGAGGTGGCCATAACATAGTTCATGGCCATGATATTGGATGCCGCCTTGTTAAAAGGTCCTAATATCCAAGACAATATTTTCATAACAAAAGGAGGGGTCGATTTCACTTTCAAAGATTTATTATATACTTTTTCGAAAATCTTTTTCACCTCCAAGGGAGATAGGGCTTCAGGGCCACCTATGGGTATCACCTGTCTGTTTGCCATCGTGTTGTTTATGGCATTCACACAAAAATCAGCTACATTTTCAAGGCTAATAAAACTTACTCTATGTTTACCATTTCCTACAATATTTATCGTATTGTTATCTTTCATGGAATTTTTTATGCCCTCATAGAAATTATTGGCAAACTTAAAGGGCCTTTGAATTGTATTAATAGGGGAGTTTTTTAATGTAATATCAGTTCCCATATAAGGAAAATAAATCTCCATAAAAGCAGTGGGTTGAAAGATGGTATAATTAAGGGAGGAGTTGATCAAATGCTTTTCTACATATCTCTTTGCTTTGGTTAAGGGTACTTTGTTGTCCCATTTGGCAAACTTCGCAGCAGAAACATAAATGAATTGCTTAACTCCTTCTTTTACAGATAGATCAATTAAAGATTTAACCCCTTTTTCATCTACGGATTTGAAATTATCATGTCTATTGGTTGGTACCGCTGAATTTGCTGTACATATAATAGTATCTATGCCTATAAGTCCTTTTTCAATTGTTTTTGGATCAGTTAAATCAACTTCCCGGAAATGGATGTTCTTCAGTTTTTGAAGTTCTTCAATAGAAGATGTTTTTCTGTAGCCTGCAATAACCTGATAAGAGTGGTTTTTCTCAGTGAGTTTTTTCGCAATGGTATAGCCTAGTTGGCCGGTAGCCCCAATAATCAAAATATTCATAAACCAAATAATTTTAAGTGAGACAATTAATTGAATATAAGATATTTATGAAATAAAATCAAATAAATTAAGTTAAGAAATCTTTTAAAATAAAGGTACATTTGAAGCAAAGAAGGATTTATGAATTTTGTTTAATCAAATTTTTAATAACAAAAAAGAAAGGGATTATCATCAATCAAATAAAATAATTACATTGATTCATGTTCAAGAATAAGGTAGTATGGATAACAGGAGCCTCTTCTGGATTAGGGAGATATATGGCTTATGAATTTGCCAAAAATGGGGCTATAATTGCGCTTTCTGCTAGAAGAAAAGATAGATTGGAGGAAGTATTGGCCATTGTCAAATCTCTTGGAGGGGATGGTTTAGTAGTTCCTTGTGATGTATTGGATGAAAATGAGATAGCGAAGGCTGTTCAGGCTATCAACAGTCATTTTGGAAGAATTGATATAGCCATTGCCAATGCGGGATATGGGGTGGTTGGAAAAATCAAAAATCTTCATTCCAAGGAATGGAAAAGGCAATTCGATGTGAATGTTATAGGATTGGCCTTAACTTTCAAATATGCCTTTCCCTACCTTCAGGAATCCAAAGGAAGCATAGTGTTGATTGGGAGCGTGGCAAGTTATGTGCCTAATCCGGGAGTGGGAGCTTATGGAGCTTCAAAAGCAGCCGTGCATTCTATTGGGCAGACTTTACAGCTGGAGTTAAAAGGTACAGGCGTGAACTGTACGGTACTCCATCCTGGGTTTATAGATTCTGATATTGCTAAAGTAGATAATGAAGGTGTCTTTCATGCGGATAATCCTGATCCCAGACCGGCGAATTTAATGTGGCCAACAGAAAAAGCAGCTAAGGTGATGCTAAAGGCCATAGCAAAAAAGAAGAAAAATTATGTATTTACCGGACATGGTAGGTTTATGGCATTTATAGGACAACATTTTCCAGCAATAGCCAGGTGGTTGGTCGGGAAGATGTCGTGAAAATTACCAATTACCAATTACCAATTACCAATTACCAATTACCAATTACCAATTACCAATTACCAATAACCAATAACCAAATTACTAAATACAAGCTCCAAAGTTCAAATCTCAAAAAGTTTTTAGAGCATGTCCTAGCCCTATATTTCCAAGACCTTTATCAAATCCTTAAAATTGAAAATTTTATTTTGGGTTTTTAGATTTTAAAGTCCCTTTATGATACCCTTATATTTTCTGATTAAGGCATCATTGTGTTCTTCCCCTTCATCTGAATTGGAGCTACTGAATACTTCAGGTTCAATACCTTTAAATATTAAATTTTCTGTTGCCTGAACCATAATGGCTTGCAAAATTGTAGCCCCAATTACAGTAGAGGTAGCGCCAACTTTAAATTCCAGCCCTTCAATGCTTATTGAAGCATCCCCAATTTCTCCAAAATTATCAAAAAAAAGATCTGCTACTTCATATAGTTTGAGGCCTGAGGAATGTCTGGACTCCACTGACTGGGTATGTTTTAGATTGGTAATTACAATTACTTTCGCTCCTCGATTTTTGGCAATCATGGCCATTTCTATACTTACCGTATTTCTCCCTGAATTGGAAGAAATGATAAAAATATCTTTTTGAGAAATGCGGTATTCTTCCAAAAGTTTAGAAGCATAGCCTTCCATACGTTCCACTTCAGTACTGTAAGAAGCATCTTTATGTAACATCAAAGCTTCATCGAGTATTGGAATAACCCTTGCGAAACCACCCGCTCTATAGAAGATTTCTTCCGCAAACATATGGGAATGTCCTGTTCCGCTTGTATATATATAGCCATTGTTGGCAAGGCAATTAGTTATCCATTTGGCTGCTTTTTCGATCTTTTCTGCCTGGTCAAAAACTGACCTAAGTTTGGATTGAACTTGCTCAATATACCTTTGGTAGGCCTTCATATCAATTGATCAGGATTTCATCTATGAATACCCATCCTTTTGCACCGGCACCGGGGTGCCATTTCGGTAATGGATTGACAGGAGTGAGTTTGGCCTTAATGGCAGTAACCTCACTTTGGTTGATATTGGATTCATACATCTGAAGTAAACGATTTCTGTTTTTTGTTGGTTGATCCGGTATTTGAGAATCGATTAATCTCCAGTCTACATTTTGGGTTTTGATCCAAACTTCCACCTTGGAAGGGGGGAAAATATATGACCCTTCTGCGGCCAAAGTACTGAAGGCAATGTTTTTGATACTTTGGGGAGAATTGAAATCCATTTGAATTTCAAAAGGTTTATCCTGAAAGCCCAACCATTTTCCTGAGGCGAAATCCTCATCCCCCTTTTCCAGGTCAAACAAAGTAAGCGCACCCGATCCTTTATATTGGGGATTAGGTGGGAATGTCAATTCATACTTATCAGGTTGTATTTTTGACCTAAAAAATACTGCCTGCTTTTCAATACTTCCAAGCCATCCATCTGCAAAAGCTCGTGCTCTGAGCGTTACATTTTTATCCAATCTAATGGGTTCTGTATATACTAGGTGATTGGTACTGTCCGGCAAAGTATTGTCTAGGGTATAGAAAATTTTCACCGAACCGATCGGATGCTTCAGGGATATTTCAATTTTATCTGTGAAAATTGATTTATCGGACTCGATCTGAGGCGGATTCAACTGGTATAAAGTGCCATCATCCTGAAAGCCCCCTTCGATTTTGGTATTAGGTAATGCCGCTTTTAGCATTGATATAGCATCAGAATTTTTATTGGTCCAGACAAATAAATCCTTCAGCTGACCAAATTCTTTAAGACTTTCAAAAGCCGCTTTTGAGAGTGGATTACCACTGAGGGAAAGATGCTTCAGGTTTTTAAGTTTTTTCAGTTCACTCAAAGTATTCCCTTCGATTCCCGTAAAATTAAGGTTGAGTACTTCAAGATTAGGGAAAATAGTAAGTTTTTGAAGATCGTCATCTTTAAGTGGCATGTTTTGAAAACTAAGTTCTACGATCTGTTCTTTGATTCTTTTCAAGTCATCAATCGTTTTGGGGTCAAACTGGTTTTTCCCAAAAAATGTAACCCTTAATCCCGGTGAAGTTGGGTAGATAGCTGCCACTTTTCTGTAATCATTGTTAAGCTCTGCTATGGTTTTGGCATTTGCCGCCTTGAAGGTATAGGATTTGGATTCCTGACTTACAAATTTCTCTTTTGCTAAAGCAAAGAATTCGCTTTCGGGATTGTAGGCGGTCAGTTTTTTGTCAAAATGAGCCGAATCTAAGATCCAACTTTGGATCAATTCAAGTTCTGTTTCGGTCAATTGCGGTTTTCCTTTTGGAGGCATATGGAATTCTTCCTCCAAGGGGATCAAAATATGAACAAGGATCTGGGAATTTTCAAGATCCTCCATATCAATAGCAGGCCCCATTTCACCACCTTTCAGGATGTATTGGATTTCATCCATTCTTAGTCCGCCCTTGACTTTTCCTGCCTTATGACAGCTGAAACATTTTTGTTCCAGGATAGGTTTGACGACATGATCATAAGCCAAAGCTTCCTCGAAACTTACCGGAGGAGTGGCTTCTACACTTTTTAACGGTGAAAAAAGAAAGTCTTCCCCATGTGTCAATGAAGCCCCTAAGTGGCCTGTAGCTAAGACCAAAGCCAATACGACCAAGGAAAGGCCTTTGGCGATGGAAAGCTTTTCCTTTACCCAAAACCAATACCAAGAAGTGCCTAGCCAAAATACAAGCAAACCTGTCCATTGGTGGTTTTCAAAATCTTCTTTGATATAGCCATCTTCTACACTTAAAAAAAGCCCTGCGAGAACAGTAATCCCTGTGAAGAAAAGAGCGGAAAGCAACAGCCATTTCAATGCGACCTTCGAGTTGATTCCCCATGCATCAGGAAACCAAAACAGCAATGCTGCCAAAAATAACATGA
This sequence comes from Shivajiella indica, assembly GCF_042683085.1. NCBI lineage: Bacteria > Pseudomonadati > Bacteroidota > Cytophagia > Cytophagales > Cyclobacteriaceae > Shivajiella > Shivajiella indica. The sequence continues at coordinate 303,065 of NZ_JBHUIV010000025.1, read as the reverse complement.
CAATGGGAAAATGGAGCACTAGAGGGTGCATTCTGCCAAATACCTCCAAAAAAGAGGGTAATTGTATATAATCTTGTCCGATGACAAGAATAAAGATCAATCCATGTAATGCAATTAACGAATTTTCTAGAATAGAAAAGATTTTTTGGTTTTTGGGCATACTTTCAGAACTGTTAAACCAAAATGTCTTTGACAACTTTACCATGTACATCTGTCAACCTATACCTTCTTCCAAGGTGTTTGTAGGTAAGCCTTTCATGGTCAATTCCCATTAAATGCAGGAGAGTGGCCTGGAAGTCATGGACATGAACTGGATTTTCCACAATATTGTAACCAAAATCATCTGTTTCCCCATATACCATTCCTGACTTGACACCTCCTCCTGCCATCCAGATGGAAAATGCTCTTGGATGGTGGTCACGACCATAATTGTCCACCTGTATTTTTCCCTGACAGTAATTTGTTCTTCCAAATTCTCCTCCCCAAATCACTAAAGTTTCATCCAAGAGGCCTCTCTGTTTAAGGTCTGTGATCAATGCAGCAGAGGCCTGATCTACATCTTTGGCCTGTCCGACAAATTGATTGGGCAGGTTGTCATGTGCATCCCAGCCTTGGTGGTATAATTGGACGAAGCGGACTCCGTTTTCGGAAAGTTTTCTTGCCAACAGGCAATTGGCAGCATAGGTGCCTGGGATCAAACAATCCGGCCCATACATTTTGATGATGCTGTCAGGTTCTGATTTGATATCGGTGACTTCCGGTACAGCAGTTTGCATCCGGAAAGCCATTTCATATTGCTGGATTTTGGCCTGAATCTCTGGATCTCCAAAAGTCTCATAATTCATATTGTTCAATTCTGCCAGCTTGTCCAACATCCTCCTACGATCTTCCCGGTTCATTCCTTTGGGATCTTTAAGATATAGCACAGGATCTTCACTTGCGGAAAACTGGACACCTTGATGTACAGAATCCAAAAACCCATTTGTCCAAAGTTTGGAATATACACCTTGCCCGTTTCCTTTGCCTCTGCTTAAAAGGACACAGAAAGAAGGTAAATTACTGTTTTCACTTCCCAATCCATAACTTAGCCAAGCACCAATACTTGGCCGGTTGCCTACCTGAGCCCCCGTCTGAAAAAATGTCAAAGCGGGATCATGGTTGATGGCTTCAGTATGCATTGATTTGATAATGCATATATCATCTACAATTTTGGCAGTATGGGGAAACATTTCGGAAATCCAAGCTCTTGATTCACCGTATTGGTTGAATTTAAAAAATGAACCTACTAAAGGAAAAGAGCTTTGACCTGCGGTCATTCCAGTAAGTCTTTGTCCTGCACGGATGGAATCCGGAAGTTCTTTTCCTATTTGTTGATTTAGTAATGGTTTGTAGTCAAATGATTCCAATTGTGAAGGTGCACCGTTTTGGAAAAGGTAAATGATCCTTTTTGCTTTTGGAGCAAAATGAGGCAAAGCCTCCATCAAGGAATCTTCACTGCTTTTGCCTTTGAACAGATCAGGAATCAAAAGACTACCCAAAGCCAAACTGCCAATTCCTAAGCTTACCTTGGAAAGAAACTTCCTCCTGTTCTCGTTTAATCCATATTCAAATTGCTCTTTTTCCATTTCAGATTTTGGTTATTGCTTCCTCAAGGTTATATATCGCTAAAATTACCTGCATCAAGGCACCTGTATTTGGGTTTATTTTTTCTTTTATGATAGGGTATTCACCTACCCTCAATAAGTCATCCGCTGAGGCTTGGTCTTTGTTGAATCTTTCCAATTCTTCCTTAAAATAGCCCGAAAGCACATCCAATTCCTTCGAATTTGGTTCTCTGCACAGGATTCTTTTGAATGCCTCTTCAATGGCGGTTTGAGGTTCTATATAATTTTCAGTCAATTGACTCGCCAAAACCCGTGACGCTTCCATTACCAAAGGGTCATTCATCATGACCAATGCCTGAAGGGGGGTATTGGTTCTTCCCCGATTCACTTCACATTGATCTCTATTCGAACCATCAAAAATTATGGGCATCGGAGGGGGTGAAGTGAGTTTAATAAAGGTGTAAAGTCCTCTTCTGTAAAGCTTTTCACCCATATCTTGTTTGTAAGTCTTAAGTTCACCCCGGCCTGATGTGGCAGCTTCCCAAAGTCCCTCAGGTTGGTATGGTTTTACACTTGGCCCCCCGATTTCCGATACGAGCAAGCCCGAACTTGCCAATACCAAATCCCTGACATTTTCAGCAGGCAATCTCAATCTTGGGGATCTGGCTAAATAGATATTATCAGGATCTGTAATCAAATGTTTTTTTGTGACTTTGGAAGATTGCATGTAAGTGGCCGAAGTCATGATTTTTTTGAGAAGATATTTGATATCCCACCCATTATCCATGAAATCGACAGCGAGCCAATCCAACAACTCAGGATGGGAGGGAAGGTCTCCCTGCATCCCAAAATCACCGGTGGATTTGACGATTCCCCGGCCGAAAATTTCCTGCCACATCAAATTGACAAATACCCTTGCTGTCAGAGGATTGTTTTTGTCCACTGTCCACTGGGCAAGTCCCAGCCTGTTTTTGGGGAGATTTTGGGAAAATGAAAATATACTTTCTGGGGTATTTGGACCAACAGGAGTAGTTCTGGCATCGTACAGGCCCCGGTTTAGAATATATGTTGTTCTAACTGTATCCAATTCTTCCATCACTGAGACCATGATCTTACTCGAGTCTTGATGGTTGATGAATGTAAGAAGATTATCGATATCTTCTTTTTCTATCCAAAGGATCGGGGTTTTGGCAGGTTTGGATTGGGAAACATCCCCTTCATATCCTTTTTCAGGAGTATTGTTGAAAAAGGCAAACATCTCATAGAAGTTTTTCTGAGAAATTGGGTCATACTTGTGGTCATGGCATTGGGCACATTCCATAGTGATCCCTAGTATTCCTTTACTGAAAGTATTGGTTTTGTCCAGAATATATTCTACCCGATATTCTTCATCGATTACGCCCCCCTCTTCTGTATATTTATGGTTCCTATTGAATGCGGTTGCCAATATCTGTTCCTTGCTAGCATTTGGCAACATATCACCAGCCAACTGCCAGGTAATGAATTGATCATAAGGAAGGTTTTTGTTAAATGCATGAATGACCCAGTCTCTATATGGCCATTGTGTCCTGATATTGTCATCCTGATAGCCATATGAGTCCGAATACCTTGAAATATCCATCCAAAGGACAGCCATTTTCTCCCCAAAGCTGGGAAGGTCCATGATTTTGTCCACAATTTTTTCGTATGCATCAGCACTTGTATCTTTTTCGAAATCCTTGATCATCTCGGGTGTAGGGGGAAGACCGGTCAGGTCAAGACTTACTCTTTTTAGTAATTCATGCTTTTCTGCCTCATCGTTTGGATTTAGACCTAATTTGTTCATTTTGGCCCAAATGAAGTTGTCAATTTCATTTTTCGGCCATTTTTCATCCTTTACTTGGGGAACCTCTATTTTTTTAGGAGCTACAAAAGCCCAATGGGGTTCATAAACTGCCCCTTGTTCAATCCATTTTTTGATGAGAGCAATATCCTCTTCAGTAAGTTTGAGATTGGACTCAGGTGGTGGCATTAACTCGCTTGGATTATCAGAAATAATTCTTTTGTAAAGCTCGGATTGAGAGATATCATGAGGAGTAATTCCGAATTTGTCAGGGCTTTCTTTTAGAGCAGCATAGGCATTTTCGGCAATATCCAATCTTAGACCAGCTTCCCTTTTATTGGCATCCGGACCATGGCAGGCAAAACAGTTGTCTGATAGAATAGGCCGAATGTGAATATTATAGCTGATTTGTTCTCCCTCAGATAGGTTCAGTTGTTCCTGCCCATTAGGTTTACAGGAAAAAATTAAAATCGAGAGACAAATTGGGAGAATATGGTACAGTTTCATTGGATATTTGGGTATTGCAATTCAAGGGAAGTAATTTCGTAAAATTTTAATATTACGGCAATACTTATTTAAAAAATTCAATAAATACCAAAAAATATTTTAGCTTTTCCCAAGAAGACAGTTTTTGATTTCATAAAAATCTTGGGAAAACTCTATATTTTTTTAAATAAAAAATCCGGTCATTTGACCGGATTTAAGTTATTTTTTGATTACACTGAAGTCAAAGGTCTCCAAAAACTTTGTCGTAAAGTGTCCTGCTCTGAAATCTTCATTATCCAATAGTGCGATATGGAAGGGAATGGTAGTTTTAATTCCGTCAATAACAAACTCTTCTAATGCTCTTTTCATTCTAACAATCACTTCATCCCTTGATTGCCCACTGACAATAAGTTTGGCAATCATAGAATCATAGTTTGGTGGGATTACATATCCTGCGTATACGTGGCTGTCGACCCTTACCCCTCTACCTCCAGGCATATGCAGGTTTAAAATTTTCCCTGGACTTGGCCGGAAACCGTTAGCAGGGTCTTCAGCATTAATTCTACATTCCATGGCATAAAGCTTTGGGAAATAATTCCTGCCTGAAATCTTTTCACCTGCTGCCACTTTAATCTGCTCTTTGATGAGATCAAAATCTGTTACTTCTTCCGTAATCGGATGTTCTACCTGGATTCTGGTATTCATCTCCATAAAGTAGAAATTCCGGTTTTTATCCACCAAAAATTCAATGGTTCCGGCACCTTCATATCCTATGGCTTCTGCACCTTTAATAGCAGCTTGGCCCATAGCTTCACGAAGTTCATCAGTCATAAATGGCGAAGGGGTTTCCTCCACCAGTTTTTGATGTCTTCTTTGTATGGAGCAGTCCCTTTCGGAAAGATGGCATGCTTTTCCGGTACTATCACCAACGATTTGTATTTCTATATGGCGTGGTTCTTCCACATACTTTTCAAGGTATAGCCCATCATTACCGAAAGCAGCTCCTGATTCCTGACGTGCGTCGTCCCATGCTTTTTTAAATTCGCTTTCCTGCCTGACAATCCTCATCCCTCTGCCACCTCCTCCTGCAGTTGCTTTTAGGATGACAGGATAACCCATATCATTTGCAATTTTTATCCCATGTTCCACACTATCCAATAAACCCTCTGATCCGGGTATAGTTGGAACCCCAGCTTCTTTCATAGTTGCTTTTGCAGTAGCCTTGTCGCCCATCTTGTTGATCATTTCAGGACTCGCACCTATAAATTTGATTCCATACTCCTCACAAATCCTAGAAAATTCTGCATTTTCGGAAAGAAAACCATAACCTGGATGGATGGCATCAGCATTGGTGATTTCAGCTGCGGCGATAATCCTTGGAATATTCAGGTAAGAATCACGGCTGGGAGGTGCACCAAGACAAACCGCTTCATCGGCAAAGCGTACATGTAGGCTGTCTTTATCAGCTGTTGAGTAAACTGCTACTGTTTTTATACCCATTTCCTTACAGGTCCGGATAATTCTCAGGGCAATTTCTCCACGGTTGGCTATTAATATTTTTTTAAACACGGTTACTCTGGTTTATTAAACAATAATTATCCTGCTGGATCTACCAAGAATAAAGGCTGATCGTACTCTACTGGTTGAGCATTATCAACCAATACCTTCACAATTTTGCCAGAAACTTCAGATTCAATCTCATTGAAAAGTTTCATCGCCTCAATAATACATACCGTTTGACCCACAGATACTGTATCACCTACACTTGCAAATGGTTCGGAATCAGGATTTGGCGTTCTGTAAAAAGTACCAATCATTGGAGATTTTATTTCCACATACCTACTGGTGTCCTCCTTTGCAGCAGGTGCAGCAATAGGAGCAGCAGGAGCAGCGGCTGGAGCTACAGGAACAGGAGCAGCTATTGGAGCAGATTCAACTTTTACTACAGGAGCTTCCGAATATTTTTTTATAGAAAGTTTAAATTCTTCTGTTTCAATTTTCACTTCGGCAAGTCCGGAGTTTGAAATAAAATCTATTAAATCCTGAATTTCTTTTGCTTTCATGATAAGTTAAGTTTAGCAATATCCTCTAGGATATTTGTTTGGGTTTGTTCTGGGAATTAGGAAATCAAGCAGTGTAATATAGGTAAATCACAATGCATTTTAAAATTATTTTACTCTTTCAGAATAAGATCCATCTCTTGTATCCACCCTGATCATTGTATCCTGGTCTACAAATAAAGGAACCATAACCGTCGCACCTGTTTCGAGAGTAGCAGGTTTCAAGGCATTAGTTGCTGTATCTCCTTTTATGCCAGGTTCCGTGTAGGTGATCATCAATTCCACGAATGCAGGCAATTCCACGGCTAATGGGGTTTCAGTTTCGGCGTGAACCAAAATGTCTACCAATTGCCCTTCTTTTAATAGGTTAGCTCTTTCAATCAGTTTTTCCTGAATAGGGATTTGTTCGAAAGTTTCAGTATCCATAAAATGGTAACCCATATCATCTGCATAAATGAACTGATGGGGTCTTTTCTCTACCCTTGCGGTGGTTACTTTTTCACCTGCACTGAAAGTTTTATCCAATACTTTTCCAGTTGTCAGACTTTTCAGTTTGGTTCTTACAAATGCCGCCCCTTTTCCGGGTTTTACATGCTGGAATTCCACGATGGAAAATATGTCATTATTCATTTCAAGACAAAGTCCATTTTTGAAATCTGCAGTTGAAGCCATACTTTTATTTATTATTTTTTTTATTTTGGATCATATCCCCATTTAAGATATATCGCTCCCCATGTAAATCCTCCACCAAAGGCTGCCAAAATCAAGTTGTCGCCTTTCTTGAGCATTGGTTCATAGTCCCAAAGGCAAAGTGGAAGAGTCCCTGCAGTAGTATTTCCATATTTTTCAATATTGAGCATCACTTTTTCAGGACCAATTCCCATGCGGTTAGCTGTTGCATCGATTATCCTCTTATTCGCTTGATGGGGTACTAACCAGGCAACATCCTCAGCCACAAGGTTATTTCTTTCCATCACCTGGGCGCTTACTTCTGCCATGTTGGTTACTGCGAATTTGAAAACAGTGGATCCTTCCTGGTATGCGAAATGTTCCCTTGCAGTTACTGTTTCAATGCTTGCGGGTTTTCTGCTGCCTCCAGCTTTCATATGAAGATAGGGTGCCCCTGAGCCATCAGCATGAAGTAAGGAGTCCATTACCCCAAACTCTTCCTCGGTAGGCTCTAACAATACAGCACCACCCCCGTCACCAAAAATGATACAGGTAGCTCTGTCCTCATAGTCAATGATGGAAGACATTTTATCTGCTCCAACTACGATTACTTTTTTATGCATTCCTGTTTCTATAAACTGACTTCCCATGGTAAGTGCATATAAAAATCCAGAACAGGCTGCCGAAATATCAAAACTAAAACTGTTTTTAGCTCCCACACCATCTGCTATGATATTTGCAGTTGCTGGAAATGGCATGTCCGGGGTGACTGTAGCGCAAATGATCAGATCAATATCTTCAGGATCAGTATTGGTTTTTTTGAGAAGACCTTTAACCGCGTTGATACCAATTACCGAAGTTCCCTGGTTTTCTCCCTTGAGGATTCTTCTTTCTTTTATACCGGTTCTGGTGACAATCCATTCGTCATTAGTGTCTACCATGGTTTCCAATTCCCGGTTGGTCAAAATATATTCAGGGACCCATCCGTGAACACCTGTAATTACTGCTCTGGTTTTTTTCATTAAATGTTTATTTCAAACTTGGAATTAGCTTTTTACTAAATCCTTGGTCTAAAGTGCTTTAAAGTCATATTGAATGCACTTCACAGACATTTGGCCAAGCAAGGCCACAAAATTATCTAAAATGTGCTTTTTCACCAAGGATTTTTGGCTTTTAGAATGTAATAGTTCATACAAAATCAGTTTTCACTATACCCATATTAAAAAAAAATCCATCCCGAGTGATTTCAGGATGGTTTTTTTAAGGTCTTTTTTGTAATCGTTAAGCTAGAACTTCTTTCTCCATGATAACTTGTCCTCTGTAATACAGTTTACCATCAAGCCAAAATGCTCTGTGAGGTAAATGGAATTCACCTGTAGTAGGGCATTGGGCAAGACCTGGAGCAGTTAACTTATAATGAGTTCTTCTTTTGTCTCTTCTGGTTTTCGAAATTTTGCGTTTAGGATGTGCCATCTCTATACTATTTTAGATTAATCTTTTTTCTTTAACTTATTTAATATTTCCCATCTTGGGTCTACTGGAAGTACTGAAGAGTTTTGTTCCTCCTGTTCTTCCATATTTAATTCTTGCTTTTCATCCGAAATGTAGACCAGGCTACCTTCTTCATTAAAGTCATCCTCATCCATTTCATATAGATAGTCTGGATGAATCTTTTTGGCTGGAATGGCCAGCATGATGAATTCATAAAACAACTGAGCCACATTGATACTTGATGTGTCTTTTGTAATCATGAAAACATCTTCACTGATCTCCTGTTCAATTGCCCCGTATTTATAAATGACCTTTTCCCTGAGGTCAATTGGGTAATCAAACTCCTCCAAACTCCTGTCGCAGATTAATCTAACCGTTCCATTAAAAACAAAATCCGCTTCTAGAACAGAGGAAGTTTTGTTGATATTTACAGTTACAGTAATGTTGGATCCTTTGATCCATTCCTCAGCTTCGTAAAATTTAAAGAACTCATCACTTACCTCAAATGTAAAAGAATGTCTTCCTTCTTTTAATTTGATGATATCAATATTGTAAGATCTTAAGAATTTCACGGTACCTCCTGATAATTCAAGACCGCAAATTTAGACAAATGCTTTAGAAAAATAAAATTTGGTTCGAATTTATTTCAATCATTTTTGATAATGATTGAAATTGACTTACCGCCTTATCCAAATTAAAACATTGGGATTATATTTTTTCTATTTTTTCGTATGAGGCCAACACGCCACGTACCATCGCCGCAGAAAAACCCTGATGCTCCATTTCATTCAAGCCAACTATAGTACATCCCTTAGGGGTTGTCACTTTATCAATTGCTTCTTCAGGGTGCATGTTTTTTTGAATCATAAGCTCAGCAGCACCTTTCACCGTCTGGTTTACAATTTTACTTGCTGTTTGGGCATCAAAACCAATTTGAATGCCTCCTTGGATCATGGCACGCATAAATCTCAATACATAAGCAATCCCGCAAGCCCCTAGCACAGTGGCTGCTTCCATCAAACTTTCATCTATCGTTATAGTAAATCCAATGCTATTGAATAAATCCTTAACCTGGTCTTCGGCAAGTTGATTACTGTTTCTGGAGCAAATGCAAGTTATAGATTCCCTTATATCTGCGGCAATATTTGGCATGGCCCTGAATGCTTTTGTATCATGGTCAAGTACTTCATACATTTCATCCAAAGTGATTCCTGTGGCCAATGAAACAATAACTTGCTTTTTAGGATCAAGAACATGCTTGATTTCATTTAAAATTGAGGATACGTTATATGGTTTGACACCAAGGATAACCAATTCGGCATTTTTTGCCGCAAGAACATTATCTGAATGCACTTTTACTCCTTTATCTTGAATAAAGAGGAGGCTAGAGGGATTTCTCTTAGTGACATGAAGGTTTTGGGGTAAAATCTCTCCACGGTCCAATAAACCATTCACTATGGAAGTTCCTAAGTTGCCGCAACCAATAATGGCAATTTTTGTATTCTTTAACATGAATTATATCAAGAAATATTAATATATGATGCATAAAGGTAAAAAAATAAGCGGATTTATTGATATAATCTCAAATGCATAATTTTATAATAATGACCGTGTATAAAACAAAAAAAGAAGGTCAGAAATTTGACCTCCTTTTATGAGTTGTCTTGTTCAGAAATTTATTTATCAAAGGAAATACATCGATACAAATAATCTCAAATTTCTTTTCCTATGGTATCCTTTAAACCTCTTTTACCTCAGAAACAAGCTTTTGTAAAGAGTCTTTAGCATCACCAAACAACATTCTGGTTTTTGGATAAAAGAACAATTCGTTTTCAATGCCGGCATATCCAGCACTCATGCCTCTTTTAAGAATGATGACATTTTTGGCTTGATCAACTTCCAAAATCGGCATTCCATAAATGGGAGAAGATGGGTCATTTTTTGCGGCAGGATTTACTACATCATTTGCGCCAATTACCACCACTACATCCATATTTGGCATTTTGGGGTTGATTTCTTCCATTTCCTGTAACCTTTCATAAGGCACATCAGCCTCAGCTAATAGGACGTTCATATGTCCTGGCATTCTTCCTGCCACAGGATGTATGGCATAGTTCACTTCCACACCTTTTTCTTCCAAAAGTTTTTCCAATTCATGGCAAATATGTTGGGCTTGAGCAACAGCAAGACCGTATCCAGGAACAATAACAACATTTTGGGAATAGGAAAGCAGAACTGCTGTATCTGAAATGCTGATTTCCCTGACGGTTTGATCACCAGTTTGACCTTTAGCAGCCCCACCGGCAGTTCCACCAAAGGCGCCCAGCAATACATTAGTCAATGAACGGTTCATGGCGTTACACATCAATATTGTCAGAATTGTTCCAGCGGAACCCACCAAAATACCGCCAGTCAACATGGCTTTATTGCCATAAAGGAATCCGCCAAATGCAGCGGCCATACCAGTGAAAGAGTTCAATAAGGAAATGACCACAGGCATATCCGCTCCACCTATAGGCATCACAAACAACACCCCATAAACCAATGCCAATCCAAGTAGAATATAAAATTCCAAAGGAGTAGATTCAGCAAATAGCTGATAAAGAATTAACACCACAATTGCACCCAAAAGAATCATGTTGATGGCCTGATTCATTGGGAGGGCTTTGTCTTTGATTTTACCTTCAAGTTTTCCATAAGCAATCATGGAACCCGAAAAAGATACTGATCCAATAAGAAGACCTAAAAGCATGACCAATAACTCTCCGTCAAATCCGGTGACTGTGGTATGCTGGTGGTGCTGATATTCTATAATAGCAATCAATGCTGCACAGGCTCCGCCCATTCCGTTAAAAAAGGAAACCATTTGGGGCATGGCTGTCATTTGGACTTTTTTTGCCATGACAGTACCAATGATTGTACCTATCACTAGTCCACCGAAAATGAGACCATAGTTGAGCATTTTTCCTGAATCAAACTCCTGGAATATGGTAAGAGTGGCTACAATGGCAATTAACATTCCTGCTGCTGCTATTAGATTTCCTTTTCTAGCAGAATCAGGATGGCTCAACATTTTTAAGCCTATGATAAAGGTAAGGGAAGCTATCAAATAGCTTATTTCTAGTAAATTAAGGCTCATGATTTCTTGGGTTTTTTCTTAAACATCTCCAACATACGGTCAGTTACTACAAAACCACCGATCACATTTAAGGTCCCTACAATAACTGCTAGAAATCCTACAGTTAAGGCAAGGTAATTATCGGGGGAGGCCTGGAGCATGACAATGATCGCGCCTACGACGACTACCCCGTGAATGGCATTGGCTCCTGACATCAATGGCGTATGTAATATTGCCGGAACATTTGAAATAACTTCCACACCGAGTAATATGGCCAACACCAGGAAATATATCATTTCCATGTTATCCCCTATATATTTTAATATTTCTTCCATAATCAATTGTTTTAGATTTGAATTCTAGAGCTGACAGGTTTCCCGTCATGGCAAACACAGGTGCCTTGAACGATATCATCCTCAAAATTCAGATTGATATTTCCATCTTTGATGATGAGTTTTAGAAAATTCAGGTAATTTTTACCATACATCTTACTGGCATCTTGTGGCATTTTCGCGGCTAGATTTCCGACACCGACTATCCTTACTCCGTTGATCTCAACAGTTTTGTCGGGTTGGGAAAGGGCGCAGTTACCTCCTGAAGAAGCAGCTAGGTCTATGATCACTGAACCAGGTTTCATCACTTTAACTGTTCTTTCTTCTACCAAGAGAGGGGCTTTCCTTCCTGGGATTTGGGCGGTAGTGATAATCACATCTGCCTTGGAAGCATGTTCATGGATGGTATCTTTTTGGCGCTGTAAAAACTCTTCGTTTTGTTCGACTGCATAGCCTCCCGCACTTTTATCTTCTTTGGCTCCTTCCACATCCACAAACTTTGCACCAAGGGAAAGTACTTCCTCCTTGGCAGCTTGCCTTACATCAAAAGCGAAAACAGAGGCTCCAAGTCTCCTCGCAGTTGCAATGGCTTGAAGTCCAGCAACTCCGGCTCCCAAGATAAGAACCCGGGATGGGGTAATACTTCCGGCCGCTGTCATAAACATGGGGAAAAAACGGGGCAGCAAATCCGCTGCCATCAATACTGCCTTATACCCTGTGACTGTTGCCATAGAAGAAAGTACATCCATTGCTTGGGCCCGCGTTGTCCTTGGGACAAGTTCCATACTAAAGGCGGTCCGGTTGTTTTCTATTAAATATTTGGTAAGCTCAGGATTGTATAAAGCATTAAGTTGACCCATCAGTACCGCTCTTGGCTTCATAGAGGATATTTCCACTTCAGAGATCGGCTGTATCCCTATAAGGAGATCTGATTGAGAAATTACCTCATTTCTGTTGTGAATTTCTGCACCAATTGACTGATAGAGCTCATCTGATGCAAAAGCTTTTGATCCGGCGTCTTTTTCGACCCAGACCGAAACCTTCCAGGAAAGTAGTGTTTTTACAGCTTCAGGTAAAAAAGCGACCCTAGACTCATCCTGTGGTTCCTTTAGTATTCCTAATATCATGGAAAGAAAGTGATTAAAAGAGAAATTATCCTTGTTCTAAATAATTGATGTTGTTAAGCTATCAAAAAGAATTAAAAAAGAAAGTGATTTTTCTCAGGTTGTTTCATTTTTACATAAAAATAACTGCATAAGTGCTCATAATTGGATTTAAAAATGCGTTTTGTAAATTGTATCCTTAAATGAAAAGAATTCCAACTGAGATATATTTATTTTTCACTCTATTAATTCTCTTGCAGAATGGGTTTGCACAACAGGAAGAAAGCTTTGGGGGTATCATCAGGTCGGATATCACTCAAAAAAAATTAAGCCTCGTCTTTACAGCACATGAATATGCAGAGGGTGTAGAAGAAATTTTGTCGGTTCTAAAAAGAAAAAATTTAAAATCAGCTTTTTGTTTTTGCCAAGTGTAAATTGAATTCCAAAGGACTACAATTGACAAATTCATCTACCTGTAAATCTTCAAATATTTCTTCATCAAACTCCACTTCTGTTTTTTCTATTTTTCCATCAGGATGTATAATCAATTCAGTACCTGTATAATCATCTGGATTGACTTTGACCAATACCTGGTAATCATCAAAAACACGTTTAAAATATTGGGGAAGATTTTTCATATAGATTTCAAATTTAAGAAAAAATTACCTTTGGTCATTTTAAAAAGTGAATTTGAATGTAAAGTCTCAATGATTATCAGATCAATAACTTCAAGAAAACATAAAAGAATTTTCAACTTTTTTTTATAAATCTGTTTTATTTCTAGAAATGCATAACTAGATTTGAAGTCATAAATGAAAATGAACCAAACAAAATATTGGTGGTGGCACTTAACTTCTCATTACGGGGAAGAACCGATAGCTATTGCCTGATCTTTGTTTGTAAAAATATCTAAAAGGCTTGCTGGGTTTTTCCCGGCAGGCCTTTTTTGTTTTAAAGCTGAATTATGAAATCATTTACTATAAAAACAACTTTCAAAAAATTACTTGCGGATACGATAACTCCGGTAAGTATTTACCTTCAGGTAAGGGATAGATTTGCCAATCCAATCCTGTTGGAAAGTTCTGATTACCATGGACAGGAAAATAGCTATTCTTATGTCTGTTTCAATCCTATCGCTACTTTTTCTTTTAACAATGGGAAAATCAGGGAAGTCTTACCTAATGGAGAAAGCCTTATCTATGATGTCCATCCAGACCTTAAACTTATTGATTTTCTAAGGGATTTTTCTTCTAAATTTTCAGATGGAAATGGGAAACACAAGTTCATAAGTAACGGGCTTTTCGGCTATATGCAATATGATTCGGTAGGCTATTTTGAGGATATCAGATTGAGAAACTCCACCCCAGATAATGTGCCCATGATGCATTATGCAGTTTATCAAAATGTAATAGTAGTCGACCACTTCAAAAATGAGATGTATCTATTTGAACACCAGGTTGAAGGATCGGAAAGGTTAGGGTATATTAATGAGCTTGAGACGATTTTGAACAGTAAAAATATACCATATTATTCTTTCAAATTGGTTGGAGAGGAGTTTTCCAACTACACAGATGAGGAGTTTCTTGACATTCTTAAAAAAGGACAGGAGCATTGTTTCAGAGGGGATGTTTTTCAGATTGTCTTATCCAGGAGGTTTACCACCAAATTTAAAGGAGATGAATTCAATGTTTACAGGGCATTAAGATCTGTCAATCCTTCCCCTTACCTGTTTTATTTTGATTATGGATCGTATAAGGTTTTTGGAAGTTCTCCGGAAGCCCAGATTGTAGTAAAAAATAACAAGGCTACGATATACCCCATTGCTGGCACATTCAAAAGAACCGGAAATGATCAGGCTGATGCAAGTTTAGCAATGAAGCTTTATGACGATCCCAAGGAAAATTCCGAGCATGTGATGCTGGTAGACTTGGCCCGAAATGATTTAAGCAGGTCTTCGGAAAAAGTAGAAGTGGAAGTATTTAAGGAAATTCAATATTATTCCCACGTGATTCATTTGGTTTCAAAAGTTACTGGGATCTTACCACCAAATGCCAATCCACTTCAATTGGTGGCGGATACTTTCCCGGCAGGAACACTTTCCGGAGCTCCTAAGTACAGAGCCATGGAACTGATTGATGAATTGGAAAACACCTCCAGGAAATTTTATGGAGGAGCCATTGGTTTCCTTGGATTCAATGGAGATTTCAACCATGCGATTTTGATTAGATCCTTTGTTTCTGAAAATAATCAGCTCAGGTTCCAGGCAGGTGCAGGTGTTGTCGCAAAATCCTCAATCCAATCGGAATTACAAGAGGTTTCCAATAAACTCGAGGCATTAAGGGTCGCTCTCAAGACAGCAGAATTAATTTGAACATGAAAATACTGGTATTAGATAACTACGATTCATTTACCTATAACCTTGTATACCTGATCAGAAAGTTGGGGTATGGGCCGCAAATGGATATTATCCGAAATGACAAAATCAATTTGGAGGATGTGGTCTTTTATGATAAAATATTACTTTCTCCCGGTCCAGGAATACCATCAGAAGCGGGTATCATGCCTGAATTGATTAAAAAATTTGCTTTCGAAAAAGATATACTTGGAATTTGTCTTGGACACCAGGCCATTGGAGAAGCTTTTGGAGGTACCTTGATCAATCTTTCCGAAGTTGTTCATGGATTGGCTTCCGAAGTAACTATAGAAGAGGATTTATTATTCAATGGTCTTCCAAAAAGATTCAATATTGGGCGATATCATTCCTGGGTGATTAACGAACAAGATTTACCTATTGAATTGGAAGTGATGGCAAGGACACCAGATGGCCAAATTATGGGGGTGAGGCACAGGAAGTTCAAGGTAAAAGGACTTCAGTTTCACCCGGAGTCTATATTAACCGAATTTGGTTTGGAAATCATGAAGAATTGGT
The DNA here is from genome assembly GCF_042683085.1 of Shivajiella indica. Classification (NCBI taxonomy): domain Bacteria; kingdom Pseudomonadati; phylum Bacteroidota; class Cytophagia; order Cytophagales; family Cyclobacteriaceae; genus Shivajiella; species Shivajiella indica. The sequence continues at coordinate 287,451 of NZ_JBHUIV010000025.1, read as the reverse complement.
TGAAAAGCTGAAAAATCACCAATGAGCAATTTTGAATTATCAATGACTAATAATTAAAGTCTCCAGAATCTGAGAAGAAAGAGAATATAACAAAATGAAAGAAATTTTAAACCATTTAATCGAGCATAAAACGCTTTCTAAAGAACAGGCTAGGGAAGTATTGAAGAATATTGCAACTGGTGTATATAACCAAAGTCAGATAGCAGCATTTATGACCATTTATTTAATGAGAAGCATCACCGTTGAAGAACTCGCCGGTTTCCGGGATGCAATGCTCGAACTTTGTATTCCAGTTGGGATTTCGGAATATGATGCCATGGACCTTTGTGGTACAGGAGGAGATGGTAAAGATACTTTTAACATTTCAACATTAGCTTCTTTTATTGTGGCTGGGGCCGGACAACATGTAGCCAAGCATGGAAATACAGGTGTTTCATCCATTTGTGGTTCCTCAAATTTGTTGGCACATTTTGGATATGAATTTACAAATGATGAGGGAAAAATCCGCAAAAGTCTAGATGAAGCAGGAATCTGTTTTTTACATGCACCCTTATTTCATCCCGCGATGAAAAATGTAGCTCCTATTAGAAAAGAACTTGGGGTGAAAACATTCTTCAATATGTTGGGTCCTATGGTCAACCCTAGTTTTCCAAAGATTCAAATGGTGGGGGTATTCAGCCTGGAACTGGCCCGACTTTATGCCTATTTATATCAGGAACATGAAGGGAATTTCAGTATCATTCATGCCTTAGATGGATATGATGAAATTTCATTGACAGGAAATTTTAAAATGATTTCAAACGAAGGAGAGAAATTGATCAGTCCTGAAAGCTTAGGTCTTACTCAAATTTCACCGGAAAAAATACTCGGAGGTAAGACAGTGGAAGATTCTGCAAAAATATTTGAATCCATATTGAAGGGGGAGGGCACAAAAGAACAGAATGCAGTTGTTATAGCCAATGCTGCTGCAGCCTTGGTTACCTCAGATCAAAATATAGATTTTGAAACCGCAATTTCCAAAGCAGAAGAATCATTGTTGGGCGGAGAAGCTCTAAGGGTTTTCCAAGCACTTGTAAATCCTAAAACCTTTGTTTCATTTTCAAATTAACTTCCATGGATATTTTAGAAAAGATAATTTCACATAAGAAATCAGAAATTGCTGAGAAAAAAAGTTTGGTTCCTGTAAAACTACTTGAGAAAAGTATTTATTATGATTCCGAAGTAGTTTCCATGAAGCAATATATTACTAGAGCGGATAAGACTGGGATTATTGCCGAATTCAAACGAAAATCCCCCTCAAAAGGCGATATTAACGTCAATGCTTCGGTTGAAGCGGTTACTATTGGTTATATGCAGGCAGGAGCTTCAGCATTATCCATCTTGACAGACAAGGAATTTTTTGGAGGAAAAAATGAAGACCTCACCATGGCAAGAAAATTCAATTTTTGTCCAATTCTCCGGAAAGATTTTATCATCGATGAATATCAGATCATTGAAGCAAAATCCATAGGAGCAGACTGTATCCTGCTCATTGCGGCAGCTTTAGAGCCCATAAGGTTAAAGGAATTGGCATTCTTTGCCAAATCTTTAGGGCTTGAAGTTTTAATGGAGGTCCATAATAAGGGTGAATTGGATGGTGCGATAAATGAATATTTAGACTTGATCGGGGTCAATAACAGGAGCCTCAAAACATTTGAAGTTTCTTTGGATACTTCTTTTGAGTTGGTGGATATGATTCCTTCAGAATTTGTTAAAATTTCTGAGAGTGGAATTTCCCATCCTGAAACCTTGGTGAATTTGAAAAATGCCGGTTTTGATGGCTTTTTGATAGGAGAGAATTTTATGAAATCCAATCGCCCACATCAGGCTGCTTTGAATTTCATGAACTCCTACAGAAAATTACTTAATGAAATACAGACCCCGGCAAAATAAAAATGAAACTAAAGGTTTGTGGCATGCGGGAACCTGACAATGTCAGGGAACTTGTACATCAAGTGAATCCAGATTGGATGGGGCTTATTTTCTATCCCCCTTCTCCCAGATTTGTGGATGATATTTATGCAGGTGTATTAAAAGACATTGCAATCAATAAGGTTGGGGTTTTTGTGGATATGGATTGGAGGGATATAAGGGACAAAGTTTTTACTTTTAGTTTAAATGCTTTGCAGCTACATGGTGATGAAAGTGCAGAGCAGGTAAAAAAAATCAAAGAGCAAATCGGATTACCGATTATAAAAGCCATCTCTGTAAATGAGCAAATATTATGGGAGAATTTAGAACCATATTTGCCAACGGTGGATTATTTCCTTTTTGACACCTTTACCCAGGCATATGGCGGAAGTGGTAAAATATTCAATTGGGAATTGTTGTTGGATTATCCTTACCAAAAGCCTTTTCTGTTAAGTGGTGGGCTAAGTATCGCGCATGGGGGACTGATACAAAGTTTTAAGCAAAAAATACCCCAAATGATTGGAGTGGATATCAATTCAAAATTTGAATTGGAACCTGGATTGAAGGATATAGAAATGATCAAGGTGTTCAAAAGTAATTTAAAAATTTAAGCTTCAGCGGAATTGGCTGGAGTCATTCAAAACCTGAATAATTATGATTAAAGTAGACGAAAAAGGTTTTTATGGGAAATTTGGAGGTGCATATATACCCGAAATGTTACATCCCAACATTGAAGAATTAAAGGAGAATTATGAGCAAATTATGGCTTCTGAGGAGTTTCAAAAAGAATTCCATTCCTTACTCAAAGATTATGTAGGAAGGCCTACTCCTTTATATTTTGCCAAGAGATTATCTGAAAAATACGGAGCAAAAATTTATCTTAAAAGGGAGGATTTATGTCATACTGGTGCCCATAAAGTGAACAATACGGTTGGACAGATCATTTTGGCAAAAAAGCTTGGTAAAAAACGGATTATTGCAGAAACCGGCGCAGGCCAACATGGGGTTGCTACAGCTACAGTTTGTGCTTTGATGGGGATGGAATGTACGGTTTATATGGGGGCACTGGACATCCAAAGACAGCGCCCAAATGTAGAGAGGATGAAGATTTTGGGAGCCAAAGTAGTTCCTGCCACATCCGGAAGTCAAACTTTGAAAGATGCTACCAATGAAGCCATGCGGCAGTGGATCAACAACCCGGTGGATACACATTACATTATAGGTTCTGTAGTTGGACCTCATCCCTATCCAGAAATGGTCGCAAGGTTCCAATCCGTGATTTCAGAGGAGATTAAATGGCAGTTGAAGGAAAAGGAGGGAACAGAAAACCCAGATTTGGTGGTTGCATGCGTCGGAGGTGGCAGCAATGCTGCAGGAGCTTTTTATCATTATTATAATATTCCCCAAGTTCGACTAATCGCGGCTGAGGCGGCAGGTCTAGGGGTGAATTCCGGGAAATCAGCTGCGACAACAGCTTTGGGTACACCTGGGATTTTACATGGCAGTAAGACTTTGATGATGCAGACAGAAGATGGACAGGTAGTGGAACCCCATTCCATATCTGCGGGATTGGATTATCCGGGAATCGGGCCGGTACATGCCCATTTATTTGATATAGGGAGGGCGGAATTTGTGGCTGTAGAAGATGAAGATGCCATGAAAGCAGGAATTGAACTGAGTAGATTGGAAGGCATCATCCCTGCAATTGAAACAGCTCATGCCCTACATGCCCTGAATATGATTCAATATAAAAAAGATGATATCATAGTTATTAATCTTTCAGGAAGGGGAGACAAGGATTTGGATACCTATATTAAGTGGGGCGGTTATTAAATTTTCAATTACCAATTACCAATTAATAATTACCAATTACCAATTACCAATTTCAGAATATTCAAAATCCAAGTTGAATAATCCAATTTTAAGAAATGAACAGAATAGATTCACTATTTAGGAATAAAAAAGAAAGGGTGCTTGCTGTATACTTTACCGCAGGCTTTCCCAAGTTACATGATACCCTTTCAATAATGAAAGGTATACAGGATGCAGGGGCAGATATCATTGAAATTGGTGTTCCTTATTCCGACCCAATTGCTGATGGCCCGACTATTCAGGAAAGTAATATGATTGCTTTGCAGAATGGCATGAGTCTGAAAAAGTTATTTGAGCAACTGGGTGATTTTCGCCGTGGCATCCACTTGCCGGTGGTTCTAATGGGATATTTGAATCCTATAATTCAATACGGTATGGAAGCATTTTGCAGGAAATGTAACGAAATAGGAATTGATGGATTAATTCTTCCTGATTTACCCATGCAGCAATATTTAGATGAATATAAAACCCTCTTTGACCATTATGGTTTGAGAAATATTTTTCTAATTTCCCCTCAGACCAGTGAGAAACGGATATTAGAGATTGATCATCAAACCAATGGGTTTATTTATATGGTTTCTTCCCACAGCATTACAGGGGCTAAATCCAGTATTTCAGATGAGCAAATCAATTATTTTAAAAGGGTTATGGGTATGCATCTTAAGAATCCCCGATTGATAGGTTTTGGGATTTCTGATGCGGAAACTTTCGGTATTGCCTCAAAATACAGTAACGGTGCTATCATAGGGAGTGCTTTCATAAAAAAAATAAAAGAAAGTAAGGACCTTCAATCGGATATCAAATCCTATATAAAATCAGTAATTCAATAAGGTTATGATCATTCAATTAAAAGAAGATATCAGCGAAAAGCAAAAAGATTTACTTAAGGCAGAAGTTAATCAAATCGGGTATAAGATCACTGAAGTGAAAACCCAGTTGGGAGATTATCTAGTAGGGATAGGGAAAAAGGAATTCGACATCCGAAAAATAGGTAAAAAAGAAGGTATAAAGGACATCCATATTGTATCAGATGAATACAAGTTAGTGTCCAAAAAGTGGAAAGTTAATCCAACTTCCATTGATTTGGGAGATGGAGTCTGTATCAAAGATGGGGACATGGCCATTATTGCGGGTCCCTGCTCTATAGAGTCTGAGCAGCAGATTAGGAAAATAATCCAACACCTGAAGGAAAATGGGATCAAGATGATGCGGGGCGGTGTTTTCAAACCGAGATCCAGTCCTTATGCCTTCAGGGGTTTAGGGATTGAGGGACTTCAATTATGGTATAACCTTGCTAAAGAAGAAGGTATAAAAATTGTGACTGAGGTGATGCAGGTTTCCCAAATAGAAGAGATGTACCCTTATACAGATATTTATCAGGTAGGGGCAAGGAATACCCAAAACTTCAATCTTTTGGATGAGTTGGGAAAAGTAGATAAAGCGGTTATGATCAAAAGAGGCATTTCCGGAACAATTGAGGAATTGTTACAATCTGCGGAATATGTGTTTTCAGGAGGTAATGAAAAATTAATTCTCTGCGAAAGGGGAATAAGAACTTATGAAAGGGCGAGCAGAAACACTTTGGACCTTAATGCCGTTCCAATATTGAAGTCAAAATCGCATTTACCGGTAATTGTCGATCCTTCCCATGGAATTGGAATAAGGGAATTTGTTCCTCAAATGGCATTGGCAGGAGTTATGGCGGGAGCAGATGGTATCATTTATGAAACTCACGAAATCCCTGAAAAAGCATATTCTGACGGTCAACAGACCCTTGATTTTGAACAGAGTGCCCTTTTGGCAGATTGGATAAGAAAGACCTTTGCTCTTCGCAAAAAGTTTGAACTGTTATGATCAATCTGGAAGAATTAGAGGCCAAAAAAATTATATTCTGAAAATTATATCTTTACAGTATATTTTCAGAACATCAGAAAAATTATCCCTTGTTCAGGATTAGAAAAAAGTGAATTAAGTTCATTGGATTTGTGAAATTATAAATGAATTAACCCAAATATAAAATGACTAATAAACCCAAAGAATGGGTCTTTTCAGACCCCAGATTAATAGAAATGAGGCAGGATTATGCTGCTTACCAAGAGGAGGATTTCAAAGTTTGGAAAATTCTTTTTGAAAGACAGTTTGCGAATCTTCCAAAGACTGCTTCAAAGGCTTATTTGGATGGAATAAAGGAAATCAATTTTACTGCAGATAGGATTGCGGATTTTGAGGATGTCAATAAAAGGCTTGCAAAATCAACAGGATGGGCAATACAAGTGGTTCCAGGACTTATAGATGACGATTTGTTTTTTGGGCTGATGAACAACAAAAGGTTTTGTTCCTCTACCTGGTTGAGAAAGATGGAACAGTTGGACTATCTGGAGGAACCGGATATGTTCCACGATGCCTTTGCCCATATGCCGATGTTGACAAACCAACATTACGTTGATTTCCTTGAAAATCTAAGTGGGATTGCCTTAAAATACATTGACAACAAATGGGCAATTGAGTTGCTTTCAAGGATTTACTGGTTTACAATTGAATTTGGATTAATCAGGGAAGATGGGGAAATAAAAATTTATGGAGCGGGAATTTTAAGTTCGGCAGGTGAAACCAAATACAGTCTTTCAGATGAACCTTCCCACTATGAGTATAATGTAAGAAGAATCATGAACACGCCTTATTGGAAAGATAAATTTCAGGATAAATACTTCATAATCGAAGGTTATGAACAATTGTATGAATCTCTTGCTGAAATTGAAGGTGTTTTGGAAGAAATGGTCTCCGAAGCAGCTCAAAAATAAGCTTAGTGAGGGATTTAGTATTTAATTTCTTGTATAAAAACGTTTGTGACCAGAAGGTCAGGAACGTTTTTTTATTAAAAAAACTAAAAAATCCTGTTTCCAATAAAAAATGGTCAGGTGGACCTGGTAAAAAAAATATCAAATGAAAGTAGCGGTAATTAAATACAATGCTGGCAATGTCCAATCCGTGGTCTATGCATTAGAACGCTTGGGTGCGGAAGCAGTATTGACCGATGATTTGGAACTTATAGCAAATGCGGATAAGGTTATCTTTCCAGGGCAAGGAGAGGCGAGTACCGCCATGAGGTATTTAAGGGAAAAAAAGCTGGATAAACTCATTCCTCAACTTCATCAGCCTTTTTTTGGGGTATGTTTGGGTCAGCAATTGTTGTGTGAATATTCAGAAGAGAATAATACTACATGCTTAGGTGTCTTTCCTGTGAAAGTAAAGAGATTTGTTCCTGAAAGTTCTGAGGAGTTCAAAGTTCCTCATGTGGGATGGAATAACCTTTATGACCTTGAGACTCCCCTTCTACAAGGATTGAATAATGATTCTTACGTGTATTATGTGCATAGTTTCTATTGTGAAGTTAGCGATTTTACCATTGCTAAAACCCACTACATACATGATTTTGCAGGTTTAATGCATTGGAAAAATTTTTATGCCATGCAGGCACACCCGGAAAAAAGTGGAAAAGTAGGGGAAAGGATTCTTGAAAATTTCCTAAAAATTTAAATGGGTTAAAAAATCCCAATTCCTTGACAATCAAAAATTTGTATATCAATTTGATTAAAAAAATGCAAATCATACCAGCAATAGATATTATAGGGGGGAAATGTGTCCGGCTTACCCAAGGTGATTATGGTCAGAAAAAAGAGTATCATGATAACCCGGTGGAAATGGCTAAACGGTTTGAGGATGCCGGTATTAGGCGTCTTCACCTAGTAGACCTAGATGGTGCAAAAGCCAAAAAAATAATCAATAAAGAGGTTCTTGCTAAAATTGCCCAATCTACAACACTAAAGATTGATTTCGGAGGAGGGGTCCAATCCGATGAGGATATTGAAAATGTATTTCAATTAGGTGCATCACAGGTTACCGGAGGAAGTATTGCTGTGAAAAATCCCGATCTTTTCCAGTCGTGGATTAATAAATATGGAGGAGAGCAGATCATTTTAGGCGCAGATGCAAAGGATAAGAAAATTGCTATTTCAGGATGGCAGGAGACCACAGGAGTAGAATTAATGGATTTCATCAAAGATTATCATTCTAAAGGGATTACCTATGTAATCTGTACAGATGTGGCAAAAGATGGTTTATTGAAGGGGCCTTCCCTGGATTTATACAGGGAAATTTTAGAAGAAATTCCTGGAATAAAATTGATTGCAAGTGGTGGAGTAGCTAATATGAAAGACCTTGAAAAGTTGGATGCGATTGGGGTGTATGGTGCGATAGTAGGTAAGGCCTTTTATGAAGGAAAGATTACACTGAAGGAGATGTCAGAATTTGGCAAATAAAAAGTTTTTTAATTTAAAAGTTGAGTAAAGAAAAATATAATATCATAAAATAAGGAGATGTATCCATACATTGTATTTTGGAAAATCGAAAATGTTGACAAAAAGAATTATACCCTGTCTTGATATCAAAGACGGCAGAACCGTGAAAGGTGTAAATTTTGTTCAATTACGGGATGCAGGGGATCCAGTGGAACTGGCAAAAATCTATTCTGATGAGGGTGCAGATGAATTGGTTTTTTTGGATATCACTGCTACTGTGGACAAAAGAAAGACCCTTTCTGCGCTTGTAACAAAAATTGCAAAAGCCATCAATATCCCCTTTACAGTGGGCGGAGGAATTTCCACTGTGGAGGATGTGAAAGTCCTTTTAAACTCAGGTGCTGACAAGATTTCCATCAATTCTGCTGCGGTGAAAAACCCTGGAGTAATCAATGAGATGGCATTGGAATTTGGTTCTCAATGTATCGTGGTGGCTATAGATACCCGAAATTTAGATGGTATTGATTTTGTTCATACCCATGGGGGAAGAAAGCCTACTTTAATTAGAACCCAAGAATGGGCAAAAGAAGTTTGTGATAGAGGAGCAGGTGAAATTTTATTGACTTCCATGGATCATGACGGAACCAAGGCAGGTTTTGCCAATGAAATCACTGCTGAGATATCTTCCATGTTATCTATTCCGGTCATAGCCTCAGGAGGTGCTGGAAATATGGTCCATTTTAAGGATGTTTTTACATTTGGAAAGGCAGATGCTGCCCTGGCGGCAAGTATTTTCCATTTTAAGGAAATTCCGATTCCCCATTTGAAAGAATATTTAAAAGAAGAAGAAATTCCGGTTAGATTATAATAGGTCTTATTTGGAAGGTATCTTTGAAAAATGGTAAAGCAAATATGAATGATTTAAATATAGATTTTGAAAAAGTTAACGGATTGGTTCCTGCTATCATTCAAGATGCAGACAGTAATGTGGTTTTAATGCTGGGATATATGAACCAGGAAGCATTGGACCTGACCTTAGCGACCAAGAAAGTAACTTTTTTTAGCAGAACAAAGGGGAAGCTTTGGACCAAGGGGGAAACCTCGGGGAATTTTTTGATGCTTGAATCCCTTACTTTGGACTGTGATAATGACACTTTGCTGGTGAAAGCTAAGCCTGTAGGGCCAGTTTGCCATACAGGAAATGACACTTGCTTTACGGAACCGAATAATACTAAGATTGTGTTTTTAGAAACCTTAAGACAAATAATTAAAGATCGCAAAAACAATCCAGATGAAAAATCATACACCACTTCACTTTTTGCAAGTGGGATCAATAAAATTGCTCAGAAAGTTGGAGAGGAAGCGGTAGAAATAGTCATTGAAGCAAAAGATAACAACAAGGAATTATTTTTGGGTGAAGCAGCTGATTTGCTTTTTCATTATTTGGTTTTATTGGAGGCAAAAGAAGTTGAACTCAATGAGGTAATCGAGGTGTTAATGGGACGTCACAAAAAAAAATAAAGCATAAACTTATATACAGGAATGAGTAAAAGGAAAGTTACGGTTCGAATGAAGGCCGACTATGAATATGAGGCATCCAATCTACAGGGCAACAAAGTTGATATTGATATGTATGACGCTCCCAATAAAAAAGCACAGTCCCCTATGGATTTACTTCTTTCAGCTTTGGGAGGATGTTCTTCAGTTGATGCGGTGTTAATGATGAAAAAGAAAAGGAAGACAATCAATGATTTTTTTGTAGAGATCGAGGGTGTCCGAAATGATGGAATACCTTCTTATTATACCCATATTGAATTAAAGTTTGTATTGATTTCTCCAGATGCCAAAGAAGAGGAATTTGCTAAAGTAGTAGCTTTATCCGTGGAAAAATACTGTTCAGTGGCTTCCTCTTTAAAATCAGAAATTTCCTATACTTCTGAAGTCAGAAGACCCTCATGAGAGTAGTTAAAGAATTTTTCAAGGAAGAAATCAGGATTTCCATTTTTAACTGGAACAATAAATTCATACTTAAATTTGAATTTGGTCCAATGGAACAGACTTTTAAAATACCTGAAATAGATGTATTGGATGAAAATGACCTTGATGGATTTTGTGAGGGTTGGTTTTTTGAAGAAGTGAAATCAAGATTTAAAGAAATGGGGCAAAGTTTTCAAAAACAGATTCAAAATTTTTAGATTTAATGATTAACTGAATTTGGAATGAGATTTCGCCTTATCTTTCTTTCTTTGCTATTATTCATAATTTCTTCCTGTTCCCAGTCTCAAAAATCTAAGTCGGAAGATGTAGAATTAGAACTTCAAACATTTATTTCATTATTAGAATATGATTTTAAGGTTTTGGAAGATGAAATCAAAAATTTAGGGAATTTTGTACACTATCTTTTTGAAAATAAAGAAAAGATTTTATCCAAAGCCGATAAAAATAAGTATAAGTTTAGAGGGGCTTTTTCAAATGTTTCCCCTAATTCTGATCCAAACCTCAGCACAATTTACATTTCTGAAACTTCGGAGAATAAGCAAGAAGCTTTGGAACTTTTATATCTTACCAACTCTCTGGATTCTGCCTTTCGGGCCATTATTGATAAACATCCTGTAGTTTCTCAGGTTTACTTTAACAGTCAACTTCAAATTAATAGATTATATCCCCCTTATGATGCTTTTTCCATGTTGGATCCCGATTTGGATGTGACATCATTTAATTTTTATTATTTCGCAGATGAACAACACAACCCTTCCAAAGAGACCATTTGGGTTGATGAAACTTATGTTGACCCTGTGGGTAAAGGTTGGATGATATCTTTACTGAATCCCATTTATTTTGAAAATGATTTAAAAATGGTTTTGGCTTTTGATATTACATTGAATGATATCATTGAAGCCTATTTGGATAAGTTCGATAGTAATTTTGTTATAATTGACTCAACTGGAAAATTGGTTGCAGGGAAAGCTAAAGGTATTGAAGCACTTTCACTCCCTCCATTAAAAAATCATACTTATACCCAAACAATTACCTCTGACAGTTATAGGGAAGAGGATTTTAATTTATTCAGCAGTAAAAACAGGGAGGTTAGGAAATTGGCCTCACAAATTATTCTTTCCAGTGAGGATGAATATATTTTAAGGGATTCAGGTGTTGAAATTAAAGTTTCAGCTGCTAAAATGTCCAAATTGAATTGGTATGTCCTAGATTTAACGTTCTGATGATGAATAAAGAGGAATTTGAGTATGGAAAAAGAAAGGGACTATACCAATGGTTTGTTTTTTTTGGGATAATTGTAGCTGTATTAATATCTTTTTTAGCGGTCAGTTTTTTTCAGGCATTAAGGGACAGTCAGTTAAATTCTATTCAACAGTCCTTGAACAAACAAGTAGAAATTGCAGGGAAAGACATTCAGAAGTCATTCGATTTGATGTATGAGGACATGTTGTTCTTTGTAAATAACCTGGAGCCATGGACATATGAAAGAACTTCAAATGAAGAATTGGCTTTTGAAAAAAGAGCAAGAAGGATTTTCAATAACCACAGAGATGTTCTGGATACCATTGTAGTTGTTTTTCCAAATCATATAGTTTCATTTCATTTTGATGATAGGAATAATTTTTTAAAAGTCTTTTATGAAGAGAAAGAGCAAATTCCAACTGGAAAAGACGGAGAAGTTTTAGACCTAAAAAATGAAAGTAAAGGAGTAAGTATTATTGCAACCACAAATTTGGATAGGTTTTTTAATGATCAATTGAGTAATTTTTATTTGGGGTCAAAAAATGGGAAGTTTATTTGGAAGGATGGCGTTCTTAAACGTTATAATTTTGAAAATTCAGATACTAAAATAGATTATGAAGACCATGTTTTAAATAATCTTTCAGCAGATCTTAATTTAGGATTAAAAGGAGATCTATTAGGTGGTTTTTCTGCTTCAGATTCACAAGAGAGATTTCAGGCCTCTATCCATTATTACCCATTTCAATTGGTTCCTTTTGAAAAAAAGTTTGGAATAGTATTTACTCAGGATATTTCTACAATTGGATTTGATGTATATGTTAACTATTTCTATTTGCTTTTTGGCCTCTTGGTGGTATTGGTGACTGTCCTGTTGGTACTTTTCAAACTAATAAGAAATGTTCAAAGCTCAAATATTGCCCTGGAAAAGAGTTCTGAAAAAATCAAAGAATTGTTCAGAAGACAAACCTTATTGCTTCAGGAATCAAAGGGCTTTGTTTATTTTCAAAATGCAAATGGAAAAATGACGGCAGTTGGAGAGGAGGTTGTCAATGTTTTGGGATATTCTCAGGAAGATTTTATGTCCAACTTCAAAAATTACCATAATCCTGATCAGCGGGAATATATCAATTCAACTTTAGAGTCGGCGATAGCAGAGCGGAATCAAAATGTTTCCTTGGAATTTGATATGAAACATAAAAACGGAAATTGGGTCCGGGTAAAAATTTTTGAAAAGCTTTTGTATGATGAAAAAGGAAACTTCAATGGAAATGTAGGTATTTGTACAGATATCCAATATAAATTTGAATCAGAGCAAAAATTGGTCAAAAGCGAAAACAGACTCAGAGCAGTATTGAACAGTTTACCTGACCTTATTTTTATTTACAATAATGATGGTGTCTTCTTGGACTATTATGTAAAAGATGAATCGCTGTTATTAACTCCCCCAGAGTCGATAATGGGACTAAACTTCAAGGATATCATGCCTGAACCAATGAGAACCGATCTGATCCAGGCATTTGAAAGGACCATAGCTACCAATAAAATCCAGCAAATTGAATTTGAATTTATGCTTCCCATAGGGAAAAGAATTTTTGAAGCCAGGGTTTTTAAATTGGATGAGGAAAAAATTGTATCCATGGCAAGGGATATTACCACCCAAAAATTATATGAAAAAGGATTGCAGGAAGCAAAAAATGCTGCAGAATCTGCAAATAGGGCAAAATCGGAGTTCTTGGCAAATATGAGTCATGAAATCAGAACCCCAATGAATGGCTTGCTGGGTATAGTGGAGTTGTTGGAGAATACGAAATTGAACCAAAAGCAAAGAGAATATTTAAATGTGATCAAAGACTCTGGTAAGTCTCTTTCAAACATAATCAATGATATTTTGGATTATTCCAAAATTGAATCTGGGATGATGAATCTCAACCTTAGTAAATTCCATTTTAAATTGGAAATGCAAAGGATATTTAAGATTTTTTCAGGAATAGTAGAAAAGAAAAAAATCCAATTCACTTATAAGTTTGGCCCTTTGGTCCCAAGCTTGGTACAGCTAGATAAAGAAAAGGTAGCTCAGGTTGTGCTAAATATTTTAGGAAATGCCATGAAGTTTACTCCTCAGGGAGGGAAAGTCCATGTTGAAATTTCAGTGGAATCTGTTCTTGAGGAAAACATCATTTTATATTTCAGTATTAAGGATAATGGGTCAGGTATTCCACCAGAGGACATTGGGATGCTGACAGAGCCTTTCGTTCAATTGGATGGAAGCAACACGAGGGAATATGAAGGAACAGGACTTGGATTGGCAATTTCCAAAAAATTGGTGGAGCTAATGGGAGGTGAACTTCAAATCAAGAGTAAACCTGGAGAAGGATCAGAATTTATTTTCAGTGTTTTTGGGACCTCTATTTCAGAAAAGGAGGACTTCGGTCAATTCGGAAATTTTGAAATAAATGAGGAGGAAATAGAACTTGTTAATTTGGCAGAAAGGTGTCCTTTGAAAATCCTTCTCGTGGAGGATAATAACACCAATCTGACTTTTATGATGATGTTGATGGAACAATTGGGCTATGAGGTTGAAATAGCAAGAAATGGATTGGAAGCAATTGCAGCCGTCAAATCAAATGTTTATGACTTAATTTTGATGGATATTCAGATGCCCAAAATGAATGGACTAGAAGCAACAAGAAAAATAAGGCAATTATCAATGGATAAGGATTTGAAAATTATTGGTCTTTCTGCCAATGCTTTCAAAGAGGACATAGATGAAGCCTTAACTTCCGGTATGAACAGTTACCTGACTAAACCTGTAAGTATTCATGATATTGCCCGTGTTTTTGCAGAAAGATTTAAAGAACTTGAAAGTAAAAAAGAGGTCTAAGACCTCTTTTTTTATAATTCAGTATTCAAATCAAAAGCCTCCAAGTAATCGGCAACTCTTCGTACAAACATTCCTCCTAATGAGCCATCTACCACCCTATGGTCGTAAGAATGTGAAAGGAACATTTTGTGTCGAATGGCTATTACATCACCTGTTGGGGTTTCCACAACAGCTGGCTTTTTCTGAATTGCACCAATAGCCAGGATAGCAACTTGAGGTTGGGGAATAATAGGTGTGCCCATAACATTCCCAAACGAACCAACATTGGAAACTGTATAGGTACCTCCTTCCAATTCATCAGGAGAGAGTTTGTTGTTTCTTGCTCTGTTCGCAAGATCATTGATCTTTTTGGATAAGCCCATTAAATTTAATTGATCCGCGTTTTTTATGATTGGAACAATTAAATTTCCCGTAGGCAAAGCCACCGCCATTCCGATGTTAATGTCTTTCTTTTTAATGATTTTATCACCATCTACACTGATATTTATCATTGGAAAATCCCTAATTGCTTTGGCTACTGCCTCCATAAAGAATGGCGTAAAGGTTAATGACTCCCCTTCTTTTTTCTTGAAGGCATCTTTAACTTTATTTCTCCATAAAACAATATTTGTTACATCGGCTTCTACAAATGAAGTCACATGTGCGGAAATTCGCTTGGAATCTACCATCCTTTGAGCGATAATTTTTCGCATTCTGTCCATTTCAATGATCTCATCTTCTGCAGAAATACTCCCTTCGGATCTTATGGAAATGGAAGAAGTCATTGTTTTATGGGCGATTTCTTGATCTATTTCAGTTGACTTCCTGAATTCTCTGGTTTTTACATACTGAAGAATATCCTGTTTGGTAACTCGTCCTTCCTTACCGGTACCCATCACCTTGGATAATTCTGCTTTGCTGATATTTTCTTCCTTTGCAATACTGAGAACAAGTGGAGAATAAAACCTGTCATCACCTTCAGAAGATAATGTTGCTGTGGAAGTTGCCAAAATAGTTTTAGTTTGGGCCGGTGCTGCAGCGATTAATTCTTCTTTACTTTTTTCTTTTAATGGTTCAGAAGAATCATCATGACTTTCTTCTTCCGTTTCTATGATAGCAATTGGGGCTCCTACAGCCACTACTTCTCCTTCTTTAGCCAAAATTTTCTTTAAAATACCGCCATGGGTTGCAGGTACTTCGGTATCTACCTTATCTGTGGCCACTTCTAAAACCGATTCATCTTGTTCAATGGAATCTCCTTCCTTTTTTAGCCAAGTAAGAATGGTGCCTTCTATGATACTCTCACCCATTTTGGGCATAAGCATTTCTACGTTTGCCATACTTATATTATTTAATTTGGTTTATTTCCGAGTTTTAAAATTAAATTTTATTTTGTCCAATCCAAAATTGAAATAGAAAATTTTTATTCTGTTTTCCCTTCTATACATAATCGTAGTAAATTAAGTACAGCTACTCCGGTTAACTGTATGTTCAACATTCGGTCTTGTGTCAATTGAAGTTTTTTTGTAACTGTTTTACCCTGCATGGCGCATGCAATCCAGACTGTGCCCACAGGTTTTTCGGCCCATCCACCACTTGGTCCAGCAATACCACTACTGGCAAGACCCAAATCCGCATCAAAAAGGTTTCGGATATGTTCTGACATTTGCATCACCGTCTCTTCGCTTACAGCTCCTTTTTCTTCCAATGTGGTGGCATCCACATTTAGAATCCGGTTTTTGAACCGATTATGATAGGGTATTAGAGCACCTTGGAAATAATCGCTGCTGCCGGGAATTGAAGTAATCAAGTGGGATATATATCCTCCGGAACAACTTTCGGCCAAAGCGACTTTTTTGTTATGTGATTTGAGTAGCCTTCCTATGGCTTCCTCCAATTTTTCCTGATTATATCCATAGATATATTTTTCAATAAGGGGTTTTACTTTCTCTATCTCTTTTTCTACATCATTTGCCAATTCATTATCATTCTCTCCAAATGCAGTCAATCTCAACTTTACCTGCCCCAAAGAAGGAAGATAAGCTAATTTAATATGATTGGGTAATTCTTTTTCCCAGTCTTTAATTAAGTCTGCTAACCAACTTTCTCCAATTCCTACCGTTTTGATAACCTTATGGTAAATATGGGGTAATTTGAACATACCTTTTATTCTTGGAATGACATGATCCGAGATTAATTTCTTCATCTCATGAGGTACTCCGGGCATGGACATCCATATTCTGCCGTTTTCTTCAAACCACATACCGGGTGCAGTTCCCAATTCATTGGGAATGTAGGTGCAATTTGAAGGTAGGTGGGCTTGTAGTTTATTTAAATCAGTTAACTCTCTTCCCCTCTTTTCAAAGAATGTCCGGACAGCCTCTAAAGCCTCTTGGAAAAGGACCAAATCACAGCCAAAATACTCTGCTAGCAAAGGCTTAGTGAGGTCATCGTTGGTTGGGCCCAAACCGCCTGTCATAAGAATAATATCTGCCCTGCTTTCCGCGCTTTTGAAAGCAGACAAAATTGAATCCCGATTATCTCCGACAGTGGTCCTTCTAACTACCCTAACACCGATCTTGTCCATTTCCTGACTGATCCAATGACTATTGGTGTCCATTATTTGTCCATAGAGCAATTCATCCCCAATAGCGATTATTTCAGCTTTTATTTCACTATAATTGGTCATTTCTATTTTGAATTTAAATTGTTTTTGAGAAAAACAGAGCCGTTTTTAAGTCTTACCTTACCTTCGCTTTTCTCAATATTCTTGAGAACAAGGCTGGGAAAAACCTTTTAAGATAGACTGCATATTTCTCTTTCCCACCAATTAGAACTTCTTCTTTCTTTTTATTCACAGCCTTAAAAATTTCCAAGGCACAGACATCTGAAGAAATGCCTTTTTCCTGTGCGTCATCCATTTTATTCAGAGGGGAGCCATCTCCAGTGAGGGCATTAATTGACACCTTGGTCTTTATAAATCCAGGGCAAACCATCGTAACATGGATATTGTTTTTAAACTGCTCAGCCCTTAAAGAATCAAAGAAACCATGGAGGGCATGTTTTGATGCAGCATATGCCGACCGGTAAGGAGAGCCAAATTTTCCGACAAGGCTACTTACCACTACAAAATGACCTTGATTGTTTTTTAAAAAATGTGGCAATAGAGCTTTAGAAAGAGCAATTGTTCCGAAAAAATTTACATCCATTATTTTTCTGTCAACAGATAAAGCTGTTTCAGCAGCCAGAGACCTTTGACTAATACCTCCATTATTGATCAAAACATCAATTTTTCCAAAAACAGCAATAGCTTTTTCACATATTTCTACAAAAGAGTCAGGTTTGTTTAGATCTAAAGGAAGTACGAAAAGATTCTCAGGAGATTTGGATGCCTCTTTAATTTGATTAAGCAATTCCAAATTTCTTGAGGATAAAATTATTCTAAAACCTTCAGCAGTGTATTTTCTTACCAAGGCTTCGCCGATTCCAGAAGAGGCGCCGGTAATCCAAATTACCTGATCTTTCATTTCGTAATCCGTTTATAAATCACAAAATCAAAACTATGCTGATTGTTTTGATCTTTTTCAAAATGCTCCGAAGAAATGATTTGCCATTTTTTGGGATCAATGTAAGGGAAGAAAGCATCTCCTTCAGGACTTGCCTCTACTTGGGTGACCAATAATTCATCTGCTATTTTTATTGCCTGTTTATAGATTTCAGCGCCGCCTATAATAAATACCTGATCTAAATGCCTGCCTATGCAGACTTGAATGGCTTCTTCAAGGGAGTGAACAACTAAATGTCCAGAGGGTAATTCGAAATTTTTATTTCTTGAAATCACTACAGATACCCGATTGGGTAGAGGCCTACCTACCGATTCATAGGTTTTTCTTCCCATGATGATATGATGCCCGGAGGTGATCTTTTTAAAAAGTTTTAAATCGGAGGAAAGTTTCCAGATCAATTGATTATCCTTCCCGATGACATCATTTTTAGCCTTTGCAACAATTATAGAAATTTTCAAGGTGATTGATTTTTTCGACAAGATACCAAGGTTTCTCTCAGTTTAAAAATCATTTTTCCTGCATGCCGGCAAAAACATTCGGATAATCAGACATTATAAATTTTTGTTCAGAATCATCATTTAATTCAATGACTTTCATCCATAAATTGCTCTTGTCTTTTTTACTTACATAGTTAAGCTCCATCATATTCCCTTTTGGAAGATCCTTGAAGTTGATGTTTTTTTGACTTTGCATCCTGGCTGCTAATATTGGATTACTTTCCCCCCAAAAGGTGTTTCTTCCCTTTATTGGATGGTCAGTTACCCAGTAAAGCGCTTTTCCATCCTCATCCTCAGTTTCAAATTCCTCACAATTGTAGCCTAAAATTGTTTTGGTATTCCCTGTTTTTCTGAAACTTACTTCATAACCCTCAGAGATTGAATCATTTTCAACGCTTTCCTCTATTTTGGCCAAGTCAATGCCATAGGCCATTCTAGACTTTTCTCCTTTACTATCCATTAAAATTATTGAAGCATTTCTTTCCAGATCATAAATGAGCACAGTCTTCATTTCTTCTTTTTTGGTTTCCTCATTCTCAATTTCCATACCGATCACCAAGGCATCATCCGAAAGGAATGAACGCATCATAGTGGGTTCAACTGTTTTTCCTTTATCATCAATTCCTGTTATTTCTATTACAGAATAACCGGTGAATTCATAGGAATCAGAAATGGCCACATCTTGGCTGATCCCCTCTAGAACTTTGTTAATATCAACTCCGGGCATTCCGGAAGGGCCATAAACATCTCTAAAAACTTTTTCAAGTTGTCTTTGGGCTAATTTTTCCATCTCAGTTTCAACTCTTTTTTCAACAGCCCTGCTAACACCTCTTTCAGCAGCATCTTTTAGTCTTTTCATAATTTGTGCTTCTGAAGAAAAGGAAATACAAATAAAAATAAGAGATAAAGCCTGTATTAAAGTTTTCATATTTAAGAATGTTTGATTTTCTAATTTAAAAAATGCCATGGTAAAAACACAATTTTATTTCAATTAAAGTCAAAAGAAAGAGATTAGTATGGTGGTTTTTAGATTTTGTTTCCTCTCAAAAATTCATGGATTTCCAATCTTTTTTTACCTTCAAGTTGAAGCCCGAGAATTTTTAATGATCCTTTACCGGTCTGAAAAGTCAAATGACTTTTACCATCAGAAAAATACTCTCCGGGTTTCAAACCGTTGATATCTTTTTCATTCAATTCAGATTCAAAAATTTTACAGTTTTTGCCACCTAAAATAGTCCATGCAGTTGGATAAGGAGATAGCCCTCTTATCAGATTATGTATAGACTCGGCACTTTCATTCCAATCAATTTCACAAGTCTCTTTGAAAATTTTAGGAGCATGGTGCAGCGCTTGACTTTCATCCTGAACTGTTGGAGATAAGTTACCTTCTGCGATTTTTTCTATAGTTTTCAAAACCAGTTTTGCTCCCTTTAGCATGAGTCTTTCATAAAGAGTGCCGACATTATCTGTAGGAAAAATGGGTTCTTTTTCTTGGTAAATTATACTTCCGGTATCTATTTCATGTTTTAAAAAAAAAGTTGTAACCCCAGTTTCTTTTTCTCCATTGATGATTGCCCAGTTGATGGGGGCTGCACCCCGGTAATTGGGAAGTAGCGATGCGTGAAGGTTAAATGTCCCCAAAGGAGGCATATTCCAAACAGATTCAGGGAGCATTCTAAATGCAACAACTACCTGTACATCTGCCCGATAATTTTCCAATTGTGCTAAAAAATCAGAAGATTTTAGATTTGTAGGCTGAAGGACTGGAATTCCATATTTTAAGGCACATTCTTTTATTGGGGAAGGAATTAATTTCTGTCCCCTTCCTTTTGGTTTATCGGGTGCAGTTATGACCGCCAGAATATTCCAACCCTTTTCTATGAGAATTTCCAATGAGGGTACAGCAAATTCGGGTGTACCCATAAATATTATCCTTAAATCTTTTTTCATTATTCAGGCATTTTGAAAATTAGCCGTCAAGTTACAACAGTCCAATTTAAATAGGTTTAAAAAATGAAAAGAACTTTCATCAGGAGTAGTAAATGCTTTTCAAATTAAAACTTTTAGGGGTAGTTTGGGTTTTAATTATCCGCATAATATTTAGATTCTTACTTTATATAGTGCTGTTTGAATTTAAATAACAAAAGATCCTTTGACCATTTATCAAAATATGGTTTAAATTTCTTGGATTTTTTATTCGATATTTTATTTTGAAAAATATTTAAATATTGATTAAATGTATTGTAAGAAAGAATGCAATTGAATTAATAATTCATTAAAAATGAAAGTTGTAATTTTTTATTTTAAACCTTTTTTGGTAATCATTGGTTAATTGGAAAAAAATCAGATGAATTATTTCCAAACTGAAAATAAATTTAAGCATTAATTGAATTATTCATTAATTTTGCGCGATGAATTCAAATATGCCAAATAAATTTAGTTTAGGGTTAAAATACTTAGCTTTTGCTCTGGCTATGTTTTTTGTGGTATTGGCAGTATTTGATGGATTTGAAGAAATTGAATCCATAGAATACACTGTTGAATTAATTGCTGAAGCTGATTTTGATTACGTAAAATTCCCAACTTCGATTTCAAGGCCTTCAGGTGTAAAATCTACTGGAATAGCCAAGTTTCAGTCTATTAAATATTTTGATCGTATACTTCGGATTTTCATTGCCAAATATGCTCCACTGACAAAGCTCACTCAGGACATTGTTCATATTTCAGGAGCCAAGGATATCATTTTTAAGTTTACCATATTGAGTAACGCGCCCTGAGTAAGAGGGATATTTTCCGTTTCGTTCGATTTAAAAAGCTATTACTACAATTTATCACAATTAGATGCTTAGACCTAAGAGGAACTAAGCCTTCAATTATTTCTAACCTATGAAATCAATAAATCTAGGCTGGACTCTTGGAGTCTTGTCAAAAAATATCGGATTAAAATCATTAACGCTTTTACTGACATTTCTGGTTTTCGGTATATTCTCCTGCAATTCAAAAAACTCCAAAGATCAGGAGATAGTGATTTTGGATAATATTCCAGTGCTTGAATTAACTCCCAAAACTATAGAATTTCCAAAAACGTATGTCTGTGAAATCCAGGCAGTTCAATTTGTGGAAATCCGTGCAAAAGTTGAAGGCTTTGTGGACAGGATTTATGTTGATGAAGGACAGTTTGTAAAAAAGGGACAAATTCTTTTTCAACTTTCATCACTTGAGTTTACAGAAATGGTAAATTCTGCAAATGCCAAATTATCCCAGGCTAAAGCAGAAGCACAGGCAGCAACATTAGAAATGGAGAGGCTTAGAATTCTTGTTGAAAAGGACATAATTTCCCCTTCTGAACTTCAATTGGCCAAATCAAAAAAAGAAGTGGCTGAATCCGGAATTGCTGAAGCAGAAGCCATGTTGAAGAATGCCAAAACAGGTTTGTCTTATACAACAATCAGGGCACCTTTTGACGGTATTGTAGACAGATTTCCAAAGAAAAGCGGGGCATTGGTAACTTCTGGAGATTTGCTGACCAATATTACAGATATCAATGAAGTTTTTGCCTATTTCAAGGTAACAGAAAATGAATATTTAACCTATATGAGAGCTAAGATGGAGGGAGAAGAACTTATTTCTAATCCGGATGTCACATTGATTCTTTCAGATGGGGAAGTATTTGAATATACCGGAAAATTAGAAACATTGGAGGCAGATTTTGAACGGGGAACAGGTTCAATTGCTTTTCGTGTTAGGTTTCCCAATCCAGATCAGTTGATCAAACATGGAGCAAGTGGTAAAATACAATTGAGTAACCAACTCGAAAATGTTTTTTTGGTTCCCCAAAAATCAACTTTTGAGATTCAGGATTACAGCTATGTTTATATCCTTGACAAAGACAATCAGGTAAAAGTAAGAAGTTTCAAGCCTGTCCAAAGATATGGGGTATATTATATAGCAGAAGGATTTGAAGAAGGTGACCGGATTATTTATGAAGGTATTCAGCAGGTTAAAGATGGTGTTTTTGTAAGTCCTGCCATGGTTTCAGAAAAAGAAGCCTATGATACTTTGTCCACTTCATTGTAAATGATTCATTTCTAAAGACCAATATCATGTTTGAAATATTTATTAAAAGGCCGATTTTATCCACTGTAATTTCGGTTTTTATCACACTTTTGGGATTATTGGCCATGTTTACTTTGCCGGTTACACAATTTCCCGAAATTGTTCCTCCTTCAGTGGTGGTTACTGCCAAATATACAGGCGCCAATGCCGAGGTATTGTCCAAAGCTGTGGCCACCCCGCTTGAGAGAGCAATTAACGGGGTTCCTGGAATGACTTATATGACCTCTGTAAATACCAATGATGGTATAACTTTGATTAATATTGTTTTTAAAGTTGGAACTGACCCCGACCAAGCAGCAGTGAATGTGCAGAACAGGGTCGCTACCGTTTTGGATGAATTACCGGAAGAAGTTATCAGGGCCGGGGTACAAACAGAAAAAGAGGTAAACAGTATGTTGCTTTATTTGAACCTAACAACTACTGATAGCCTTCAGGATGAAAAATTTGTTTACAATTTTGCTGATATCAACATTCTTCCCGAACTAAAAAGGATTGATGGGGTTGGGTTTGCCCAGATCATGGGATTTAAGGATTATGCTATGAGGATATGGTTGAAACCTGACCGTTTGGTGGCATATAATCTATCTCCCCAAGATGTTACAGAGGCTATTCGTTCACAAAATGTGGAAGCCGCTCCAGGTAAATCAGGTATTGCATCTGACAGGGATCCCCAAGCTTTGCAATATGTGTTGAAATATACTGGAAAGTTCAATCAGGAAGAGGATTATGAAAATATCACATTGAAAGCGCTTCCTGATGGGTCTTTACTTAAATTAAAAGATGTGGCGGATGTTCAATTTGATGCTCAGGAATACAGTATGGTTTCCATGACTGATGGAAGGCCCTCTGCATCAATTATGATCAAACAAAGACCTGGTTCCAATGCCAAAGACGTCATCGATAACATTAAAAACAAAATGGCAGAATTGGAAGCATCTTCCTTTCCGCCAGGTATGTCTTACAATGTTTCTTATGATGTGTCGAGATTTTTGGATGCTTCCATTTTTGAAGTGATTAAAACCCTAATAGAGGCCTTCTTATTGGTTTCCCTTGTGGTCTTTATTTTCCTTCAGGATTTTAGATCCACACTGATTCCAGCTATTGCGGTACCTGTTTCACTTATTGGTACCTTTTTCTTTATGCAGCTTTTTGGATTCTCCATCAACCTGCTGACACTTTTTGCCTTAGTACTTGCTATCGGTATTGTAGTGGACAATGCAATTGTGGTGGTTGAGGCTGTCCATGTCAAGATGCATCATTTAAAAATGAATGCCATGGACGCTACTTTGGCTGCAATGAAAGAAATCGGAGGTGCAATTGTAGCCATTACATTGGTGATGTCAGCGGTTTTTGTTCCAGTGAGTTTCCTTTCAGGTCCGGTAGGGATCTTTTACAGGCAATTCTCTTTGACCTTAGCAATTGCGATTGTAATTTCAGGTATCAATGCACTTACATTATCTCCTGCTTTATGCGCCCTATTGTTGAAACCATCAGATGTGGAACATGACCCATCCAAAGGGTTTATGCAGAAATTCTTTTATCATTTCAATGAAAAATATGATGCACTTTCCAACAAATATGCCTTTATTCTAAAGAATATAGCAGGTAGGAGGGTTATAACATTTGGCGCTTTGGTTCTTTTCTTTGTACTGACTTATGGGGCGATCTCAGTAGTTCCTTCCGGATTTATTCCGAATGAAGATCAGGGGATGATTTATGTGAATGTCACCACTCCTCCAGGTGCTACAGTAGAAAGGACAAGAGAAGTAATGGATGCTGTACAATCCAGTCTTTTACCTTTAGAAGAAGTAGAAACCATATCAACTCTTGCAGGATATTCCTTAATGACAGAAACAGCAGGTGCCTCCTATGGAATGGGTATGATCAATTTGGTGGACTGGGGAAGTAGAGATAAGAATGTCAATGAATTGATTTTGGATTATCAGGAAAGGACTTCTCATATTAAAGGTGCTCAGATCCAGTTTTTCTCTCCACCTCCAGTACCTGGCTTTGGTAATGCATCCGGATTTGAACTCAGGCTTCAGGACAAAACAGGTGGAACACTAAATGAAATGGCTGAAGTAACCCAGTCATTTATAAATAACCTGAGCAGCAGGCCGCAGTTGAAGGAAGTGGTGACCAACTTTGAGCCTAATTTTCCTCAGTACATTTTGAATGTGGACCATGATAGAGCAGCCAAATTAGGTGTGAATGTAAATGAATCAATGGAAACACTTCAAAGTTATGTCGGTAGTTTCTATTCATCAAATTTTATTCGGTTTGGGCAAATGTATAAGGTAATGATTCAGGCTTCTCCTGAATACAGAACCTCCCCTGAATCTATTTTGGCTATGTATGCTAAGAACCGCGAGGGTCAGATGGTTCCTTATTCCAATTTCCTGACAATGGAAAGGGTGTATGGCCCAGAACAACTGACCCGATATAACATGTTTACCTCTGCTTTGATTACAGGAGATGCGGCCGCTGGTTTTTCCAGTGGAGATGCCATTAAGGCTGTTGAAGAGGTGGCAGCGGATTTACCTAGAGGTTTTGATATTGAATGGTCAGGTATTACCAGAGAACAGATTGCCTCAGGTAACCAGGCAGTGTACATTTTTCTATTGTGTCTGGTGTTTGTTTATTTATTGCTCTCCGCACAATATGAAAGTTATTTCCTGCCATTGCCTGTCATCCTTTCCTTACCTGCCGGTATTTTCGGTTCATTTCTTTTCCTTAAGCTTACTGGATTGGAAAACAATATCTATGCCCAGGTTTCTTTGGTTATGTTGATTGGACTTTTGGGCAAGAACGCTATTTTGATCATTGAAATAGCTATTCAAAACCGTCAAAGAGGATTGTCAATATTACAGAGTGCTATCAATGGTGGAGTGGAAAGATTAAGGCCGATTTTGATGACTTCCTTTGCTTTTATTTCCGGTTTGATTCCTTTAACAATTGCCTCTGGCGCTGGAGCTATTGGTAACCGGACCATTGGTACGGCGGCTGCAGGAGGTATGCTTATCGGAACAATCGTAGGTGTATTCCTAATTCCGGGCCTGTATGTTGTATTTGAAACATTGGCCACCAAATTAAAGCGAAAAGAAACCGAAAAACCTGCTATTGCTGCATAATGGTCATGAAGAAGAATTTCATTTGTAATATAGTTGGATTAGTAGCATTCTTTGTACTAACCCTTCAAGGATGTAAGACAGCCGAAATTTCCCCAAAACCCGAAAACCTTCAGATACCCACTGATTTTCAAACTGATCAGAAAGATGAAGGTAACTCAGCAGCTTTATTGCATTGGGAGGAATTTTTCGAAGATGAAATCCTTAAAAACCTTATCAAAATCGGTCTTGAAAATAATCAGGACAACCTAAAAACCCTGGAAAGAATCCGGATAGCCAAGGCAAATTATAGAGTAGCTAAAGCTGGCTGGTTGCCTGATTTCAATGGTGTTGCGGGAGCATCTAGAACTAAATTCGGAGAATATACTATGGACGGTGTAGGGAATGCCGATTCAAACCTCTCTCCGACGGTGCCTGAAGACAAGAAAATCCCTGATCCCTATCAGGATTTTATCATAGGTGCCGGATTTAACTGGGAATTGGATGTATGGGGTAAATATAGGAATATGAGGAAGGCAGCATCTGCGAGATTCCTCGCATCACAGGAGATGGCAAACCATGTCAAAACTTGGTTGATTTCGGAAATTGCAGTTGGATATTATAGGTTAATTGGTCTGGATGAGGAGATCCGAATTTTGGATGAATACATTAGACTCCAAGAATCGGCATTTGATCTTTCCAAAGACTTAAAAAATTCAGGAAAGGAAAATCAACTTGCCGTAGACCAATTTGAGGCATTGCTTATTAATTCCAAAACCCTTTTTGTTGAAAAACAAATGGAATTGAGATCAACTGAACTTTATATTACGAGTTTATTGGGTATTTACCAATTGGATCATGATAGGACTACGCTAGATAATGCACTTCAAATCCCTGAATTGATCAAAGTGGGTTTGCCTTCTGAATTATTAATATATAGACCTGACATTAGAATTGCGGAAAGAGAATTGCTGGCATCCAATGCAGATGTGAAAGCAGCAAGAGCAGCTTTTTTCCCTAACTTCAATTTGTTTGGAATGGCCGGTTTCAACGCTTTTGATTTCAGTAGGTTATTTTTTAATCCTGCCTCTACGGTTTATCAATTTGGAGCAGGGCTTACTGCTCCCATCTTTAACCGAAACCAGATTAGAATGGGATTTGAAACCGCAAATGCAATGCAACAAATTGCCTGGTATGATTATGAGCAGACGGTATTGAAAAGCTATTTGGAAATTCTGGATTTGGTTAATCAGTTTGAAGCATATCAATTGCAAGTCCAGCTCAAAACTAATGAAGTTGAAGTCCAAAAAAGATCAGTCGATAATTCCAATACCATGTTTATGGTTGGTTATGCGAACTACCTAGAAGTTATCAATGCCCAAAGCAGAGCGCTGTTGGCAGAAATTGAATTGGTTGAATTGAAAACGCAAAAATTACAAACAAATGTAAGATTATATAAAGCCTTGGGTGGAGGTTGGATATAAATTAAAACATTTCAAAGGTAATTTTGGATAAAATAAAAAAAGCCCCCGTAACTTACTGGGGCTTTTATTTTTTGGGATAACCCTTATTTGAACTTAAACACTTATTAGAGAATCTCTAAAAAGTATTACAATGTTAAATATTAATCTTGGTGAAAAAAATACCCAACATTAGGTATTTTTCATTTTCATTTACTTAAAAAAGTTAAATAATTAATTGAATAATCAAATTAATTCAGAATTTAACTACTAAAGTTTTGATTCATATTTGAATAAGTTAATGGGTTTTAAGGTATTAAACTAGCTTTGTTTTTTTATTTGAAGTTATTTTTTTGACATCTTTAAATTTGTTGGAAGGATGATTTTACAATTTATTTTAGTTAGCTTATCTTTTGGTTTTGATTTGGTTGAGTAACAATTAAATAGTCGATTACATTTTACTATAGAGGACCGGACCGTATGGCATATTTTGAAAAATTGGATATTTCCGTTTTCAGCTTTTTCGATGAAGTATCTGATCCAATGATGGTTTTTAGTGAAGATCAAATCATCTTCATTAATAAATACTGGATAGAGAATTTTGAACATAATTTTAAAAAATGGCAGGAATTTGTCAATAATGGTACCAGTCAAAATGAGCTCTATAGATTTTTTCTTGGTGGAGAAGTTCCGAAAACTGATTTTCTTAGAACTATTAAAGACAAAAAGGGGATATTGCATAAATACCATTGGGGATTTATCAATCTAACTTCCAACAATGATCAAAGATATTGTCTGGCAAAGGGAAGGCACCATATTACCCTCAGTGATTTGATGGACCCAACTTCTGCTGAGATCCAGTCTAAAGATTATCTAAAGGAATTAGGGTTTGTCCAAACTATCTTAAGAAATAGTCATGATCTTTTGGTCATTTTAGATAAAAATGGTGATTTTAAGTTTGTCAGTTCTGCGGTAATTGATAAGTTAGGGATTGAACCGGATGCTTTAATAGGTAAATCTCTCAGGGACTTTATTAAAGAAGGTTTAATTGAAATTACTGAGGGAAATTTTGAAAGGATTTGGGAATCCAAAGAAGAGGAAAAGATTGATTTTTGGGTAAGGAAACCGGATGGGAAGCGTGTTTTTCTGGAAAGTTTTGTCAAAAATTTATTGGATGATCCGGCTGTAGAAGGATTTTTATTCTCCGCAAGAGACGTAACTGAATATTACAAAGCAAAGAAATCACTTCAAAAAAGATACGAGCTTGAGATTTTGATCAACAAAATTTCTGCAAAATTTGTCAATGCTGATTTTCAGAAACTTGACCGGGTTTTTAATGAATCCCTTTTAATGTTAGGCGAATTTGAAAAAGCAGATAGGGCATACATTTTTTTAGTTCAGGACGAAATAGGGATGCTTGAATATGCATATGAATGGACCAATGATGGAATCGATCCACAGATCGATTTTTTGAAATTTATCCCTATTGAAGAAGACGCCCATACGATCAGGTCTTTGAGAAATGGAGAAATTCTCATTATCCCGGATGTGGAAGAATTGGATGATTCCATGGTAGTTGAAAAGGAAGTATATCAACAACAAGGAATAAAATCTGTAATTTTAATTCCCATTTTCTCAGAAAATAGGCTTATTGGATTTTTTGGATTGGACGCTGTACAGGGAAAAAGGGATTGGCATGAAAAGGATGAGTATGTATTGAGGCAATTAGGGGATATTTATGCCGGAAGTTTTATTAACAGGGCCATCAAAAAGAGCTTGGATAGGAATGAAAGACTTTTGGAATCGACAGAACTTTTGGCAAAATCCGGGTCCTGGAGATTTAGTTTCAGCAAGAACAAACTCTTTTTTTCAAAAGGTCTAAATAAAATTTTTGAATTGGATGAGAAAATTACCGCAATAAACATAATTGAATTAATTAGAAAAGTTGATAAAGGGGAAAGAAAAGGTCTTTTAAAGAATATTAGAAAAACATTATATGAAAAAGCCGGGTCTTCAGGGGAATTCATTATTAAGTCCAAAGATGGTAAAGAAAAAATAGTCAACTATAATATTGAAGTCAAATCGGTTGATGAGAATGGTAAACCGGAAATATACGGGTATTGTACCGACATTACCCACAAAAGAGATGCTGAGAACTACCTAAAACTGCAATCTCAAATTCTTGCTCAAGTGGATGATCCGATTTTTGTAACGGATAATCAATGGAGTATCTTATATATGAATAAAGCTGCTTTAGCAGAATGTAGAATTTTTCCTGAAAGTAAATTTAAAGGAGCTGTTTTTGATCTTTTTGATTTCCTCTCAGAGGATGTTGCTGAGATCAAAGCAGCGATTACAGATTTAAGAGATTCAAAAGTTTTTAGAAAAGAATTAAACTTAAAGGCTTTAAATGGTCTAGTTCAGCCCTATGATTTATCTGTACAGGCCTTTTCAAATGATGATGGGGACAAATTGGGTTATTCATTTGTCATAAGAAACCTTTCCATTTTACAAAAGCAGGAAGCCTTGGCGAAAAGGGCCAAAATGGTAGTGGAAAGTAGTCCCGCGGTCCTTTTTACTATTGATCCAAATGCAAATTTTAAATTTCTGTATATTACTGAAAACATCAAGCAATTCGGTTACAATGCTGAAGATCTGATTACAAGAGGTGAGAGCATATTAAGTTTGATTCATCCTGATGATGTAGAAGAGTTAATGGCATTCCATCTTAAGGGATCAGACTTGAAGGGAATTCCTGCTTATTCAGGCGAATACCGGCTGAGGAAAAAAAGTGGCGAATACAGGTGGGTGGAGGATAAATCAAGGGAGATCTTGGACCAAGAAGGAAAAGTGGTCTTGCATGAAGGACTTTTACAGGATATTACAGAAAGAAAAAAATCAAGAGAAGAAATTATCAGAAGTCAGGAGAGGTATAGGGTTTTGGCATCAAATATACCTCTAACCAGTGTTTTTCTCATTGACAAAGACTTAAGATATATTGTAGCTCAGGGGAGCACCATGCGGAACTGGGGAATGAGACCCTCAGATTTTGAAGGCAAAACCTTATCAGAAGTCCATAAATACAACCTTAGTGAGATAGAGCCAGCAGTAAAAACAGCATTACTGCAAAAAAAAGATGTTCATAAAACATTGATTTTTAGGAAGAAAATTTATGAAATGATCATTAAACCTATTCTGCATGATGATGAAGTGGAATATGCATTGGGTATATTAAGGGATATCAATGAAGAATATGAAGCCAAGGAAAACTTAAGAAAAAGTGAGGAAAAATATAGGAGGTTAGTGGAAGAGTCTACGGAAATTATTTTTTCTATGGATACTGATTTGACCTTGACTTATGTTTCTCCCAATGTCAGTCAATTTTTAGGTTACCAGCCTGCTGAAGTTTTGCAAAGAAAACTTACAGAATTTTTGCATGAAAGTGATCTGATTGAGTTTGAAAAAATGGCTTCTGAGCAGATTAATTTTCTGGAAATAAATCAAGTACTTGAATTCAAACTAAAGAGGAAAGATGGGGAATTTAGGATTTTCAGTTCCAATGGCAAATTAATTTCTACAGAAGAGGGCGTATTTTATAATGGGATTGCAAGAGATATCACCTTACTAAAAGAAGCACAAAGAGAGCTTTATTATGCCAAAGAAAAAGCGGAACAGGCTTCCCGTGTAAAATCCCAGTTTTTATCTATCATGAGTCATGAAATCAGGACACCTATGAATGCTGTCATTGGAATGTCTCATCTTCTGATTGAGGATAATCCAAGGCCTGATCAACTGGAAAACTTAAAAACACTGCAGTTTTCTGCTGAAAATTTATTGGGCTTAATCAATGATATTCTTGATTTTACCAAAATTGATTCTGGAAAGGTAGAACTTGAACATGTTGATTTTGAGATTAGGAATGTTATTAACAGGATAATTCATTCCTACACCTATCAAGCAAGAGAAAAGTCATTGGATATTATTCTGGAAATTGATGAAAATATCCCTACCAGACTTTTTGGAGATCCGGTTAGATTGGGACAGATTGTGAATAACCTGTTGTCCAATGCAGTGAAATTTACGCAAACGGGCTACATAAAAATAGTATTGACCCGCTTCGATGAGAATTCAGAAGACATAGCCATTGAGTTTGTATTCGAAGATACAGGAATAGGAATTCCTGAAGAAAAACAGGGAACAATATTTGAAGCTTTCACCCAGGCTAGTGCTGAAACGACGCGGAAATTCGGAGGGACGGGCTTAGGATTGGCAATTGTTAAAAGACTATTGAAATTGTTCAACTCAGAAATTGATGTAAGAGCAAGAAATGGGGGAGGAACTGTATTTTCATTCGTGATCAGATTTGAAAAAATCAAAGCTTTTACTGATATCCATTTTAAGAAAATTGTATCATCAGATAAAAACCTTCAAAATGCAAAGATTTTGGTGGCTGAGGATAATTTGGTCAATCAGATTATGATCAATAAATTTCTTACAAAATGGGGTGTCCATGAAATTGTGATGGCAAATGATGGGAGAGAAGCGATTAGAGAGTTTGAACTTCATTCATTTAATCTTATTTTACTGGATCTACAGATGCCGGAATTGGATGGCTTTGCTGTGGCCCAGTACATCAGAAGACACAGGGATCTATCTAAGAGAAATGTTCCTATCATCGCATTGACTGCATCCTCTCTAATAGATGTGAAGGTTCAATTGGAAGAAGTTGGAATGGATGATTTTATTCCCAAGCCATTTAATCCTGATAATTTATATTCTAAAATCATTAAGTTTTTAAATGTATAAAATTCATTTAATTCAACGTTGTTTTCGAGTTTAGCTTTATTTTTGGAATGTAATTCAATCTGATGAGGACCTTAATCATTTGTATTTTATTTGGTTTGGCCAGCCATTTAGTTTATAGTCAGTCTGATGGAGCAAGTCGGTCGACAATGTACTTAACTATTGGCAAGACTGGTTCAAATTTGAGGGAATTCAATAATTTGCTTGAAAATAAGGGCCTTACACCCATGAGGAAGGGTTACACTAATTTTAATTTTGGTTACCAAGCCAGGTATAATGATTTTATTTTAGGTCTCGAATTAGGCCAGAATTCCGGTCCAAAATCATTTTTCAACGGATATGAAATCGATTATAGAACTACAAGATTTTTACTCAATGTTGGATTTTCGTTAACTGAGGAGGGGAGATTTCAATTGATACATTACATGTCAGTTGGATCCGGGTTTCTGAATTTTCAAATGTTAAAAGAAAATGAATCAGATAATTTAGACGAATTTCTTCAAAATCCTGAGCATGGATTTATTTTAAGAGATGGAAATATCCATAAGAATTCACTCAATCTGTCAGGATTTTTAACGGAATTTGGATTTCACATGAGTTATGATGTCCCCATCCCAGGTAGAGATGAAGCATTGGCCTTAATTGCAAAATTTGGCTATTCATTCAGTCCACTTGAAGATTCATGGAAATTAAATGGGATCAGTTTTAATACGCTACAATCCGGGGCCTTTTTTAAGATTGGAGCTGGCTTGACATTACCTGATTACAACTATTTTTATAAGGATGCAGCCTTGGGGGCACATATCTTTTATGGCGTGCATTTTACAAGTCCTGATGCACTTAACAGGCATTTGGTTGACAATGGATTACAGCCATTCTCGGGTAAACCAAGCAATTGGGGCCTGAAAGTGTTGGGTTATAGCAAAAATTTAATGTATGGGATAGACTTTTTCAATCTTGGTTTAGGCGGAAAGGCAAGTGATACCCAATCCCATACCTTAAGTAGCATCCGTGTTTATGCAAATGGAGGCCTTAAATTTTTGGATTTAAGAAACCTTGAAATGGGTGCTTTGGCAGGATTGGGTTTTGGGAACCTGAGATACACAATTACCTATGACAATAAGCCGGATTTCCCAAGATTGTTTGAAGAACCTGATTACGATGGTTATCTAAGAACTTATGGTGCCATGGCCAAACCAGAGCTTTTCATTACCTATGGCATTCCACTAAACCAAAAAAATGCCTTTGATTTGGTTTTAGGTGCACATTCAGGATATGAAATCGCATTGAGTCCTTACAATCTTGCAGGCTTATCTATGTTCAAATATATGGCTAATCCTTACCTTCAATTCAGTGTTGGAATCAGGCTTTGAGTTTTTAATCTTCAACCTCAACAATAACCTCGATTTCCACTGCAATATTCATAGGCAGGGCATTCATGCCGACTGCAGATCGGGCATGTTTTCCTTTTTCTCCAAAAACTTCTACCATTAAATCGGAAAAACCATTGATTACCTGAGGTTGCTGGGTAAATTCCGGGCTACAATTTACCATACCCAGGACTTTTACAATTCTTTTTACTTTATTTAAGTCACCCAATTCTGATTTTAAAACAGCGAGTTGAGCAATTCCAACCAATTTTGCAGCCTCTCTACCTTCTTCTATACTTAAATCTTCTCCGACTTTTCCTGTTATATAAGAACCATCAGGTAGTCCAGGTCCTTTTCCTGACAAAAAAAGCAGATTTCCAACTCTTACAGCATTCACATAATTGGCAACAGGAGAGCTGGCTTCCGGCAAAGTAATCCCCAATTCTTCCAGTTTTTTTTCTGCATTCCAAGTACTGGTTTTTTCAATGGTTGATGAAGTTGTGTTTTCATTGGAACAACTTAAAAGTACTGGCAAAATAAAAGCAAGAATAAGTCTTTTCATGGTTTAGGATTTTATTTTTGCCCAAAATAAGAGAGTTAATTGTTAATTCAAACAAAGAGGTGAAACATTGAAATATCTATAATTATTTTAGCGCTTATGGGAGTTTTCAATGTAAAAACTGATAATTTTTAGAAAATTGTAATAATTTTAATTTTTTGAGATTAACTTTGAACTTGCTTATCGAGAAAGACTGAGGGATGGGCCCTGTGAAGTCTTAGCAACCTGAATAAACAAGGTGCTAATTCCCATTCCGGAAACGCCGGAAAAAGATGAGCGGAAGAATTTCATTTTCATCCGGTTTGACTCGCATAAGCTTTTATCTGATAATGTAATGAACAGAAGCGAGTTATTACTTTCCTTAGCCAAGAAAAAAATCCTGATTTTGGATGGTGCCATGGGCACCATGATCCAACGGTATAAACTTTCAGAAGAAGACTTCAGGACCCCTGAATTGGCTAATCACCCCAAACCTCTTAAAGGCAATAATGATTTATTGTCCCTTTCAAAACCTGAAATCATCAAGGCCATACATGCTGCCTATTTGGAAGCAGGATCCGATATCATTGAAACCAATACATTCAGCGGCACTTCTATTGCTCAGGAGGACTATGGTCTACGGCACTTAGCCTATGATATAAATTTCCATTCTGCTAAAATTGCCAGAAAGGTTGCTGATGAATTTACTGCTAAAAATCCGGAAAAACCCCGATTTGTTGCAGGTGCTTTGGGACCGACAAATAAAACAGCCTCAATTTCCCCAGATGTGAACGATCCGGGTTTTAGGGCAATAACATTTGATCAATTGTCAGAAGCATACAAGGAACAGGTAAGAGGACTTTTGGATGGAGGAGCTGATATTTTATTGGTGGAGACTATTTTTGATACCTTAAATGCGAAAGCAGCATTATTTGCCATTCAGGAAGTTTTTGAAGAAAGGGGGCTTCCTTTAAGTCCCGAGGAAGGGGGAATTCCTGTAATGATTTCTGGAACCATTACTGATGCATCAGGAAGAACACTATCGGGTCAGAATACTGAAGCTTTCCTGATTTCGGTTTCCCATGTTCCTTTGTTTAGTGTAGGGCTGAACTGTGCGCTCGGAGCAAAGGAATTAAGACCGTATTTAAAAGTAATTGCTGACAATGCTCCTTTTTATGTTTCTGCTTACCCCAATGCCGGATTACCCAATGAATTTGGTCTGTATGATCAAGGAGCAGAAGAAATGGCCAACCAAATAGAGGAATTTCTGAAGGAAGGCCATGTCAATATCCTAGGAGGTTGTTGTGGTACTACGCCAGAACATATTGCTGCAATTGCAAAAATTGCAGAAAAGTATCAGCCTAGAAAATTAGAATTCGAGCAGAAAGAAGATGAGTAAAATCCAACAATCTAACCTATTAAAACTTTCTGGTTTAGAACCTTTGGTTTTTTCCCCAGAAATCAATTTTGTTAATATTGGTGAGCGGACCAATGTGACCGGATCTAAAAAATTTGCAAGGCTCATTTTGAACGGACAATATGATGAAGCGCTTGAAATTGCTCTGGATCAAGTCAGGGGAGGCGCGCAGATTTTAGATGTCTGCATGGATGAAGGCATGTTGGATGGGGTCGCGGCCATGCAGAAATTTTTAAACCTGATTGCCTCTGAGCCTGAAATAAGCAGAATTCCTATTATGATTGACTCATCCCGCTGGGAAATTATTTTGGCAGGTCTGAAATGTATTCAGGGAAAAGGGATTGTTAATTCCATTAGTTTGAAGAATGGAGAGGAAGAATTTATTCACCAGGCAAAAACCATCAAAAAATTTGGAGCTGCTGTGGTAGTAATGGCTTTTGATGAGGGAGGTCAGGCTGATACTTATCAGAGAAGAATTGATATCTGCAAGAGGAGTTATGATATCTTGGTCAAAATAGTCAGTTTTAACCCTCAGGATATTATTTTTGACCCAAACATTTTTCCAGTAGCTACCGGTATGGAAGAACACAGGAAAAATGCACTTGATTTTTTTCACGCCACTCAATGGATCAAACAAAATTTACCTGGGGCCAAGGTCAGCGGAGGAGTAAGTAATGTTAGTTTCTCCTTTAGAGGTAACAATCCGGTAAGAGAAGCGATGCATGCGGCTTTTCTTTACCATGCCATTCAACATGGAATGGATATGGGTATCGTCAATCCTACCATGTTGGAAGTCTATGATGATATTCCAAAAGACCTTCTTAAAAAAGTTGAAGATGTTCTTTTTGACAGGTCTGATGATGCGACTGAAACATTATTGGCTTTTGCAGAAACTGTCAAATCAGATGAAAAAAAGGAAACTGTTACAGAGACATGGAGATCCGATCCGGTTGAAAAAAGAATTGAACATGCACTTGTAAAAGGAGTCATAGATTATATTATAGAGGATACCGAAGAGGCAAGGTTAAAGTATCAAAACCCATTGAAGGTAATTGAAGGTCCATTAATGGATGGTATGAATGTAGTAGGAGACTTATTTGGAGAAGGTAAAATGTTTCTTCCACAGGTGGTAAAGTCTGCTAGGGTGATGAAGAAGGCCGTCGCATATTTGGAACCGTTTATGCCTAAGATTGGTGATATAGGGTTTAATGCAGAGCAAAGCAGTATCAAGAAAATTTTACTGGCAACAGTAAAAGGCGATGTACATGATATTGGGAAGAATATTGTAGGAGTGGTATTGGCGTGTAATAGTTATCAGATCATTGATTTGGGTGTGATGGTCGATGCGCAGAAGATTATTGATGAGGCGGTAAAGAACAAAGTAGATATCATAGGGTTGAGTGGTTTGATTACCCCATCTTTGGATGAGATGGTTTATGTAGCTTCAGAAATGGAAAGACAGGGTTTAAAAATTCCACTTTTAATAGGTGGGGCAACAACCTCAAGGATCCATACAGCAGTGAAAATTGATCCTGTTTACAGTGGAATGGTAATTCATGTTACTGACGCATCCAAGTCCGTTCCGATTGCTGGAGAAGCTATTTCAGAGGAGACTAAAGAAGCTTACCATCAAGAAATCAAAGAAACTTACAGAAAATTAAGGGTAGATCATGAAGCCAAACAACAAGTAAAGCAAATGGCTACCTACGATGAAGCCAAAGCAAATCCTGTCTTTATTGATTGGGAGCATTATGAACCGATTGTCCCTAAAAAACCGGGATTAACTGTTTTCAAAGAATTGGATTTGAGCATACTAAGAAAATATATTGATTGGACACCTTTTTTCAATACCTGGATGCTTAGCGGAAAATTCCCGAAAATCCTGGAAGACGAAATTGTTGGACAAGAGGCTAAGAAACTATTTGCAGATGCCAATCAGATGCTGGATCAGATAATTAAGAAGAATTGGTTAAGGGCCAAAGCTGTAGTGGGTATTTTTCCTGTATTAAGAGAAGGGGATGACCTGATCATATTGGAAAGTAAGAGGGACCACCCATATAAATTCCATTTTTTAAGGCAGCAGGGTAAAAAAGGGAAAGGGGTTCCGAATCGTTCATTGGTGGATTATATACATCCTGAAAAAACTGATTATTTGGGTGGCTTTGCAGTGACCGCTGGTTGGGGTATAGAGACCAAACTTAAGGAATTTCAAGAAAAGCATGATGATTACCATGATATCATGTTAAAGGCTTTGGCAGATAGATTAGCGGAAGCAGGAGCGGAATATTTACATGAGTTGGTCAGAAAAGATATTTGGGGATATTCTAAACAGGAATCATTGGACAATGATGCCCTTATCAAAGAAGAGTATTTTGGAATCAGACCAGCCCCAGGATATCCGGCCTGTCCTGAGCATTCCGAGAAAAAGACTTTATTCAATCTCCTCGAAGTGGAAAAGAATACAGGGATCACACTAACCGACAGTTTTGCCATGTATCCGACCTCATCAGTTAGCGGATTTTATTTTGCCCATCCCGAAAGTAAATATTTTGGCCTTGGGAAAATTGGGGAAGACCAGGTTGTGGATTATGCCCATAGGAAAGGTGTGAGCAAAGTTCAAGCTGAAAGATGGCTTTCTCCCAATCTCGCTTATTCACCATCATTAGAAGTACAAGAAAACTAATATGAAAATTTCAGAATATATTGAACAGGCTGATAAGCCATTGTTTTCATTTGAAATCCTGCCACCTTTAAAGGGTCAGAGTCTAAAAGATTTATGTGAAGGCATTGAGCCTTTAATGGAATTCAAGCCACCTTTTGTAGATGTGACTTACCATAGGGAAGAATTTATTTATAAAAAACATCCCAATGGACTTTTAGAAAAAGTGAGTACCAAGAAGAGGCCTGGTACAGTAGGGATTTGTGCGGCCATTATGAACAGGTTCAAAATAGATGCAGTTCCCCATCTGTTATGTGGAGGATTTACTAAGGAAGAAACTGAAAATGCCCTTATTGACCTGAATTTCATTGGGGTTCAAAATATTCTTGCTCTAAGAGGGGATGCCCCTAAAAGCGAAAATAAGTTCGTCCCTGAACCTAATGGCCACGCTTTTACCAAGGATCTAGTATTACAGATTGTAGGTATGAACAAAGGAAAGTATTTGCATGAAGAAACCGAAACAGGTTTCCATACGGATTTTTGTGTAGGAGTTGCAGGATATCCTGAAAAGCATTTTGAGGCACCCAGTATGAAGTTTGATCTCAAGCATCTCAAAGAAAAAGTAGATGCCGGCGCAGAGTATATAGTAACACAAATGTTTTTTGACAATCAAAAATATTTTGACTTCGTCAAAAAGGTTAGGGAATTGGGGATTAAAGTACCCATTATTCCAGGGATCAAACCTATAACCACTTTGGGACAAATTACCATGTTACCACGGACTTTCTACCTTGACTTACCGGATGCCCTAATGGATGATTTGGAAAAATGCAAGACAAATGCTGATGTAAAAGATGTGGGAGTTGAATGGGCAATCCATCAGAGTAAAGAGTTGATTGCGAATGGGGTGCCGGTTTTGCATTATTATACAATGAGTAAAGCTGAGGCTACGTATAGGATAGCAAAAGAGGTCTTCTAAAGGTAGAAATTCGAATTTGTATTTCGGAATCGAAAGGTCTAAATCAAAACTTATGGCTTTTTAATTTTTTGTTGCTTTTATTCTTTATCAAGTCCCATAGAAAGGAGATTTACAGCTTAAGTTTTATGGTTGTATTGGAGATACCTGATTTTAGAAACTCTATGGTTTGAGGTAAAGAACTTAAGTTTGTTCCATTATTTTAAAGCAACTGTGTAATTCCAGCCCTCCATTATTTGATTGAAATCCTTTCCAAAATTCCCGCCAACTGACCTGTCAGATTTTTACGGGAATATTTTTGGATTTCGCGGGAGACTTGGAATTCAGCTTGGGGTATAAAATTTTCCAGGAAGTTTTGGATTCCTTTTATATCCTTATGGGAAAAGACCTGTCCGGCACCAGCTGTCTGTAAGATTTTTGCTGCATCTCCTTTTGGATCTCCTAAAGCCACCACAGGTCTGCCGGTTGCTATATATTCAAACAATTTACCTGGGATGTTTCCTTTGGCATTTTTGGTATCGGTAAGAACTAAAAGCAATAAATGGGCCTTTGCATAAAAATCAAATACTTTTTCATGACTCACATACCCTTCCATGACAACGTGGTTTCTTAACCAAATATCCTGGGCAACCATTTTCTCCAAAGTTTCAGATACTTTCCCGACAAAACGTACTTTGACTTTTTTCCCGGAAGTTTCAAATGCCTTTTTAAAAGCAATTAAAAAGGGATCTGGATTTCTGATAGCATCAACCACACCTGTGTATAATATTTCAATTCCGTCTTTGGAAGGTAATCTTTCTATCCAATTCAAGGGTAAGTCTTCTGTATCAAAACCATTGGTTAGAAGCTCAGTTTTTTTATCGATCATTTTTTCAAAGTCCATTTTAAAGCTTGGGCTGATGGTAGTGATGGCACTTGCCTGGAAAAGTACTTTCTGTTCCAGTTTATCATGTTTTCTTCTTACTATAGAGGTCATGGGGAGTGTATCCAAAAATTCCCATTTTGACCAAGGGTCTCTGAAATCTGCCAGCCAGGGTATTCCTGTTTTTTCATGCAGTTGGAGTCCGATTAGGTGCATACTATGAGGAGGACCGGTGGTAATTATGGCATGAAACTGTCCCTTTTGAACCAAATCAGTCAGAAAATTCACGGATGGTTTTACCCAAAACACTCTTGGATCAGGAATGAAAACATTTGCCCGCAACCAGATTCCCAATTTATCTAGCCAACCTTTTTTCTTTTTTTCAAGTACTTTAGAGGTGTCACCGGATTTTTGTTTTTTAAGTTTTCTGAATAGGCCATATGGTTCCCAGATAGGGAATTTAAGTACTTCCAAAAGTGGGTTGATTTCTTTTAAAAGACTTTCATCTTTTAGTTCAAAATCCGGATTCTCCGGTGTGAATATTACAGGCTCCCAACCAAATTCAGGAAGGTATTTGGCAAACTTCAACCAGCGCTGAACCCCTGAACCTCCTGAGGGGGGCCAGTAATAAGTAATGATAAGTACCCGTTTGTTTTGCACAGTGGAAGGAGTAAATTCTTTGGTAAATAAAGGAATGAAATTATTTATTAGCGTACATGAATTTTCTTTTAATTCAATTTCCCGGGTTAATTTCTTTGGGTTTTACCATAAATGATGGATCTCAGCTTTGAAATATTTTTTATAGATTTCTTCCACAGATAGCATTTGTTCGGGACTGATAGTTGGTAAGTCCATAGCATGAAGATTGGAAGTTACCTGTTGGACTTTCGAAGCACCCGGAATGACCGTGCTGACCTGTGGAAACATCAGGATCCAGCGAATGGCCCAAGCGGACAAAGGTTCATTACCTTTAAAGATTTCTTTTAATTCTTCAACGGCCTGCAACCCTTTATTGTAATCTACACCTGAGAAGGTTTCCCCCCTGTCAAACGCCTCCCCGTTTC
Organism: Shivajiella indica; assembly: GCF_042683085.1. Classification (NCBI taxonomy): domain Bacteria; kingdom Pseudomonadati; phylum Bacteroidota; class Cytophagia; order Cytophagales; family Cyclobacteriaceae; genus Shivajiella; species Shivajiella indica. The sequence goes on along the minus strand of NZ_JBHUIV010000025.1, from coordinate 246,796 downwards.
TGTTGAAAGTCCTATGATCCTGAGGGTCAAATTTGGAAGTTGTCACAAGTTTTCCGCTCAGTAAACCACTTGCCAAAGGTACCCTGGCAATGATTCCAAATTGACTGATATTGGATTGGGAAAAAAGCTTTTCGGCAGGTTTTAGCCTAAACATATTGAAAATAATCTGAATAGTAGAAACTATTTCATATTTCATGGCGGCAATAGCCTCATCTACCAATTCAACGCTTACCCCCATTGCCTGAATCTTGCCTTCTTCTTTTAACCTTTCAAATAGTTCGAAAATCTCATCTCTCTGGTAAACAAGGGTTGGAGGGCAATGTAACTGGATTAGGTCAATCGATTCAAGTCCGGTATTTTTTAAGGAAGCTTCTACAAATCTCCTCAAAACCTCTGGCTTATAGCCCACATTGACATGAGGATTGATTTGTCTCCCGCATTTGGTAGCCACATAGATTTTTTCAGATCTTTCCCTGACTACTTTTCCAACAGCCTTTTCACTTAATCCTCCGTCATAGACATCTGCAGTATCAATAAAATTGATTCCATGGTCAATGGCAGTATGTATAATGTTATGGGCTATGGCTTCATTGAAATTTCCTCCCCAACCACCTCCAACTTGCCAGGTACCCAGCGAAACTTCAGACACCATCCATTCTGTTTTCCCCAATTTTCTATATTTCATATGACTTTAATATTTCATTTGAATGTTTCAGGAGGCAATTTAAATTTTTATCTTTAATGCCTTTAATAGAAATGGCATGAAATCCAGGAGAAAATTTATACAAACATTGACTGTGGCAGGTGCTGCAGCAACTTTACCTATTAATCTTATAGCAGAACAAATGGAAAAACAAAAAATGATACACCAGGTATTTTTCTGGTTGAAAGATGGTGTGGATGTTTCAGATTTTATGAAAGAAGCAGCTGTTTTAGGAAAATGCAAAACAGTAGATAAATTCTATATGGGGACTCCCGCACCCACTGAAGCGAGAAATGTAGTTGACCACAGCTACCAGGTTGCCTGTACCTTGTTTTTCAAAAGCATAGAGGATCAGAATGTTTACCAAACAGATCCTGATCATTTAAAATTTATTGAGAGAAATTCAAACAAATGGTCAGCTGTGAAAGTATATGATTTTGTAATATGAATCTTTCCTAAGTCAATACCGTATATTATTCAAATTCCAAAATTTGATAATGAATAAATTGAGATTGAATATCTGGGGAATTTTGTTGGCAATAGTCCTCATTTTCCCCGCCTGTAATCCTGAATCAGATGATGTTGAACCTATAAAAGTCCAAAATGCAGTTCAAAAGGCTATTTTTGATAGCATGAAAGAATGGTATTATTGGACCAGCGAAATTCCCGATGATGTAGATTTATCAGGAAGTTTATCCAATGAAGATCTTTTGGAAAAACTTAGGTACGCACCATTAGATAGACCAGGATGGACATATCTTACCACCCGGGCACAGTTTGAGGCAGCTTTCACGGGCCAGGTTTCTGGGGTTCATGGGTTCAGATTGGCATTGGATGAGAACGAAAATTTATTTGTAGCCTCAGTTTTGCCTAATGGGCCTGCAGGAAGAGATGGCTGGCAAAGGGGATGGGAGTTTATTGAAATTAACGGTAGATCCATTTCATCTTACAGGAATTCAAATGGCTCCTATTCTTTTGATTTGGGGCCTAATACTGTTGGTGTACAAAATACATTTAAGTTAAAATTACCGGATGGTACAGAGACAACCAGGACCATCGCCAAAGAGTCTTTTCAAGCTAATTCGGTAATTTTTGAGGATGTATTTGAAGCAAATGGAAAGAAAGTTGGATATTGGGTTTACGAAAGTTTTAGGGCGACCAGTGGTTTAACTCCAGTAAGAAGTCAGGAAGTTGAAAACTCCTTCAATTTCTTTATAAGTGAAGGTATAGATGAGCTGATTATTGATTTAAGATATAATGGGGGAGGTTCTGTAGATGTAGCAGCCCAGGTATTGAATTATTTGGTTCCGCAGAGTGCTTCCAATTCACCTTCATTTGTCTATAGATATAATGGAAACAAAATTGAGAATAATAGAACAATCAATTTTTCCAAAATTGGATCTTTGAACTTGAGCAGGGTTGTTTTTATTACTTCAAGAAGTTCTGCTTCTTCTTCAGAATTGATCATTAATTCCTTGTCACCTTATATGGAAGTTGTCTTGATTGGGGCAAACACCTATGGAAAACCTGTGGGTCAGTTTCCACTTTCTCAATTTAACAGGACTCTTCGGGAAAATGATGTGGAGGTAGTGCCAGTCACCTTTTCCATTGCCAATGCAAATGGCAGGGCTGATTATTTTGACGGCTTGGAAGCCAATTTCCTTGTAGGGGATGATTTCACAAAGAATTGGGGAGACCCTGAAGAGGCAAGACTTGCAGCCGCCCTGAATTTCATTAGTACAGGGGCTGTCTCCTCCCGTTTAGCATCTACTTATTATGAACCTATCTGGGAAATGATAGATTCCTTCAAAGGATTGGAAAAGGAATTCCCGATATATTAACTGGATATAAAAAATGCGGCAACTTAGCCGCTTTTTTTATATTAATCCTCTTCTGATTCCCAATCTCCTCTGTTTTTTATAATATCGTAGGCCTGGAGAATGGCAGCCCTCATAGAGCCTTCATCAGCAATTTTTTTACCTGCAATATTATAAGCTGTTCCATGGTCAGGGGAAGTTCTTACAATTGGCAGGCCTGCTGTAAAATTAACACCTGTCTCAAATGCAAGCGATTTGAAAGGAATCAACCCTTGGTCATGGTACATGGCCAGTACACCGTCAAATTTCTTTTGGTGCATCATGCCAAAAAAGCCATCTGAAGAATAAGGACCAAAGACCAATTGCCCTTTTTCTTTGTATTCCTTTATTAATGGTTTGATAATATTTTCTTCTTCTTCACCCAAAAGACCATCTTCTCCTGCATGCGGATTGAGGCCCAGAACAGCTATTCTAGGTTTGCCAATACCGAAATCTTCCTGAAGAGATTTCAACATGATATCCAGCTTTTTTTTAATATTTTCTTTCGTAATATTTTCTGCTACCTTTTTTAAGGGAACATGACCGGTGACTAAACCGACCCTAATATCTTCAGCCACAAGAAACATCAAGCTTTCTTGTATGCCAAATGCTTCAGTCAGATATTCTGTATGTCCAACAAATCTTTTTTCAGGGCTGTTGATGTTGTTTTTATTGAGTGGGGCAGTAACAAGACCGTCTAATTTTCCATCTTTGAGATCTTTTATGGCAAAGTCCAATGCAGCAAGAGCTAATTTTCCTGCCTCATGGGTTTCTACTCCCGGAATGACTTCTGGGCTTTCTTCCGAAACATTGATGGCATTGACTTTTTTGTGATGGACCTCGTCAATATTGCGGATTTGCATGAAATTGAACTCCTCGAGCTCCAATTGTTTACGATAGAAAGTCAGGACTTTACCATGTCCATAGATTACCGGTGTAATCAATTTTTGAATTCTATTGTCAGAAAGCGCCTTAAGGGTGGTTTCAACTCCTATACCATTAATGTCGCCTATACTTATTCCTATGACTGGTTTATTTTTTCTTGGATTCATTAATTCAAGCGGTTCCTTTAATTAATATTAATTTAATTTCCATTTTCCGAAGAATAATCATTATAGTTCAGATATTTTTATTTTCCGGTATGGTATGCAAGAGAATGAGATCTCAAATAAATAGTAGGCCTTTGTGATAATTCTCTTATTTTTGATCTGCAATTTATATAAAATAATCATAGTATAGCCAATGGAAAAGGTCAAACCTAAAAAACACCTTGGTCAGCATTTTCTGGTCGATCTAAGTATCGCTGAAAATATTGCTAAGGCTGTTACTGGGCATCTTGGAGTAAAAAAATTACTTGAGATAGGTCCTGGAATGGGCGTGTTGACAGATTTCCTTTTGAATGGGGGATGGGATTTGTATCTGGTGGATATAGATTCAGAATCCATTCAATATCTGCATAAAAAATACCCTGATTTGGGAGATAAAATCATTGAGGCAGATTACTTGAAATCGGATTTTTCCACAATTATGAAAGGTCCTTATGCTATTGCAGGTAATTTCCCCTATAACATTTCGTCCCAAATTTTCTTTAAAATATTGGATGAAAGAAACATTGTCACGGAAGTTGTTTGTATGTTACAAAAAGAAGTGGCCCAAAGAATTGCTTCCCCTAAGGGGAATAAGGATTATGGAATACTTTCCGTTTTGCTTCAGGCTTATTATGATATTGAGTATCTGTTTTCGGTTCCACCAGGGGTTTTCAACCCACCACCTAAGGTGAATTCAGGAGTAATCAGGCTGAAAAGAAATAATGTAGAGAAATTGGATTGTGATGAAAAACTCTTCTTCAGGGTAGTCAAACAAGGATTTGGAACAAGGAGGAAAACGCTTAGAAATTGTATGAAATCATTGGGTATTCCTGAAGAAATGAAGGAAGATCCGATATTGGATAAAAGAGCCGAACAGTTGGATGTTCAGGAATTTGTTATGCTCACAAAAAAACTACAAAAGTCTTGGAACCCATAAAAACATTTGAATTATCCAAGGAATACCTGGAGAGCCTACGCGAAGGCATTGAGCTTCTTGACAATGAGTTTATCAAACAATCATTAGAAGGGGTAAACGTTGCCGATATTGCCGCCATTTTGGATGAGCTTAATATGGACGAGGCAATTTATGTGCTCCGCCTATTGGATCATTCTTTTGCCGCAGATATTTTAATTGAGTTGGATGAGGATTCCCTGGTCAAAGTTATCAGGGAAATGGATCCTATTGAATTGGCTGCGCTTATTGATGAGATGGAATCTGATGATGCAGCTGACATCCTTATCTTAATGCCAACGAAGGAAAGAGAAGATGTCATCAGCAATTTGCAGGTGAAAGAAAAGTCTGCCAACATTCTGGACTTGTTACGATATGATGAATATTCTGCAGGAGGTTTGATGGCCAAGGAATTTATAAAAGCAAATAAAAACTGGAATGTCATTCAGACCATTGAAGAAATTAGAAGACAGGCGGAAAATGTGGAGAAAATATATTCCATTTATGTTGTGGACAATAGACAGCATCTCCTAGGCCGGGTTTCTTTGAAGAAAATAATCCTTGCCTCTTCAGACACTAAAATTTCTGATATCTATGAACCGGAATTGATTTCTGTACCAACGCATATGGAAGGAGAGGAAGTAGCAGAAATTATGAGAAAGTATGATTTGGAATCTCTGCCGGTAGTAAATGCAAAAAACAGATTGGTAGGAAGGATTACTGTAGATGATATTTTGGATTTAATCCGTGAGCAATCAGAAGAAGATATTCAGGCGATGACCGGTATTTCGGCGGATATTGAAGAGTCTGACTCTGTTTTCAGGATTTCAAAAGCCAGATTGCCTTGGTTGCTCATTGGGGTAATTGGAGGCTTGATGGGGGCAAAGATCATTGGGTTATTTGAAGATGGATTGAGCAAATACATTGCCCTTGCGTCATTTATTCCTTTGGTGGCAGCTACAGGGGGAAATGTGGGTATACAATCCTCTTCCCTTGTTGTTCAGACCTTGGCGTCAAAGTCTGTGTTCAATGATACTCCCTGGCAAAGGTTTATCAAAGGCCTGATGATTGCCCTAGTGAATGGTTTGGTGTTAGGCGCATTTGTTTTCAGTGTGGTCGTTTTTATTTATGGTTTTGAAAGTATATTTGGATTAACAATTGGACTTGCGATGTTCTGTGTAGTCCTTTTGGCTTCCTTTATGGGTACGGTGACACCTTTGGTATTGGATAAATTTGGTATTAATCCAGCCATTGCGTCAGGACCCTTTATTACTACTGCCAATGACCTTTTGGGCCTGGCAGTTTATTTTGGCGTTGCCATGGCCCTTCTAAAATTATGATGTCATTATGCCAGCAAAACTGAATGATAAAAATTATTGGTACCAGGTTTCAGACAATGGAATCCAGTTCCTTTCTCCAAAATCTGGTTTTATAAGTTGGGAAAACGTAGAAAGGGTACAGATTTTAAATGATGTGACAGTAAAGCATCCTAAATCAACATTTGGGATTGGATTGATTTTGATTACTTCTGTTCTGGTTTTAATTCCTTTTCAAAAACTTAGTTTACCCTTTTTTGGCCAGGATGCAGCAATTTGGGGTGCAGTGATCATTCTTTTTGTTTACCTGGTAATGATGGGGTTTGGTATTTGGTTTATAAGAAAAGCCCTCATTAAAAAACCTGTCTTAAAAATCCACTTAAAGTCCGGGGGAAATGAAATCATTGTAATGGGTGGGGGTGATGAGGAAGGATCGGATCATAATATCATTTCCTCGTTGACTAAATATCTTGGTCCAACCAAAGTTACTTTTTGTAAGGAAGCAGCTTAATATATTCAATTTTAGATTTAATTATGAACCAATCGTGGGGAAATCCAAGAACTGTTTTGATCATTGACGAAATGCATCTTTCTATCATTCCTTTATTGAAAGAGGAAGGTTTTGCGGTTGATTACAGACCTGAAATAAAAAGGTCCGAAATTTTGGAGATTATTGGGGGTTTTATGGGTTTAATTATCCGATCTAAAACTCCATTGGATAGGGAATTGTTGGAAAAAGCCATTAAGTTGAAATTTATAGGTAGAGCAGGTGCCGGTTTGGACAAGATAGATTTAGACTACCTGGAAGAACACGATATTAAACTGTTTCATGCGGCTGAGGGTAATATGGATGCTGTTGGAGAACATGCAATAGGAGGGCTATTGGCCCTGTTCAATCATATTGGTAGGGCAGACTTCGAGGTGCGAAAGGGTTTATGGAAAAGGGAAGAAAACAGAGGAGTGGAGTTACAGGGTAAAACAGTAGGTATTATTGGGTACGGCAATATGGGCTCTTCCTTCGCCAAAAAACTTTCAGGCTTTGATGTGACCATCTTGGCATATGATAAATATAAAAAGGGTTTTGGGAATGATAATGTAGAGGAGGTTTCCTTAAAACGAATTAAGGAAGAAGTCGATGTTTTGAGTATTCATGTGCCTTTGACAAAAGAAACCAGGAATTTTCTAAATCTTGATCAACTTTTAGGTTTTAAAAAGCCATTTTATTTTATCAATACTGCTAGAGGTGAAATAATAACTTTTGACACGTTGAATAAGGCATTGGACAGAGGTATTATAAAAGGGGCGGTACTGGATGTGTTGGAAAATGAAAAATTCAACACCTTTACTCCTGAGCAAAAAGAATCATTTGAGAAATTGGCAGAAAGGGAAAATGTTATATTCAGCCCGCACATTGCCGGATGGACTCATGAATCTTATGAAAAGATTAATCAGGTTTTATTGAAAAAAATAAAATTGGCGGGATTTTAATTGTCGCCACTTTCTTTTGCTTTGTCTTAAGGATTTACTTACCTTTGCTTATCAACATAATAAAAGTGGATAAGAAGAAACGGTTTCAGAAATGAGACCGTTCTTTTATTTTTCATAGTCTAAGTAAAATTAATTACCATGGGAAAAATACAATACTACACTGAAGAAGGACTGAAAAAGTTGAAGGATGAGCTTCAGGAACTGAAAACAAAAGGCCGAATTGATATTGCCAAGCAAATAGCTGAAGCTAGAGACAAAGGAGATTTAAGTGAAAATGCCGAATATGATGCGGCCAAAGATGCACAAGGTTTGCTGGAATTGAAAATTGCCAAACTGGAAGAAGTGGTGGGAAATGCCCGTGTAATGGATAATTCCAAACTAGACACTTCAAAGGTTGGAATCCTTAGCACTGTAAAAATTAAAAATATCAAAAATGGTATGACAGTTACCTACACTTTGGTGTCAGAGGAAGAAGCTGATCTGAAGTCCGGAAAGATTTCCTTGGCATCTCCTTTTGGAAAAGGTCTTCTAGGTAAATCTGTGGGTGAGATTGCCCAAATTAATGCCCCTGCAGGTGTGCTGGAATTTGAGGTTTTGGACATCGCTTACTAATATTTAATTCTCCCGATGGATTCTACCTCGGGATTTTTTATTTTTATCCCATGGCAACCATATTTACTAAAATAATCAATAGAGAAATCCCTGCCTATATCGTGGCAGAAGATGATCAGTATATTGCATTTTTGGATATCATGCCTTTGGCAAAAGGCCATGTACTTGTTGTTCCCAAAGTTGAAGTGGATTATATTTTTGATCTCGAGGATAATGTATTGGCAGGATTGCATGTTTTTGCAAAAAAAGTTGCCAGAGCAATGGATAAAACCATCAAATGCACCAGAATTGGGGTGGCAGTGATTGGTTTGGAGGTCCCCCATGTGCACGTTCATCTCATTCCTTTACGCAGTATGGACGACATCAATTTCTCAAGACCAAAGTTAAAATTATCTTCTGAGGAGATGCAACAAATTGCAGATACCATCAAGAAAGGATTTGATATTTGACAGGGGAAATTGCTGCCCTCCTTTCAATTGATTTTTAAGAAGTTTAATGGTTTAGACTTTCCGTTCGTCAGGTTTGCAACCGATTCCATATGGTTTTGCTTACTTCGATCACAAAGCTGTTGCAAACGTTTTCCATATTCAGAAAAATTGAATAATTTCATCCAAAATTTAATATTTCAAACCTGTTTTTAACCCAAATAAGATGTCCAAAACCTATTTTCCAGGAATTGACAAAATCAAGTTTGAGGGTAAGGGTTCCAAGAATCCTTTCGCCTTTAAATATTATGATGCAAATAAAGTAGTGGCAGGGAAGCCTATGAAAGATCATTTCAAATTTGCCATTGCCTACTGGCATACCTTCTGTGCTACCGGAGCAGACCCATTCGGTCCGGGTACTATGGTTCGTCCATGGGATGCCAGCGCGGATGCGGTTCAAAGAGCAAAAGATAAAATGGATGCTGCATTTGAATTTTTCACTAAAATCGGAGCTGAGTATTATTGTTTCCACGATGTGGACTTGATTGATGAGGGGGGCAGTATTGCTGAATATGAGGAGAGGATGAAAATTATTACCGATTATGCCCTTGAAAAACAAAAAGAAACCGGTGTTAGATTACTTTGGGGTACAGCCAATGTATTCAGTAATCCAAGGTATATGAATGGAGCTTCTACCAATCCGGATTTTGATGTAGTGGCTTGGGCAGGAACCCAAGTGAAAAACTCCATTGATGCTACTATCAAGCTAGGTGGAGAAAATTATGTGTTTTGGGGAGGACGTGAAGGATATATGTCCTTGTTGAATACAGATATGAAAAGGGAAACGGATCATTTGGCCAGATTTTTAACAATGGCAAGGGACTATGCAAGATCCAAAGGATTTAAAGGAAATTTCTTTATCGAGCCTAAACCCATGGAACCCACCAAGCATCAGTATGATTATGACAGTGCAACAGTGGTTGGCTTTTTAAGACATCATGGCCTCGATAAAGATTTCAAAATCAATGTGGAAGTGAACCATGCGACTTTGGCAGGACACACCTTTCAACATGAGTTACAGGTAGCTGCAGATGCAGGGATGTTGGGTTCTATTGATGCAAATCGAGGGGATTATCAAAATGGTTGGGATACTGACCAATTTGCCATCAACCTTCAGGAATTGACAGAAGCAATGTTGGTCATTCTTCAAAGTGGAGGAATCAAGGGGGGAGGAGTGAATTTTGATGCCAAGGTGAGGAGGAATTCAACCGATCTTGAGGATCTTTTTATTGCTCATATAGGTTCCATGGATGCTTTTGCAAGAGCCTTGTTGATTGCAGATAAAATTTTAACAGAATCTGAGTATACCATATTAAGAAAGAAGAGATATGCTTCTTTTGATTCAGGCAAAGGAAAGGAATTTGAAGATGGAAAACTTTCTTTGGAAGACTTAAGAGCACATGCAATAGCTTCAGGGGAACCAAAACAGACCAGTGGCAAGCAGGAATTGTATGAGAATATTTTGAACGAGTTTATTTGATTTTGGATTTTGAAAATAAGAATTTCAGATTGGCCAGCGGAGAGAACTCTGCTGGTTTTTTTTTATAAGGGATCCTGTCGGGAAAAATCGAAAAGTCACCTTATTGGCAGGTCTTTTCAAAATGTAGCTTCTGTCCAAGTTTAATAATTTCACTTATTCCTATTAGCTGAAATTAAAGAGTCTTGTTTAGGTTGATTAAAATTTCATGTCACTTATATTGACATGAATAAATTTAATGTCTACTTTACTGACATGAAATCACAATCTTCTAAAAGAACTTACAGAATGACAGCCAGGGCCAAAAAGGCCAGTGAGAATGAAATAAATATTATGAAGGCTGCGGTTGAACTTTGGGTTGACTTTTCCATCCAGGACATCACACTTGAAAAAGTAGCAGAAAAATCTGGAGTTACCGTCCGTACCATTCTCAGAAAGTTTGGTTCAAAAGAAGGATTAATTGAAGCCTGTGTTGAAAATGATACTGCCAGTAGAAGGAATAGTAGGGATTTAGCGGTTACTGGGGAATATAAGAACGCCTTAGATATCCTACTTCAGGATTATGAAAAATTAGGAGATGCTTCTTTCAGGACATTGGCCGTTGAAAAAGAACTTCCCATAGCAAGAAAAATATTAAATAGAGGCCGGAAAAGCCATCGAGAATGGTGTGCAAGGATTTTTTCAACTGATCTACCAGAAGTAAATGCTCCGGATTATGAGCATAAATTATTGACCTTTATTACAGCGACTGAATTTTATTTATGGAAACTGTTGCGTAGAGACTTAGGGAAAAGTTATGAGGAAACATTTGAGGTCTTTAAATCTCTTGTTGAGGGCTTGATTCAAAGAAAAATTACCTAAAAACTACAAATATGGAAAAGAAAAGCAATTACCTATTTGTTACTATAGACGGAGGAGGGAATATTCCCCCGGTATTGGGTTTGGCAAATGGATTAAGGGAAAGAGGGCATCAGGTTACAATTCTGACTGAACCCTGCCTTGAGCCGGTTATAACTTCTTTGGGCTTGAATTTTATCTCCTTCAAAGAATATTTTACAAGAACCGATAGGAAAGAGGATATTTGTAAGGATTGGAATGCAACTTTGTTCAATCAGCCCACTTTTGACAATATTTTATTCGGTCCAGCTGAAATTGTAATAAAAGAAACGCTCCAGGCAATCAAAAAAACTGATGCCGGAATTTTGGTAATGGATGTTCTTCTACCGCCTGGTTTGATTGCTGGAGAGATTTGTAACATACCCAGAGTGATATTATTTCATATGCCGGAATATATGCCAGGACCAAATAGACCGCCCGGCGTAATGGGGCTTACACCTGGTAAGGGAATATTTGGAAGGTTTCGTGATAGAGTATTAATGAAAGTTTTTAACATTAAACTTAATTCCTACCTTCCTAAAATTAACAAGATCAGGGCTTTTTATGAGCTTCAGCCCCTAAAGAATCTTTCAGATTTATTGCACGGGGCTGATTTGAGGTTGATTCAAACAACAGAATTATTTGATTTTCCAATTAAACCTGTACCAAAAAATGTGAGGTATATTGGGCCAATATTGGATGACCCTGATTGGGCCAATGAATGGGAAAACCCATGGACTGAGGATGATTCAAATCCTTTGATAGTCATCAGCCTTTCTACTACATTTCAAAATCAGGCAGCTGTAATTCAGTCTTGTATAGATGCTTTGTCGGGAATAAAGGTGAGAGGTTTGGTGACTTTGGGATTGGCGATGGAAGATGAGCTTTTCTCATTACCGGAGAATGTAAAATTGATCAAATCTGCACCTCATTCCCAGGTTTTTCCTCATTCAGATGCAGTAATCACTCACGGAGGACATGGCACTATTATGAGGGCATTATCATTTGGATTGCCCATAATTTGTCTCCCAATGGGCAGAGACCAGAAAGATAACGCGGCCAAAGTGGTTCATCATGGATTAGGATTAAAATTATCAAAGAAATCCAGTCCAAAAGACATCACGAGGGCAATTCATGAAATATTAGAAAACCCAAGTTACCGGTCGAAAGCTAAAAAAATGGGTATGGCGATACTTGAAGATTGTAAAGCTGAAAGAGGAATTATGGAATTGGAAAAACTGGCTTGGATTAATAAAAAAGTTCAAGAACCGGCTCCAAATCAATTACCTTGACTTGGAGCCAGATATTATTTCTTCATGGGATCGATGGTCTGAATAGTCCCATCAGCATTATGGATTAATTCGGTCATCTTTATATTTCTTAAGGGAGTTTTTCCCGAAAGTTCGGTATCATGGTAAAATAGATACCATTTTCCCTCAAAATTCACAATAGAATGGTGGTTTGTCCACCCCTGAACAGGGTTAAGGATATTTCCCTGATAAGTAAATGGACCATAAGGATTGTCGCCAATTCCATAAGCTATGAAATGGGTATCTCCAGTAGAATAGGAAAAATAATATTTCCCATTATGCTTATGAACCCAAGAAGCTTCAAAGAACCTTTTTTCATTATCTCCTGCTTTGATCGGCTCTCCATTTTTGTCCAACAACAACACTTCCCGTGGTTTTTCTGAAAATTCAAGCATATTATTGCTGAGTTTGGCAACGAAAGGCATCAGGGCTTTTTCCTCATGTGCGGGAATCCCATCAGTTGGACCTTTTCTTCCTTCTACAAGTTTCTGGTCCTCAAACCACTGTAATTGACCTCCCCAAATCCCTCCAAAATAAAGGTAATAACTTCCATCTTCATCTTCATAAACAGCAGGATCCATACTAAATGATCCCTTAATGGGTTCTGGTTGGGCTTTGAAAGGACCGGTAGGACTATCGGCCACAGCCACCCCGATCCGGAAAATATCATTTTTATCTTTGGCAGGGAAATAGAGGTAATATTTTCCATCTTTTTGTGCAGCATCAGGAGCCCAAAGTTGTCGGCCTGCCCATGGAATATCCTCTAATTTTATTACTGCACCATGGTCAATCACTTCAGCTACAGGATTATCCATGGAAAAGACATGGTAATCTTTCATATCAAAATGAGAACCCATATCATCTTCCAGAACCTCTGATTCAATGTCATGTGAAGGATAAATATAAATTTTTCCATTGAAAACATGTGCGGAGGGATCTGCTGTGTAAAGATGAGTCACTAAGGGTTTATGGACGAAAGGAGATTGTTCCTCATCAAGAACTTCTGTGACTTCTTCTTGCTTGGATTCTTTTGGTCCACAATTCAGTAAAAGCAAGGCTGTTATGCCAAATAAAAGAAATTTACGTATCATAGGTTTTTTAGGTTAATTCGGATAAAATTATTAAAAATTGGAATAACACTTTGAGTTTCTGGCTGAATTATTTGAAAACTCAAGTAATAAACCCTAAACAATTAAATGGAATTGGTCAATTTAAATTTTGTAAACTGGAAAATTCTGATTCTTAATTTGAATTACCCTTTCCGATGGATTCAACAGGGAATTATTTGCCTGAAAAAGAAAATTCCATTAAAAATTGAATCGATAGAAAAGGAAATGGAATTTCTAATTCCAACCAAAGAAAATTAAGTTGTTGCGAACAAATATTTTCTATTGTATTTTTATTAAAATCAGAGATTATTTGACTTGAATAAAAATCATTTATCCTTAATTTTCTATATTTTCTTTTGGGTTTCTTGTCAGGAGAAAGTTCAGGAAAGACCATTAAATGTCTTGCTGGTAATCACTGACGACCAAGGATGGGGTGATTTATCTTATAATGGGAACCCTTACGTTTCCACACCAAACATAGATAACTTGGCAGACTCGTCAGTGGTTTTTGACAGATTTTATGTTTCGCCTGTTTGTGCCCCGACCAGGGCTTCTCTTTTAACAGGAAGATACCATCTTGCTACCGGCACTACTTGGGTGACGCACCGAATGGAGGTAATGAGGGAAGAGGAACTGACCATTGCGGAATTGCTGAAAGCTGAGGGTTACAAAACTGGATTATTTGGAAAATGGCATCAGGGAAAACAGTTTCCCCATGATCCAATCGGACAAGGTTTCGATGAGTTTTTTGGGTATTCGGAGGGTCATATAAATAATTACTTTGATACCAAGCTGACTCACAATTTTTCCGAAGTACAAACCACAGGTTATTTACCGGATGTGCTAACTGATAAAGCTATTGCTTTTATGAAATCAGAAGAGCCATTTTTTACCATGGTTTCTTATAATACTCCCCACAGTCCTTTTCAGGTTCCGGACAGGTATTTTGATAAATACAAATCTATGGAATTGCCAAATAAGGAAGCCTGCATTTATGGTATGGTAGAAAACCTTGATGAGAATATTGGGAGATTGATTGATTTTCTAAATTCAACCGGTAAGATGAATAACACTATTGTTATTTTCATGACAGACAATGGCCCGAACGGTATAAGGTATAACGGAGGCATGAAAGGAATCAAAGGACATATTGATGAAGGTGGTGTGAGAGTGCCTTTTTTCATAAAAATTCCAGGTGTTGAAGGTAAAAAGTTGGAACCATGGGCCGGGCATATAGATATACTTCCAACATTGGCGGATTTCTTAGGTATTGCATTGCCTGAAAATGTTGATATACACGGAAAAAGTTTGAAGCCCTTGATAAACGGGGATTCGCTTTGGATTGACAGGTATTTTTTCACCCATCAGGTTGTAAGAGATTTTGATACCATTCCCGGTGCTGTCCGAAACCAGGAGTTTTTGTTGACGATAAAAGGGAATGAAAAAGCATTATTCAACCTATTAGAAGATCCAGAACAAAAAACTAACATTCTTTCTGAATTCGAAGGAACTGCGGAAGATTTGGAGGGCAGATATCAGTCCTGGTTCAAGGAAATGACCAAAAAAGGTATTAATCCACCTTTGATTCAGGTCGGGCATCATGTCGTACCAACCGTTTGCTTACCTGCTCCAGATGGAGAGCTTTTTGGACAGGTCCATTTTAAGGGGGTTATGGGTTGGGCCAATGACTGGGTTTTGGGGTTTGATTCTGCAGATGACAAAGTTTCTTGGGAAATGTTGGTGGTGGAGGATACTAACTATGACATTTTTGTTGAAATGGTTAATGTTAAACCTTTGGGAATGAAGGTTGAAATGAATGGGGAATCAATGATTATTCAAGTGGATAAAAAGAATGAGGGCAAGGAAGTCCCTTCTCTCGACAAGGTTCCAAGATCAGAAGTGTATGAAAAAGAGTGGCCATGGGTTCCAGTGGGCAAAAAAAGATTTGAAAAAGGGAAGGTTTTGCTTAGTTTAAGCCTTGAGCATGGATTTGATTCTGGATTGGAAATCAAATCTATAATCCTTCAAAAATAACCGCCTTAAAACCTATTGTGATGAAGAACCATTTTCTGACCTTACTTACCGCTTTAATTCTTTTCTCCTGTAAGGAAAAAGAACCTTCTTCCCAAAGACCCAACATCATTTTTATCATGTCTGATGACCATGCCTATCAGGCTATTTCTGCTTACGATAACAGGCTGATTGAAACTCCTAATATTGATAGGATTGCAAAATTGGGCATGCTTTTTACAAATGCTAGCGTGACCAACTCTATCTGTGCCCCATCTAGGGCAACCATCCTTACAGGGAAACACACACATATCAACGGAAAGACCGACAACCATTTTCCATTTGATACCACGAATGTAACTTTTCCTCAATTGTTGCAGGAGGGAGGTTACCAGACAGCCATGTTTGGAAAGCTGCATTTTGGGAACAATCCCAAGGGATTTGACCAGTTCAAAATCCTTCCTGGCCAAGGAGCTTATTATAATCCTACCTTTATCACAAAAAACGATGGGACTTATGATGTTGAAGGATACGTGACAGATATCATTACCGATATGACTTTGGATTGGCTGGAAAATGAAAGGAAAGCAGACCAACCATTTTTCCTTGCCTATCTTCACAAGGCACCTCATAGAGAATGGTTACCTGCTGAAAGGCATATTGCAGAATATACCCAAAAGAAATTTCCGGAGCCCGCTACTCTTTTTGATGACTACTCTGGAAGGGGAACTGCTGCCAAAGAAGCTGAAATGAATATTTTACACCATATGAATTGGGCGGGAGATTCCAAGGTATATCCTGAAGTGATGGATCAATTGGGTATTCCTGATGCCTCAGGATGGGATAAAGGAGCCTTCCAAAGGGAAGTCGGCAGAATGAATCCTTCACAGCGAGCCAATTGGGATAAAGTGTTCAAAGGCGTCAATGAAGACTTTATCAAAGCTTTTCCTGACATGAGTGAAGAAGATAAAATGCGCTGGAGATACCAAAGATATATGCAGGATTACCTGGGAACCATCGCTTCTGTGGATGAAAATGTGGGCCGGGTTTTGGACTACCTAGAAGCCAATGGCCTGATGGAAAATACCATCATCGTTTATACCTCTGATCAGGGTTTTTACTTAGGAGAGCATGGTTGGTTTGATAAGCGCTTTGTGTACGATGAATCCTTTAAAACCCCACTTTTAATCGCTTGGCCGGGAAAAGTAAAAGCTGGTTCAAGATCAGATGAACTGGTCCAAAACCTTGATTTTGCCCAGACTTTTCTGGAGGCTGCAGGTATCCCTCAACCCGAAGACATGCAGGGGGAGAGCCTTATCCCTTTACTGACCGGTCAATCTGAAAAATGGACCAGAGATGCAGTATATTACCACTATTACGAATACCCTTCTATCCATATGGTGAAAAGGCATTATGCCATTGTGACCAAGGAATACAAGCTAATTCATTTTTATTATGATGTGGACGAATGGGAGTTATTTGACCGGGTGAATGACCCTCAGGAAATGAAGAATGTCTATAATGATCCGTCCTATGCAGAAATCCGCAAGAAATTGCACAAAGATTTGGAGGAGATAAGGAAAAAATATGGGGATTCTTCGGAAATAAGCCAGAAGCTTTTGGAAGAATACCTGGACAAGCTCAGGGCTTCTGGAGAAAGATTGGCTCCGAGTTTTAAAAAGTGAGATTAGAACCAAGAACCAAGAGCCAAGAATCAAGAAAAAAGAAGTGGATCCTAACCTTTGGGGTTTTTGGAACCCCGAAGGTTTTTTTCTTGGTAGGAGATAGCAGAGACGAGAAGTGAGTGGATAGAACCAAAGGTCAAGAAGCAAGAACCAAAATTCAAGAACCAAGACATAAAGACGAAATTTAAATCTTTAAACAAATCCTTTGCATGAATTTTGGATTTGAACACTTTAGAGTTTTTTTGGGAAGTGTTTTTTTAAAGTTCAGGTCATAAAGCCTCAGATTATGGGTAAATTTAAAGACTGATTGATATTCAAATTATGGGAAAGAAATTAGAATTTATTACTAACGAATTAAAGGGATTCATCGAAGATCAAAAAATATTTTTCGTAGGAACTGCGGCCTGTGACGGTAGGGTAAATGTATCCCCAAAAGGTACGGATTCCTTCAGGGTTATTGATAAGAATAAAATTATTTGGTTGAATCTGACCGGAAGTGGAAATGAAACCGCAGCCCATCTTCTAAAAAATAACAGGATGACCATTATGTTCTGTGCTTTTGAGGGGAAACCTCTGATTTTAAGACTTTATGGAACAGCAAAAATCTTTCATAAGAGAGATATAGAATTTGATAGTTATGTAAGTTTATTTCCGAAAAATATAGGAGCTAGACAAATCATTGAAATGGATGTTGATTTGGTTCAGACCTCTTGTGGTTTTGCCGTTCCATATATGGATTTCAAGGAAGAAAGAACAACTTTAAATGACTGGTCTGAAAAACAAGGGGAGGAAAAAATCAAAGATTATTGGAAAAATAAGAATTTGACCAGTATCGATGGATTTGAAACAAATATTTTTGGGGATTAAATTCGTTCTCCTTAAGTCCTTCTCATCCCTATTTTTTTGACCCCAGACAGTACCATGCCAATTGGCTAATCCAACCAATGTAAGTTTTTATTGATACCTCCTTCTTGATGGGAAAAGAATATTTTGCAATTTATAGAATTTTGCCGTTGATGTAGAAAAAGAGAGAATTGAACAGATTCAATATTATATTGCTTTAACCCTGAATCAGTTCAAACATGGATCTTATTAGGGAATTATTAACACTATGATAATATTTCTTTATGGTGATGAAATACCTAATTGGAAACCAACAATTCTTTCTGGGATTTATTTTTCTAATAATTTCCTGTTCCGAAAAAGCGGATTTTGATAAATCTCATGACCAACAATGGGCCAACAGACTGAATAACTATGAGGATTGGGGGATATACAGGGGGCATTCCACAGGAATTCAATATTCGGAACTTGATCAAATTCATACCGGGAACGTCCGGAACCTAGAGAAAGCTTGGGAATACCATCACGGAAACCCCAGTGGACCAGGGATGTATGCTAACCCGATCATTATTGATGGGTTGTTATATTTTACAACACCAGAAGTTAATGCTGTAGCATTAGAGGCTGCGACTGGTAAGGAAATCTGGGTTTTTAGGCCAAATGATTATCGAAATGATGAAAGGCCGTTTAGAGGTAGGAACAGAGGACTTACCTACTGGGAGGATTCAAAGGGAGAAAATCAACGGATATTTAATTTTGTGAAAGACAGGGTATATGCCATTGATGCCAAGACAGGGGATTTGATTACCTCTTTTGGAGAAAATGGGTGGATAGACTTAAGAAAAAACCTGCCCCAGGATCCGGAATTGGTTGATTTTGAAGCGACCAGTCAAGGAATCGTTTACCAGAATATTATTATTATTGGTGGTCGAACTCCCGAAGAGGATCCTTCATCACCCGGTGATGTAAGGGGATATGATGCCCTGACCGGGGAATTTAAGTGGATTTTTCATACCATCCCACAAAAGGGAGAATTCGGTTATGATACCTGGGAGTTTGAAGAAGGAGTAAGTTATGGGGGAACAAACCCTTGGGGTGGGTTTACTTTGGATGAAGAAAGAGGTTGGGTGTTTTTTGCTACAGGTTCTGCGGCACCGGATTTTATTTATGGAGGAATGCGAAAGGGCGAGAATTTATTTGCGAATTGTGTGGTTGCCCTCGATGCCAAAACAGGTAAACGTATCTGGCATTATCAAACTCTTCGGCATGACATTTGGGATTATGACCTGCCTCCGGCTCCGGTTTTGGCCACTGTCACAGCTGATGGCAAATCACGGGATATTGTGATTCAACTTACCAAACAAGGGTTGACATTTGTTTTAGATCGGGAAACAGGGGAACCGGTTTTTCCGGTAGTCGACTTACCTGTTCCTCCCTCAAAGGTTCCAGGTGAAGAAGCTTGGCCAACTCAGCCTTTTCCTTTAAAACCGCCTCCGTTAAACCGAACTACGCTTCAGGAATCTGACTTGAGCAATATAACTCCTGAAACTCATGAATATGTTCGGAATATTTTCAGAAAATATGAAACTGGTCCTTTATACACTCCGGCTTCTTTGGCAGGAGTGATCACTATGCCCGGCCATCAGGGAGGAGCCGAATGGGGTGGTGCAGCCTTCGATCCTGTCACCAATGTCATGTTTGTGAACATCAATGAGGCGCCAACTATCCACAGCCTCATTCCTTTGAATAGCATGGACACGGCAAGTGCTACATCTTTGCAAAGAGGGGAGATGATTTACAATTCAGCTTGTACAGCCTGTCATGGATTAAATAAAGTCGGCAATCCACCATTGTTTCCTCCTCTTAATAATATAAAGATCAATCAAGATTCCATCAAATCAGTCTTGCGTTATGGTAGGGGGATGATGCCATCATTTAGACAATTTTCTGATAAACAACTTGATGAACTTATTAGCTATTTGGAAAGCAAAGAAATTAAATCAGATTATCCTGAAGGGGGGAAATCAGATGTTGAAAAAAGAAAAGCGCCCCGCTATGCAAATGTAGCTCCATTTTTTGTGGATCAAGATGGTTATCCTGCGATCTCTCCGCCTTGGGGTACATTAAATGCAGTGGACCTTGATAAAGGTGAGATTCTTTGGAAAGTGCCTTTGGGCGAATATCCGGAATTGGTGGCTAGGGGGATCAGGAATACAGGTTCCAAAAGCTTCGGTGGTCCAGTGGTAACAGCGGGTAACCTAGTGTTTATTGCTGCAACTCCGGATGAAAAGATAAGGGCATTCGATAAATTCACCGGACAGGTGTTATGGGAGTACCAACTTCCGGCGGGCGGTTATGCCACTCCAAGTATATATATGATCCATGGGAAACAATACGTGGTCATTACTGCAGGTGGAGGGGGAAAAAACGGCACCAAAGTCGGTGATTCCGTCATTGCATTTACCTTGCCGGATTGAAGCCAACCTTTGAGGTTTTTGTTAAAACCTCGAAAGTTTTGGGTCATAAGAAGAGTTTCAGTTGAAAAGAAATTAAGGCAGATAATCTCTCCCAAAAATCATGAAATAAGCTAAAATATTTAAAAATGAATCATTATAAAACTTTCTTAATACCAGTGCTAATAGCTTTTTTCTTATTCCTTTCTCCTCCAACATGGTCGCAGGATGGAAACTGGAAAATCCTATTTAATGGGACTGACCTAAGTGGTTGGAAAGCACTTAATGGGAAGCATATTTGGGAAGTTAAGGATGGAATGATCGTAGGAAGGACTGTTCCTGGTCAACCAAATGGGTTTCTATGCACAGTACAGGAATTCGGAGATTTTGTACTGGAGCTTGAAGTGTCAGTTGATACCTTAATGAATAATTCAGGAATTCAATTTCGATCCTTGAGTTATCAGGATTTCAAAAACGGTCGAGTCCATGGTTATCAAATGGAAGTAGATCCAAAGCCTCAGCAATGGAGCGGGGCAATTTATGAGGAAGGCACGGACCGTGGCTGGATTTATCCTCCAGAAAAAATGAGTAAAGCTGCGAAGGATGCTTTTAAAAGAGATGATCCAAACGGTTATCAATGGAACAGATACAGGATAGAAGCTGTAGGCCCGATGATGAGGACCTGGATAAACGGGGTGCCTGTGGCCCATCTTATTGATGACAGATTTCCAAAGGGATTTATCGGTCTCCAATTACATGCCAATAATGAAAACGATCCCCAAGGCAGTTTTTCCATCCGATTTCGGAACATTCGCATACAGACGGGAGATTTAAAGATCAGTCCTTTGGATGATACCTTTGTAGTGAATCTGCTTTCAGATAATCATCAAACTATACGCTCAAAAAAGGCTATTCCCTTAAGGATTAAGCAGGATGCTGATTCACAGAGTATTAAGGTATTTCATGATCAATCAAATGATCCCATTTTAACACAAGTCAATAGGAAAGATGAAAGGCCATATATCCATCCACTCATTGCACCTGATGGAAATGGTGTGATGACCGAATACCGTCCCAGCCATCATCCACACCAGACAGGGATTTATTGGGGATTAAAAAAGGTGAACGGGCGGGATTATTTTATAAACTGGAAAGATGATTATTGGCGTGGGGTTTCATCAAAAGTATTTGAAGATAAATGGGATTATGTAAAATGGCAGACAGTTTATGAAATGTTGGATGAAGAAGGAAAGACAGTCATGGTTGAAACCCAAGAATGGGCCATGCGGCACTTTGAGGGTCAATATATTTTAGACTTAGTATGGACCGGAGATGCCAAATCTGATGTGCTGATGGAAAAGTTTTATGTTGGGGGACTCTTTGTCCGCATGCCTTGGGTGAAAGAGACGGTTGGTGAAATAGTAAGTGCTTCCGGGCTGAAGAATCTCGAAATAGAAGGGCAGCGATCGATTTGGACGGATATAGGGATTAAACTTGAAGGGAGGGACGATTTCGCACATATTGCCCTATTTGACCATCCGGAGAACAAAGCATTTCCCACCCCTTGGCGTGTAGATAATGAAATGGGAATTGGACCTTCAAGACAGATTTTGGGTAATTGGAAAATTGCCAAAGGTGAAAAGGAGGTAATTCGCTATAGGTTGGTGGTTTATACAGGGGAACTGGTAAATAGAGAACTGACAGATATTTGGCAGGAATTTATAAAACATTGAAGGGCATAAAAAGATTTTGGCAATTGGTTATTCAAAAATTGCCTTTAGCATTGTGATCAGGTTTTCAGGGAAACCATTAAAGGGAATAATTCTACCTTCAATGCGAGTACTCAGACATACTATAGAGATATCTTTAAGGAGTTTTCTTGGGATTTCCTTTGACCTCCAGTAATTTAGGATGTTTAATTTCGGAATCGTAGACAAAGGCAGAAGCTTAAGAAAGTAGGTTCAAAAAGTGATACCACTATTGGGAAAATCAACTATTACATTTCGAATTCTAAGAAACCCAACTAAAAATATATGTCCAAAAATAACTTTATCCTTGCAATATTAATGCTGCTCTTGAACTCTGGATGCGGTACGAAAAACAAAAACTCATTTGAATCAGACATAATTATCTATGGGGGCACTTCTGCTGCAATAACAGCAGCAGTTCAGGCCAAGAAAATGGGTAAATCGGTTTTGGTGGTTTCCCCTGATTTCCATTTAGGTGGCTTATCTTCAGGGGGACTAGGTTTTACAGATACCGGGGACAAATCAGTGATTGGAGGATTGGCAAGGGAATTTTATCACAGGATTTATCTGCATTACCAAAAAGAGGATTCTTGGAAATGGCAAAAAAAGGAGGAATATGGTAATATAGGTCAGGGTACACCAGCTATTGATGGAGATGAAAGGACTATGTGGATTTTTGAGCCCCATGCTGCAGAGCAGGTTTTTGAGGATTTTATCAGGGAATATGACATTCAGGTTTACAGGGGTGAGTGGCTGGATAGAGAAAATGGGGTGTCCAAATCCAATGGTACGATTATTTCTATCAAAACACTTTCGGGAAAAGCCTTTAAAGGAAAAATGTTTATAGATGCCACCTATGAAGGAGATTTGATGGCAGCAGCTGGTGTAAGTTATCATGTAGGAAGGGAATCCAATGATACTTATGGAGAAAAATGGAATGGTGTACAGTTTGGCGTTTTTCAACACGGACATTATTTCAGGGATTCCATTTCCCCATTTGTGATTCCAGGAGACCCAACAAGCGGATTGTTGCCCGAAATTTCGGAAGAACCCATAGCTCCCAATGGCACCGCTGATTCCAAATTGCAGGCTTACAATTTCCGTATGTGCCTCAGCAAACATCCAGATAATAGGCTTCCCTTTCCAAAACCTGAAAATTATGACCCTTCCAGATATGAACTGTTGGCAAGGGTTTATGCATCCGGGTGGGATGAGACTTTTGATAAGTTTGATCCAATTCCCAACCTTAAAACAGACACCAATAACCATGGTCCATTCAGCACGGATTATATTGGGAAAAACTATGCCTATCCTGAAGCGAGTTATGAAGAGAGGAAAGCAATCATTAAGGACCACGAGGATTACCAAATGGGATTGATGTATTTTTTAGCCAATGATCCCAAGGTTCCTGAGAAAGTACGCCAAAGGATATCAGAATACGGTTTGGCCAAAGATGAGTTTATCGACAACGGCCATTGGCCCCATCAGATTTATGTGAGGGAATCCCGCAGGATGATAGGAGATTATGTGATGACCGAACATGATGTATTGGGTGACAAAACTGTACCAAATCCTATTGGAATGGGTTCTTATCATTTGGATTCACATAATGTGCAACGATTGATCGGTCCAAATGGCTATGTCCAAAATGAAGGGGACATCGGGGTGAAGCCCAAAGAACCCTATAGCATTTCCTATGGTACGATATTACCCAAAAAGCAGGAATGTGAAAACCTGCTGGTGCCTGTCTGTGTATCCAGTTCCCATACAGCATTTGGCTCTATTCGCATGGAGCCTGTTTTTATGATTTTGGGACAATCTTCAGCGACAGCTGCAGTTTTAGCTATAGATGCTAAGATTGCTGTACAGGATTTGGATTATGAAAAATTGAAGCATAGACTGAAAGAAGATGCACAGGTAATGTTACTGAGTGAAAGACTGAAATAATTGATGATTTGTTAGTTATTTACCCGGTCTATTTTCTATTTGAGGACAAATCCGAAGGAAATCTATTTTTATGAATGTAATATTAGATTGTCAAAATGCACTTTGGAGTTGACCCAAAACTGATTATTTGTGCCAATTGAAATTTCGTGTTTTTTTTTTCACTAAAAATTTCGAATTTCATTTTTCTCAAATGCATGTCAAAAATGAGTGACAGTATTAGTTCAGATGATATTTTGTATATTCTCAATAACCCATGGAAACTTACTGAAAGCGAATGGGGGCTTAAGGAAAATAATTTTATAGATTTTTACTCAACTTACATCAAGAATAAGCTTGATACAAGTAACCAGGATGGATTCTCGAAAATTTGGAAGACATCAAACGGCCAGGCCATTGCCATTTTGGGATTTTATAAAGTAGGGGAAAAAAAATATGAAACTTTTTTTGTTGCCAGCCACCATATGGATGAATTTGGACTGAAAATTAGTTTTGACCTCCGTAATATCCTGAAAGAGAAAACATTAAATTATCCGGGATGTACATGTGGATTGTATTCTGCCTCAGATCATCCCAAACAAATCCCCTGGTTTAAATTTATTGGTTTTAACTATGTGCCTGAGGAAAATCGGGGGAAGCAACGCTATTTTGAATATGTCTCCTCTTAGCAGGAATGCTCTGAATTTTCAATTCACTTATTACAGAAACAGACAACTTTACTTTTTCTATACAGGTCAAGCTTTTTCTAACTATAATAAAAAAAGCAGCATTTACTTTTCCCCAGTGATTTCTTGAAATATTTATCACTATATTAACCAATAATTCACTAACTCAAACAATAAAGATTATGTGCGGAACTCCACCACCTCCTCCATCCTCCCCAACACCACCACCTACAGTTACAGTTTTGATTTCTGCAACTAATGCTGCTCCTTTTCCTCCGGCTATTTCTGATGGAACAAACATCGTTTACTCAGAAAATGATGATACTAACCTAATTACTGATGTCAAGGCTGGCTATAATATTATCTTTAAAAAAGCAGGAGATATCAGTTCTATCTTAGGAATTTCTGAAACAGGTGGAACAAATGTGTTCAGTTCATTGCCTACTTTACAACCTGATGGCACTTGGAAAGGAGTTATAGGTTCATTTCCTCCCAATAGTGAAGAATCGTACAATATTTCTTATGTTGTAAATGGGGTAACTTATAATCAGGATCCTAAGATCAGGATTAACCAATAATGCATTCATGCTTAATAAATGCAAAAATCATGGTTTATTCATAGTTTTCTTTTTCTTTTTTGTCCAACTCATCCATGCCCAAGATAGAAAACTGGCAGATAGTTTAATAGTTGAGTACAATAAAAGGAACTTAACAGGGATTGAAAGGCTTGAGCTTTTGCGTAATTTATCATTTAATCTTTCCAGTGATTTAGAAGAATCATTGAAATATTCGAATGAATTAATTGAGCTGGCACTGAAGGATGAAAATTTTTTATACCTCTACAGAGGTTACAGTCAAAAAGGTCAATCTTATCTCCTTGCAGGTGATTTACCTAAAGCACTGGATGCTTTCGTAAAAAGCAGTGAGGCAGCTTCTAAGGTTGAGGATAAATCCTATGAAGGCGGTGCATATCTAAAAATTGCTGATGTTTATTCTGGTATTGGGAATTCTGCAAATGCGGAAAGCTATTATTCAAAATCTATTGGCATCCTAAGGTTAACAACTGACACACTCACATTGGCATCAGCTTTATTAAATGCTGGAGATGAAGCTTTTTTAACTAAAAATTATGATAAAGCTTTGGATTATTTCGAAGAATCCGGATTGCTTTTCAAAAAAGTAAATTACCCTATAGGAATAGCCTATAATTTGGGAAATGTTGGAATGGTGTACGCTGAACAAGGCTTGGATTCCCTTGCTGAGGAATACATCAATGAAGCCATGGTTTTATTGGAGGAATCAGAGGATTTTTATCCAATTACAGTTTACCTGACCTATATGTCAGATATTTACTTGAGAAGAAAGGATTTTTCGGCTGCTTTAAATTATGCCCAAAGAAGTCTGGATCTGGCAAAACAATATAGATTAAAAGAACAAATAAGTGAGGCTAACCTTACGCTTTCCAAACTTTTTGAAATATCTGGTAATCATGATATTTCTTTAAAACATTACAAGGATCATATTTCTTATCGGGATAGTATTATCAATTTAGAAAATATTCAGCAGATCGCAGATTTGAGGACGGATTTTGAAGTATCCCAAAAGCAAATAGAAGTTGACCTTCTGGAACAAAAGAGGAAAAACCAACTTATCTTGACTTTTACCATTGCCATTGCTTTGTTCTTTATTGGGATTTTGGCCTTATTATGGTATCGGCGATATTTATTTATCAAAAAAACAAACCGAATTATTGAAGAGGAAAGGGATAGATCAGACCGTTTGTTACTAAATATTCTGCCAGAAGACACTGCTACAGAGTTGAAATTATCTGGCAAAGTAAAAACTAAAAAACATGATATTGTTACTGTCTTGTTTACAGATTTTAAAGGGTTTACCAGCTATTCTGAAAATCTTTCACCAGAAAGACTGGTAGAAACAGTAGATTTTTATTTTTCAAAATTTGATGAAATAATTGAAAAGCATGGTTTAGAAAAAATCAAAACAATAGGAGATGCCTACATGTGTGCAAGTGGCTTGTATGGCAATAAAGAAGATCATGCACACAAAATGATCCTTGCAGCAAAAGAAATAGTTGCCTTTGTGGAAGAGACTAAAAATGATATTGCCGTAAATGAATTGACTTTTGATATAAGAATAGGTATTAACTCAGGACCGGTAGTGGCAGGAGTAGTTGGAAGTAAAAAGTTTGCCTATGATATATGGGGTGATACTGTGAATGTGGCTTCAAGAATGGAGTCTATGTCTGAACCCGGTAAAATAAATATCAGTGAAAGAACCTATGAATTGATAAAAGACGATTGGTCATGTGAATACAGGGGGGAAATAGATGTAAAAAACAGGGGTAAGCTGAAAATGTATTTTTTGATGCTATGATATATACCTGACGAATCACAATGGATTCTACATTTCCTAAACAGACTTTTCGTTATTTTTACTTTATTGGCCAATAATTTCCAGCTTTTTTGCATAAAGTATGTCATAATACGTCCCTCCAATTTTTTTGATTAAAAGAACTAAGTTGTTTTGGTTCAAATAGATAAAATAAGGATTGGATAAAATCATCCATAATGTTAGATTGTATTAAATACCATTTTTTAATCGAAAAAACATTTACAATCAAATCAACAGACAAATGGATAAAAAGGAAAAACATAGATTAATTGGAAGGAGGGAGATGCTGAAGGGCTTGGGAATCGGTACTGCAGTCGGGTCATTGGGGATATTGGGGGGGATTCCAGATGCATCCGCAAAAGAATCAAAAGAAACCTCTTCCTATGCCAAAGGAATGGCGCCAATCACGATCAAAAGTGTAAAGGCCATTACCACCAGACCCAGTGGATCCAACTTGGTTGTGGTGAAAGTGGAGACTTCTGAACCTGAGCTGTATGGTTATGGCTGTGCTACCTTTACTCAACGGGCATTTGCGGTGCTACCGGCAATCGACTATCTGAATGAATTTTGTGAGGGGAAAGACGTTGACAACATTGAGGACATTTGGCAATCGGCATATGTGAGTTCCTATTGGCGAAATGGCCCGGTACTCAACAATGCCCTAAGTGGATTGGATCAAGCCTTATGGGATATCAAAGGCAAACGGGCCAATATGCCTGTTTACCAACTTTTAGGTGGCAAATGTCGCTTTGCTATTCCCTGTTATGCACATGCCAATGGCAGTACTGCTGAGGAAGTGGCAGCTGATGTCCAAAAATTTATGGACCAAGGATTCAAATATGTAAGGATCCAACAAGGAGGATATGGAGGGGCAGGGATTTCGGGAGCACCTGATTTCAAAAAGGCAGGTTTTGCCAAAGAATCTGATGGATATATGGATCAAAGGGTTTATATGCAATCCGTACCTAAATTATTTGAAATGACAAGGAAGGTTTGCGGAAATGAAGTAGAACTCTTGCATGATATACATGAAAGGTTAAGACCTATTGATGCCATTAATTTGATAAAAAATGTAGAAGAGTATCAACCTTTTTTTATTGAGGATCCATTTTCACCGGAAAATATGGAATGGTTCAAACAGCTTCGGGCTACAACTTCAGTTCCGATTGCCATGGGTGAGCTTTTTAATAATATCAATGAGTTCAAAGAACCTATGGTTAACCATTGGTTTGATTACATAAGAATACATGTTTCCCAGATTGGTGGACTTACACCTGCGATGAAGGTTGCAAGGTTAGGAGAATTTTATGGTATCGACACTGCTTGGCATGGACCAGGAGATGTTTCTCCTGTTGGACATGCTGCACAGGCCCATATGGATTATGCAATTTGGAATTTTGGGATACAGGAGTCAGTGCAGTTTTCAGATCAATTAAGGGAAATATTTCCAGGTTGTCCTACCATGGATGGTGGTTATATGTCTGTAAATGAAGCTCCTGGCTTTGGTGTTGAGGTAAATGAGAAGTTGGCGGCTAAATACCCTATGACCACTAAATCCAACTGGACCCTCAGAAAAGCAGATGGAACCATCATCAGGCCATAGGCAATAGAGATAGTCTCATTTTTAAGATAGGGGAAAAATCAATCAAACATATTTGAATTGATTTTTCCTCTTCCAAACTATTCAGAATTTCAAATTGATGCTTTTCAAAAATACCGAATGTTTTTTATAGATCTTCTTAAAGAGACTGGCATATAATTTGGTTTTCTTGTAACGAAATGGATTTAAGAACGTATCCCCTTAAGTACCTATGTTAACGATAATGAAGTTTTCAGTTTCCAAAAATTTTTTTCCTTTATTTTTGATTTTTGGATTGGTTGCCTGTTTGGCAGATGAACCTGAGCAAGATCAGGATCCAATTGAAATCGGCACATTGGCAGTAATTGAAGCATTCCCGAATCTTTCTTTTTTGCGGCCGGTTGATTTTCAGCATGCTGGAGATGGCAGTAACCGTTTATTTGTAGTTGAGCAAAGAGGGGTAATTTCTGTTTTTCAAAACGACCCCGAAGTTGAAAATAAAACAACTTTTTTAGATATATCATCAAAGGTTAATGATCAGGGTAACGAAGAAGGACTCTTAGGATTGGCTTTTCATCCTGATTTTGAAAATAATGGTTTCCTTTATGTGAACTATACCGCAGCTTCCCCGAGGAGAACAGTAATTTCCCGTTTTCAGGTTTCGAATACCAATCCAAACCAAGCTGATTCAAACAGCGAATTAGTCATTCTTGAGTTTAACCAACCTTTTTCCAATCATAATGGTGGACAATTGGCATTTGGGCCAGATGGCTTCTTGTATATTGCCAGTGGAGATGGTGGTTCAGGAGGTGATCCCCAAAATCATGGACAGAGACGGGAGACTTTATTGGGGACCATTTTGAGGATTGATATCAATCAGCAGACCAATAACAGAAGTTATTCTATCCCTGGGGACAATCCTTTTGTTGGCAACAGCGAAGGTTATCGTGAGGAAATTTTTGCCTATGGGCTGAGAAATCCTTGGCGGATAAGTTTTGATCCCCAATCAGGTACATTATGGGCAGCTGATGTGGGACAAAATAAGTATGAGGAGATCAATATCATCAAAAAAGGTGGTAATTATGGGTGGAGAACCATGGAAGGATTACATTGTTTTGATCCTTCGACCGGATGCAATCAAACTGGTTTGGAATTGCCAATTTGGGAATATTCACACGGAAATCTTGGAAGGTCAGTTACAGGAGGATATGTATATAGAGGGACTGAAATCTCTGAATTAAAGGGCTTGTATATTTATGGTGATTTTGTGTCCGGAAAAATATGGGCCTTGGATTTTAGTGATCTAGACAATGCTAAGAATATAGAATTACTTACAGCTACTTTTCCAATTGCATCTTTTGGCAAAGATCAAAACAATGAACTATACCTTTGTGCTTTTGATGGTAAGATCTACCGCTTGGCTTATGATCAATAAAATAATAGAACCTTTTTTTTAAAAAGTACTTGGAGAATACATAGAATTTAAAATCTCAGGAAAGAATTTTTGATATTATTTACCAGTGTTCAAAAAAATAACAATAGAATTAAGCTTGTTATTCCTTATTCAAACGAAATATGTATAAAGGTTGGATGATTTTGTGATTTAAAATAAAATCTCAGTTTCTTTAATTGGAGTAATAATTAATAATTTAATTCCTCAGTATTGAACATTTAATAAATTTTTTAACAGTGTTTAGGTTATATAGATTTTACTTCATTTATAAGAAATTGAATTTAAGTTTTCAGACAAATTGGGGTTAAACAAATTAAAGATAGGATCAGAACCCTACTTATTCAGGTTAAACTTTTATCTAAAGTTATTTTCATTTATACTTTAAATGATTTGCTTGGAATTCTTTATAATCTGTGTTGTGATTGATATTTAGATTAATATTTAGGATATTCAATCATTACAATGAATCCAAGCCATGAAATTACAATTATCTATTTTTCTTTTGATTACTTGTTTTTGCTTTCATTTTACAGCCTATTCCCAATCCGAAAAGCCAAATATTCTCTGGATATCTGTAGAAGATATCAGTGCTATCTTGCCTGCATATGGGGATTCAAGTATCCAAACACCAAATATTGACCGCCTTTCTAAAGAGGGCATTACTTACACCAATGCATTTGCGACAGTTGGCGTTTGTGCCCCGAGCAGAAGCAGTATCATTACTGGTATGTATCCTGTGAGCCTTGGTACCCACAATATGAGGACAGGACCGCATTATGCTTATAGAGAACCAGAAAATGAAACCTATAAGGATTATTATGGCCTCAAAGACATCAGAGGTAGAAATGTTCCGGAATATGCAGCAGTTCCCCCTCCTTTTGTCAAATGCTTTACGGAATACCTTCGGGTAGCCGGATACTTTACCAGCAACAATGCAAAAACGGACTATCAATTCAATTCCCCAATTACTGCATGGGATGAAATCGGAAGAGAGGCGACCTATAAAAACCGCGAATCGGGTCAACCATTCTTTGCCGTATTCAACCATGAAATAACCCACGAGTCAAGAGTTTTTATGAAAAAGGAAGATCCAATGTTGTCCAATCCTGATAAAGTTTCTATTCCGAAATATTTCCCTGACATTCCGGTGGTAAGAAAGGATGTGGGGAGGGTGTATTCCAATATTATGGAATTGGATCAACAGGTAGGGGATATGTTGGAAATGTTGGAAAATGAAGGTCTTTTGGAAAACACCATTATTTTTTTCTGGTCCGACCATGGTGGTCCTTTACTCAGGCAAAAGCGTGCAGTAGGCAATTCAGGGTTAAGGGTTCCTTTAATAGTTAGGTTTCCGAATGGATATGGAGCAGGAACAAAAGTCAATGATATTGTTTCTTTGATGGATCTTGGGCCCACAGTTATGTCTTTAGCGGGGATTTTACCCCCAGTTTACATGCATGGAAGGGCTTTTTTGGGAGAGTACAAAACCAAAATGCCTCACAAATACGCATTCGGTTCAGCAGATAGATTTGATGAAGCGGTGGATATGAGCCGATCTGTGATTGACGGAAGATTTGTTTATATCCGCAACTTTAGGCCTGAGTTACCTTTGGTTTACCGAAATGCTTATCGTGAACAGATTGATATGACGCGTACCTTGATTGAAATGGATCAAGGAGGAGAATTGAAGGGAGATGTTGCATATATTTTCATGAAAACAAAACAAGAGGAAGAGTTGTATGATTTGGTTTCAGATCCTTATGAAGTGAAAAATCTTGCACAAGATAGGGCATATCGTGAAAAATTACTTGAATTGAGAAATGCTTTGACTTCCTGGCAATTGGAAGTAGGGGATTTAGGTTTTGTACCTGAGTATGACCTGGTTCAGATGATGTGGCCCGGGCTGGTGCAGCCTGAAACAGAAGCTGTTCAATTTGAGCAAAAAAATGGTCTTTGGTATTTGTCATCTCTTACTGAAGGGGCTAGCATTGCCTATCAGATCGGAGATCAGATAGGTAGCAAGCATTGGAATCTTTATCATCAACCTATTGCCGTAGGTGAAAAAATTGCTGCCATGGCAATAAGGATAGGATATAAGACTTCTGAATTAAGGATAAAGGATTAGGATTGATCCAATTTTCGGTTCCAACAATTGTTGGTCATTAACTTTAAGAGCGATCATTTTACAATTTTCCTTCATTTTTTATCTCATTTTATTTCTTTAAAGGGCTTATTTTTCCATTACCTTTTCTTTTAATTCCTTTGGCAATTTTTCAACAGCATACCTTAATGCACTGTGCTGCATTTTAGATTTATTTTTCATCAAAAAAACAAAAACCTCATTTTGGTTTGCTTCACTGGGGCCTTTAACATCCAGCCATATCCCTTTTGAACCATATCGCCTTTATCTATTAATAAAATCCCGGCGACCTCAAAAATTTCCTTAAGTACCATAGAACTTGATCTTTTCTTTGAAAAAATTTTGACTTGTAGTCATGGTTTTTTCATCTACGTTGTTTTTCAATGCTTCTCTAATCTGATCAATAATAATTTCCATATTCAACCAAGGAATTGCATTTACTCCCGAATAAAGGGGAATCGCTTACTCAAATTTTATTAGTTTTTCCTAAAGATGAGTTTAAGAAAGAGATCATTCTTATTTTTTCGAAGATTCCTCACCGATATCTTCATTCCATTCTTCCGGATTTTTTTGGATAAATGCATCCATCAAATCCACACATTCCTGATTGTCCAGGACAACTACTTCCACGCCATGTTGCTTCAGTAAATCCTCTGCACCTAGAAACGTTTTGTTTTCACCAATGACCACTTTGGGGATACCATATAAAAGAATGGCCCCTGTGCACATGGGGCAAGGAGACAGGGTGGTATAGATGGTTGATTGTTTGTAGATGGCCGCATCCTGCCTTCCTGCATTTTCTAAAGCGTCCATTTCCCCATGAAGAATGACGCTGCCTTGTTGAATTCTCCGGTTGTGGCCTTTCCCGATTATTTGGCCGTTGTGCACCAGTACGCTCCCGATCGGAATGCCACCTTCCTGAAAACTTTTTTTGGCTTGGTTTAGGGCTTCTTCAAAAAAACTGTCCATTTCTAATTCTGTTTAATTAATGATTTTATGATTAATCAGAAAATTTAGAACCTCAATACTTTAGCATTTTCCAGAAGCCTTTTAGCCTCTTCCCATGATGGAAGAACTTCTGTATCTATCGTAATTGTTCTTATTTCTTTTGCGATCTTTTTTGTGTTTTTCATAGCTTCCAAATGGGCTCCACTTTTAGAGAATTTTTTTAACTCTTCCTCTGAGTTCCATAGGGTCATGGTATAGTGTTTGGTCCAGATGCCTCTTTTTTTAAAATCTTTGTAATTGGTTGACTTCAATTGCTTCAGGATACTGAATGCTCTTGCAGACAATGCAAAAAACTGGAATGGCCCCTTCAATTCTATTGAGGTAATTGTTGCTTTCATAAAAGATTGATTTTCAGTATGCCTTGGATTATGATTGTATTAAATTAAGGTAAAGAGTCAACTTATTAAATCCCAATAGGAATTTTTTCTTTTCTTTTTTAGCTTTCCTATAACCAAAACCCTCTAATCATGGAAAAACTGCTCTTTTTTCTTGTCCTTGTTTTTAGCCATTGTCTCTTTGCGCAGCAATCCGCTAACTATGATGAAAGTAAGGTGCCTGACCTGGTAATCCCTGACCTTTTTGTTTCCTTTGAGGGAAGGAGGATCAAATCTATTGAGGATTGGGAAAAGATCAGAAGGCCGGAAATTATTCAAGCTTTTGCAGATCAGATGTATGGGCATTTGCCAAAGGATTATGATCAAATGGCTTTTGAAGCTAGATTCCCTGCCAACAATCCTTATGGGAATTTGGCTGACTATAAAATCATAGAACTCAAAGTCTCCAGGAAAGGAAACAGCCAGATTATCCCTTTACATCTATTTACACCAAAATTGCAAAAAGGACCTGTCCCGGTTGTTTTACTGATCAGTCATAGGGCTGTTGATCAATTGATTGCCGATATGGAGGATCAGTTTTTTGATATTCAGCAAATTGTAGGAAGAGGCTATGCTGCTGCTGTTTTTGATGTTGAATATGTGTCTCCGGATGATAAGGAAAGATTTGCAGATGGTATTCTGAAAACCTTATATCCTGAGCAAATGCAAATGCCCAATGGTATGCGGGGCTTAGGTTCCTGGGCTTGGGGTGCTATGAGGGCCATGGATTATTTTGAGCAAGATCCTATGATCGATCATACCAAAGCGGCAGTTGTTGGACATTCCAGAGGAGGAAAAGCTGCCTTATGGTGTGGGGCAAATGATTCCCGTTGGTCGGTAACTTATGCCAATGAATCCGGATGTGGTGGTGCAGCATTATCCAGAAGGAAATTTGGCGAGACTGTAGAACGGATCAATACAGTTTTCCCATATTGGTTTACAGATAATTTCGATCTATACAATGGAAAAGAAGAAACTTTGCCATTTGATCAACACCAGCTGATTGCCAGTTTAGCTCCGAGGACAGTTTATATCGCTAGTGCCATGGAAGATCTTTGGGCTGATCCAAAGGGGGAGTACCTTTCTTTAAAATTAGCTTCCACCACTTATAGTCAGATTTATGGGAAACAAATTGAATTACCTGAAGAATATGAATTCAGTCCACATTTCCATCACAAAGGATCTGTCGGATACCATCTGAGGTCTGGTAAACATGACCTTACCGGAGAAGACTGGTCGAAATTCCTGGATTTTTTTGAGGCTTCTTTGCGTCTTTTTCCTATATTTTAAGTTTTAGCGTCCAAATCTTATTACAAACTTTAATTCTGAACTATTTTCCTTAGGCAATAATTGGGTGAAAATTTTTCCTGAGTTAATCTAAAGTGACAAAATAGGGTTAATCAATCCACCTTTTTATTTGTCTTCAGATAGGCCATAAGTTCCACTATTTCTTTTTCAGTCAGGTTTTCAAACAATCCAGGAGGCATCATGGAAACCTCGGTGATATCCTTGGATTGGATGCTGGATTTATTGATAATGATTGGATCCTGACCTACCACTCGGAGCGTAATTTGTCTTTGGTTTTCCCCAATTACATTACCCGTATAAGTTCTACCATCCCTGGTATTGATAACGACCATTTTGTAAGCATCTTGAATCTCGGCACTTGGCTCTAAGACATTGAGCAGTATATATTCCTGATCGGAGCGGTTGGATCCGGTCAGGTCAGGGCCCATTTCCCCGCCTTCCCCATACATTTTGTGGCAACTGCCACATACCTGATTGAAAACCTTTTTGCCAGAAACGATATTTGCAGAAGCTATCGCATTGGAGGTCAAAATTGCTCTATATTTGTCGTAGGCAGCTTTGTCATTTGCTACTTGCTCGATTGGTCCCCAGATTTCAATAAAGCCGCTTCCCACTACCCGGAGAAGTTGTCTGGCAATTGTTGGAGAAATTTCTGATTTGGGGATTTTCTTATCCTTGATTTCTTTACTCAGCATATTGCCATACCTGGCACGTGAAGAAAGGGACTCTAAGGCGGCCTGTTTTTCTTCATTGTTGAAAGTTGAGTAGGAATTAATCAGCAACCTTCCTAAGGTCTCATTGTCAAAAGCAGCCACAGACCTGATCGCTTCGGTTCTTAGGGAAGGATCTTTAATCAACGCAGGAAGTTCATAGGGCAGTTCACGGTTTTGTTGGGCAGTGAGGGTCTGTAAGGCTTTTTTTCTCTGGTCAAATGGAGCATTGGGATTCTTCAGCGTGGCGAGTGCCCTTTGAGTGGCTTCGGCATCTCCGAATAAATTGGAAATTTCCATGGCTATTTCTTTTTGGATGCCACCTTTGCTTTGAA
Source organism: Shivajiella indica (assembly GCF_042683085.1). Taxonomy (NCBI): domain Bacteria; kingdom Pseudomonadati; phylum Bacteroidota; class Cytophagia; order Cytophagales; family Cyclobacteriaceae; genus Shivajiella; species Shivajiella indica. The sequence continues at coordinate 210,857 of NZ_JBHUIV010000025.1, read as the reverse complement.
GATTTTCAGATACTTTTCTCCAATTGGAAGGAATAGATAAATCATTCCTACCTTCCATGCCACTCAGCATTCCTGTCAAAAGGATTTCAGTGTTGGGCCCGTTTTTACCTATCAGTTCAACTAGTTTTTCCACTCCATCTCCATCTACTGCCCTTCGGGCGATGAATTGTGTAACCAATGGTATTTTGGAATTTCCTGCCAAGTCCAAAAATGCATCCACGTTGTCTACCATTAAGGGTTCAATTCCATACCATAACATTTTGGGCAGATTATGGTCATTTGCGTCTTCTTTATGCTGAAGGAGATTTTTGGAAATAAGTAATTTCTCTGGGCTAGGCATCCTTTGCAATGCTGCCGCCAGATACAGTCTGACGACGGGAGAGGGGTCATTTTGTGACATTTTCCGGAATTGGGATATAGCAGCACTCGAAGGGGCAAAGTCTTCACAAAGCAACTGGATTGCCCAGGCCCGTATATGCGGGTCTTTATCAGACAGGGCATTGACCAGTTCATTTTCAGAAAAACCCTGGATTTGATGCAGTGCCCACATGGCTCTTAATCTAAAGTCCTGGTTTTTCTCCCGCAAAAAAATCTCTTTTAAAGCAGTATGGGTAGTTTTATGAAGGTTTTTCCGGGAAGCTCTTTTTTGAAGAATGCCTCTTGCTCTCCTTGCATGCCAGTCGCTTACGCTTTTTTGCAATTCGACCAATTGAAGGTCTGTCATTAGGTTAAGGTCAGCGTATCTTCCTTCAAAATCTTTTGCAAATGACTTTTCAGGCATGGTCCTGAAAATTCTTCCTGTTTCTTGATTTAATACTTCTTGGCCACAAATATCAGCATCATGCCAATCAAGCACATACAGTCCTCCATCTGGCCCAATTTCCATACTAAAACCCACCCATTGGGCGTTGTTGGCCATCAGGAAATCATCTCCATGCTTTCCTTGGTATCCTGATCCTTTAGGAATGAGTATGTCAGATAAAACAGCATGTTCATGAATATTGGCCATAAAGATTCGTCCTTGCTCTTCTTTTGGAAATGCATCCGACTGATAGACCCTGGCACCGCCATGCGCAGATCTATGACTATGATCTGCGATGGTTTTGATATCCTCATACACAAATGGGTTGAAATGTTGCCCTCCCTGACGGTGATAGATACCACCTGGAATCACATGCCATAAATGGGGGATTACACAGGCTGTCATGAGAAGTTGGCCTTTGGCATCGTAATCAATGCCCCAAGGGTTGCTGAATCCATGGGCTACCACTTCAAATCTATCCTTAATAGGATGGTAGCGCCACACACCCCCATTGATGTCAACACCTTCTGCTTCCAGCAAATCTTCAGGAAAGGGGTCATTGTGATAGTAGAGTTTGGCATCTCCAGATGGTTTCCGGATTTTCGAAGGGGTAGCGAACCCCTGCAATCCATACAGCCATCCATCCGGTCCCCAATGAAAGCTATTAAGGGTTTCATGACGGTCACGGATTCCCCAACCTGTTAGTAGGATTTCAATATCCTCAACATCAGCTTTATCATCTCCATCTTTATCAGGTACAAACAACAAGTGTGGAGGTGCTCCTAAAAACAATCCGTCAAAACCAACAGCTATCGCAGCTGGAAATGCAATACCTTCCAAAAAGACCTTTTGAGTATCTGCAACACCATCTCCATTGGTATCCTCCAGAATTAATATTCTGCTATCACCTGCATTGGAAAACCCATGTCCTCTGGATTCATAATCTCTGTTTTCGGCCACCCAAAGTCTTCCCTTATCATCCCAACAAAAGGCCATAGGCTGGGTCATTAAAGGTTCAGAGGCCCAGACATTTACTTTGTATCCAGGTTTGATAGTCATAGCCTCCACAGCCTCTTGAGGGGTAAGGAATTTGGCATCCCTTCCTTCTTTTTGTGCAAGGCCCCAGAGTTCTGTGGTTCCATACATTCCCTGTCTACCTGAAAATTCACCCCAAGATTCCGTCAATTGGATGTCATTGGCTTCTCCTGTATAGACCATTAAGCGGAGTTTAATGGTTTCGGTTTCTCCCTTTTCAATAGTCCAATCTGCATCTCTCGTAAAGGCAGGTCCAAGGCCTAATTGGCCATCTACCCGCCATTTGTTGGGATAACCCCTGTTTTCCGGATGGTCAAAAATTGCAAAATTGGCAAAGTCTTCCCGACCATCCACTTGCATTCCCACATTCACCCACATGGATGGTTGTCCTTCAGCCATTTGGTTTTTTTGCCTTGCTGCATTCACAATTTCTCCCTTGATACCTTCTTTCCATGGCATTCGCAGGAAAAGACTTCCGTAATCATATTTCCCGATCACAAGATTCTGAATGGCTTCCCCTTTCCAATCCAGATCCAAAAAATATTTACCTCCCTTTTCAACCATTGTCCAAGTTTGCGTTTCCAACATGACAGCCTCGCCTTTATCATCTAAAAGTTGATAAACAGTCTGCCATTTCACTTCACCTCCTGATTCCTGAATGGTATTTAGGGCAACCTTTTTCCAATAATCTCCTTGGGGATTGTGAAAATAATCCCGGTCATTGACCCTTGTAAATCCCCAATACAATCCTGTTTGGTGTTTGTGGTGTCCTGGGCTAAATTCTGTTAGGATTCCCTTCCCATCAGGAGCCTTGATGGGATGGATATAAGGTCTGAAATCATTTAGAGCATGTTGTACCAAAATTGGTTCTTTTTCACCTTCCCTGAAAATGCTGACGCTTTCCTCTTTTGGGTCTAAATTCAAAATTAATGTTGTGATAATATTGGGGTCTTTTTCATTTTCTGATTGCTCAGATGAAGGACGGGAACAGGACCAAAAAACAATGAAAATGAAAAGGAATAATTTTGGTAGGGACTTCAACATAATGAAAGGGTTGTTTTAGGCTTGATGAATAGGTTTTCGACTTCGCTAGTTTATTATATTGGTTTTATCAGTGACCAAATATGAAATTCATTCTTCTATCCAATAATAGCTATCCCATTAGAAGGTAACACTTCATTGAGCTATTCAGATGTTATTTTACTTATCTATACTGATTGATTCCAATGAACTCTTTAAATTAGTGAAAGTCAGGGAAAAATTTTAATAGGTTTTATAATAGAATAAATATGGGTTTTAAGAATCCCAACTTTGCTTTAGTTTGCAGGAATATAAATAACCTTTCATTTCAATATGGAAAACCAAAAAGTATTATTTCAGCTTCCGCCAGACATCCATTATCTCAATGGAGCTTACATGTCACCATTATTGCGTTCTGTTGAAGAGGTTGGTATAAATGCCCTGATTAAAAAGCGCAACCCCACTACTATTCAACCCAAAGATTTTTTTGAAACAGGAGAAAAGGTAAAGGCAAATTTCGGAAAGCTGGTCAATTGCCCTGCCCAACAGGTGACCATTATTCCTGCGGCTTCTTATGGTCTATCAACTGCTATCAATAACTTACCGACAGACAATGGGGTCAGTGCGATAGTCGTTTCTGATGAATTTCCGAGTGGGTATTATGCTATTGAAAAATGGTGTCAAAAACATGGCAAAACACTTCTTTCCATTCCTTCACCTGAGGTATTGAAAGACAGAGGGAGAATTTGGAACCAGAGGATATTGGATGCCATAAACCAAGATACTGCAGTTGTTGTAATGTCTTCTATTCATTGGACCGATGGTACACAATATGATTTGAAAGCAATTGGAAAAAAATGTAAGGAAAACAATGCTTTATTTATTGTAGATGGGACCCAATCTGTAGGGGCTTTGTCCATTGATGTAATGGAATTTCAAATTGATGCTTTGGTCTGCGCTGGTTACAAGTGGCTATTGGGGCCTTATTCCATTGGAGTCGCTTATTATTCGGAGTTCTTTAATACTGGTGTTCCCTTGGAGGAAACCTGGGTGAATAGAAGCAATGCCCAAAATTTTTCTGGCTTGACGAATTATGTGGAAGATTACATGCCTGGGGCAGGAAGGTATAATGTGGGAGAGTATGGTAACTTTATTTTATTGCCTATGCTTAACACAGCCTTGGAACAGTTGTTGGATTGGGGGGTTGAGCACATTCAATCCTATGTTGAGGAATTGTCACAACCAATGGTCCAATTTTTCAGAGATAATGGTTTTTGGGTAGAAGAAGATGATTTCAGGGCCAAGCACCTATTCGGGGTATTGTTTCCTGAAGGAATGGACAGTCAAGTAGTCCTTCAGAAGCTTCAGGAAAATAAGATTTATGTATCAGTAAGGGGCAAAGCCATCAGGATTTCCTTACATCTTTACAATACATTAGAAGATATACAAGTATTGATCAATGTTTTAAAAGGAATTATGGGAGAAAAAAGATAAATTTAAATGCAATGACTCCCAACAGAAGAGAATTCATCAAATATACAGGAATGACCGGCATTGGAATGTTGAGTGGCAGTTTCGGTGAATTGCTTACGAATCCTGCTATAGTCCAAAACTCCTTATCTATGCAAGAACCCTTTCAGAAAAACCAATTAGGAGGCTATGGTCCATGGGCAAAAAGCCTGTTTTTGGATGATTTACCTGAATTGTCTTTCCGTAAAGAAGAATTTACGGACATTGAGGCCTGGAAAAATGCTGGCATAAAAAAAACCAAGGAAAGGATGGGATACCTGGGTTTGGAAGGCAAACCAAAAATCACCGTTCATAGGCAATCCAAATTTGATGGATTGATTTGTGAAGAAATCAGTTATCAATTGCCTTATGGGAATCCTACAAGGGCTGTAATCCTAAAACCTGAAAATACTAAAGGAAAACTTCCTGCGGTCTTGGGTTTGCATTGTCATGGAGGAAATAAGTATTTGGGTTTGGAGAAAATAGCAAAAACCGGGAATGATGTATCCGATTATGTGCAGCAACATCAAGATACTTATTATGAAGGCAAAGCTTGGGCAAATGAATTGGCCAAAAGGGGATATGTAGTGATGGTACATGACACTTTCACCTTCGGAAGTAGGAGGGTCATGTTAGAAGATGTTCCCGAAGAAAGGAGAATGGGAATTTTTGATTTTGATATGAGTAAAAAGGAAAATATTGATGCTTATAATAGGTGGGCTTCTGACCATGAGCATATCATGGCAAAATCCCTGTTTAGCGCAGGGATTTCATGGCCGGCAGTTTACTTGGCCGAAGATCAGGTTGCATTGGATATTTTGGCTTCAAGAGAGGATGTGGACAAAGAAAGATTGGGATGTGCAGGCCTATCTGGTGGAGGATTGAGGACAGTGATGTTGGGAGGTTTGGATCCGAGGATTTCCTGTGCGATCAGTGTGGGATTTATGACTACTTGGGTTGATTTATTGTTGAACAAATCCCATACCCATACTTGGATGATTTATATCCCCTTGCTTCCCAGGGAATTGGATTTCCCTGAAATATTTGCTTTGCGGGCACCCAAACCAACCTTAGTGCTCAATGATATGGAGGACAACCTGTTTACTTTGGAGGAAATGAAAAAGGCTGACGGGATCCTTTCCGGTATTTTTCAAAAAGCAGGTGCTTCTGATAGGTATAAATGTTCATTTTATCCCGGTCCCCACAAATTTGACCAAGCCATGCAAGAGGAGGCTTTTATTTGGTTTGATAGGTGGATAAAAAAAGGGTAAGCACTTCGAACAAAGCTTACCCTTCTCGATTCAAAGTTCTTTCTTGAATGATTATTGATCTTTAATCTGCTTTGGTTTAAAAAAGTCTTCAAGACTTTTAGAAAATATTCCACATTTTGGGGTATTGCAAATATTTGATATCAATACCTTTTCTTCAGGTGCCATTATAACATTATAAATATCACCAGAATCCAGATTTTGATTTTCCAATTCAGTGATCTTTACTCCATTATTAAGAATTTGTAGCCAATAAATATTATTTCTAAAAACCAAAATAATTTCATCATTCACTTCAAAGTATTCTCCTCTAACAAAAATTTCATTATAATCTGCTGTAGCAACTTGAGAAGTATTGTTACCTAAAAAATCAGATACTAATACTTCGATACGGTTATTACTTGTGTTGTGAGCAAAAGAATAAATTTTATTGTTTACTTCAACTGATCTCGCTTTGAAATCACTTAATTTAGATACCTCTCCTGCTAGATTAATTTTAAATGTAGCATTACCAACTTGAACAGAAAAGAAATCTTTAAATGATTCTATCCGATCACAGTTTGAATAAGCATTTGCAAATTCAAAATCTATAATGCTTGAATTCCCTATCTGAATTAAGTTATCTAACTGGTTACTTTCAAACATTAAAAAGGTTGGATTATTAGTAGCGAACCCGTTTACTACTTTTCTGTAAGGCACCAATCCAATTCCATCTGTTGTCAGGCCAAAAATATCACTATTCCATCTCGGCATATCTTCAAAAAACCGGAAATTTGGGTCTAAATCTTCCATTTTTATAGATGTTACTGATCCACTACTTACATTGCTTGAAGGGAATAGGAACAAGTCGGTTTCTGATCTTGATACCAAGACCTTATTTGAAACAGGAAACTTGTATCTTCCAGTACGTGCCACATAACTCCAAAAATATTGGGGATTTACAGCACCATTGATGTCAATTTCGAAAAAATAAGAGGCAATACCAGTTCCATAAAATTTATTGTCTATGAGCTCAATATTATAAACTCTTTCCTGGAAGTTTTCCAACTTTTCCCAATCCACAATTTCAATTTCTGGTCCTGGATCAACTGGGCTTGGGTCTTTTGGCTCATCACTACTACAGGCAATCAAAAAATAGGCTGAAGTTAAGATTGCTGGAACCCATGGGTTAAAACACAATTTTCTCATATGTTTGCGGTCTAAATGAATAATATTTGCAAATAACATAAATGTGTATTTAAAATACAAAAATTTTTACATAAAAAAAATTAATTTTTATTTTAATTTTTTTCAATAAATAGAAATTTTAGATTTAATCCAATAGTCAAAATAGATCTAGAAATAAATTATTTTCAGTTAAATTATTACATCGCATAACCTTTGTTTTGGCTTTTATGTTGGATATAAGCCAAAGAGTTGGTAAAAGAAAAAAATAAACATAACGGCTGGAGGATCGAGCATAACAGTCTATTTTGTTTTTTCTTTAGTTATAGTCCATTTATCCCCATCTTTATTAGGCTTTCTAAAACAAATTTTTTTATTAAGTTGAATTTTGTAGCTTTTTGAGCTAATATAGAATATGACCATTATGAAAAAACTGACTTCCATTTGGGTCTTTGTAGTTTTTCTATTTACGCTGACGATAAAAGCCCAACAGATTGATCAAACCTACATCCAAAAAATCAAAGATTTTACCACTGATGAAAGATTCCTTCCAAAAAGCCTTTTGGATGTGGTGGACCATCCGGGTATCCCAAATCCTTTGAAGCATTTTGGGCATATCATCGGAACAGAAGGTATTGTCCATAGATCTTCTGAAATTTATGGGTATTATAAAAAGTTAGCAGATTCTTCTCCATTGGTTCACATGCAGGAAATGGGTTTGACTGAAGAGGGTAGGAAGTTTTACCTGATTGTAATAGGTAATCAGGAGTCCATGGATCGTTTGGACCATTACAAAGATCAATTGGCAAAACTTGCCGATGCAAGAAAAACAAATCCTGAACAGGCAGAAGATATAATTTTGGACAGCAAACCGATATACTATATCAGTGGAGGTATGCATGCCACTGAGATGGGAGCACCTGAAATGTTGATGGAATTGGCCTATCGATTGGTTACTTCTGATGCATCAGATATCAAGGCTATCCGGGAGAATGTCATTACAGTAATTAATCCTATTTCTGAACCTGATGGTTGGGACAAGCAGGTGGATTGGTATTTCCGCTACACCAAGGGAAGGGAAAAATTTGATGATGGTTTTCCCCGTTCGGCACCCTACTGGGGTAAGTATGTTTTCCATGATAATAACAGGGATGGACTTCAGGTTTCCCAGGGAATTACCAAATCCATTTTCAAAGGATTTTTTGAATTTCACCCAACTGTGATGTTGGACCTGCATGAATCTGTTCCACTATTGTATATTTCAACAGGTACCGGTCCTTATAATGATTTTGTGGACCCCATCACCCAAAGTGAATGGCAGGTAATGGGTAACCACGATGTGGCAGAGGTTTCCGCCCAAGGAATGCCCGGCGCTTTCACCTGGGCATTTTATGATGGATGGTGGCCTGGTTATGGGATTTGGGTAGCAAATAATCATAATTCCAATGGGAGATTCTATGAAACCTATGGCAATGCTGGTGCAGATACCTATTTAAGGGATTATTCTACGGCAAGGTTTGCCGGGGATTTGGCATCTTCCAAGGAATGGTATAGGCCTTACCCAGCCACTCCTTTGGTATATTGGTCCTTTAGAAATAACATCAATTATACTCAGGTTGGTGTGATTGCTTCTTTGTATTATGCAGCCACGAACAAAGAGCTATTGTTGAGGAATTTTTATAAAAAAGGATTCAATAGCTTGGAGAAAGGAAAAAAGGAAGGCCCAAAAGCTTTTAAAATTGGTAAAGACCAAAGAGATCCTGCTATGGTGGCCTATCTGGCCAATCAACTAAAAGCTCAAGGAATTGAAGTTCATGAGAATGAAGATTATTTTATAGTCCTCTCAGAACAACCCTACCGGAATTTGGCAGTTTCTTTATTGACTCCCCAGACTTATCCTAAAGATGCGAAATTCCCACCTTATGATGCCATTGCCTGGACTTTGCCTTATTTGTACGGTGTTGATGTAGAATCTAAGGACAGCATTGATTTTGATATCAATAGTTTGAAATTATTGACAGATGATGCTGTATATAAAGGGAAAGTTTCAGGGGACGGGAATACTTATATTTTACCATATAAAGCTCAGAATACCGTCTTACCGGCTTTGTATTGGGTGAAAAATCAAAATAGAAATGCCGAAGTATCAGTTTTGACAAAGGAAACCCTGATTTCGGGTGATACTGTTCCTGCAGGAAGTATTATTTTCCGAAGGATCAATGCGAATCAAGCTGGGCAAATTGCATCAGATTTTGGTTTGAATTTAATGGCTACTTTAGCCAACGTTCCAGCCGAAAACCAGAAAGCAGTTAATCTTCCAAGGGTGGCTATCTATCATACTTGGTACAATACCCAAGATGAAGGATGGTCAAGATATACCTTTGAGGAAAGGGGAATTCCTTACACTTCTATTGATAAAGATGTTTTAAAAGCTGGTGGCTTAAGGTCTAAATTTGATGTCATCATACTTCCTCGCGTTCGGGGCAATGCCAAGAATTTTGTGAATGGGGTGGATAAAAAATATGGTCCTTTGCCTTATACGACAACTGCTGAATTTCCATCTCATGGATTTCCGGCATCAACCAGTGATATGACAGGTGGACCTGGTTTTGTGGGTGTTGATAATCTAAAGAAATTTGCGGAAGAAGGAGGTTTACTGATAAGCTTTGATAATTCCAGTTTTATACTGGCAGAGTTGGGGATTGCAGCGGAGCTTTCTCCTGTTAATGCATCTAGCTTGTTCCATCCCGGTTCTATAGTTCAGGCAAAAGTTAGAAAATCAGGCCATCCGGTCTTATATGGCTATCCTGAAACATTTCCTTTATTCAGAGGAAATGGACCTTTGCTTCAAACCGATAAATATAACCGTGATCTGATGCTGGTACAATATGGTCATCAGTCTTTAAAGGATGAAGTGCCTTACGAAGGTCCGATTATGGGAATGGCAGAAAATGAAAAAATGGAAAAAGCAAAAAAGCCTGATGAAAAAAATCCTCCTTATGTAATCGCCGGTATGGTTAGAAATGAGCAGGAAATCATAGGCCATGGATCGGTATTTAATTTACCAGTAGGAAGGGGAAATGTTCTGGCTTTTACCTTTGACCCTTTGCACAGGTATTTGAACCATCATGATGCCCCGATGGTCTGGAATGCTTTGATCAATTGGGATAGTTTAAGGTAATCCTATAGAAGTTATTGAAAGTTTTATATTGGTGGTTAAATTCAATCAAGAGCCAAGTCAAAAGGAAAAAGTCAAAATGGGAGATAATGATTATAATAATTAAAGTTTAGGATGAGTATTTAAATATTATTGGATTCAAGTTTACAGTAGATGAAAAGACGTCAATTCATTAAAAAAGCCACCTTACTTACTTCAATGACCAGTCTTATGCCGTTTTTGAATTATGGGAAAATGGATTTTCCTGATAACTCTAAACTAAAATTTATCGTTGCTTCTGATGGACATTTTGGACAGCCCAATACCGATTTCCAAGGTTCCCATGCGATGTTGATTGATGCCATTCATAAGGAAGAAAATGTTGATTTTGTTATTTTCAATGGAGACTTGATACATGATGAACCTAAATGGATGTCTGAGGTGAAAAAAGTATATGATACTTTAAGAGTACCTTACTATCCTGTAAAAGGAAATCATGATAGGATTTCTGAATTGGATTGGGAGAAAATCTGGGAAATTCCTGCAGATTATTCTTTTGTGGTTCAGGATAAGTATGGGTTTGTTTTGGCCAATAGTTCCAATGAGGCGGGTGATTACCTTTGTGTTGATATTGATTTTCTTCAAAATAAATTGGACTCTTTCAGATCCCTGCCTATTGTTTTCATTGCTATTCATATTTCCCAAAATGATTGGACACGACATGGTGTTTCCTGCCAACATATATTGGATTTGGTAGCTTCTTATCCAAACGTGAGAGCTGTTTTTCATGGACATGACCATGATGTTGATGGGATAATGTTGAACCAAAAGAAACCTTATCTTTGGTCAGGTCATTTTGGAGGAAGCTGGGGTTCTCCACTCCCTGGTTATCGGGTTTGTGAAGTGGGTGAAGACGGTAAGGTGATAACTTATCTCAAATCAATGAAGGATGGGATGATTTTAAGTGGCCATACGCTATGAAGATCATTGCAATATTTTTTGTACTTACATAAATTCGCCTCACATTAATTCACCTCAACCTATGATTCGCTATATACTAAAATTGATATTTATTCCATTGTTACTTCTGGTTACGGCTTGTAACCAGGAGGAAGAAATTACCGAGGTTTTTCTGCCAAAGATATTCGCTGATCACATGGTTTTTCAAAGAAATCAGCCCATTCGTGTTTGGGGAGATGGTAGTCCGGGGAAATCTGTAATAGCCAGGTTTAACGGAAAAGAAGTGACCACCAAGATCAATAAGGAAGGTTTTTGGCAGTTGGAATTTGAGGCACTTCCTGCCTCCGGGCCCTACGAACTGGAGGTAAATGGCAAGAAATATTATGATGTCCAAGTGGGTGACGTTTGGGTAGCTGGAGGACAATCCAATATGGAATGGGTGATGAGTGCCCAAGTGGAAGGATTAAGTGAGGAATTGGCTGATTCGGATTATCCTTTGATACGGTTTTTTAAAATCCCGCATGATTATGATGCAAAAGAAAAATTTGACGTCAGAGGAGGAGAGTGGAGAAAAGCAGATCCGGATAATATCCTGAATTTCTCTGCTGTAGCATGGTTTTTTGCAAAAAAAGCCCATTTGGAACAAGGGGTTCCTGTAGGCGTGATTGAGAGTAATTGGGGGGGGACTCCCACTGAGGGATGGGTTGATGCCGAAAGACTGTTAGGTATTGATGAATACAAAGAAAAGGCAAAAAATGTAATAGATAGAAAGGATTATTGGATTCAGGAAGTTATTGACAATAAAGTCCGGGAATTGACTAGAAATGAACTGGTAATTGCTCCTCAAAATGGTGAGATTCAGGGTGTAGTGAACCCTAATTATGATGACAGTAACTGGCAGACTGTCAATTTGCCTGATGATAATCCTTTCCAAGACATTGCTTGGTTTAGAACCAAATTCACCCTATCCCAAACTGAGGGATTTATGTTGAATTTAGGTGACTTACAGCAAATGGCTTACGTTTACCTCAATGGGGGGAGACTATTTTACAAAGATTGGGGTCATGAAGTCAAAGAGTTTCCTATTCCTTCCAGCATGTTGAATAAAGGAGAAAACATCCTGGCTGTCAGATTGATCAACACTTGGGATAATGCACCTGTTTTAGGTAAAAAAGGGCAGTTATATTTGAGGTCGGGAAATCAAAAAATCTCTTTGGAAGGTCCATGGAAATACAATAACAGGATTGAGCAAGAATTACCAAAGGTAGAGTGGTACAACTGGCTACCTGGAATGATGTATAATGCCATGATTGCTCCTATTGTTAAATATCCAATAAAAGGAGTGATTTGGTATCAGGGAGAAAGTAATACAAATGAGCATGAACATTACAGGGAACTATTCGGTACTTTGATAAAAAGTTGGAGAGATAGTTGGGGTATTGGGGACTTTCCATTCCTTTTTGTGCAATTGGCTAATTTTATGGAAAGGAAAACTGTGCAACAAGATTCAAATTGGGCTTTTTTAAGGGAAGCACAGACCCAGACTTTGGAATTACCCAATACAGGAATGGCTGTGACCATTGATATTGGTAATGCCAATGATATTCATCCAAGAAACAAAAGGGATGTTGGGCACAGATTATGGAAGGTGGCAGATAAAGTGGCTTATGGGAATGATGTGATTTTTTCCGGTCCGAGTTTTAAAGATTATGAATTTAAAGACGGAAAGGTTTTGATTTCCTTTGACTATGTAGGGGAAGGATTAAAACTTTCTTATGGAAATGAGGTAAAGGGCTTTATTATAGCAGATGAAGAAGGGAAATTTTTATCAGCAAAAGCTGTATTGATATCGCCTGGAAAAGTGGAGGTATTTCACCCTTCTATTAAAAATCCTACTGAAATCCGTTATGCATGGGCAGATAATCCCGAAGTCAATCTTTATAATACTGAAGATCTACCTGCAGTGCCATTTCGGATTAGCTTGAGCAATTGAGTATGTTAATTAGGCTTGATTTAAAAGTCTTTCATTAATCAAATTAACAGCTATGGCAAGGGATTAGAGGAAATAGAAGAGATTATTTATCCTTTTTTCAAAGGTTCATTAATATACCTTTTTCAAATTCCTTTCATAGAAATCCTTAACCTGTTCAAGGCAGGAATTGCTAAAGTTTTCCAGCTCCTGAATGCTGGGCTTACCATTCAGAAGTCTTTTTTCGTTTTCGAGAAAAGACTTCTGGATTTCATTTAATTCAGAAAAAATCATAGATTTCCTATGTTGATAATCTTTACAAATCCATTGATGTAGTTTTTCTGCTGTCCACCACAGAGAGTTGTCATAAGAAGATTCCGGTTTGATGATTTTTTGAATGGTATGGGTTCCGAAGAAAAAGGGAATAAAAATGGAAATGCAGGGCATTGAAGTTCCTGTAAGCCATATGCTACTCGGCTTGTCCTTTCTGATTTCAGCTATCATACTACCTGTCGTATTACTTGGATTAGTTATTCCTGTACCATGCATACAGAGAGAGGATGTGTTTGCTTTTTTGGGATTAAATATTGGATCAGGAAGGTGATGTGTTTGGAGAATCCGTATGGCATCTGATAATTTCATGTCTCCGCCAGTTCCTGCCAATAAATCAGCACTACAAGCCTGTCTGGCCTTAGCCCTGCCCACTTTGGTGTAGAGGAAATCAGAAAAATATCCTTGGAAGGAAAATGGATTGGGTTTTGGTTGTAAATTGAATGGGAACACTAATTTTTCTTTTTCCAGATGTAAACGATCAAAATCAGAAGTGATTCCCAAACCATTGGAAATACTACCAAAGTTTTCAATTTTTTTGCTAGCCCAGGATTTTCCTGCTGTTTCTAAAATATAGGCCTCATTTGGGTCTGCAATAATGAAGCTGTTATGGTAAAAAAAATTCTTGTTTTTATATCCTCCACAGGCGTCTTGCCCATATTTTCCCAGTAATTCAATGATACAATTAAGAGCTACTTTGGCATTCTTTGTTCTTTCCAAAGCTAGCCTTAATAGATCCATTCCGGTGAGTCCGTTGTTTTTCTTATTGATTTTTACCCTAGTAAAGACCGCTTCATTGCCAATTACCAAACCAAACTCGTTTACTCCCATTTCTGCCCCCCACATTTGGAAGGGTTTGGATAGGATTACTTCATTGGTCTCTTTTACCTGGGGGATACTGATAAAAGTACAATGAAGAAATTCCTCAGAATGATGTTTTCGGGTAATATGCGCAATGGCCTGTGCTTCATTTGGTTCTCTATCTGAATTTTTTGCGAAAATCAGACTTTTATTAGAAGTGAAATCAGGAAGGGCTACAAGGGTGTCACACATTGGAATTTAAATTCATTTCTCATGTAAGTTATCAAAAACATAATTTTAACCCCTCATTTAAAATCCTATTTTTGCAGAGTTATTTCTTCCAAACTACCGAAATATGAAAAATATAAATCCTACTTCAACTCAAGCTTGGCAAAAGCTTCTCAAATTGAAAGTTGACAACAAGGATCTCCAAATAAAAAATCTATTTAAAGACCACTCCCGATTCAATAATTACTCTATTCGATTTGAAGAAATTTTGGTAGATTATTCCAAAAACAGATTGGATGAGGAAACCAAAGCTGTATTGTTACAATTGGCTGAAGAGATTGACTTAAAATCAGCCATTGAAGCCATGTTTACCGGCGAAAAAATCAATGGAACTGAAGGAAGGGCAGTATTGCATACTGCATTGAGGAATCGTAATAATACCCCGGTATTTGTAGAAGGAAAGGATGTTATGCCGGATGTCAATGCAGTTTTGTTCCAAATGAAAAGTTTTTCAGATCAAATTTTCGATGGTACTTGGTTGGGATACACCGGTAAGCCCATAAAATCATTGATAAATATAGGGATTGGGGGTTCTGATTTAGGCCCTGTGATGGTTACTGAGGCTTTGAAACCGTACCAAAACCCAAATTTGGAAATCTTCTTTGTTTCCAATGTAGATGGAACACATATTGCTGAAACGCTCAAAAAGGTGGATCCGGAGACGTCGCTATTTTTCATAGCTTCCAAAACATTTACTACCCAGGAAACGATGACCAATGCCCATACCGCAAGAAATTGGTTTTTGGAACATGCAAAAGATGAAAAGGCAGTTGCAAAACATTTCGTGGCACTCTCTACTAATGCCAAGGCGGTATCTGAATTTGGCATTGATACCAAAAATATGTTTGCTTTCTGGGATTGGGTAGGGGGCAGGTATTCTCTTTGGTCAGCCATAGGATTGCCGATTGCCTGCGCCATTGGATTTGATAATTTTGAGCAATTGTTATCCGGAGCCCATGCAATGGACAGGCATTTTAGAGAGGAGGATTTTGAACGAAATATACCTGTTATTCTTGCTCTGATCGGCATTTGGAATACCAATTTTCTAGGAGCCTCATCAGAAGCAATTTTACCCTATGACCAGTACATGCACCGTTTTGCTGCTTATTTTCAGCAAGGTAATATGGAGTCGAATGGAAAATATGTTTCCCGAACTGCGGAAAAAGTCAACTATAGCACAGGTCCTATCATTTGGGGAGAACCGGGTACCAATGGTCAGCATGCCTTTTACCAGTTGATCCATCAGGGAACCCATTTGATACCCTGCGATTTTATAGCTCCTGCCATTTCTCATAATCCTATTGGAGATCATCACATGAAATTGTTGTCCAACTTCTTTGCCCAAACGGAAGCTTTGATGAACGGAAAGAGTTTGGATGAAGTAAGGTCTGAAATGACGAAAGCGGGCAAGTCGGTTGAAGAAGTTGATAAAATTGCCCCGCATAGGGTGTTTGAAGGCAATCGGCCTACCAACTCCATTTTGGTGAAGCAAATCACGCCTTATACTTTGGGACAATTAGTGGCCATGTATGAGCATAAAATTTTTGTCCAGGGGGTGATCTGGAATATTTACAGTTTTGATCAGTGGGGTGTAGAATTGGGTAAAGTATTGGCCAATGCTATCCTGCCTGAGTTGCAGGATGACAGGTCTGTCTCAAGCCATGATTCCTCTACCAATGGCTTGATCAATGCTTATAAATCATTTAGGGATTAATTTTCTCAATTGAAAAATAGCCGGCATTTCATGTGTTTCGAAGAAATGCCGGCTTTTTGTTTTCTTTTATAGAATCAAACACCCCATATTTATACAAATCAAAATCCAAAGCACATCAATATTAGTTATGATATCCCACAAATCTTAAAGGTTCTGACATAATGATATCAAGGAATTTATCAGTTTCCCGGCCCCCTAAGATGAATGTAATTTTAAGTTCGCTTATTGGTGGAAGTGTATAAATGCAGGAATTGCAGAATATTTCTACATGTGATACACAACTTTTGCACTTCAACCAATCTCTAAGTTTTTCTAATTTTTCCTGACTACTCAATTCTGGTGGCAATTCCTGCAGGAATTCATCGATGACAGTCCCTGACTCTTCAAAGTTTTCAGATAGAATAGGATTACAGAATAGCCTGTTATTTCTGCATTCAAATTCATTTTCGGCGCAGTTGGTCAATAGAAATGCCGAAAATACCACAATCCGTGTCCCGATCTTATAATTAGTTGTCATTTAAAGCAAGCCAGGATTTCCTAATTTTCCCATAAAGAGAATGGCCCCAGAATTTTTTTCTTTGATCAAAAAATAGAAGGGTTTATCTAAAGTTATACGAGTGGGTCCGGCTGGCATAGAAGTCATAACTATTTCCACCACAGTAGCTGCTGCGGCTTCTGTTCCCTTTTCATCCACCTCTATCAATGCTTCATGAATAACTCGTGAAATCATTAAAGGCGGTAGATCACCTTCAAATATTTTCGTGAAATTTCCCTGATTGGGAGTAAATGCCTGCACCAATCCCATGGCAATTAATTGTTCTTTTAGGTTGTTGATTTTATGCTTGATTTTAAACTTGGGCATTTTAAGGACAACTTCACTTTCAAAGGAATTTTTTGACCATTGGTTCAGGTTTTCAGGTGTAATTTCAGAGACTATGTCGTTAAGATTGCCGTTTTTTGGCTGAATGACAGCCATTTGGTATTGACCTGTACTGTAAGGAATTTCATAGTAATTCACCTTGCCATTGCCTCCGATGTGCATTTTGATTTTGACGGAAGAATCCATCATATCTACTTCTACACTGCCGCCATTTTCAGGATAAAATGCTTCTTTTTTTGTGTTTTTAGGGTCAAATTGATATTTCCAATCTCCTTTGAAATATATGGCATTGACAAGGTACATGACAGCATCTCCTGGGATTCCATCCAAGATATCTTTGATGAGGTCATTGGTCTGGGAAGCAATCCAATTGTTAATGATCTGATGCGCATTGGGTTGGCCAAAATCCAATGCACTTACATTGGCATTATAATAGGTGTTCATGGCATCCTTGAATGATGCCTTTACTTGAAGCCCTTCCCTGTACCAAATCCCATTTGCTATATTCACTTTTACTTTGGAATCCACATTCATCAAATATTCTGTCAGACTTTGGACAGCTTGATTCGCTTCTTCCTCACTTAAACCATAAAAGGCAAGGACATCCAAAAATTCCTGAAGCACATTACCTTCATTTCCATTCATGGCCATGGAAAGGGCTTGGTGGATGCTAAAAGGTCCAGTAAAATAATTGTCCAAATTTTCTTTTTCCATTTCCTGGAAAAAACGAATAGCGAATTCAGCATTGCTTTGGACCATTTCAGTCTCGCTTGCTGACATTTGTCTGACGTTGGCTTCCATAGGTCCAATATCAGTGTTCTGCATGGGATTGCAAGATGCGGCTAATAGAAATAGAATGCTCAGAGATAAAAATAGATTTTTCATGGCTTAAGTATTTGATTATCTATAATATTAAGACGTGAAAAATTACTTTTCCGCTACATATGTCCATAATAATTTAGTCTTTTTGTCACCTTGATTTATTCAAAGCCATTTCAATGTCCTGAATGATATCATCCTGATGTTCCAAGCCTACGGATATCCGGATCAGACCATCGGTAATTCCAACTTTTTCTCTTTCTTCGGTGCTGAGTTTACTGTGGGTTGTAGTGGCCGGATGGGTCACAATACTTCTACTGTCTCCCAAATTAGGTGTGATTGATATCATTTGCAGGTTGTCAATAAATTTCTGAGCTCTGTATATTCCTCCTTTTAAAGTAAGGGTTACAATACCTCCTCCATATTTCATTTGTTTTTTAGCCAGATGAAATTGGGGGTGGGAGGGGAGAAAGGGATACTTTACAAATTCCAGATCCTTACTGTTTTGAAAATATTTTGCCACTGCCAGCGCATTGGAACAATGTCTGTCCATGCGGATGGCAAGTGTTTCCATGCTTTTGGAAAGAATCCATGCATTAAAGGGAGACATAGATGGGCCGGTATGCCTTGCAAAAAAGGTTACTTCCTCAATGAGTTTTTTATGGCCCAGAATCAAGCCCCCCAAGACCCTTCCCTGACCGTCAATGTATTTGGTTGCAGAATGGGTAACGATATGGGCTCCCCATTTTGCAGGTTGCTGGAGATAAGGTGTAGCAAAGCAATTGTCTACAACCAAAATCAAGTTATGAGCAGTTGCAAATTGGCCCGCCCATTCCAGGTCAATGATTTCAAGTCCTGGATTGGAGGGGGTCTCAATAAATAGCATTTTGGTATTGGGGCGTACTAACTTTTCCCAGTTTCCAATGTCTGAAATGTCCCCATAAGTGGAACTAATTCCCCATTTTGGGAATAACTTGGTCAGGAGTTGATGCGTAGAACCGAATAGAGATCGTGAGGCCAATATATGATCTCCTTGTTGGAGCAATGCCGCGATGCTTCCAAACATTGCGGCCATTCCTGAAGCAGTAGTAATTCCATCCTCAGCTCCTTCTGCGGCACAGACTTTTTGAATCAACTCAGCAGTATTGGGATTGGAATACCTGGAATAAATATTTCCTTCAACTTCATCTGCAAACATCTGCCTTGCTTCTTCCGCACTTTCAAAGGTAAAAGAGGAAGTCAGGTAAATGGGAGAAGAATGCTCTCTTTGATTGGATTTGGCACTACTGAGCCTGATGGCCTCGGTTTCAAAATGGGGCATATTAGATGTTTGATTTATTAGTGAATAACATGTTGGGTTGATTAAAATATAAACTGAATAAGGGCATAGACCTGGCCATTAAAAGACCTCCATCTCTTAAGATAAAATCAGTGCTAAGGTAAATCCGGAGATTATAAAATCTGAAAAATTTATATTGAAAACGCGCTATTTTCCAAGTCTTGGTAAATGGTACATGGTACTTGGTACAACAGTATTTTATTCTTGGCATATCATCTAATTTATAGTCCCCTTTTTGGGCAGGTTTTGGCACCTTTCCTAAGGATTAGGGTGGTTGCCAGAGGATCATAGAGCCTGTTCTCTCACCTCTTCTTTATAAATCAGTAAACTGAAGTGCTACAAAGTAAAACCAGGGTTATTATAAAAGCAAATTTTTGGCTTTTTAAAGTATTAAAGTTTTATGATACTAGATTAAGTTTAATTCAGAACTTCTTTTAAATCATACTAGATGCTGATTTCACATGGCACATAGTACTTTGTACAAAACTTAATCATTAAACTGCGTCATCGTCATATTAATCCCTACCGTGCAAAAGCTAAGAATCATTTCAATGGCTTTATCCATGAAAATTGGTAGTTCATCAATTTCTTTTTGACTCCACCTACCTAGTACGTATTCTACCTGTTTCCCTTTGGGAAAATCATCTCCAATACCGAATCTCAGCCTCGGATAATCCTGACCGCCACAAATGGCTTCAATATTTTTTAACCCATTATGTCCTGCTGCGGAACCCTTTCCTCTCATTCTCAAGCTCCCAAAGGGTAATGCCACATCATCAACAATGACCAGGATATTTTCTTTGGGAATATTGAGTTCTTTCATCCAATAATTTACAGCCTTCCCACATAGGTTCATGTAGGTGGTGGGCTTGATCAGGTAAATCTGCCTGCTTTTATATTTGAAATGGGAAGTAAATGCCAGACGATCGCTTTTCCATTCTACCCTTTGCTTGTCTGCCAAGCGGTCCATAGTAAGAAAACCCACGTTGTGACGGGTCAGTTCATATTCCGGTCCAATGTTGCCAAGTCCAACAATAAGGTATTTCATGAATAATTGATTTGATAGAATTGGGCAAAAATAAAAAATCCTGCTTAAGGTCTAAGCAGGATTTTAATTTATCGTATTTAAAATCGGGATTACTCGCCTTTTTTACCTCTAAGTGCTCTTGGAATACCTATGGTAACAATAGAAACATTGGGGCTGGTTAAAATTTCGAAACCTTCAACCTGTAATTCGCCAACTTTGAAGGACTTGCCTAGGTCCAAATTTGAGATATCAACAATAACTTTATCAGGTAGATTAGCTGCCAAGCCTTTAACTGATAATTTTCTGGTTTTGATTTCCAGTTTACCACCTTTTTGGATACCTGGAGAGGTACCAACAATCTCAACCGGCACTTCAAATTTGATTGGTCTGTCTTCGCTGAAAGCCAAGAAGTCAGCGTGCAACAATACTTCTGATACTGGATGGAACTGGGCATCTTTCAATACAGCCTTCATTTTTTGTCCTTCTACATTCAGGTCAACCATGTGCACATCCGGAGTGTAGATCAGGTCTCTGAAAAGAATGGCAGGAGAGTGGAAGTGAATCTGCTCTTTGATAGCCGGACCATAAACAACACAAGGAACACTACCTTCCTCGCGGATCTGCTTAAGTTCTGCACCATCGAGATTTGCTCTTTTAAACCCTATAATCTCTAGTGATTTCATAATTTTGTTTGTTTAAAGTTTTTTCAATTTAAAGAAAGCTTCCTAATCTATGGGACACTTCCTTTAATCAGGGTGCAAAGATAGGGGATATTTTTTTTATTACAATTTGTTTTAATTAATAATCCGATAAACTAAAATATCTCTTTAAAAAGTATAGTTCCGAAGATTACCGATCATAGGGTTTTCTTAATGACAAAAGGCCAAATATTATTTATTTACAACATAAAATGGAATATTTTGGGTTGAATAATTACCCTTTCCATCATAAACAAATACAAACAAACGATAATCGCCTTCTTGTTTTGGTGTTTTGAATTCTATGATTGGTAAGTCTTTTTGCAATAAGTGGTCTTCCATATTATGTTTGAAAACTCCTGTTTCATAAAATTTTGATTCTTCTTGCCTCAATTCCCACCGGAAAGACAGACTATCTGTATCGGGATCAGATGCAACCACTTTTCCCCTAAAAATCTTATCTGCTTCCAAATATACATTACCATTTTTTTCACTTGGGTCAATTTCCATTTGTTCTATAATTGGAGGCCAGTTTTCCGGATTTTTACCCGACCATGCCATTTGAAGGAATTTAACTTGGTCCGAATCATACCCTTCTTCTGAAAACAAGCTGAACCAAGTATGGGTTATTTCATACTTAAAGCCCCAATAAAAGGCATAGCTTCCCAAAAAATGAACACTGTCCCCATGCATTAAATACCAGTAGTTTTTCATCAAATTCACTTTTTCCTTCATGGTCAGTTCCTTAGGAGCTCCCCAATCTGTAGTTGCACTTTCCCAATGACCTGTCGGGCCCCATTCTGAAATAATATAGGCCTTATTCCAGCCTGTTCTACTGTAAATTTTATCGTACATGTTCGGTAATCTATCAAAGGCATTAAAACCCAAAATGTCTATGTCGGGCATAAAATATTTTGGAGAAATGTATTTATGTGGTTTTTCGTACAAATGAAAAACTGTTAAAACAGGATGATTGGGGTCAATTTTTTTAATTCTTTTGGCAATTCTATTCAGTGTGAAATAGACTATATATTTATTTCCTCCAAATAGATTAACTTCATTTCCAACACCCCACATCAAAAGTGCAGGATGGTTTTTGAATTTTTCGATGGTTGGTAATAATTCCTCTATTTTTTTATCCACCTGCCAAATATTCCAATAATTAAAATCATCTCCCCAGGTTGGTCTACCTACTTGTAGTCCAAGGGTCACTGTGAGGCCCAATGCATGTGCTTCATCTAATATCCTTTCAGCATCCTGTATGTCCCAAGTTCTTACTGAATTTCCACCATAGGCGGCTATTTTGTCAAGGTTCTCTGTTCCTCCTGCACCTTTGATAAAGTAGGGTTGACCATTTCGCAAAAGTTGTGCCCTCCCGTCTTTATATTTGACCTCAACGGTAGGAGTATCAGTTTTTACTTCTGTCTTATTGCAGGAGAAAATAATTAGGGTTAACAGTAAAAAAATAATTAATTTTGTCTTTTGCATAAATGCAATAATTTAGATTTGATTTTTCCAAAGTTAAAAAAAAATATTTCAAAAATAAATTTTTAGGTTTTTTGAATAATAAATTTTGTATTTTAAAAATAAAATAAAGTATTTCGTGTAGTAATTGTCTAAAATGTTTTTTTAATGTGATGAACAGGAATAACTTGGTTTGGGGTAGGTTAATATTAATATTTTCAATATTTTCTTTAGGCCTTTTTTTATTTGGTTTTTTTACCGAAGTAGGGGTAGGGCACAAAACTTTATACTATCTTTTAACTATTTCTTTAATATTAAAATTATTAAAGGTGGGATTTGAATGGTACCATTATGCAGGTTTACTTTCGAAAAATCCATCCACTCAAATCCTCAAGAAGCCCAAAAAGAATTATTCTGTAGATATGCTCACCACTTTTTGTCCGGGGGAGCCATATGATATGCTAGAGAATACCTTAAGGGCAATGGTTGCGGTTGAATATCCACATTCCACTTACCTTTGTGATGAAGGAGATGATCCTTATGTAAAAAGAATTTGTAAAGAATTGGGCGTCATTCATGTAACCCGAAAAACCCATGAAAATGCTAAAGCAGGTAATATTAACAACGCTCTGAAACAGGCAAAAGGTGAAATTTGTGTGATTATGGATCCTGATCACGCCCCATTTCCTGATTTTTTAGATCATGTTTTACATCATTTTGATGATCCGGAAATTGGATACGTTCAAGTGGTTCAGGCTTATGGTAATCAAGGAGAATCTTTAGTGGCTAAAGGAGCGGCAGAACAAACCTATACATTTTATGGGCCATATATGCGGGCTATGAGCGAATTTGGAACAGCTCAGGCTATTGGTGCAAATTGTACATTTCGAAGAGCGGCATTAGATTCTATTGGAGGACATGCTCCAGGATTGACCGAAGATATGCACACTTCTATGTTGCTTCATGCCAAGGGATGGAAATCTGTTTATGAATCGGTCATATTATCCCGAGGGTTGGTCCCCAGTGGTTTGGCGGCTTACTATAAACAACAGTTGAAATGGAGCAGGGGCACTTTTGATCTTTGGGTTAACCTTTATCCCAAATTGTTTTTGAAATTTAATTGGCGCCAAAAGATACATTATGGTTTGATGCCGGTTTATTATCTGTTTGGTTTAATTGGTTTAATTGATATTCTAGTACCTATTTATTCTCTTTTAACAGGAGAGTATCCATGGTTATTAAATCCTATGGTGTTTTTCACATTTTTTACTCCATTTTTTCTATTCAGTTTGATTTTCAGATTTTATGCCCAAGGTTGGTTAAACGAACCTGAAGAAAGAGGTTTACATTTAATTGGTGGAATTTTAAGAGTTGGTACTTGGTGGATATTTATCTTGGGCTTTATTTATACTATTTTTAATGTTAAGGTCCCATATATTCCAACACCAAAAGAGCATTCCACGAAAGGAGACTTTTTATTAGGATTACCGAATTTAATGGTTGCGTTGATATCAGCAGCAGCGGTAATCTATGGCCTGTATTGGGATTGGCAGCCTTATAGTTTATTAATGGCATTATTTGCTTCAGTGAATGCGATTATATTTTTTCTTGCTTTTGTAATTGGACAATCATCCTGGTTTACTTCATTAAGAAATATTTCCTCAAAAATTCAAAATTTTAAACCAATCCGATCCAAAGCTTTTTCTTTTCAGAGGTTAAGTTATTTAGCATTTATTTTTACCTTATTGATATTATTTTTCGCAAGTTCTTTTTTTGTGATGAATTCTTTTAAATTAGGTAGCGATCAACATGTTAATCCGAAAGTTAAAGATCCATTGGACAAAGAACTAGGAGGGTTTTACTCTGGTATTTATTATCCTCAGTTTGACAACCAAAGTGAGATTTCTCTGATTGCTGATCTGGAAGGTAAATCCAATTACAAATGGGCAATTATTTCAACTTACCTTCCCTGGTCTGATGATTCTTTGCCTTATGAACACTGGGAAAAAATCATTCATCATGGGGCAATTCCAATGATAACTTGGGAACCATGGACCAATTTATTTGCATCTTACAGGGAAAATGAAGACCTGAAAAATAATAAAAGAGTGTTTCATTATATCCTTGAGGGTTATTTTGATGAGTACATAGATAATATGGCGGCATCTCTAAGAGATCTCAATCACCCTGTTTTCTTAAGATTTGCACACGAAATGGAAAATCCCATGTACCCCTGGTCGGGAACAGGAGGGAACACACCCGAGGAGTTTATAGAAGCGTGGATTTATGTACATACCCGATTTGAAAATTCAGGGACCCAAAATGTTTCCTGGGTATGGAGTCCTTGGTCCACAGAAGGTTTTGAAAACTATTTTCCACATGGCGGATATAAACCATATGTGGATTGGATTGGTTTGACTGCTTTAAATTATGGATTAGCATTTAATGACAAAGCACCTAAAACATTTGAAGAAATCTACCTTCCGTTTAAAGAACAAATTGAAGAAAAAAACTTGAAGCTGCCTATTATGTTGGCTGAATTTGGGTCAACATCGTATGGAACAGATGCAAAACAATGGGTTTTTGAGTCAATCAAAAAAATAAAAAAGAACTATCCGGAAATCAAATCCACTGTAATGTTTTACAGTGATCTTGACAAAAATTGGTTTAGTGACTGGCGTCCTACTGAATCTTCTGATTTTATAAGATGGACTTTTGACTTGAGTGATATTAATAATTGGTTTAAAGGATATGGGGCTTTTTTTCAGACAAAGAATCAAATTGAATATGACGATGAAGTTACCGGCGTGATTTCCCCCGAAATGTTAAAAAGTGAAAATGGTAATCACTACTTATTGGTGGATGGAATGCCGTTTTATATGAAAGGGATTTGTTATAATCCGGGACATGATTGGGAGGAAGGTTTTTATCCCTTGTCAAGAAAACAATTAGAAAAAGATTTTGAGCAAATAAAGAATATGGGTTCAAACACTATTAGGAGGTATGAACCCAGTATTTATGACAGAAATATCCTTAAAGTTGCTGATGAAAACGGTTTGAAAATCATGTATGGTTTTTGGTTTGACCCAAAAATAGATTATAGACTTGACAGAAAGAAACTTAAGGAATATGAAAAAAAGATAATTGCATCGGTTGAGAAATATAAGGAAGATCAAAATATTATAGCCTGGAACATTGGGAATGAAACCTGGGGATTATTAAAGAAATATTATGCCCAACCCTACCTTGCCTTGGTTAGAATACATTACTTGCAATTTTTGAATAATCTTGCCTTAAAGATTAAAAAAATAGACCCTACCAGACCTGTATTTTCCTCGGAAGAACATGACAATGAAAGGTTGTATGGTGTTTTACACCAATATAAAGCCCATGCACCACACATAGATGTTATTGGAGTGAATTCTTATTATGAAGAAAATATTGGGAAGATAGATTCAATTTTTGAGTCGTTTTACCCCGAAATTCCTTATGCAGTTACTGAATTTGGTCCCAAAGGTTACTGGAACAACCAAATGGGAGATTACTGGAATAATTACCTATTGATCGAACTTTCCTCTATTTCCAAAGCTGAATGGTACAAAAAACAATGGGTTGAAATAATCGAAAAAAATAAAGGGAAAAATTTAGGAGGATTTGCATTTAGCTGGAGAGACCGATATGAAGGAACTTCAACATGGTTTGGAATCACTGATTACAAGGGAAGACTTAAGCCATCTTATTATTATCTGGAAAGTGTGTGGAAAAAAGATGAAAAAGTAAATCTGGAATTTCCGGATATATCTATTGTTGGACCTTGGCATTATAGAAAACCAGGGGAATCTGTTTGGCTTTCAGCGACCATTTTAAATGATTACAAGGGGAAACTTAATTTTGAATGGGAGGTACATGAGGAGAAAACCTGGAAAAAAACCACGTCCGTTTTGACCAATTTAGAGGATGGAAAATTTGTGGAAATCAGATTGCCATCCAAAGATTCAAGGGTTTATGTTTTTGCCACAGATACATTGGGAAATGTAATTACAGCTTCAAGACCACTTTTGATAAATAATTAATATTTTTTAAAAAAAAAATTAAAAAAAATAATTTTGACCTTCTTTTTCTTTTAAATATTTAAAATTGCTCTTTGAATCTGTTATTTTGATTTTTGTTACATTTTAAGGTTTTAAGTGTAAGATTTGATTTTATACTGGTATATTTTTTCTATTTTTTTTGGTATAAAACTTGTTAATTAGAGCTTGTTGGAATAATTAAAACAGTTATTAACTAACAAAGGCCCTAGTTATGGATTATAAAAAAATATTTTACAAGACCTGTATCCAAAAAAACTTAATCACCCATAAGTCAGAGATACTTTTAGTCGAAAAGAAAAACAAGATTCATTTTAATATTCTTGATTTTTCATTCAATCCTGAAATTAAACTTTTATCCTAATTTTGAGATTAGTAGGGATGAGGAGATTTATTTTAAAATTATTTACCGTGTTCATGGTATATCTTGGCTTTAACCAAGTGTATGCAAATCCTTTATTTACTGATAAAGACAATGGGTCGGCTTCAAATAGATCTGTTGGATTTGAAGAAGTCAGGAGATTGATTTTTTCACAATCCTATGAAGAAAGTGCTGGTTTTGAGGAGAATTTAACAGAATTAGAGGCCAAAGTAGGAGAGGTGATAGTTTTTGCGGCTGAACCTGAACCGGGATTTTATTTCAGTCATTGGGAGGTAAATGGGCAAAAAGTAAGTGAAAAAGTAGAGTTTGAATACACTATGCCAAATAGTGATGTTCAAATAGTGGGAATTTTTAAAAGTATTGGTCAACCTTCCATAAGAATTGCTTCCCCTGCCGACAATTCAACCTTTGAATCCAACAAAGATGTATCAGTTAGATTTGAAGCAAGTAGCCCTAATGGAAATATTACAAAAGTTGAATTGTTTAAAGATGGAATAATTGTTGGAACGGTATCTGATCCTAGAAGTATTTTTACTTTAACCAATCTTCAAATTGGCTCTTATGTATTGACTTCTAAAGTGACAGATGATAAAGGAGCAACAGCTGTTTCACCTCAGGTTGAAATAGAGGTAGTTAAGCCAAATGTACCTCCTGTTGTCCAGATTATCTCACCTTCTGATGGATCAACTTATCTTGAGGGTTCAAATATAAGGTTTGAGGCCGAGGCCTTAGATTCAGATGGTAAAATTTCAAAAGTTGAGTTTTACAGAGGAAGTGTATTGATAGGGTCTTCTACCTTACCTCCCTATCATGCAACCATATCAAATGCAGCTACTGGAAGTTACACCATTACAGCCAAAGCTTTTGATGAAAAAAATGCTTCCGCGGTATCATCTCCTATCAACATAATTGTAGGAAAACCCAATCAATTACCTACTGTATCAATTTCTTCTCCAAAAAACGGGGATAAATTTATTGAGGGTTCGGATCTGAAAATTGATGCGAATGCTGCGGATTCAGATGGTAGAATTACAAAAGTCGAATTCTACAGAGGTAGTACACTGATTGGGACTTCTACCACTTCTCCTTATTCAGTGATCTGGACAAAACCTGCTGCGGGTGGTTATGCTTTGACTGCAAAAGCTTTTGACGATAAAAACGCGACAACAACTTCTCAGGTTATAAATGTTACAATAGAAAAACCAAATGTTGTTCCTACGGTTAGTATAACCTCTCCAAGCAGTGGTGCTATATTTATGGAGGGTTCGGATATAAAAATTGAAGCCAATGCTTCTGACTCTGATGGAAGAATAGTCAAGGTTGAATTCTATAATGGGAATACGCTTTTAGGAACATCCACAACCTCTCCTTATTCCATTACATGGAGTAAACCTTTAGCAGGAACTTATACTTTAACTGCCAAAGCTTTTGATGAAAAAAATGCTACTACTGTTTCCGCTCCTAGAAAAATTGTGGTTGAAAAGCCTAATCAATTACCAAATGTAACCATAACATCACCAAAAAGCGGAGACAAAATTTTAGAAGGTACTGAGGTAAGTATTCAAGTAAATGCATCTGATGCTGATGGCACTATAATTAAAGTTGAATTTTACAATGGAACTACCCTATTGGGCACAGTGACAACAGCACCTTATATTTTCAAATGGGATAAGCCTGCGGCCGGGAATTATACCTTGACTGCTAAAGCTTTTGATAATAAAAATGGTGCCACTGTTTCAGCAGCTGTTAATGTTACAATAGAAAAACCAAATGTTGCACCAACTGTGAGCATTACTTCTCCTAAAAATGGGGATTTATTTGTTGAGGGTACGGATATTAAAATAGAGGCAAATGCGGCAGATTCAGATGGTAAAATCACTAAAGTGGAATTTTACCGAAGCGGTACTTTGATCGGAACATCTACTACTGCACCATATTCAATTACCTGGAGCAAAGCTTTTGTAGGCAAGTTTGCTTTGACTGCAAAAGCATTTGATGATAAAAACGCATCGACAGTTTCTTCAGTGGTGAATATTGAAGTAGAAAAAGAAAATGTTCCACCGACAGTTAGTATTTCAGCTCCTTTATCGGGTTCAAAAATACTTGAAGGATCCGATGTGAAAATTAAGGCCAATGCAGTCGATTCAGATGGAAGAATTACCAAAGTTGAATTTTATAAAGGAAGCACCCTAATAGGTACCTCAACAATTGCTCCCTATGTAGTTTCCTGGCCTAATGTAGAATTGGGTACTTATACCTTAACAGCAAAAGCATTTGATAACAAAGGTGCGAGTAGGACATCTGCACCTGTCAGCGTGACCGTCTTGCCTGAACAATTGATTCCTGAAATAGAGTTTATTTCTCCTTTGGATAATCAGACTTTTGAGGCGGGAGAGAAGATATTAATGACTGTGATGTTCAGTGGGGACGCTGAACATGTGAAAAAAGTTGAATACTTCAGTGGAGATCAATTGATTGGAACATCTACCGAAAGCCCTTTTATATTTGATTGGGAAAATGCTACCTCAGGATTTCATACCATCAAAGCTGTTGCAACAGGAGGGTTTCCAGAAAAATCCAATATTTCATCAGAGGTAAAAATAACCGTAAAATATATTCCTTTTGAAATAGTAAACCCAATCCGAAATTCAACATTTCCTACAGGTTCTGATATACCGATTATGGTACAACTGCCAAATGACACAGACAAGGCAATTAAACGGGTGGAATACTATAGGGGAAATCAGAGATTGGGATCGAATGGTAAAGAACCTTATGCTTTCATTTGGAAAAATGTACCACAAGGAGAACACAATTTGGTGGCAAGACTTGTTTTTGAAGACAATAGTATTGTTCTGAGTCCAGTGGTTAAAATTTTCACTGAAGAAATGAAAGTTCCGACCATCAATCTTGATTATGAGATATTGAATCCTTTAGATTCTGTGTTAAGGGAAGTGGCATTTAGAATTGGCTTCGAAGATTTGGATGTACCCATAGTAAATGTCGAATATTTCGTAAACGGCATTTCCATAGGGGTAGCAGACAAAGATCCATTTGGGATGAAGTGGCAAAAATTATTACCTGGCAATTACCAAGTGATTGCCACTGCAACGGACCAAATGGGTAACCATTTTAACTCAAGGGCTATAGATATTGAAATTCCTAAAATAGAGCCCCTTAGGATTGCTGAAATTAGGCCTGAACTAACTTATGTCATAGGTCCAAACCCAACAACTGATTATCTGAATATTTATTTTGATGATATAGATGAAGAATCGGAATTGGAGATTAGGACCGTTTCGATGAGAGGAGAGGTCAATAAGGTATATGTAGCTAAACCAATAGGTTCAATGATCAGTATTGATGTAACGGATTTGAATGAAGGTATTTATCTACTTTATATAAATTATAAAAATGAATATTATCCGGCCACAAAATTTATAAAAAAGTAATAAGTGGCACTGATTATGCTAAATAAAATCGATAAAAATGTGCGGAAAAAGCGCTATAAAAATAAGTTTATGAATAGACTAAATAGAAAGGGAAAGGGAATTCAAATGTTGGGAATAATATTGCTTGGGATTCTGTTTTCTCTTTTCCAATCGAATCTGAATGATGCATTAGGAATTTCAGAGGAAAAAAGTATTGAAAATAATCCGGCGGATTCCGTTGATTTCAAAACTTATGCTACGGAAAGTACAGCCAACCTAGCTACAACCAATATGAATGTTTTAGGGCAAAGACTTTGGTTTGGAGGTGCTGAGACGGGGAATTTATCAGAATGGAGTGGTAATCCGCAAATGAATAGTCAAAATGTGCTTTTTTCAGGGTCCTCAGCTGATAGAGCCTTATCAGGGTCAAGGTCGTTTAAGTTGCAAGCAGACATGGGAGGGAAGATGGCCTCTACTCAATTGTATGTATGGGGGGCAAATGGTATACCAACCAATAACCCAGATGCTATTTATACTGCATGGTTTTTCATTCCAGAGAAAATTGATATGACGGGAGTTTCTTGGTATAATATTTTTCAATGGAAAGCAAGAATTTCGGATGGTAGTTCTAGAAAAACAGCAATTGTTCATATTGAGGTAAGAGGAGGAAAAGGTTCTGGAGGTAATAATTATCTTCAATTATATTGGACTGATTGGAGTAGCGGAAGTTCAAGGGATAATCGTATACCGGCCCTCAGTCAAGTAGATATTCCAATTGGAAAATGGTTTAAAATTCAGGCAAGATATTGGCATAGTACTTCTGGAAACAATGGAAGGATTATGATGTGGCAGGATGATGTTTTGATTTTTGACCAACAAAATATTCCAACTTATCCTAATACTATTCGTGGTTTGCCAACAACTGAATTGCAATGGTCTGTTAATAATTATGGACAAAATACTATTCCTTCAGTTACAACTGTTTATATTGATGATGCTTCTATTCATTTACCAGGGGAGCAACAGGAGATACCAACCTATACCTTAAGTTTACAAAGAAATCCAAGTTCAGGAGGAACGCTGGAAAATTTAACTGGTGGAAGTTCATACAAACAAGGTGACCAAGTCAAATTAAGGGCCACTCCAAACTCAGGTTTTGCCTTTCTAAATTGGTCCAGAAATGGGCAAGTGATCAGTACAAACCCTGAATTTACCTTTACCATGCCGGGATCTAATGTAACTTTGGTTGCAAATTTTGAAGCGGTTACTACAGAACCAACTACCACTTCACTTCAATTGGGAGCATCTCCTAGTAATGGAGGGAAAGTTAGAATTAAAACAAGAAGCAATTGATGTTGAATTTGCGTAATAGTAAAATATATATGAAATAATTCAATATAATTATTATCATTTTGAAAGGTTTTTTCACAAAAAAAGAAAGATCAAATCTAAATATTAAAAAAACAAAATTGTATTATAAAAAAAAGAACCCCGAAATTAGCTGATTTCAGCTATTTCGGGGTTTTATATTAAGTTTTATGCTTAATATCAGTGGTTTGAGAAATAACCAAGAAGCACTAATTATAAAATAATCAAGGAGTTATATAAGGTTTTCAAGAACTCTCAATAAATAATTGAAATAGCTTTTGGGATTACATTAACATTTATTGTTTCAGGTTGGAATTCAGGTATATAGTCTCCATCTAAATGAAAAAAATAGGGTGGTTTTAATTTTAATTTTAAATTTTGTATTGAGAAGATATTTACATTTTCTGATTTATGAAGGTTCTTGAAAAATAATCTTACCGCAATGGATAAATGACTATTTAGACTACTTTTTCTGACTTGAACCATTTCTAATTTTCCATCTATTACACTTGAATTAGGTGAAATAAAGGCATTATTTCCATATTGATTAGTATTTGCAAATGTTAAAATAAAGAAATTTTCAATTTTATTTTTGTCTAAATTAGCAGAAATAGGTTGAAATCCTCTATAAGCAAGAAAAATTGCTTTTAAGTAACCTAATAATCCTCTTTTCTCCATTGATGCAAATTTTTTTGCAACATTTGCATCAAAACCAAAACCAGCAGTACATAAAAAAATATAATCATTTACCTGACCAACATCAACTTTTTTGGATTGTCCAGTCATGGCCAAATTAATTGCAAAATCGAGATTTTTTGGGATTTTTAGATGATTTGCTAAACCGTTACCAGATCCCATTGGTATTATACCCATAGGGATATTAGAATTTACTAAACTTGAGGCTATTTCTCTCACAGTTCCATCCCCTCCAACTGCAATTATTTTTTTTGCCCCTTCTTCAATACTAATATTCGCAAGCTTAGAAGCATCGTTTTTTGATTGTGTAATTAAGATTTTATTTTCAGGAAATTTTGTAATTTTATCAATAAGATTTTGCCTTTTTGCTGAACTTACACTCCCTGAAATTGGATTGACTATGAAATAATTCATTTGATATTAATTGATTATGAATTAAAAATCAATTCCTTAGTTTTATGTATTCAATTTTCTTTTTATTAAAAATAGGGATACTGTCCCTTTCTTCATACTCATTCCTAGCCAGACTAAATTTAGGATTAAAATCCAAGTAATCTATTCCAGAAAGATCAGCAACAGTATGGAAAATATTTAAGTTATCTGAAACCTTATTTTTGTTTTTTATCATGATTTCAATCTTTTTTTCATTGTGCTCTTTATACTGTTCTGAGAACCAAATGAAGAGCGGAATATGTAGCTCTGTTATGGAAGGGTTATCAGAACCATAACCAAAAATACTTGAATTATCATCATCAAATAAGTTAATGCCATGGTCTGAAGTAAAAATTAATAATGAACTTAATTTCTCTCTTTTCAAAGAATTTATTAACTCACCAAGAATAAAGTCTTGAAATAAAATTTTATTGTCATAATCATTTATTATCTCCTCTTTGGAATCATTATATGAAATTTCTTTTTTACCATTGGTATTGGGTTTAAAATGATTTTTATAGGGGAGAGGCGGAGCCGTATGATTGCCTAACAAATTGATCAAAATGAAAATTTTATTATCTCCTTTTCTATCCAAAATATTTTTAAATGGGACTAAAGTTTCAATATCTGTGATTTCAGGCTTTTCCAAATTAGCAATTAATGTATCTGGTTCTGATTGATTTTCAAGAAAAAAAATGAATTGATTGGATATCCATGCAGTTTGATAATTTACTTCTTTGAATAAGCTTATGATGGACTTTTCTTTAAACGCTTGTTCAAAATTTGCTGGCGTGGCTTTTGTAATTAAAGTTGGAATTGAGTTTGAAGTTTGGTTAGCATTAGAATAATGACTTTTAAATGAAATTAGGTTGTCCAACTCTGACAAATAAGGACTTGTTAATTTTTCATAACCATTTAATGTCCAATTAGAAGACCTCATAGCTTCGCCAATGATTAATATTACCACATCTGGCTGGTTTTCTTCTTTAGTGTTAGATTGAAAACTGAAACTTTCTCTTAATTTCAAATGTCTGCCAAAACGTTTTATATAACTTCTTAATTCATTAAGACGATAATAAAAATTTAGTGGAGGTTTCTTGAAAAAATCTTCTTTTAGGGTATGTACAAAGATATTTTTATCACTTAAAAATATATAACTATTAATGTTTTTGATAAATGGTATTGAGAAAGAGAGTACTCCAAATATTATAGCAGAAAAGAGTAAGGATGCCTTTTTTGGTTTTATTGAAACTTCTTTTTGTTTATTTATTGAGAATAGAAATATCAAAAATGCAACAAGCAATAAGGGAAAAAGAGCATACTTTGCATAATCTCTTACAAAACCGCTTGTTTCATTCCAATTCGTATAGTATATAGATTTTATATTGTCATGTGATAAATATTGATTGAGAATCAGAATGTTGAAGAATTCAATAATTAAAGTTGGGATATAAAGTAACATTAAAAACCAAAAAGTTTTTTTTTCATTTTTGAAGAAAAATTGCAAGAAAAAGAAGATGGCAATTGTAAAAAGAAATTTACTCAGTATTTCAAAATAATTATCAAGACCTGAATATCCAGTAATATTTAGATATACTATCGGTGTTACAAAGCCTAAAATTACTGCAAATCTTTTAAAACCTGAAAAACAATAAATAGTCCTCTTACTATTCATTTCCTATTTTTTTGATTAGAAAAAAACCATGGTAACATTGAATTAACAATTTGGTAAACAGAAATTAATTTTCCAAACGAAAAAAGAAAATCCTAGCAATGACTTTGCTTACGGTTTCAAAAAATTGGTGTCTTACCAGTTGGGAAAAATCTAGATTTTTCTCTTGACCCGAGAGTATATAACTGAGGTCATTGAGCTAGCGATTCTGGGAATGAATGTGTAGAAAAACCAATTGGATTCTAGAGGCCATTTAGTCACTTTGCCATAAATTGTTTAAAATCTTTGTA